>DATEOC010000070.1:0-52674 GCA_035274425.1 Chloroflexia bacterium
CTCCCCATGCGTCCCAACACACGAAGGAGAGGAAACCAACCAGTACCGGTTATGGTCATCGGGGCACCCACACCCTATTATTACCACACGCCCGTAGGGGCATGGCGTCGCCATGCCCCCACAACCGCACCTACCACACCACCTTACCACCCACCCATAAAACCTCTGCGCCCTCCGCGCCTCTGCGGTGAACCCCAAAGAATCTCTGCGTTCTTTGCCCCCTTTGCGTCTTTGCGTTTCAATTTACGATCCCCAACGGCTGCATCTGAAACGCCGTAGTGCTTAGCTATCGAGGCGCAGGAGTGGGATGGTAGTCTGCCAGCTCCCTTCGCATCGCGGCTGGTAGAAGAGTGCGCTGCTCATGCCGAATCGCTTCATCGAGTGCTCGTACAGTCCCCGCGAGACGACGGGTTGCATAAACCGGTGGACGCATCCTCTTACCAGGAGGTGCGGTATGTCAAAATGTGGCCGGTCCTTGCGTAGCTGGCGTGTCACATCGTAGGCGGTGAACCCCACCTCATCTTCCACCCACTCTCTCAGCAGATCGATTACAAGTCTCGCGAGTGCCTCGTCACCAATTGGAATACGCATATTGGCCTCCTGTCTGCTGTGCTAGTTTCACGCGCTGGTCTAACTCACCCCAGGCTCGAACGTAACCAGGTAGCGAATCGTCTGCTGGGATGGCGAATAGACCACGAACTCATCGTTCATCAGGGCATGTAAAGGCGTTATGCGCGTCACGCCCGCCTTGCCCCAGACGGAGTCGTATCCAATCGGCGGCTCATTGAGGAGTGCCATTTCAGGTGCGACATACCGGTTGCCCAGGGCAGCTTCCACAATGAGCAGCATACACGGCACAGTTGGACGGCTCGATAGGCAATAGTTGCTGCTTTTTGTAGACTTGTTTGCGAGGTAAATGCCGTTGCCAAGCATGCGCCCGTGGGCAGGTGTGCTGGGGCAAATAAGCCCCTGGCGCAAAATGTGGCGCACGTTCTGGTTGCGAGTGCCGTGGAAAAGCAGCTCGCGATGCGATATGCCCCTGCTATTCCGCTCGTACCTCTCCCGCTCCTCAGCTATACGTACCTCGAAAATATCCTTGATCCTCAAAGCGTAGCCATGCACCTGCGTGCCGGTGATGTACTCACTCAGCGATTTGTGGGCGTGGTCATCCTGGGAGAGGGGAATTATCTCGGCGCCCAGCGTCTCATATGGGTCGAAACCGGGGTGCTGGCGTTGCACCTTGATGGTTGCTATTGCCGCCTCCAATTGCAGGAGCCGGTCTTCTTGCTCGCTAAATTGCTTGCAGAACTCAATAACCACCTGCTCAGGGTCGAGGCGCGCCGGGAGCTTCGTCGGAATCGCATTGTAGTAGGCTTGTACGGTCGCCGCCAGTAGCTTTTTGCTCCTCTCTAAAGGAGCACTCCGGTAGGATGAGTACTCGCCCTGGGCGTCCCTCAACAAGCGACGTCCCTCCGCGATTTGCGCCTGGCTGAGCGCTTCGATCTCGACCGCCAGGAAGGAGCGGATGTGCTCACCAGCCTCGGTATATATCCACTCCACCAGTTGTTCCACTTTCGGGTCGCGTCGCGGCAGAGGCTTTTGGTCCTCGCCCGCCGGCTCAAGCACCAATTCAGGGCGGTGCAGGTCTATTCTGCGATACCCTTTTCGCATCTTCTCTGCTATCTGGCGGTCCACGTGGTGGCGGTGGAGCACCTTCTCGCTCACCTGTGGCTTGGAGCCGACCCGCCCCCATGAAGTCTTGAGGCGGACCATCCCGTCGGGCGCAGGCCACAACTCCACCATGTAGAATTTGTTGTGATTGCCTACAAAGTCGGTAAGTTGGAACATCTGGCGCTCAAGGGGTTCTTCTTGCTCTTCAGTTACCGCTTCTATCGAGATGCTATCTGCCATAGCTACCTCACTTTCTCAACTGTACTTAAGCAGGACTTATGCAGTTTAGCTTTCGTCTTTCGTCTTTCGTCCTTCGTCTTTCGTCAGTGCGTAAGTCCTGTTAAGATTATTCTATCTGGAGATAAGCGCATCGTACCTGGCAAAAAAGTACCTGGCGCGATAGCGAATAGTACCTGAGAAGCAATCCTATTATAGAACAGAAGAGCTAAAAATACAATAGGAAATAAGTACATATGCTTTGGACGACAGGACAAGATATGCCGCCCAATCTGACCCTGCTGAGCAGCCTGTGGTATCATTCTTCCCATAACGGTGCTGGGAGATAGAGCCCCTGTGACCCGCTCCCGCGACTATTAGCATTGGAATTAGCGCCACCGAACATGAGCAAGGAGACAGGATATGAGCTTACATTTCGAGCACGCCGACGACATTCCGCGCCAACAAGGTGCACCCGATAATTTTACCGGCACTGCATATTTCCAGCCCGTAGCCACCAACGAGGCCTGCCAACTCCGCGCTGCGCGGGTGACATTCGAGAAAGGCGCGCGAACCTTCTGGCACCTCCATAGCGGAGAGCAAGTACTCTACTTCCTCCAGGGGCGTGGGCGGGTGCAGACGCGTGGGAGCCACGCGTCGGATGCAATCGAGGGCGACGTAGCGCACATACAGGCAGGCACCGAGCACTGGCATGGCGCCCACCCCCAAGAGGAGCACGCTATGAGGCATCTCGCTATGACCTTTGGAGAGACCACCTGGTTAGAGCCGGTGTCCGAGGAGGACTATCTCGAGGGCTAACGGTCATCCTCGGCACGCGCCATACCTCACCTTCACCTCTTCCAGACCAATTTTCAAAATTACCCCAAATTGGTCCCCAAAACCTGTCCCAAAATGGCCTCGAAATGGGATTAATTAAATAGATGCATCTCAACCCCCGCGACCGTAGCGAGGGCCATCCACACTCAGGGAACCCGCTGGTGCCCCGTGTTGAAGTGAATTAGAAAGGAGTAGCCAAAACAATTCACTCTGCTCCCCAAAGGAGCGCCTTTACACACCACACCGTACAACCCCATAAGGCCTATCTGCCGAGTGCTGCTCATCTCCCACCCCTCACGTTTCACGTTTCACGCATCACGCACCACCCGGCAAGCAAAAGTGTCGCGGCGCAGGTCAATCCCCGCTGGTGGAGCGCCGCCCCACACCCTCTCCTCCCACAAACAGGAGAGGAAACCGACCAGCAC
Source organism: Chloroflexia bacterium (assembly GCA_035274425.1). Taxonomy (GTDB): domain Bacteria; phylum Chloroflexota; class Chloroflexia; order QHBQ01; family JADMIH01; genus JADMIH01. The sequence goes on from DATEOC010000070.1 coordinate 3,150, forward strand.
CAGTTACGGTCATCGGGGCACCCACACCCTATCATTGCACACGCCCGTAGGGGCACGGCGTCGCCGTGCCCTTCTACCTACATTCCGGTTGACAGTTATGCTATGATTACTAGCACTAATCCCGTTGCTTGCACATAAATAGCTGGGAAATCACCGCCATGATTGAGAATAGCAGCGCCCACGACGCCAACCAGTCCAGAATCAGGCAGGCCACTGAGCCTGGATCGCTATACCCTGCCAACGGCGAACAAGATCAATTGCCCTCTTTAGACAAAGGGTTCGAAAGCAGATCACATTTTGAGAACCTGACTGTTGACCCTTCACTATTGGGCAGCCCTGGCCTCCAAAAGCAGGGTAGCGCGCCCCTCAAAATCGCTACGATGCGACGCATGCAGCAGCTCCACGGCAACAAAGCCGTCCAGCGCTACATTCGGTCAATGGAAGCGCCTGAAATTGTGGACATAGAGGATGCCGGGGAGAAGATTTCGGGGCAGGTGAAGGCTGTACAGCGTCACTTCGACTTCATGAGCCACGATCACGACCCACCTGACGACTTGAGCCCGGCTACGGCAATCTATCCTCCGCCGCCAACCCTACCTCTCGCGCCACAGCCACACCCTTTACCCTCTCTCCCTCCGTCATCCCTCCCCTCATCCCTTCCGCCTATGCCGTCGCCTATGCCTTCACTGCTGCCACCGGCATCCCCTCTCAGTATAAGCAGCACTCCATTATCCTCGAACCCCTCCCTCGCTCAAGACCCCTGGACTTCACCTGGGCGCACCGTCCGAGCCAGCTCGCCGCACGGGAGCGTTTACAGGCAGGGTCCCCCAGGAGGTAAATACGGCGCAAAGAGGACCGGAAAGTCCGGTAAGTCAAAAGGCGCCACCCGAAGGTCGGCAGCCGGATATGAGAATCCCTCCCACTCTCATAGCAACATGTTGCCTCATTGGGAAGAAGCAGCCTTAAGCCCAATGCGCCCAGGGATGAGCGAAGGTGAGAAGAGAAAGTGGCTGATGAAGAAAGAGCGACGTTTTGAAGCAACTTCTCCGGGCCGCTCCAGGACGAAGACCATCACGGGGCACGGCAAGGGAGTGCTTGGGCACGGCGAGTCCGCAGGCTCCAATTGGAACCGCGAAGGGCATAAGAGGCCCCGCGCAAGAAATATGGAACATAACAGGCAAAGTTCAGCGTATCACGGCATAGAAGACCGCGCTTGGTCCAATGCCAGTGGCGCCTCGGAAGAGCGCTATATGTCCCCCGGTCCCCATCGAGAAAGCGACCCCTCTTACTGGAACCCGAAGGCTCCCGGTTACCAGGGAGGCCCCTGGCATTCATGGGAGCTAGAGACACCCGCCAGCTCTTCGTTACCACCCTCTATGCCCCCGGTCCTCGCTCTCCCGCCTACTCCGAGCTTAGCCTTGGGCCACCTCCCACCCTCCCTACCTCCCTCCCTACCTCCGTCACTAACTCTGTCCGCACCTCACCCCCATCTACCGCCACCCCCGCCATCATTTTCGAGCTTATTTGGACCAGTGAGCGCCTCAGGCCCTTTCAGCGCGCTCCCCTTGCCACCTGCCCTGCCCCTTTCTCCTTTCGGCCCCTCATCTGGGTCACACGATCCCATCGACCCACCCGCACACTCATCTGACCCACCAATGTCCCCACTCTCCCCACTCTCCCCACTCTCCCCACTCTCGCCTCTCCCACCGCCTTACTCACCGCTCTCGCCTCTGCCACCTACCTACTCACCGATTTCGCCACGTGAGGATATTCACTCCTCCTCTTCCATGCTGGAGGATGACGATTTGGATGCCTCACCGTTGGGCGAGCAGGCGGGTGATAGTGAGGTGGAGGATGTGGCAAGGCTCATGGGCATAGATCAGTATGGAAGCATGGTTGGCAGGTTAAGCCCTTCGGACATTGCGAAACTACGTAAGGGCTTGTAGGCAGCTAACTACTATTTTGAGTCTCTGCGCTCTTTGCCCCCTTTGCGTTTACCCCTATTTACTATCCACAATCGCACGCTTGACACCGCCCGCAGGCATGGCGTATAATGAAAGACGCGCAACGATTGCCTCAGTTTCGGGCCGCCCAAATATATACATACGTGCGTAGCTCAATTGGCAGAGCAGCCGTCTCCAAAGCGGCCGGTTGGGAGTTCGAGTCTCTCCGCACGTGCCACCACGCCAGGCAAACCGCATCTTACACAGGAGTAACATTCGAAATGGCTATGATTGGCCGCAAAGAAAAGCCAACACCTTCCCCCACCTCGACCACGCAGCCGCGTGATCAGGTCAAAGCGCGCACGGTCCCTGCGCCCGGAGGAGGCAACGACAACACCAGAGTCGGCAGGATGCAAGGCAGGATAGCCAACATCATCGCCGAGCTGCGCAAAGTAACCTGGCCCACCCGCGAAGAGACCCGCAACCTCACCATCGTTGTCATCGGCATCTCCGCCGCGGTAGGCGCGCTCCTCGCCGTGCTCGACGTTGTATTCTCCTTTATCTACAGCTCCATCGGCGGCATTACCTTCTAATCACTCCCGACCCCTGATCCCTATTTCCTGACTCCCACTATGGACACCCAACCCGAACAGCAGAATACGGCCACCGACGCCGGTGCGGTCGCGACCGACACCTCCGTCGGAGACGCTCTTTCCGAGGACCGCCACTGGTACGTTATCCACACTTACTCCGGCTACGAGAACAAGGTCAAGAAGAACCTTGAGCACCGTATCCTCTCCCACGATATCAGCGACCGCATCTACAGGGTCGAAGTCCCCACCATCGAAGAGATAGAGATCAAGGGCGGCCAGCGCAAGCCCGTGCAGCGCAAGATCTTCCCCGGCTACGTCCTCGTCGAGATGGTCATGGACGAAGAGTCGTGGTACGTGGTCCGCAACACCCCAGGCGTGACTGGCTTCGTAGGCGTCGGCACCAAGCCCACCGCTCTCCCCAAAGAGGAAGCCGATACCATACTCAAGCAGATGCAGACCGCCGCGCCCACCAAGTTCAAAGTAACCCTCCAGCCCGGCCAGGCTGTGAAGATCATAGATGGCCCCTTCGCCGACTTCGAGGGTATCGTAGACAACCTCAACCAGGAGAAAGGCAAGGTCAGGGTGCGCGTATCCTTCTTTGGGCGCGAGACCCCCGTCGAGTTAGACTTCCTCCAGGTCGAAAGATTGGTATAATATACATAGGGGCGTGATTTATCGCGCCAAATTGAGCTTCGATAACCGAAGATAGAGGAAGGGACTTCCAGTCAGGTCCCGCTAGCCACCTCAAACTCGCTCTCTCATCGAGGGCATTCGCCACCGGAAGGTAGCGTAGCAGGGTTTGGGGTCCGCCCAGGCCCTTTTTGTTTGCCTGGCGCAAAGAGGAGATGCAAGGGGACCTTCCCCTTGCCTGGGTGTGGGGAGACCCCACATCTTCACAACAATAAACCGCTACAAGGAGTTGGCGGCTAACAGCAAAAAGGAGACACACATTGGCTAAGAAAGTACGAGCAGTAGTAAAGCTCCAGATAAACGCAGGCAAGGCCACCCCCGCGCCCCCAGTAGGCCCAGCCCTCGGTGGTCACGGCATCAACATCATGCAGTTCGTGAAGGAGTATAACGAGCGCACCGCCGGGCAGGTAGGCTTCATCATACCCGCCGAAATCACAGTTTTCGAAGACCGTTCCTTCACCTTCGTCACGAAGACCCCCCCGGCGGCGGACCTCCTGCGCAAGGCAGCCAAGATCGAGAAGGGGTCGGGCATGCCCAACCGCACCAAGGTAGGCCGCGTCACCCGCGACCAGGTGCTGGAGATAGCCCGCACCAAAATGAAAGACCTCAACGCCTACGACGAAGACACCGCCGTCAAAATGGTCGAAGGCACCGCCCGCAGCATGGGGATTGACGTTATCTAAACGAGAAATTAGAAGTTAGAAATCAGAATCTAAGATCACAATTGTCTAACTTCTAATTTCTAATTTCTAACTTCAAAAAGGAGTAAATGATGCCAAAGCATGGAAAGAAATACGCGGCAGTAGCTGCTATGATAGAAGAAGATAAGATGTATAGGCCCCAGGAAGCTGTGGAGCTTGTCAAGAAGACCTCGTTTGTGAAGTTCGATTCGACACTTGAGCTGCACATGAGGCTCGGTATTGACCCTCGCCACGCCGACCAGCAGGTGCGCGCCACCGCTACCCTCCCCCACGGGACAGGCAAGACTGTACGCGTCCTGGTCTTCGCCGAGGGTGAGGGCGAGCGTATCGCCCTCGAAGCGGGTGCCGACTATGCGGGCAGCGACGAGCTTATCAACCGCATCAACGGCGGCTGGGTCGACTTCGACGTAGCCATCGCCGTCGCCGACCAGATGGGCAAGATCGGTAAGGCGGGTCTCGGCAAGGTGCTGGGCCGCCGCGGCCTCATGCCCAACCCCAAGAGCGGCACCATCGTCGCCAACCCCGCCGACCTCCCCCGCGTAATCCAGGAGTCCAAGGGTGGGCGCGTGGAATTTCGCAACGACAAGACCGGCCTCCTCCACGTCGGCATAGGCAAGGTCTCCTTCACCGAGGAGCAGATCAAGGACAACCTGATGTCTATGGTAGACGCCGTTGTGCGCGCCAAGCCAACCGGGGCCAAGGGTACCTACGTCAGGTCCATCACCCTCACCAGCACGATGGGTCCCGGCATCCACATGGACGTCCCCCAGACCCTCGCCGAAGCTGCCTCCGACCAGAAAGGGTAGAAAGAGGGGCTTTTCAAAAATCATAAAAAGCATGAAAATGGGCTGCGCAGCGGCCCATTTTCATGCTTTTTATGATTTTTAGTTTGGGATCCTACGCTTGCCAAGCATAAATCCCCAGTTCGGAACGATTCATCCATTTCTAAGAGGCGGATGTGCCGATCAAGGTAAGCAAGAACTTCAGATCAAAATGGGCTTTGGTAAACGCTAGGGGTGCGCTTGCCGGTGGTATCACCTGGTTTTTCCTTTACGATAATAATCGCTACTCCACACGTCCTGGTTTCTTCCAGGATATGGAGATTCCAACCGCTACGTGGCTCGTCCCCTTATTTGCAATGGTTATGACAGGGATAGTTTCGGGAGTGAGCGGTTGGCTATTGCTTAGACTATACCTACCTAACCTCACCTGGTGGGGCTGGGTATCTGCTAACGTTATTGGGCTGGCAACGGGCTTGCTGGCGGTAGGAGCAGCAAGTTTGCCATGTGGCTTCGGAGCCACCGCCATGAACTTCGGCATCTCCGGTATATTCCTCTCAGACCCCTGGTCGAGTGACAGTGTGCTAGGAATAGGCGCAATGATAGTCATCTTTGGAAGCATGTTCGTAGCAATGTTCGCGGGCGTTGCGGGGCTTATTATTGGAATTGCCCAAAGCGTGGTGCTTCGTCGCTACCTCCCAGACACGGGGCTTTGGCCAATAGTAACTACATTTTCCCTGGGCTGTGGGGGCGTCGTTGGTGGGGTGCTATTCTGGTTAGGGGTTGGCATTATTTCTACATTTACCGGCAAGCTCTCAGACCCAACCGTGCTGGCTATCGTGTCATGGGCGATCATCGGCGCTGTGCACGGCGCTATATCTGGTGGTGCTCTCAGGTCACTCTTTGAGGATGAGCCTTATGATGACTATATGGAAAGAGTCAAGAGCCTGCCGAAGGGTTCTGTGGAATAATATCGGCGTGCGGTTGTCGCAGCGACATTGCTACCGACACCCCTAACAAGGCTGCGATAATCAAGGTGGTCGGCCTGACGACCCAGGCTTGCGTTGGACTCAAAGCCAATTCGAGAAAGAAGGCGGGTATGAGATAGCTTCCCCACAGTAACCCATACCACCACACCTTCAGAGTACTCCCTTCCCCTAACCCGTATAGAGCGGAAAGCCCCAACGCCCCTGGTAGCACCAACAGCACGAGGTCGTGTGTGTTCAGTTGCAAGTTCGTGAAGATCGTCGCCAGGAGGGTAAGGGCTACCATCGCGTCCCACCTGGGCGACCCAGGCCGCCACGGGCCGCGCCATAAGTACGCCAGCATCAGCGCCAGCATGAGCGTAGCAAAGAGCGTTATGGTCCTCACCAATTCATCCGTACCACGCCCAAATAAGGCGGTAAGGCCCCCGCTCAAGCTATGGCTGAACCAGGGATCGAGCAGCAGCGCACGGTCCCAATTCTGCACCATACCTACCACGCGCTGAAAATCAGGTATCCAATCCGTTCCCATAACGAGGAGCGTGAGGGAAGTGAGCGCGACACCTGTTATCGCTATGCCGAGGAGAGCGCGCCACCGCAGCTTCCACACCAGCACAAGCACGATGAAGAGCAGCCACTGCGTCTTCAGCAGCAAGAAGCCCAGCACAAGGCCCGCCAACAAATCCTTCTCTTTACGCAGCAGCGCGATGCCCACACCTAGCCCGCCCATGACTATGCCGCTACTCTGCCCCTGCTCAAGATTGACGATGAATGGGAAAGAGGTAACAGCCGCCAGCAGTAGCAGCACCCGCGTAACGCCGGAGAGGGGTAGCGCCGCCAGCAGATACCATAACCCCACAACAAGCGCGGCAATATTGAGCAAGTCCCAAAGCGCCATCCCCAACAATGGCGACATCCCTGCAATGGGAGACCACAGCACCGCTATGAAGGGCGTATATGGATAAGGGTACTTCAACGGCGAGCCTTGCGGGAGGTCCAGGTAATCCTCAGAGGCTAACACATCCTGCTCCCGACGCTGCTCCTCAAGGTCGTAAAGTTGCCCGCCCCTCCCCGAGGCCACAATGCGTGAGGCTATAGCGATAGCCGGGTAATCGGTTTGCGTAAAGAGGCGCACAGGCACGCCGTTCGCCTCATTGTGGGAGAGGAAGAACTCCGCCCAGCTCCGAGCGCCCACCGCGAAAGTCGCCATCATAACGACAATCGCGGCTAACGCATATAGCCGCGCCCGCCTCAATTCTAGAGGGAAATCACTCGTTGGATTAGATAGCGGAAGTCTCACGCGCTTATGATAACATCGAAAAAAGAGCGTGTATAATCGTCATATATGACACACCCCACAGACGCGCATGAGCCTGGAGATGCGGACCGCATCAAACAATTGATTGACACAGCGATAGGCCCTGCGCCCTGGTACTGGCAGACCTTCCCCACCCTCTACTCCGGCGAGAGAGCGTTCAAGTGGCGCTCTTATGGCACTACAGGCAAGCTTGCCTACGTCACCGTGCTTGAAGAGGAGGGGGTCGGAAAGCCGCTCATCGCGCTCAACACTGCCGTGTGGCCCTTTGCCGCCAACCCAGGCTACCTGGGAGTATGGTATTCGACGGGCAGGTATGGTCATGTCGAGGTGCAGACCTTCAAGCTGGACGACCTGCGAGTGATAAAGAGTTTCAGGGCGAGAGCGCAGATATTCAAGAAATCACTTCAAAACTACCTCTTGCACGACTCGACCCCTGCCGAGAGCGTGCAGATACCACAGGGTCTATCCAAAGGACGGCACAAAGGGCCGGTCCTACAGAGCGCCGGCACGCTCACTGAGCTTCTCTTACTCGCAAGCCCTCCCGGAGAGGGGCTGGTCCATTCCATCTACGTCTGGCACCCTGCAAGCGGCATGGTACAGGTATTGCCGCAAAAGTGGTTCCGGGAGGAAGATATAGACCCTGGCTACCACTGGATCACCCGCGTCACCCGCGACCCCCAGACCGGACACATCGTAGGTGGCGGTATCCGCATCATGGGATTTGAGCTTGATGATAGTGGTATGCGCCTCAAACGAAGCATCTAAAGACTGCATAATAAAGGATAATTGTCTTTTTCTTTCGATTGGTTGGTCCCGCAGGGACCAACCAATCGAAAGAAAAAGAGATAAGTTTGGTTCGGAAATTTGACGTGCCCGCACCTTTCCGGTATAATAGCGTGTTGGATCTCGATCCAGCACAGACAAAAAGAGAATAACCTGAGACAGCCGGCGCGTATTTACGCTTAAACCACCAGCCCGCCGAGGTAGACACAACGCTCAAGCGTGCATCGCCACGTCCCGGAGCGTTGCCATGTGGAGACATCCCTCCCCATGCCTCGGTATGAACATCAGGCATGGGGATTTTGATTCCTAATCCAAAATCGAAAGAGGGGAGGTGAAATAGAGAGAATGCCAACAGCCAGAAAAAGAGAAACGGTCAAAGATTTCCAGAAGCTGTTCAACAACAGCCAGGTGTTGATCTTCACCGAGTATCGCGGCCTCACAGTCGCGGACCTCACCAACCTGCGCCGCCAGCTGCGCGAGAAGGGCGTGGAGTACCACATCGCTAAGAACACCCTTACCGAGCTTGCCGCTAAGCGTGCCGGTATGGAGCAGATGTCCGAGATGCTGGGCGGCCCAGTCGCCATCGCCTTCGTGCGCGACGACATACCAGGCGCGACCAAAGTGCTCAACGACTTCGTTCGCACGTCCAAGATTATGCTTATACGCGGTGGCCTCGCGGGCAAGACGGTCCTCAACGCCGACCAGGTGAGCGACCTTACCAAGATGCTCACTCGCGAGCAATACATCGCCCAGGTACTCGGCACGATGCAGGCACCCGTCCGCAACTTCGTAACTGTATTGAGCGGCACCCTGCGCGGCTTTATGAACGTCATGCAGGCGCGTATTGACCAGCTAAAGGAGCAAGGTGATACATCCGGCGCGGAAGCAGAAACAGAAGCTCCTGCCGCCGACAGCGCTCAACCTGCGGCTACTATGTCAACTGAGGCTGCAACTACCATGAGCACCGCTACCGAGGCTACAGAGGCCGCAGCCCCATCCGGCGAGAACGAGGTCGCAACCACTGATACTGAGAGCGTCAACACCGAGTCTGAAGCTCCGTCTACTGAAACCACCACTGATAATGAGGGCGAGACCACCGAGTCTGAGGCCCCATCCGCCGAAACCGAAGCGCCTGAGACCGAGACACCTGCAACCGAAACCGCTCCTGAATAAACAGGCGTGAACTATCTGTAGGGGAGGTTCACGGACCACCCACCCAACCCGACTACATACAAATAGAAAAAGGAGATAACCGTACAATGGCAACAACAATTTCCCGCGAAGAGATACTGGAAGCGATCAAGGGCATGACCGTGATCGAGCTTTCGCAACTCGTGAAGGACATGGAAGAGACCTTTGGCGTCTCCGCAGCCGCGCCCATGATGATGGGTGGCCTGATGCCCGGCATGATGCCGGCGGGTGGTGGCGATGGCGCTGCCGCAGCCGCTCCCGAGGAGGAGCAGACTGAGTTCGACGTCATCCTGACCGACTTCGGCCCCAACAAGATTCAGATCATCAAGATCGTGCGCGAGCTGACCGGCCTGGGCCTCAAGGAAGCCAAGGACCTGGTGGAGGCCGCTCCTAAGCCGGTCAAGCAGGCCGTGCCGAAGGACGAGGCGAACGCCATCAAGGCCAAGCTCGAAGAGCAGGGCGCGAAGGCCGACGTCAAGTAGCTCACGCAAGTTCGGAATGCGGAGTGTGGAGTGCGGAGTTAACTTGAGTGAAACCTGATATTCCGCATTCCGAACTCCACATTCCGCATTTCAGAGAGCGCGTCTGGAAGTTCGTGCGCTCAGTGCCGCCGGGCAAGGTGGTCACCTATGGACAGGTGGCGGCTTTGCTCGGCGCGCCGCGCGCTGCGAGAGCAGTAGGCACGGTCCTGTATAACACTCCAAGGTCGGCAGAGGTGCCCTGCCAGCGCGTAGTAAACCGCTGGGGCCGCCTCGCCCCCACCTACGGCTTCGGCGGCATGGAGCAGCACAAAGCAGAGCTTGAAGCCGACGGCGTCCACGTCCGCTCGGATTACACCGTAGACCTCGAAGAGTACCGGTGGCAGGTCTGAATCTTATCTTGAAATAGACTTCTCTTAACGTGTCAAGATTAGTTTTCAGCCTTCTCCACTGCTTTTACCATTTTGCGCAACGCCTACTTCCGTCGTCCGTCGTCCGTCGTCCGTCGTCCATTCCGCCTTGACACCCCGCCGTGCGTACCCTATAATCACTCTGAAACGATGCAGAAAGAGGATTGCTGCGAAGGGGGGTGAATTACATAATGACCGACGTCGTAGTTGGGGACAACGAGAGCTTCGAGAGCGCGTTGCGCCGCTTCAACAAAAAGGTACAGCAAGACGGCATACTGGCCGAGGCGCGCCGCCGAGAATATTTCGAGAAGCCAAGCGTCACACGTAAGAGGAAAGAAGCCGCCCGCCGCCGCAAGGCCGTACTTAGAGGCACCCGCTAGAATTTTCTTATCCCCGAGGGTCCAGTGGTGCCACGCGCCCCCTGGACCTTCATGCTATACTATCAGGACTTACGCAAATGGACTCCGCGGTCTGTGGTCTGTCGTCTCTGGTCTGCGTAAGCCCAAATTCACATCTTCATGTGAAGTGCCCGGTTCTGTGGTGCGGTACAATGCTGTGCAGTCAGGTGAATAGAAGCTGGTGTCGCAAAAGAGCGACTATCCAGCAGCCACCGTACAGAGGAGAAACGGCCAATGTTTAGCGCACCCGATCGTGACGCAACGTACCGCAAAAGCACGCTTAAGAATCAGGTAGTGGATAGTCAGGCGGAAAGCGGTGAGAGTAGCACAGGTGTCCACATCGATAGGCTGGCAGGCATGATGCAAAGTGAGGTCATGGCCGCCAGCCGCAATGCACCGTTGCGCGCTCAAGCGGCGCATGGTATGCAGCGCACGCACGGCAACCGCTCTGTGCAGCGCACCCAGGCAAAGAGCACACGCCCCAAGCCGGTGCCGGTCCAGCGCGCCGAGATCGTCATGGATCCTGTGCACGAGTGGATGACCGGAGCCGCGCTTCAGGAAGCGGGCCTGGTAGACCCGACGAGTTCGTTGGAGGTCGAGGCGAGCATCTTCAACCCAGGAGGCATATTCGATACGCGCGCGTTTGATAGCCCGGAAGTTCAAGAGTACGGGCGGGGCGTGCGGTGGAACGATGACCCGTATCACATGGGCACGGAAAAGGATGAGTTCGACACAGCCATCTGGCGCGGCGCGTGGAACGTCGCTGAGATGGACGACTACGAAGAGGAAGCGATCCGAAGATCTGACGCGGGAGAGCGGATATTCGGCCCTACCGACGTCAACCTGCAAGCGCGCACGCACTTCGGTGACTTGCAATTCATGCATGGCATGGCTTCCCAGGATGGAGAGGCCCCTGCCGAAACGCACAAGCAGATGATGATGTGGGCTGAGTTCATGAGCAAAGTCGCCCTGGGCGAAATCAAGGGCGATGCGGCCCTGGGCGACCTGGGGCGTGGCAAAGATCTCCTGAGCGCCGAAGACGACGACCCTGAGATGAGAAAGGTCGCCGAACTGTACCCATACATGCAGTACAATACCATAAACGACCTTTTCGGCATCGAAGAGGGTAAGGGGGACGCGCGGCTGCGAGCTACGGGCAGCCTCCTGCACATGATACAGGACTCGCATATGGGCGGTCACACAGAGCGAGATGAAGAGGGGAATATCAACGCCTTCCACTCCTACGCCCGGCAGGACCACCATAAGCACGGGGCCGCAGATAAAGCCGGAGAGGGCGACAGTATAATGGAAAGGGTGATGGCTATGCAGGGCGGAGCAGAAGCGGTACAGCATAGCGCCCAGGTATTGCGGCTCCTCAACGGCCAGGACGCCTGGGGCCTCCAATCGCATACGCAGCAGCCGACGTGGGAAGCGATAGAGGAGCACCTGCAATCCGAAGTCTTCCCCCTCGCTCCTCTTGAGAAGCAAAAGGCAGCGGGACCAGGAACAGATTATGAGATGAACCCCGATGAATGGCATGGACCAACAGGAAAGGATCTCGCCCATGGGTTAGGTAACACACTGTGGGGCGGCGATCAGGTGTTGAAGGGTCTGAGATACCTCAACCCCTTCAACCAATTCGAGACGCAAAACGCCACCCGCCATGAGTTCAGTGCTAACGCCTGGGGGGACAGCAATCGAGAGGCAGCAGACCGCGCGGCCTACGAACAGCAGAGCAGGCTCCTCACCACCATACCCTGGCAGCCAGGTTCGTGGCCCGTAACCGACGCCGACCTGACTGAGCAGGAGAAGATAGAGCAGTCCGACGCCACCGTATTCGCCACCGGCGAAATGGCTAACTTCGATTGGATGAGCGATACTCCACGCTGAAATAGATATAGACAGGTCTTACGCAGACGACAGACCACAACACTCACTTGCGTAAGTCCTGACTATTATATGTTTCACCGCAGAGACGCAAAGGGCGCAGAGGTTTTATAAGGTATAAGATATGAGCCTGAAAGACCGTCTAATGAGCGACTTGCGAGACGCTATGCGCAGTGGCGACGAGCTGCGCAAGTCCACTATACGCATGGCGCGGGCCGCTATAGAGAGCGCTGAGGGAGCGCGACGTAGCGAGCTTCTGGCAACGTTGCTGCAAGAGGCCGGGGTCGAGGATGCTGCACACCTGGGTGAAGGGGTCATAGAAGGCGCCAACATAGAGGAGCGGTCAAAGCTGGATGACGCCGGGATCGAGGCGGTGCTGGCGACGGCGATAAAGCAGAGGCGAGAGGCAGCGGAAGCCTACGCGCGCCACAACAGGCCGGAGCTTGCCGCCAAAGAGCAAGCCGAAGCCTCCATCCTGGAAGGTTACCTCCCCAAGCAGATGTCCGAAGAGGAGATCGAAGGCGAAGTCCGCACGCTCATAACCGAGCTGGGCGCGACTGGCGCAGGTGATATGAAGCGAGTCATGCCCGCAGCAATGTCGCGCTTGAAGGGGAAGGCGGAAGGGCGCACCATCAACAAAGTAGTCACCAGGCTGCTGTCGGGTGGCAGCGCCCACTAGGAGCCGTTTTGTCTAAAGAGGCTCCAAACACAACGGAAAGTAGTATACTGGGCACTGGGCAGAGTGCCTGGCAGGTAAGCCAGTCGCTCCGAACCGGGGCCTTTTCTATTTTGGGACGATAGACGATAACCTTGAACCTTGAACCTTGAACCTTGAACTTTGAACCTTGGACCTTGAACTCTGGAATATAGATGAGCGACGAGATCAACAACCAGCGTAAGCCCCGGCCTGTGTTGCCGTTCAGGCGGCGGCCTGCCGGGCCATTGCCTGGGCAAACGGAGCAGTACCGGGGCAGGCCTCACCACGTCCTCATCTCTGCTGTGCTGCTCACAGTCATCCTCAGCGTGATTATGGTCGCGCCTATCTTACCGGGGCAGGTGGATATTCAGGAACGCCAGCCGGCTACCCAGGACATCTTCGCGCCCGACAACCTGCGCTACGAATCTGAGATACTCACTTCGCGAGCGCGCCTACAGATCATGGCCGATCCGTCGAACGAGGTGTGGGTGCAAAACACCGACCTCGTGCAGCGCCAGCAGTCGCTCCTGACGGACAATTTGAGAGTGATCGACGCCCTGCGGAGTTACGAGATAAGCGATCCGCCCGGCCAGCGTCCCGACGCCTCCAATCTGCAAGGGATGACTCTCACCAAAACGTTGCTCAATATGGTCCTGGCTCTCTCGGACGGGGAGTACAACTACTGGCGCAACAGCGCCGTGCTTCCTACCTTCAACTCTTTTATGAAAGAGGGCCGCCTGGCGAGCGAAGCTGACGTGGAGGCCGCCCGCTCAGGGCTGAATGATCGTCTGCCTCCAACCCTCAGCGTCGATCAAAAAGCCGCAGCCGTAGCCTTTATCTCTCCCCTCCTCACCCCAAACATCAGGCTCGACGAGGAAGCGACCAGGTTGAGGCGAGAAGCGAGTGCAGCTACGGTCAAGCCCGTCGTCCAAACGGTGCAGAAAGGTGAGGCTATCCTGCGGCAGGGAGAGCTTGCCACGCCCGAAGCGATTGAGAAGATGCAGAAAGCGGGCCTCCTCAGCAAAGACCTATCGCTGCAAAGCGTTGTTGGGACGGTGAGCATCGTCAGTCTCCTCATGATACTTTTACACCTTTACATCTTCAGGTACGCGGTGCCGGTGTGGCGACGGCACAAACAGCTTCTACTGGTCGGCATGTTGATGGTAGTGACGATTGCGGTGGCGCGCGTATTCTTGCCCGGCCACGCGCTCCTCCCTTATGTCCTCCCCGTCGCGGCGGTCTCTATGCTCATAGCCGTGCTGCTCAGCACCAATCTGGCCGTGATGGTGACGTTCGTGCTATCGGTGCTGCTGGGGATAGTGGTAAGCAACGGCCTGTCGATGGACCTGCCGGTGTACTACTTCGTCAGCGGCCTCACGGGTATATTCAGTCTGACCCGCATAGAAAAAGTCAGTACCTTCGCTCGCGCCGGTATATACATGGCGGTTGCCTCCTTCCTGGCGGCCCTGGCGCTGAAAGTGCTGGAGGGGCACGTCATAATCTGGTCCGACGTAGGCACGCTCGGATTGGCGGCGGCGTTCAGCGCGGGTATGGCGACCTCCGTAACCTACGTGACCTTCTCGATGCTGGGCACGCTTTTCGGTATTACCACCCCGCTCCAACTGATGGAGCTTGCCCACCCGGACCAGCCGCTCTTGCGCCGCCTGATGCAAGAGGCACCTGGCACGTACCACCATTCGCTCCTGGTGAGCAATCTCGCCGAGCGCGCCGCCGAGATGATAGGCGCGGACCCCCTCCTCACACGCGTGTGCGCTTACTACCACGACATCGGCAAGGTGGAGCGTCCCTACTATTTCATAGATAACCAGTCGGGCATGAGCAACGTGCATGACGAGATGGACCCATATGCCAGCGCCCAGATAATTGCCGAGCACGTTCGTGACGGCATACGCCTCGGCCAGAAGAATAAGCTCCCCAGGCGCGTGCTTGACGCCATACCTCAGCATCACGGCACTATGCTCATCAAGTATTTCTACTATAAAGCCCTCGAAGCCAACCCTGAGACGAACCACGCAGACTTCCGCTACCCCGGCCCCAAACCCCAGACGAAAGAGAACGCAATACTGATGCTGGCCGACGGTGTGGAAGCCACCGTACGCGCGATGGCACAGAGCGGCGCGCTAGACAAGCTCGCCCAGGAGAAGATATTAAGTAACAGTGATGCCACCGAGACGTTTGGCCTCTACAACGACAGGGCTTCCCTCTCGGAGGATGCCATAGCCAACGTGGTCCATAAAGTCATCAGCGAGCGCATAGAAGACGGCCAGCTAGATGAGTGCGACCTCACGGTGCGGGACATCGCCCACATACAGGAGGCGTTCGTCAGTATGCTCAAAGGCATATACCACCCGCGCGTGACATACCCGGAAAAGCCCAAAGCTCAACCTGCGCCTGTAGCGATTGCAGCGAACAGCGCAAGCTCCGAAATTAGAAAGCACAAGGCAGAAAGCACCGAGCAGAACGGCCACAGCCTCTTGCCCGCCAATGGACCTGTCACCTCCCCATTCACACCCAACCTGGCTACCACTGAGGAAGGCCAGCGCGAGCAGAGGCCCAGGAGCTTTACAGCTTGACGAAGGACGAAAGACGAAAGACGAAAGACGAAAGACGATAGAGTGAAAATGGAATAGTCTATAATTCGTAACTCCCAAAGAACCTCTGCGAACTCTGCACCTCTGCGGTGAATAACAAAAATGGAAATCCAAAATCCAAAATCCAAAATCGTCCAGGACCCTGGTTCGAGCTACCTCATCACTGTGCAAATGGAGCCGCAGTATGAGGATAAGCTGGACGCTGATAGGCTGCACCGGCTTGCCATACATGTCTTGACGGCTGAGGGAGCGGAAGGCCCGCTCGAGTTAGGCGTAGTGGTCACAACCGATGAGGAGGTGCTGGCCCTCAATCGCCAGTACCTGGGGCACGACTACAATACCGATGTGCTCTCGTTCAGCATGGGTGAGGGCGAAGAAATCGAGAGTGGCGGAGGGTTCGTCACTCCCGCCGAGCGCGCGCCTTACCTGGGTGACGTGGTGATCTCATACGAGCGTGCTACCGAGCAGGCCCCCGACTACAACCACTCTACAGAAGCTGAGGTCGCCACCCTGCTGGTGCATGGCCTCCTCCACCTCCTTGGCTATGACGACACCGAAGACGAGCAGCGCGGCAAGATGCACACCCGCCAGGAAGAGCTGATTTCGAGTTTCGGCTCCTAAATTACTGTGCTGCCCGACTCTAAATCCGAAATCCGAAATCCGAAATCCAAAATTGGTGAAAGTTTTCGCTACGCCTTCGCAGGGCTTGGCTACTGCTTCCGCACCCAGCGCAACTTCCGCATACATATAGCCGCCGCATTCGTAGTAGGTCTATTAGGAGCATTCCTGGGGCTGTCATTGACGGAGTGGGCGGTGCTTGCTCTATTGGTGGTGATGGTGCTCGCCGCCGAGATGGTAAACACGATGGTAGAGGCGCTGGTCGACCTCGTAACGACTCAATACCATCCCCTGGCGAAGGTGGCTAAGGATGTGGCAGCTGGAGTGGTGCTGCTGACGGCGATTGGGGCGGTTGTGGTGGGGTTGCTGATATTCGGGCCGAAGATGCTGAGTGCGCTCCGGTCATAGATGTCTTCTCAGGAGTAACGGGTGGTTTTGATAGCTCTAAAAGGCACTATTCTGGCCTTGGTTGTAAACACTCCCCTTATCTTCTATCTCGTTTGGAGTTGGCGCTCTCTCAGACAAAACGCTCGCAACGTCGCAGGTAGCCGAAGCTGGCTACGCGGCGTCGAAGTTTGGTTACGTCTTCTGGTAACATCTATCACCATAAGTGTTGTCTGGCCTGTGGTGACCACAATATTGGGAGTGTTAGCTCCTGTGTTGGGTTATTTTTATTTCGATGGTAATAGCGAGGAATTTGCGCTTGCTCAGTTCTTTCTTGGGGTTGTGTATTTGCCTTATACGATAGCGTCCTGGATCGCCGGGCTTCTTCCGAAATCACTGAACTCCTCTTTAGTTTGGATATTGTTAGCGAGCTTCATTGTTCTACTTATGGCAATTAGTGTTATCCAGTGGTTTATTATTAGATTCCATCTTATGCTTTCAAGGCCAAAAATCTCATGAGGTAAGAGAGCTTAGTGAACAGCGTAGATCGTATTTGCATGGTTGTATATAAGCCAACCCATTAACGGCATACCGTCTAGCGGAATGATACCCATCACTGTCCCTGGTTTATAATGTCTCATGCGTATCCTAGTTTTAGCCCCGCAGTGGCCCGACCCCCCACGTCAGGGTGCCGCCATACGCAACCTGCACATCCTTCTCTACCTGGCCCAGCGCCACCGAGTGACCTTACTGACTTTCGAATCCGATGGCGAAATGGACAAGTCGCGCCTGGAGCCTTTGTGTGACCACGTTGAAGTGCTACCTGCTCCAATTCGCTCTACCCAGCAGCGTCTAAGAACCTTCTTATCCTCCTCCTTACCTGACATGGCATGGCGACTCCGCTCTGATGCCATGATGGCCCGCGTACTCGACCTCCGCAGACAGACAACATTTGACGCCATTCATTGTGAAGGCATAGAGATGGCCCCCTACGCATTGGCAGCGCAAGATACTCATAACGGAAAATCCGAAATGGCCTTCGGCACAAATCCGAAATCCGAAATCGTCTACGATGCTCATAATGCTGAATACCTGCTACAGCGTCGGGCCTTCACGACTGACCTTACGCGTGTGAAGCGTTGGCCGAAAGCATTTTATTCTCTTGTGCAATGGTGGCGATTGCGGCGGTTCGAACGGGAACTTTGCCTGGCGAGCAGGCATGTACTGGCCGTCTCCGAGGCGGATAAGGAGGCTTTGATTCGGCTCTCATCAGGCATAGGTGGGCGCATCAAGGTCCTACCGAACGGTGTTGACCCCGACTACTGGTCGAGGGACGCTGAATACCCTCTCGCGCCCGTTGGAGATGCGGGAGACATACTGGTATTTGATGGCAGTATGGATTTCCGCCCCAACGTAGACGCCGTGCAATGGTTCGTGGGTGAAGTATGGCCGCTCATTATGGCGGAGCATTCAGGTGCGCGCTTCTATATCGTGGGGCGCAACCCTACGCGAGAGGTGCTAGCCCTGGGTAGCACACCGGGTATAACGGTCACCGGCACGGTAGATGACCCACGCTCATGGGTCGCGGCGGCAACGCTCTACGTCGTGCCGATGCGAATTGGAGGTGGCGTGCGCTTGAAGGTGTTGCAGGCTATGGCGATGGGGTGCGCACTGGTGTCAACGCCGGTGGGCGCGGAAGGGATCGCGGTGCAACACGGCAAGGAGGTCCTTATCGCAGGCTCTGCGCGAAGCTTTGCTCAGGCTACTCTATCGCTCCTGTCAGACGCACAACACCGTGCCGCCCTCGGTTATGCCGCACGCGAGACTGCGGTTGCGCGTTATGCGTGGCAAACTCTTCTCCCCACGTTGGACCGGGCATACCCGCGCACCATTGCCTGAAGGGGCGTTACTTATCAAAATGAGCGCCAGAGGCGCTCATTTTGATAAGTAACTTGAGCTTTTGCGTATTTCGGCGCGGCTGCCGAAACTTGGGACCGAGGCGCGTTAGAACTATTACGGTGCCTGTATGAATATGACCGTGAAGACGTAATAGCCCTTGCTGTCTTTCGTCATGCCAACGCCGGCGAGGTTGAAGCGTGGGTCAACTATGATGGCGTGGTGAGTGGTTGAACCCATGAACCACTCATAAGCTTTCAGAGCCGCCAGCTCCTCGCGGAAGTTGTTCTTCGCCAGTATCTCCCCGCTGAACTTGAAGCGAATGCCGGAGGCTTTCAGGAAGTCCACAAAGCCTTTACCCTCCGGTGTGACATGCGAGAAGTAGCCCCTGGCAACCATGTCGTCCGAACGCTGCTGCGCCAGGGCCGAGAGCCGGTCATCTATTGCCACAGGCTTCAGCCCTGCTGCCTGCCGCGCACCATTGATGTGTGCCACCAGCGCCTTCGATACAGGCGAGAGGGAAGCGCCCGGCACAGGTCCTCCGGCACCACCACTCCCGAGGCCAGGGTGCGACGCCAGATACTCTTTGCCCAGGTGCCCCAGCTCGACGGCATAGCCCGCGGCAGCCTTCTCAGGGTGGTACTCCATGCGCGCGCGCTCGAAGTATTGTGTGAGGAAGCCGTTTATAGTCACAGGCTCGGAGATTGGGAAGCCCAGCACCCGTATGCTCCCGTTCGCGCGCCAGAAGCCGAGGAAAGCGCCACTGAGCGAATGGCCCGTCTCGCGGAAGTATAAGAGCTCGTTCGTCGTGGGGACCGGGGCTATAGGGGCTAGCGACACCTTGCCGCGTGATGCTTCCACGCCGAGAGCGCCCAATTGCACTTCGTAGGGTGTGCCGGCAGCCTCCTTGTGGTACTCAAAACGCTGGCGCTCGAAATACTGGACCGTCATACCCCCTTCCGCCACCTCGTTGCTGATGGGGTAGCCGAATATGCGGACGCCGCCGTACTTATCGAAGAACTGAAGGAAAGCCCCGCCCACACTGAACCCTGTAGCCTGGTAAAAGCGTAACCCTTGTGATGTGGGAGCCTGAGATGGAGCCAGGACTGAAGCGGAGGCTGTAGCATGACCCCCGAATATTGCCATGACGGCCACAGTGAGGAGAAGGAGCCAGGAAGAGAAGCGTACCAATGCGCGAGACGAATGTGACAATGTTTCTATCCTTGGAACGTACAGGGGCTGCGTAACAGCTTGCATTTGGATACCAATTATCCAGTTCGATAAGCTGTACTTAAAGGATAATGATTGCGCTGAAAACATCCATAGGAAATTTGGGTAACAAGTAACATATACCGAAAAAGTAGCAATATTAGTGCCACCTTTTCGGTCACACAGCCAACTATTTTTAAGGCAAGGCTGATGCAAAGTCAGAAGCAGTATATGTCTGGTAAAGCAGTAGCTCTCCCTTTGTCATTCTGAGCGGAGCGAAGAATCTAGAAAAGCCTGCGTCATATCAAGCTTACAGTAGCCTAGCATCTTTAGATTCTTCGCTTCGCTCAGAATGACAAGGGGAGAGCTACAGTTAAATTGCGGCTTTATACTAACTCATAGCCTCGATGAATGCGCTTATTCACTCTGGGTGCATCTGGTATAATGCCTAACCACAGGCGCAACGGGCTAGGTGTATAACTTGTGCATAACCTGTGTGGAAAAGGTCGGGTATTCTGTGGAAAAGCGGGTAGAATCTGTGGATAAACACCCTTTTGAAGGGTGGGTACTGGTCGTATGCAATCCCGTGTCGGGTCTTGGCCGGGGGCTGGAGCGACTCGGCGTGGTCCGGCGCGCATTCGACGTGCGGGGAGTAACTTACAAGGCAGAGACCACCTCCCGCCAGGGAGATGCCGCCCGGCTGGCCTATTCCGCGTCGAGGGCGGGGTGTAGCGCTGTTGTGGTCATAGGGGGCGACGGTACGCTCTTTGAGGTCGTGAACGGCGTGATGGGTTTTGCCGACCCAGAGGCAGCGCAACATGCTCTCAGCCCCGTAGCAGTTGGCCTGGTGCAAGCTGGGAGAGGTAGCGATTTCGGGCGCTCGATTGGCGTCCCGTCGGACGTAGAGGCCGCATGCGACCGCTTGCTGGCGGGGCGCACAAGGACCATAGACCTGGGCCACGTAACCTATACCGCCTTCTCAGGGAAGCCGCGAGCACGGTATTTCATCAACGCCGCCGGTATGGGCTTCGACGCGGAGGTGGCTATGAGGTCGAACGTTGCGCCGCGCGTCTTTGGGGGCACCGTGCCCTATTTGAGCAGCTTACTGACCACTCTTGTCACCTACCGCAACAAACGGCTGTCGGTGCGCGTAGATAAGGGTGAAGCGCGCCAGGCTCGCGCCAACAGCATTGTCATAGCAAACGGGCAGTACTTCGGGGGAGGCATGAAGATCGCGCCAGATGCCGAGCTTTCCGATGGCCTCTTTGATGTGGCGACGCTGGGCGACCTGGGCAAGATTGACCTGGTGCGGAACGTGCCCCGCGTGTACGACGGCAGCCACATCACCCACCCCAAAGTAGATGTATTGCGCGCTTACCAGGTAGAAATCAACTCTCCAGACCGCCTGCTCCTTCAAGCCGACGGCGAAGTGCTGGGCACAGCCCCGGCCCGCTTCACGGTGATACCGGGAGCGATAAGGCTGATAGTGTGATATTACATTGTCTTTACGTGTCGTGCCTGTTACAATCCAGTAAATTTGCGAGTTACAACTTTACCCAATGGCAAAGCATATGTATACCTTGAAATTTGCAACCCTGGCGAAGAATATTGCGTAGAACTTGATAACCAGAATTATAGGAGTAACATGTCTATTCCCCCCAACGACAAATCTGACCCACCAACCTCACCCCGGCCTATACGCACGGGGCAGGGGCGCGGCCAGCGCGGAGGTGGCGGCTTTCGCGGCATAAATACGCGCCTCTGGTGGATACTCGGCTTCATCCTCCTACTCATCATCGTCATACCGACCTTCCTCGCGGAGATGATTACCGACTGGATGTGGTTCGCCAGCCAGAACCTCGACGCGGTCTACACCACACGCCTGTGGCTGGGAGTCGTGGTCTTCTTCGGAGCGGCTATCCTGGCGGCGGCCTTCCTCGCGATCAACTGGATTATAGCGTGGCGCGTGTCCCTGCCCGCCAACGTCTTTCCTGGACAGCAGGTCCCGGTGTCACGAGGCCTGGCGCGGGGCGTAACGATAGCAGTTTCGATAGTGATAGGGCTTTTCCTCGGCTTCGTCGCTGCTGAGGAGTGGCCCACCATACTCCTCTTCCTCAACGGCGTCCCTTTCAACGAGGCCGACCCACTCTTCGGCAACGATATCGGCTTCTACGTCTTCGGCCTCCCCTTCTGGAAGTTCCTCCGGGGTTGGGCAATGGGGATGCTGGTGCTGGCGGCGCTCGGCTCGGCCGTTATCTACATCATAGGTCTCCTTCCTGACATCAACCGCCAGGTAATAGAAATGCAGAAGGCGGGGCGAAAGGGTGACATACGCGCCAGCGACCTCAGCAACTTTAGGCTCAACCTCGACAGCCGGGTAGGGGTCCACTTGAGCATATTGGGTGCGATATTCCTCCTGCTTATCGCCCTGGGGTACTGGTTCGGGCAGTATGACCTCCTCTACGCCTCCCACACCGTAGCTTATGGCGCGGGGTATGCCGATGTGAACGCCCGCCTCCCATCGATCTACATCACGATGGTCGTAGCGGTGCTCACAGCTATTCTCCTCCTCGTCAACTTGCGCGTGCGAACGTGGAGGCTGCTCGTGGGAGCGGCGGGATTGTGGGTCCTTACGCTCGTGCTGGTGGGGGGTGTCTACCCCGCCATCATACAGGAGGCGGTGGTCAAGCCCAACGAGCTTGACAACGAGCGCCAGTATATACAAAACAACATTACCGCTACCCGCAAGGCGTTCGGCCTCGACAAGTTCAAGGACCGAGAGGTGCCGGTAGTCGAGTCGGTTACGCTGGCAGAGCTTGCCGCCAACCAGAACACGGTGAGTAACATCCGCCTGTGGGACTATCGCCCCCTCCTAGACACTTATGCCCAGTTGCAGGAAATCAGGCAGTATTACTCCTTCAGCGAGGTAGACATAGACCGTTATAACCTGGGCGGCCAGCAGCAACAGGTGATGCTTTCCGCCCGCGAGCTTGCTTCCAATGAATTAGGTGAGCAGTCGCGCACCTGGCAGAATCAGCACTTCTACTATACGCACGGCTACGGTGCTGTGGTCTCTCCCGTTGACGAGATCGTGGGTGAGGGCCTCCCTAACCTCCTCGTCAAAGACATCCCGCCCCAAACTACTATAGATGAGCTGAAGATAACCCGCCCTGAGATTTACTACGGCGAGAAAGCTACCGACGCAGACTACGTATTCGTCAAAAGCAAGCGCGCTGAGTTCGACTACCCGTCCAGCGAGGCTGGCGGCGAAGAGAACAAAGAGACGATATATGCGGGACAGGGTGGGGTACCTATCTCCGATTTCTTCACTAAGATACTATTCGCCATACGCTTCGGTGATGGGAAAATCCTGCTCAACGACGACTTCACCGAAGAGACCAAGGTTTTATTCCACCGTAATATACAGGATGCGGTGCAGCTCCTGGTGCCCTTCCTCGGCTACGACGCCGATCCCTACCTGGTAATTTCAGAAGGTAAGCTCTACTGGATACAGGATGCGTACACGACTACTGATCTATACCCGTATTCGACACCCTACGACAGGGGCATCAATTACATCCGTAACTCGGTAAAGGTGGTGATCGATGCGTACAACGGCAACGCGGTCTTCTATATAGCCGACCCCACCGACCCTCTGGTGCAGGCGTACCGCGGTATCTTCCCCGCGCTCTTCCAGGACATAGCGCAGATGCCCACCGGTCTGCGGAGCCACCTGCGCTACCCCGAAGACCTGATGAATATCCAGGCAAACATGTACAGGAGCTTCCACATGACCAGGCCGGAGGTCTTCTATGCCAAAGAGGACCTGTGGAACGTGCCCCTCGGTATCCAGAGCGAAGGCTCCGAACCGCTAGAGGCATACTACGTGAACATGGCCCTTCCCGGTAACCCTCAGTCAGAGTTCATGCTTATCCTGCCCTTCACTCCCATAAACCGTGATAACATGATAGCGTGGATGGCAGCCCGTAGCGATGGAGAGAACTACGGGCAGGTTGAGGTAATAAGATATCCTAAGCAGCAGGTAGTGTACGGCCCCAAGCAGATAGAGGCCCGCATCAACCAGGACCCCATCATCTCAGCACAGCTTACCCTATGGGGACAGATCAACTCTGAAGCGAGGCGCGGCAACCTGCTGACCATACCTATCGCTAATTCCATCCTCTACGTACAGCCCCTCTTCTTACAGGCCACAGCCAGCAAGTTCCCTGAGCTGAAGAAGGTAATAGTGGCGACGGGCAACAGCGTGGGCATGGGGGATAACCTCAAGGATGCGCTTGATGTGGCGTTCAAGCTGAAGCCGGGTGAGGTAGACGGTGGACTCCCAACCCCTGTCACCACTCCCACACCGGGACCGGCTCAGACGCCCGTTCCTGGCCAGACGGCTGTGCCGCAACCCACCTCTACAGGCAGGAGCGCCTCCGACCTCGCCCAGTCTGCCAGCGACCACTATGATCTCGCCCAGGCAGCGCTCAAAAACGGAGATTGGGCTACTTATGGCCGGGAGATAGACGCTATGAAAGCCGACCTCGATGCCCTCCAGGCCATCCTGGGTACGCCCACGCCCCAACCCTAGATTGTTGAGGGTAAATCTTCTGAAAACCTGCGGTTTTCAGAAGATTTACCCTCTTAAGGGACTATTCTAAGGAGGCGCAAAATGCAATGGCGATATGGCAATAGCACCACTGCCGTAGGAGTGCTGCTTATCTTGATGGGGTTGGTCTTTTTCGCGGTGACGCAGGGAGCGTTCGACCTTGAGTGGCGAACGATATGGCCTATCTTCCCGACTATCACGGGGGTCTTCTTGCTGTTGCTCGCGTCACAGACTACTGACAACACGCGCCGGGCAAGCCTCGTCCTCGCGGGCGCGATACCCTTCATGGTGGGCCTTTTCTTCTTCACGACTACCACCGGTATCCTTCCGAGGAATGAGATGGGCAGGCTGTGGCCCATCTTCCCTTTGATAGTGGGTGTGGCGTTCTTCGCGGCCTACTTCGCGTCGGGAAGTCAGACCAAATACTACCTGATACCGGGCACGATACTGATGCTCGTAGGGCTGGTGTTCGGGGGAATACTCCTGAGCGGTGCGTCTTACGGCGCGTTAGGTCAGGTCTGGCCCATCTTCCTGATTATTGCTGGGGTGCTGCTACTCTTCACAAATTTCCGGCGAGGGCGTAGTAGCGAGGGGTGACGACGGACAAGGGTTTAAACACAGAGATGCAAAGAGCACAAAGGTAACACAGAGATTATTATTGGTTACTATTTACCCTTATAAATCTCTGTGCGTCCTCTGCGTCTCTGTGTCTCGGTGATTAAACCGCGTCATCCACGTGTTGCGCTCAAAGCACCCCTTATGTTATTGTAATGCGAACACAACCCTATAACTGCCCTGGAGGAAGACCGCAATGTTGAGTGAGCTGATCAGGACAATCTACAACTCTGCCGGTATGGATTGGCAGACCGCCGAGAAGGTAACATACGCTATGCTCACCTACATGGAGCAGAAGCTGCCGCCCGCCGAGTACCAGAGCGTCAAGCGCCACATCCTCGGCGATCCCGAATACAAGATGCCCGACAGGTCAGCCTACCCGGGCTACGCGGGGGAGATACCCGACCAGGCGCGCTAAGTGCTATCTATATTAGCCCTTGTCGTCCAGCACGAACGAAATCTTAGCGCTGACCCTGAAGTTGGTGATCTTGTCACCTTCTACAATGCCTTGCATATCCTCGATGTAGACAGACCTGATGTTTCTGATCGTCTTTGAGGCGTGGGTTACGGCCTCCTGGGCGGCTGCCTCCCAACTTTCCGGTGACTCCGCTAATACTTCTATGACCTTGACTATGCTCATGGCTGTGCTCCTTTAGCTATATTTTGCATATTCGCTGCCCGCTAAGGGCAGACACTGTTGCATTGGCAGCAAGAAGCACGCCTTCATAGTCAGGATGTAGACTATTCGTGGCTACTTTCGTAGCTGAGTGGTATCTAGCACGTTGATGGTGCGGCTCTCGCTGGCACCTGGCGCGTTCGGATCCCCTCCAGGTATAGGCGATAGCCAGACCAGTCTGTCTCGGCTGATAAAGTAAGTGAATACCCGGTCGTTCTCCAGAGTTACAAGTCGCTTTTGCGCCTGGTCCCATACTTGCGGCCTGGAGTTGGCCTGCCAGGTCACCAAACGGTCATTGAGAGATGGATGCTCGAAAATATCATCACCACTCGCGTATGCGATAGTTTGGCGAAACGTTTCGTCTACATCGGTCAACAGGACCTCTTTTCCCTGCGCCGTAACCCATGCTATCAGGCCATTGTGGATAGCGAAGTGCTTCGGGGTATCCGGGCCGAGTAGCTTCTTTCTGGTACCTGTCCGCAAGTCCAGCACCACTATAACCCCCTTGTTAGGTCCCGTGATTTGTGTGCTAGGCTCTTCCTGCCTCTCTGCCCAGGCAATGTAGGGCCAGGATATGCGTGGGATAAGGCCGTTCTGGGTGAGGACTTCCACTTTCCCTGTTGCCAAATCCATGCTCTTTACAATGGCGGTGACCGGTTCCTCTATGTCTGGCGAGCCTTCGCTCCACACGACTATGCCGTGGTCTAACTGAGCCGTACCATCAGGGCCTCGCACCGGCAAGCTGCTATCCAGCTTCCTTCTTGGCGCCTTTCCCACCTCTTTGATCGAGTGATCATTGCGATTGTATGCATAGATCACCCAATCGGAAAAGAACCCCGGCTCCTGGGGCGCTTCGGTCCACACTATCCAGTTATCGTCTGCGCTGGCTTCATATGGCTGGGAGCCATTGAGAGGAGCGTCGCGAATTTCGGTGATTTTTAGAGTGCCCAGATCGACCAAGACGACTTTGGCTGGTTGCGATGGATCATCAAGTAGATGTGGGGGGAAAGATACGCATACCAGATATTTGCCATCTGGCGTTACCGCATTAGGACCAAGTCGATAAGACTGGCCGGTCATCATTGGAATTCTGATTATGTTGATTTGCTTACCCCATATATCTGCCAGGTCCGCTGCAATGGCTGTAGGAACAATGACTGTAGGGACAGGTGGGACAATGGGCAAGGTAGATTGGAACGTAGGTAATGCCGTCGAAGAAGGGGGTTTAAGCCTGTCATAGCGATTTGGCGTACTTGTACTCCCTGGAATATTGCTTTCCTCGGTAGGGTTACACGCGATCATCATGAAGCAAGTGAAAAGAAGAAGCAGGTTACGAGGGGATGGCCGCAACCACCCCCTGCTTACTCTGAAGGTGAGTATCCCATTTACCATATGTAGCCCTTCCTTGCAACCATAGGCGTCATGTGATCGATTTCTATTCTCTGATTCGGTTGCGTTAGGGTAAAGCCTTGCAAACCAACCCCTTGATAAGCCGGGTCTACATAGTGTGCATCGATGCTACTTCGGTAGCTGATTTACGTCCAATATATTGATTGTCCTAGTAGTATCTGTGCCAGATGCATCCGGCAGTTGTTCTGATGTTGACGCTATCCAAACTAAGGCATTCTTAGTGACAAAATGGGAGGACTCTGCTTTGCTTCCCAGGGTCAGGACTCGCTCTTGCACTCTATCCCATATTCGAGGCTTGCGATCATAGGAGAGCCAAGCTACCAGGCGATCATTGAGAGAAGGACGTTCAAACGTGTTATCGGTGCCTGCGCGTGCTATAGTCCGCTGCTGTGTTTCATCATTGATGTTGGTAAGTATTATCTCCTTTCCCTGTGCAGTAACCCATACTAAAGCCTCATTGTACATGTCGAAGTACTTCGGAGTATCTGGGCCAGTCAGCTTCTTCGTTGCGCTCGTCCGCAGGTCCAGCACCACTATAAGCCCTTTGTTAGCTCCCTCTATTTGTGTGCTAGGCTCATCTTGAGACTCTGCCCATGCTACGTGGGGCCAGGATATTCTGGGAATAAGACCATTTTCGGTGAGGACTTCTACCTGCCCGGTAGCTAAATCCATGCTCTTTACAACCGCGCGAGCTGACCTCTCTCTGTCAGGGGAAGCTTCTGCCCACACTACTATACCGTTATCTACGTAAGCTGTACCATCAGGGCCTAATACTGGTAAGCTGCTGTCTAGCTTGTTTCTCGGGGCCTTTGCTACCTCTTTGATCGAGTGGTCGCTTCGGTTGTAAGCATATATTACCCAATCTGAGAAGAAGCCTGGCTCCTGTGGCGCTTCGGTCCACACTATCCAATTCTCATCCGCACTGGCTCCATATGCCCTTATGTCGTTTCGAGGACCACTATGAATCTTGATGGTTTGATGAGTAAGAAGATCAATCATCACGAGTGTGACGGGTTGTGAGCCACCATTTTCGTGAATGTCGCGCGGGTACTCTGCACATATCAGGAACTTCCCATCCGGTGTTGTTGTATTGGCCTGGAGGTAGGATGTGATAGATGAATACAACGGTACTCTATTCACTTGGAACTGGTTGTCCCAGGCAGTCTCTATGTCAGATAACGATTCTGTAGGAACAGGCACGGTGGAGACCGGGGTGGGTTGGAAAGGTATGCCCTCATGTGTAGGAGTTATTGCCGTGATATTTCGTACCGGTGTTGCTACTGTCGGCGTTGACGGTAAGACCTTAGTTTGTGTCGGTAGTGGATCACCGTCAGAATCGCAAGCGACTAATATCAGCGTGAGCAGACAGGCAAACGCAAAGAGGATATTGAGGGCAGGTATAGACCTACCCCTCAATACCTTTCGACTGGAGAACCGGCTTACCATATATAACCTTTCCACTTGACCATTTGGACCATCTCATTTGTCAGGATTCTCTGGTTCCCTTGGGTTATGGTAAATCCCTCTCCCAAACCCGTACCATGGTAGGCCGAGTCTACGTAGTGCGTGTTGTCGCCCCAGTTCGAGTAGCCACGCACTGCAACCCAATGGGAGATGGGTCTATTTGTTGGATGCCCATTAAGACGGTAGGGGTTACCCTCAGTATTCTCATCTACATTCGCTGCCATAGGCCAGCCAGCATCCATATTCTGGGCCAGGGCATTCTTGAACATCGTGTAAGTTATGGTGGTATGGGGGACGCCTACCGCCAAGTAAAGTGAGTTTTCCCCGCCATTGTACCAGCGATTTATGCCCTGTGCCATTGGATAATGGAGGTATCCACAGAGAGGCAAGCAAATATGATAATTCCAATTAGTTCCGTGAAAGTAATCAGTCATCAGGTATTTGCCCGCGATGTCCCCACATCCATACTGGCCAGTAGTGCATTTAGCACCCAAAGCAGCCTGACTTAAGTAATCATGGAAGAAGCTTTCGTCAAATTCCCAATATTTCGCTATCGAATACGCTGTTGCCGGCCCGCAGTATTCACCGTTGGTTTGCGGGACTTGAATAACCATCCATAGTATGCGGCGCTCTCGCAAAGCAGCACCTGGTGTGAATTCCTCGGCTGCATCTGAAGCGCCGAAACTTTCCGTTGCATCATCGCAGGATGCTGTGCTGTCGGGACATTCGCTTGTACGATCAGGGTGGTGCCGCGCTGTATCGGTTATACCGACTGATTCCAAGAACTCATCCAAGTGAGCATTATAAGTAGCCATTGTGATAAGACCCGCCTTAAGGTCATTATAATCGTCAAGCAACGACATGCGGGCCTTCAGAAGTTCTTCAGCTTCTGGGGAAAGGGCCTCTGGGCCGGTATCGTCTTCAAGTATTTCTCCTCCAGGCCCAAGGATGGGGTCATCGGCATAGGACAGATGCGCTTGTCCTAATGTGAGTGCTGCCAGGACAACAAGGGCAGCCATAATTCGCAGCTACCTGTAATGGGCAGCACGAATAGAGGCGACGTGTAATAGTGGTCGTTTCAATGGTGTCTCCTTTTGTTGTATAAGGCCAATAGCAAGTTATTTCGGCAGAATAAACGCCGATTAGTATGCGATTATGCACTACGTATATACGTCGAATCAATACGTAGAATTACGTATTGATTAGCATGGTTAGTACGGTATAGCTATACAAGTTGTATTCGAAGGCAACGGGTTTATCTTACAACCACCCACGTCTCATCTCTCCCTAACTCCTGGTTATACTGGTCGTACCCTATGGCGGTCACTTTGTGGCGGCCTTTGTTGAACTGGCAGCGCGCTACGAAGTCACCCAGCATGGGGTCAAGGAGAGGTTCATAAACCACGAAGGTGGGCGTGGGCGTGACGGTGGGGCTGCTGGTCGGCGTGGGAGAGGTCGTCGCCGCCACGACTACAGCAGTAGCTTCATTGCTTCTTGCAGTCGCGGTCTGGTTGGCGGCTTCCACCCTGGCGGCAGCTTGAGCTTCGGCGGTTGCGGTGCCACGTTCCCTGGCGACACGAGTCTCCTCGACGTGGACGCCTGCTGCGACCTGCGTGGCAGCAATCGCCTGTACCGGGTCTAATGTGGGCGTCGGCGGTGCGGTTGGGGGAGGGACGGGAGTGGGGGACCAGAATGGATTCACACGGAAGCCCGGCCCCGTCGCGTAGCCGCCCGGCAAGCCGTCTATGTAAATATCCACGTGGTGGACCTGCGAGCCTGGGTCCACGTCCACCCACACCTCGCTCACCCCAGCCGCTATTTCCTTGTACAGAGTCGGCTTGCTGATCCAGACGATGGGCGCCCGCGTGGGGGTAGGGGTCGGGCGTGGGCCAAGTATCGTAACCTGTAGAGGGGTAGCCCTCGCGCTCTCCCCAGACGTGGTGTAAACTATCGCATCTATATCGTGCGTGCCCCGCAGAACCCCCCACTTGATCGTCCAGGGCGGGGCCGTAAGCGACGCGAGGCGCTTGCCATCCACATATATCTCAACACCAGCGAGCGGAGCGCCCGTGCCGTCAGCCGCCACGTTGATATCTATCGCCTCCCCTTCGTACACAGGCTCGCCAGGCGCGGGTGAGACTATGGAAATCGTGGGAGGGCCTGTTACTACGCGCACAATCGTCTCGGTGCGCACCACCTGCCCGCTGGCGGTCTCAAGCGTCAAACGCAGGGTATATGGACCCGGCGCTAATCCCTCGGTGTTCCATATACCCAGCACTGCCGTGAATGGCGGGAAGACCGATTCGGCAATGAGGATCATACCCCCAGCCCCATCGCCCGCTCCGAACTCCAGGGTGTATCGGGCAAAGTCGTCTGCCTGGGCGTGGCCCATGATAGGTACTATGTCGCGCACAAAGGCTTCGCGGAGAGGCGATGTAATGTCCAGCAACAGCCCCGGTATAGGCTCCAGACCCTCTAACCCCTCACCCCCTATCGGCGGCACCGGCTCGCTATCATCCATGAGCGCGATTGGGGTGATGTTCCCCGCGATAGGCGGAGGCTCAACCAGCACGGGTGTGGGGAGGACTACAGCCTGTGGCCCCGTTGGGAGGGTGTTCGTTATGACAGCGACATGCGACGGCGGCCCGCCTCCAATCCACCCCCTGAACTTGGAGGGCGCTGTAGTATAGATGCGCTCTATAGTGTCGCTCAGGGGCACGCCCGCTCCCGCGACCGATGCGCCGCCATCGTGTAGCGTCACCGTCACCCACTGGTGCCAGTCGCACTCCGCCTGGGGCAGATTGCCCTCGGTGAAATAGTCTATATGGGTGTGGATGCAGGCGGGTCCCGCAGCCATGCCCGACACGTCGCATATCTCCCTGGGCATCAGGTCGGGCGTACGGTAAAACTTGTCGGGTAGCTCTGTCTCGCCGGGCCGTAGCAGCACCGATTTTAGCTCCGGGTCGCCGTACACCTTCTTGATAAAGCCGTTCCAGATGGGGGCCGCACCTATAGCCCCCGCTACGTGCGCCATAGGCCGCCCGTCGTTATTGCCCACCCACACCCCCACTGCCAGCGCTGGTGTATACCCCATCGTCCAGGAGTCCTTCCAGTCGTTGGTGGTGCCCGTCTTGGCGGCGGCGACGATGCCATCTATCTTCAGTTGAGAGTTGGGGCCGAACATCGGTGTGCGGGCGGCGTTGTCGGTCAATATGTCGCTTATCTGGAAAGCCGCGCCAGGGTCTAGTGCCTGGTTGCCCGCCGGAAGCTCCCTGTTCAGCTCCTCAAGCACGGTGCCGTCAGCGTCTACCACTTTGAGGAATGGCGTGGCGGGAGCGTGGAAGCCGTAATTAGCGAGGGTGGCATAGGCCGATGTGAGATCGAGCAGCGTCACCTCACCCCCGCCCAGGGTGAGGGCCAGACCGTACCTCTCAGGGTCGTTGAGCGTGGTGATGCCCATCCGGTGGGCCATGTCGAGCACCGTTGGCACGCTCATCTCCTTGAGCATCTCCACGGCGGGTATGTTGTAGGAGTTGCCGAGGGCAGAGCGTATCGTAACAGGGCCGTGGAAGCGCCCATCGTAGTTCTGAGGTATGTAAGGGAGTGCGCTTCCGCCGCTATCGAATCGCACGGGCAGATCAGGCACTATGGACGATGGGTGGAAGCCGCCGTACTGGAAGCCGGTGGCATACGTAATCGGCTTGAAGGACGACCCCGGTTGTCTGAGGGAGGTGGCGACATTGAACTCGCCGTACTGCGGCTCGGAGTAGTCCACCGAGCCGACCATAGCAAGTATCTCCCCCGTGCGAGCGTTCAGCGCGACGAGCGCGGCATTGGAAGCGTTCTGCCGCTTGATGTTCTCTATCTGCGCGGCGGCTATCTTCTGCGCCTCTGCCTGCCACGAGAGGTCGATAGTGGTAAAGACTTTGAGGCCGCCCCGGTTCGCAAGCTGCACTCCGTATTTATCCTCAAGCACCTGGCGCACGTAATTGACGAAGTGAGGGGCTTGCCGGGGGACGTTGGCCGCACGGTCCATTGGGCGTACGTCCTCGGCATACGCGGCGTCCGCCTCCTCTTTGGTGATATATTTGTTCTCCACCATCAGATCGAGCACGATACGCTGGCGTGCCTTCGCCAGGTCGAAGTTGATGTTCGGGTCGTACTGGCCTGGGGCCTGGGGCAGCCCCGCTAGCATGGCCGACTGCGCCAGGGTGAGGTCTTTCACTTTCTTATCCCAGTACGTATCGGCGGCGGCGGCCACCCCATACGAGAGGGAGCCGTAATATATCTCATTCAGGTAGATTTCGAGGATTTTGTCTTTGGGGTAGCGCTCGGTCACGCGTATGGCAAGCAAAGCTTCACGTATCTTGCGCGTGAGGGTCGGCTCGTCCTTTTCGGGCAGCAGCACCCGCCTGACAAGTTGCTGGGTGATGGTGGAAGCGCCCGACGTGCCTTGCTTGGTGAAGTTGATATAGAGCGCCCGGATGATACCCTCCGGGTCCACGCCCGTATTCTCCTGGAACGACTTATCCTCCGTCGCGATAGTGGCGCTGATGAGGGTCCTGGGCATCAGGTCTATAGTTATGTAGGTGCGCTTCCCCTGGTCGGGGTCGTACATCTCGTAGAGGAGGTTGCCGTAGCGGTCATAAATGCGGGTAGTCTCGAACTTGATGGCTCGCAAATCATCAACCGGCGGCAGGTCTTTGGAGAAGAACCAGTACGCGCCAAACAGCCCAAGCCCCGACAGCAGGAAGAAGCCCACAAAGAGCATCCAGAATGTCCCCACTATCCCCAGGGACCACGCCAACGAGCGTGGCATCATCTGCGGTTTATGCGTGGTAGAAAGGGAGTAGTAACCACCCCGACTACCTCTACCACGCGCACGCCGCCGCCGGGCCGTAGCGAGTACGAACAAAGGCTTTCGGCGATTTCGGATTTCGGATCTCGGATTTCGGATTTTTGGTGAAGGGGAATGGGGAGCGGTCAGGAAGCTGGTCAGCATCAGGGTATGCTGTGAGGGTTTGGCCGTGCGGACTACGCGTGCCTTTACCGGAGTGGCTTCGAGGGCTACTCGCGCTTTCTGAGCATCAGTAGGTAAAGGTTCAGTGATAGGAGTTAGATGCTGAGTTTCAAGTGCCGAGGTTTCAAAGCCGGCAAGCGGCCCCGTATCCTTCTGCCGCCCACTCGATGGTGAGGTATGCACAAGGCGTGCAACCCTACGAAATCGGATGCCCTCCCCACCCGACTCCCCATTCCGCACTCCCACAGGGGCGCACGCAATACGCCTTACCTTACGAGGAGAGGTAGATTGCTGTTCGAGGTGGGATCGTGTGGGGTGTGCAGCCATGCGCGAGACGGTGCCGGGGTGGTAGAGGATGCGGCAGCCCAATTATAGCCGAGTGGCCCGCGCCCTGCGGCCTCTAGCACTAATATACCACTTGCGGCGGGCGCATGTAAAAGAATTAGGAACGTATGTAGGGGCGTGATTTATCGCGCCCTCGCCTGAAAAGATGAACCCCCACGATTTGCCATTCACATCAGGGCGCGATAAATCACGCCCCTACGTTGAATATGTATCTCTGTTTCGCTAAACCGAACGTTCTATGTATAATGGTCGTCATGCAAGATGATGCCATGAACCTCTACAGCTACCTTTAGGGACAAATCCGTATGTGGAACTTGCCTCCCGTCGCAGCTCATATAGCCGAGCTACTATTCCTGCTTGCCTTCAGCAGCGTGGCGCTGGGGGTAGGGCTGCGACTCCTCCATCTCCTTGCGCTATCTCCCATACTGAGCCTCGGTGAGAGGCTGGTATTCGGCTTCGCGATAGGGTACGGTGCGCTTGGCTTTGCGATGCTGGGAATGGGCCTCCTGGGGGTGCTGTACCTGCCCATCGGATTGGTCGTGCTCGCGATACTTGCTGTGGCCGGGTGTCGCCCGCTCGTGAAAGAGATGCGGCTGGCATTCCCTGCCATACGAAGCACGCTATCGAATTTGCGTTACCCTCCTAACGCTTTCCTCGCATCCGTCATCGTGGTAGCCGTAGTCGTGGCGCTATGCAAAGTCCTGGTGCCGGTTGCCACGCAGGACGACCTCATGTACCACCTGGCCCTCCCACGCCGCTACGTCGAGGCACACTCTGTAGGCTTCTACCCCGACAGCACCTACAGCCTCTTCCCGCAGCTAATGGAGATGCTCAACACCTGGGGCCTCCTCCTGGGTAGCGACAGGTTAGCTTTGCTATTCTCCTTCAGCGTAAGCCTGCTCGGCCCAGTGAGCGCCGCGCTCTTCGCGAAGAGGTATCTAGGCGGGGAGGGCGTAGGGGCATGGCGCGCCATGCCCCTACTGGTCGCGGCCATATTCCTCACCACTCCACTGGTAGGCTACGTCCTCCGTGCCGCCAACACCGACCTCGCCCAGGCCAGCTTCGACCTCCTTGCCGTATATGCCCTCATATTTTGGATTTTGGATTTTGGATTTTGGAAGTCGAATGCAAATAAAATCCAAAATCCAAAATCCAAAATCCAAAATCCCCCTGACCCCCGGCCCCTCGTCCTCGCAGGTATCTGTTGCGGCCTCTCATTCTCGGTGAAGTATTACGGCTTCGCGATGGCGGTAGCGCTGGGAGGGGCTTTGGCAGTGGTTCTGATCTACAGGCATCGTCGTCTTGCTCGCCAATCACGCTCCACCGCCGAAGAGACACACACTACACGCCCGCTTAGCGTGCTGGTGAAGTTACGCTCGTGGCAGGCGGCACCAGCTTTCCTGCTGCTCTACTTCGCGATGCCGATACTTGACCTGGCGATGCCCTGGCTGTTGCGCAACATAGTCGCCTCCGGCAACCCTGTGTGGCCGCTGGCGGGCAATCTCCTCGGCGGGGCTTACTGGTCGCCGGACGCTTCGCCGGAGAAGCTGCTGGGGGTCGCTCCCCCTTTCAGCCTTGCTAACCTATGGACAGGAGCGGAGTTTGTCTGGTCAGCCTATATCCGCGGCCCCATCTATATAGATAATCAGATACACGTGGTCAACCTGGGCACGCTGCTCCTGCCCGCGTTATTGACGCTGCCTTTCGGCCGGTGGAAACCGGCTGTAAGGTGGCTCGCCTACGCGGCGGGGGTGTACTGGGTGATTTGGGCCTTCTTCTTCTCCCGCACCAGCATACGGTACCTGTCCACCTTTTTCCTGCTGGCCGCGCTCCTGGGCGCTTATGGCCTGGTCTCGATGGCAGTGCGCTATCACCAGCTGAGGTGGGTGGTAGCAGGAGTTACAGGCGTCGCCCTCGGCTTCCTGGCGATACAGACTGCCCTCAGCGTTGGCCCATACCTCCCCACGGTGCTCTCAATAGACAGGGCCGCCGAGCGACAGTATCTGACGTCCTACATGCAAGATTACCCGATAATGCAGTATATCGCGGATAAGACGCCACCGGATGCCACCATCTACGTATGGGACGGGCAGCCACGCGGCTATTACATCCCCAGGAAATACGTGTACGCCCGCCTTGTGCCGCTCTACACCGGCTTCGGTGGGGAGATTGAGCAGTGGCATGCGCGCCTGGTGGAATTGGGCATCACTCACGTACTATTCCACAATCGCCGCATCCTGGCGCCAGGCCAGCCCCTAGACTTCGACCCTGAAGCGCAGGACGCCCAGAGGTTCGCCGCCCGGTATTTCAGCCCCCCGCTCCTGGTCGTAGGTGAGTATGTGTTGTATGAGCTGCGTTGACGATAGACGATGGACGATAGATTTCACCGCAGAGACGCAGAGGCACAGAGGTTTATTAGGGATTCACGCATCACGTTTCACGTACTCTAATTCTGGGTTTTTCTGAGGTTGTTACGCACGAGATTGTAATGGTTGGCTGGAAAACGGCCTCAAGTGGGCAGAATTCCGGCCTGAAACGTCCGATTCCTAGACCGACGCTAGGCAGAAAATCGACTATTTGAGCGTCAGTTAAACCCAGAATTAGAGTACGTATTTCGTCCGTCGTCCTTCGTCCGTCGTTGAACCTTGAACCTTGAACCTTTGTCGTCTATCGTCCGTCGTCCGTCGTCCGTCGTCCGTCGTCACGTTTCACGCGTGTACTGGTCAACGACGCGCGAGGCCATGTCCAGTAGAGCGCGGCGCATCTCTTCGGGTCCTATCACCATTGCGCCGGTGCCGAGCGAAAGGCTATGGCTCAGGGCAGCATCATACGACTCGAAGGTGAGAGTTATCGTGACGCACCCCTCGACGTCGGGCGGACCGGCACGCTCTATAAGTGCGTGGACACCCTCGCCATACAGGATTGGCAGCATCTGGATGAAGTGCGGCTTTACCCTTACTGTGACCTCGTACCTGGGGACGCTACGCTCGAAGGTCTCGCACCAACTCTTCCAATATGTAGCCAGGTCGAAATCGGCGGGGCGTTGGAAGTGCTCATGCGTATGCTCAGCCGATCTGATGCGTGAGACGCGGTATGTAAAGAGCTTCCCACGGAACGCCCCCACCATGTACCACACACCCGCTTTGGCTACCAGCCCGTATGGATTCACGTAACGCTTCACGCGTACGCCATCGGCCCGCCGGTACGCTATCAGCAAACACCGCTCCTCCCACACAGCCTCCTCTATCGCCTTGAGGTGGGGCACAGGCTCTTCGGGGCGGAACCATTCGGCGGTATCTACGTGCACGCGGTCACGTATGCGCTTCACATCCTGGCGGTGAGTTGCAGGAAGGCTGGCCGCTATCTTGAGCATCGCCGCCTCGATAGCCCTGCCCAACCCCAAGTCGGCCAGAGGCCCAGGTACGACTGAGAGGAATAATCCCCGCACCTCGCGCTCCGTCAGGCCGGTGAGGTCCGTCCGGTACTCCTCAGGTAAAGTACAACCTCCACCCGGCCCGCGCTCGGCCATCACCGGCACGCCCGCCGTATTTAACGCCTCTAGGTCGCGGTAAATGGTGCGCTCCGAGACCTCAAGCTCAGCGGCCAGCTCGCTCGCAGTCATACGCCCCCTGGCTTGCAGGAGCATCATTATTTGTAGCAATCGGTCTGCTCTCATTGGATGCGGGTATCTTGCAATTGGTATATCTAGGGCTTGCCTCGCGGGCTATCTAATATTCAATCAAATATATCATAAATCCTGACAAAGGATGTCAGGAAGAGTATGCTACTATGCTATCCCTAAGAGCCTGTTTAAGTAAAAAGAATGTCATTCCGAACGTAGTGAGGAATCTAAAACTCTATCCATACATCCAAGCTCGGAGATTCCTCACTACGTTCGGAATGACAGGTAATAGGGTGCTTCATCATGAGATACTCTTCGCTCCTCATCGTGTTTCTTAAGCACGCTCAAAAGGGCTTCGATAGTTGACAGTCGAAGGAGGTTCAGGTGGCGGAAGGGCACATAGCAGAACTTGTGTATGTTGAGAGGGAAGATGGCCTGGGGTTGGAGGGTGCGATGATGCACCCCCAGGGTAGCGAGACGCGGAAGAAGGTAGCAATCCTGTGGTTCCACGGGAACACCAGCCGCTTCTACGACCTCCCATACATCCATCTAGGGCGGGAGCTTGCGGAGGGTCACGGGTACGCTTTCATCACCTGCAACACGCACGGCCACGATGTCACCTCCGTCATCTGGGGTCCTGCGGGAGAGGCTACCCCTGGAGGCGCGTGCTGGGAGCGGTTCGATGAGGTGCCTCTCGATATAGCACCCTGGATAGCCCTGGCGCTGGAGAAGGGCTTCGCGGGAGTGGTGCTGGCGGGCCACAGCTTCGGCGCGAACAAGGTGGTCTATTACGCAGCACACACCCAGGACGAGCGAGTGATAGGCGTGATAGCAGCCTCGCCCGACGTAAAGTGGAAGGCCGAGCCGGAGCGCGTACAAGAAGCCGAGCGCATGGTCGCGGACGGGCAAGGGAGCGACCTAACCACACTGGTAGAAGGCAACCCATCATGGTACAGGCTGAGCGCGCAGACCCTTCTTGCAAGGGCACGTATCGCCGCGCACGTATTCAGCTCTGCCACGCAAGAGCCGTACGTTGCCTCCGTGAGTTGTCCCCTTCTCGCCTTCTTTGGCACCAATGAGGCCTGGCTGGGCGGCGAGACCGACCTGGAGATGATCCGCCGCAACTCATCAAACGCGCCTCGCGTCGACACCCGCCTCATAGAGGGCGCAGACCACGTCTACTGGGGCAAGGCAAAAGAGACCGCAGCACTGATAGCAGGTTGGGTTGATACTCTAGGTGCGTGATACGTGATGCGTGAAACGTGATTATCGTCTATCGTCTATCGTCCATCGTCTATCGTCCGTTTAAGGAGCTATCTATTGGTTAGCTGGCACCAGTTTGCTGAAGATAAGCCGTAACTGGCTGCACATGGCGAACGGTTGTTGGGGGTGAACAAGCCTGGCTCTGACTACGCGAGCGGGCTTGGATACCTTGCAACAGTCAGGAGGGATGGTGGGCCACGCATACACCCAATCTCGCCTGCGCTTCTTGGCGGCAAGCTCTACGCGTTCGTCTTACGGACCTCTCCTAAGAGAAGCGATCTGCTCAGAGACGGGAGGTACGCATTGCACAGCTTCCCCTACCCCTTGAGCGAGGAGTATACAGACGAGGAGTTATATATCACCGGACGCGCCACAATTATAGACGATCCTGCCATTAGGCAAGCGGTAGCCGACGCGTGTCTCGACGACGTTGAACAGGGTGATGTATTCGAGTTGTTGCTGGAACGAGTGCTCCGCAAGAGCCGCGACAGGAGCGGCGTAGTTTATACCAAATGGATAGCTGATCGGGTGTGACTCCTGACCGTCGCCAATGGATGTGCAAAACTCCGACTTACGCCCGATTGACGGTCTCATAGGTAAATGATATACTGTTACTTGAACGCTTGTTCTAGTTCAACGCTCCAATAGAGGTTCTCTAGAGCAGGTCAGGCGTGCTTGTCTCCCCGCAGGCCGCCGGCATCGAGGAGAAATCAATGCGGTTTGCGATCAACACCCCAAATTTCGGCGCATACTCGGACGCGCGTATGATGGCCGGGCTGGCGCGCGAGGCAGAAGAGGCAGGCTGGGACGGGTTTTACATCTGGGACCATATGCTGTGGACGTGGCCTGAGAACCAACCTGTAGCCGATCCCTACGTGCTCCTCACCGCGATAGCGATGTCCACGGAGCGCCTCAGGTTGGGAGCGCTAGTTACGCCTATAGCCCGCCGTCGCCCCCACAAGCTGGCTCGCGAGATTGTGACCCTCGATCATCTTACCGGCGGGCGGATAACCCTGGGCGCCGGTATCGGGGGCGACTGGTTCGGTGACTACAGCACCTTTGGAGAGCCTCCGGACGACAAGTCCCATGCGGAGATGCTCGACGAGGGACTGGACGTGCTATGCGGCTTGTGGAGTGGTGAAAAGTTCAGCTACGAGGGAACGCATTATAAGATCAAGGACGCTCACTTCATCCCTACGCCTGTGCAAGGCCCGCGAGTGCCGATTTGGGTCGCAGGCATGTGGCCCAACAAGCGACCTTTCAGGCGTGCCGCCCAGTGGGATGGCGTCTGCCCTCTACGCAAGGACGACGAGCCGATGACCCCCGATGACTTCCGAGCCGTACTGGCGTACATCAGCGAGCACCGAACCAGCGATGAACCCTTTGACGTGATATTCGGCAGCAGGACGTTAGGCGAATCTCCTCAGGATGCCGAGAAGGTAGGGCCATACGCCGAAGCCGGGGTGACGTGGTGGCTTGAGGGCTTCACCTGGGACGATACGCTTGAGCAAGTGCACGAGCGCATCCGCAAAGGACCACCCAGGATTTAGCGACGAAGGACGAAATGGGTTGTTACCGGCTTGTGAAGAGTGCTCTCAGGACATGGAGATATGATTAGCAGAGGAGGATTGAGAAGATGATAGACGCCAAAGCGGTGATCGGGATGTACTCGATAACTCACAGGACCATAAAACTTCAGACCGAAGGCATGACTCACCAGGAAAGTCTGACGCAGCTACCCTTCGGCG
Organism: Chloroflexia bacterium; assembly: GCA_035274425.1. Taxonomy (GTDB): domain Bacteria; phylum Chloroflexota; class Chloroflexia; order QHBQ01; family JADMIH01; genus JADMIH01. The sequence goes on from DATEOC010000070.1 coordinate 43,496, forward strand.
GCAACTGCATGAACTGGGTCCTGGGGCATATCATGGCTAATCGCACCAACGTAGAAACCTTGATGAATCTCCCGGCAATCTGGAGCTACGAGGAAGCTCAGCGCTACAGGCGTGGCTCCCCACCCGTGACGGGAGAGGAGGGCGACGAATATCCGCTGGACAAGATACTGGCCGACCTGGACCGCTCCCAGGCACAGTTGGTAGAGGCGCTCCAGGCCATGACACCGGAGGATATGGAACAGGTCAGAGGCGATGGCACGCTCGGTGAGCGACTCGCTTTCTTCCATTTCCACGAGACCTACCACGCCGGGCAACTGGAGATATTTCGCCAGATGACCGGCAGGGATGCTAAGATCAAATAAGCGACATGTTGGGGGCATGGCGCGCCATGCCCCTAAGGATGATTTTGAGGGACTTACTTTAGGAGGCAAACCAGAATGGGAGTATCCACGCAAACGACTACAGGCACATTACAAACGGAAGGCGGCCCTCTCTATTATGAAGTAGCGGGTGAGGGGCACCCTCTCGTCTTCATGCACGCAGGGGTAGCCGACAACACAATGTGGGATGAGCAGTGGGACGAGTTCGCCAAATGCTATCGCGTCATCCGCTACGACACCCGTGGCTTCGGCAAGTCCCCAGTAGCGAAGGACCACCCCTTCTCCAACCGCCATGACCTGTACGAGCTGCTGAAGCACCTGGACGTAGAGAAAGCCTACGTGGTGGGGCTATCCAGGAGCGGGCAGATAGCGCTCGACTTCACCCTTGAGCACCCGGAAATGGTGGACGCGCTTGTCTGGGTCGCGGGTGGTGTAAGTGGATACGATGGAGATATGCCCTCGGACGCTGAAATGGCGATCTTCAACGAGATGGAAGCCATCTGGGAGAAGAAGGATTGGGAGACGCTCTCAGAGATGGAAGCAGACGTCTGGGTGAACGGCCCCGGCCAGCCAAAAGACCGCGCAGACGCCCAGGTACACAAGCGCGTGCACCAGATGATACTCAATAACTACACCAACCACCCCGACGAAGGCAAGCCCATCCAGCTAGACCCACCGGCCGCCGGACGACTTCAGGAAGTAAAGATACCCACGCTCATTATCGTAGGCGACCTCGACACATCCAGCACGCAAGCCTCCGCAAACTACCTCGCCAGTAGCGTCGAGGGTGCAAAGAGAATTGTCTTCGAGGGCGTGGCGCACATGGTAAATATGGAGCAGCCTGAGAGGTTCAATAGGGTGGTGCTGGACTTTCTCAGTGATGTGGATAGTAAGCAGTAGCTTGCAGATACAGGCTATGAGTAAATGCGTACACTAATAAAGCTAAAGTAGCGCTATGAATTGCTCGACGCTTAACCCGGCGTCAGCAAGAATACTCGTCAGCACTTTTGGATGCAGTATCTTACCGGAATGAAAAGGCACGGTTACGCGGTTTCCCGCAGAATTCTTATATATCTTATGGCTGCCACTTTGCCTCACTAGATTGAAACCCCTTTTCTCCAGAACTCGAATAACTTGGGCCGCTGTGACATGTGGCAGTGGAGGACTCATGCGTTTATCTCTAGCGTAGTCAGACTCACTCTATCACTGGTAGGGATAGGTTCACCGCTCTCTATGCGGTCCTCTATATGTAAGCGTATAGCGTCTTCAATATTGGCTAAGGCATCTTCGTAAGTGTCACCCTGAGTGTAGCAACCCTGTAGAGAGGGGCAATACGCGAAATAGCCGTCGCTATCTCTCTCAACAACCACAGGCAATAAGAACTTGTTCATGATAGCACTCTCCATATTCGTTCAATCACCACTATCTCTATTCTACAACATCCCAGCCTGACGAATATAACACTTAAGCAGTCATTAGAAACAGCCATTTCCTACCAGGAGGCCGCCGGATGTGGAAAACTCGCCCACGCACCAATTGACCATACTTTGACACCTTTGGTATACTTGTAGTTGAACGCTTGTTCTGAATTATGTCTACCTGAACTCTCCTCTGATCCAGGCCAATCCATGCACCCTTCTAACTTCTATCACAACCTCTGCGCTCTCCGCGTCTCTGCGGTGAGCCTATAAAGAATCTTTGCGTCCTTTGCCATCTTTGCGTCTTTGCGTTTCAATAATCACGCATCAAGTCTCATGTTTCACGCTTGAACAACATCTCAAGGATAGGGGATAATAGAATGCTCCAAATTAGCAGCAAATCTTCCCAGAAGAATGGACACTACCACAGAGATATGCCCCAAGTAGAACACAAGCGACTCCCCGGCCACGCGCAGACCCACATTGTCGTGCGTGGGGCGCGGGAGCACAACCTTAAGAATATAGACGTAGCGATCCCACGCGACAAGCTCGTGGTCATTACCGGCCTCTCCGGCTCCGGCAAGTCCTCCCTCGCGTTCGACACCATCTACGCCGAGGGGCAGCGCCGCTACGTCGAATCCCTATCCGCATACGCCCGACAGTTCCTCGGCCTGATGGAGAAGCCCGACGTTGACCTCATAGAGGGTCTCTCCCCCGCCATATCCATTGACCAGAAAGGCGCGTCGCGTAACCCGCGCTCCACGGTCGGGACGATAACCGAGATATATGACTACATGCGCCTCCTATACGCACGCGTGGGCCACCCCCACTGCCCCAACTGCGGCAGGGAGATAGAGCAGCAGACCGTCCAGGAGATAGTGGACGCGGTACAGTCCCTCCCTGAAGACTCACGCATAATGATACTCGCTCCCATCATCAAGGCTCGCAAGGGCGAGCACCAGAAGGTGATGGAGGACCTTCGCAAAGCGGGCTACGTCCGCGCCCGCATAGACGGCGAAGTGCGCGACCTCGACACCCCTATTGACCTCGAAAAGTACAAGATGCACACGATAGAGGCGGTGGTGGACCGCCTGGTGATACACGCGCCTGCCGAGGGGCCCGGGCTTGACCCGGACCGCACGCGGCTTGCCGACTCAGTTGAGACGGCACTGAAGCTGGGCAAAGGGTTGGTCGGCATCTCGATCATCGGTGGGGAAGAGCTTACTTTCTCAGAGCACTTCGCCTGTGCGAACTGCGGCATCTCCCTCGGCGCGATAGAGCCACGCACGTTCTCCTTCAATTCACCGCATGGTGCGTGCCCCACCTGCATGGGACTCGGCACTCAGGTCGAGCCTGATCCAGAGCTAATCGTGCCCGACATGAACCTGAGCGTTCTCGAAGGGGGTTTGGCACCCTGGGCGCGCTCCTTCCAATCAGGCGACAGCTACATGCTGGAGATACTGGAAGCGGTGGCTCGCGAGTACAAGTTCTCCCTCGACGTGCCCCTCTCCCAGTTGAGCGAAGTTCACTTGAAAGTCCTCCTTTACGGTTCCGACAAGAAGGTGCGCGTCAAGCACAAGAGCTACCAGGGGCGTTGGCACGAATACGACGTGCAGTACGAGGGCGCGGTCAACATCGTCAAGCGCCGCCATGCCGAGACCAATTCAGCTACGATACGAGCCGAGCTTGAGCGCTTCATGAGCGACCGCCCATGTCCCGCCTGTAGAGGCCAGCGCCTCAAGCCTGAGAGCCTGTCAGTTACTGTAGACGACAAGGCTATATCGAACGTCGCCGCCTTCTCGGTCCAGGAAGCTGCCCGCTTCTTCACCTACCTCGCGGGAGATACGGATAAGCTCACTCCCCTATCCGAGAAAGAGCAGTTCATTGCCAGGCAGATACTCAAGGAGATACGTGAGCGCCTCGGCTTCCTCGTGGACGTAGGGCTGAGCTACCTTAGCATCAACCGCACGGCAGCTACCCTTGCGGGTGGGGAAGCGCAACGCATCCGGCTTGCCACGCAGATCGGCTCCTCCCTCATGGGGGTACTCTACATCCTGGATGAGCCGTCCATCGGCCTGCACCAGCGCGACAACGTGCGCCTCATCAACACCCTCACCCGCCTGCGCGACCTGGGCAACACCCTCATCGTTGTGGAGCATGACGAAGAGACGATGCGCGTTGCCGACTGGATCATAGATATTGGTCCAGGCGCTGGGGAGCACGGCGGGCACATAATCGCTGAGGGTACTTACGACCAGATATTGCAAAGCCGGGACTCCATAACAGCACAGTACCTCTCCGGCGAAAAGACGATAGCCGTCCCCAAGAAGCGGCGCAAAGGACACGGCAAGAGCATCACCATACGCGATGCCCGTGAAAACAACCTCAAGAACGTCACGGTAGAGTTCCCGCTGGGTAAGTTCATCTGCGTAACGGGCGTATCTGGCTCCGGCAAGTCCACCCTGGTGCATGAGATATTCTACCGCAAGGTAGCCCAGGCGTTGCACGGCTCGCGGGAACGTCCTGGCGCGCACGGCAGCGTCGAGGGATTGCAGAACATAGACAAAGTAATCGAGATAGACCAGTCGCCCATCGGTAGGACACCGCGCTCCAACCCGGCGACCTATACGGGTGCGTTCACCTACATACGCGAAGTATTCGCCAAAGTGCCGGAGTCCAAGCTGCGCGGTTACGATAGTGGCAGATTCTCCTTCAACGTCAAGGGTGGGCGGTGCGAGGCATGCAGGGGTGACGGTATCATCGAGATAGAGATGCAGTTCCTCCCCGACGTGTACGTGCCATGCGAAGTGTGCCACGGGGCGCGATACAACCGCGAGACGCTGGAGATACGCTTCAAAGGTAAGAATATCGCTGAAGTGCTTGACATGACGGTTGAGGAAGCGACCGACTTCTTCGAGAACGTGCCCGCCATCAAGAACAAGCTCAAGACGCTATGCGATGTCGGCCTCGGCTACATCAGGCTCGGCCAGCCCGCCACGACCCTCTCAGGCGGCGAGGCTCAGCGCATCAAGCTGGCCGCCGAGCTGTCGCGTCGTGCCACCGGCAAGACCCTCTACATACTGGACGAGCCGACGACGGGCCTCCACTTCGCCGACATAGATCGCTTGCTCCACGTCCTCCAGCGCCTCACCGACGGCGGCAACACCATGTTAGTCATAGAGCACAATCTCGACGTAATCAAGAGCGCCGACTGGATAATAGACCTCGGTCCAGAAGGTGGCGATGCGGGCGGCGAAATCGTTGCTGTGGGCACTCCCGAAGAGGTATCCGACACGGAGCGGTCCTATACGGGGCAGTTCCTCAAGCGAGTGCTGCCTGAGAGTAGCAGGCGCGGCGCGGCATAGCATTACGGAGATAAGGTAATGAGAGCGATTGATACGGAAGCGAAAGTCACTGAAGACGGGCAACTCATCGTGCGTGTCCCGCCTGATATACCTCCTGGAGAGTATAAGGTTGTCATAGAGTTGGAACCGCGCACGGATGGAGAAGGGAAACGCAAACCCTTAGAGTTCGTTGTGCTAGACATACCCTGGCCTGCTGATTTATCTCTGAGGCGAGAGGATATGTATGGCGACTGGGGTCGTTAGTCAGGTTTTCATAGACACAAACATCCTGGTTTATGCCACGATGTCGCAATCGCCGTTTCATGCACAAGCACAGGCAGCATTACAGACACTTAACAGTAACAGTGACGAACTCTGGATAAGTCGCCAAATAATCCGTGAATACCTTGCCGTCCTCTCGCGTGCCCAGGCTTCTAGTGGCGCTGTCTCTCCGGCAGACCTGATCCGTGAAGTAGAATCGTTCTTGAAGCAATATGCCATTGCCGAAGACGGCCCCGATGTCACGGCAAAGCTGCTTGATTTGCTTTTGCTGATAGATACGGGCGGGAAACAGGTGCATGATGCCAACATTGTGGCGACAATGCTTGTACATGGGATCGGGACGCTGCTGACTCACAATGTGAGCGACTTCACCCGCTTCTCTTCTCTAATCACAGTGGTGCCTCTCTAGAGCAGGCATTACACCGTTTAGCAAAGATTATGCTAATCTTCAGGAGTAGAAATGGGCGCAATAGTTGACATCAAAGCAGATGGCGCGAGCGTGACGGGATACATGGCTTTACCCGCAAGTGGCAAAGGCCCAGGCATCCTCCTCATGCACGCCTGGTGGGGCCTCAATGGCTTCTTCAAATCGCTCGCTGACCGCCTGGCGAATGAAGGCTTCGTAGTCCTCGCGCCCGACCTGTACGACGGCAAGACCGCTTCCGCGATTGACGGCGCTCAAGAGTTGATAAATTCGTTAGATTCCAGGTACAAGGAGGCCATCAAGCAAGAAGTGGCCGCCCTCGATTATCTTCTCCAACATCCCGCTCTCACTGGCGACAAGGTAGGAGCGATTGGTTTCTCTATGGGCGCGGGTTATGCAGGCTGGTTGGCGGCTTTGAGGTCGGAGATAGCGGCGGTAGTGTTCTTCTATGGCGGTAGCGAGGTGGGCTTCTATGTCGGTAGCGATCAGAACTACGCCAATCAAACGGAAGCTGCCTTCCTCGGCCACTTCGCAGAGGGTGACGAGTGGGAGCCGGAAGAAGGCGTTAAGCAGCTAGAGACCCAGCTTAGAGCCGCCGGGCGAGAAGCCAACTTCCACCTCTACAGCGACGCAGGCCACTGGTTCTTCGAGGATGACCGCCCAGATGTCTATAACCCCGAAGCCGCCCAGCTTGCCTGGGACCGAACCGTCAGCTTCTTCCGCGATAAACTGGTAGGCATAAGTGATTAATGGCAATCCCGGCCTGGCGACCAGCCATCTCGCGCAAGACCCTGTGCTCGCCAGCCTCATAGAGGAGCACGGGCAGCTTACCCTCACCTCCACCACCGAATATTTCGACACTCTGCTCGATGCTATCGTCTCCCAGCAGCTATCGTCGAAGGCTGCCGCTACCATTATGGGCAGGATACGCGCCCTGGTGCCCGGCAAGGATACCCCGGATCCCGAAAGTATACTTGCTCTTCCCGACCAACAACTGAGGGACGCCGGGCTGTCGTGGCAGAAAGTGAGCTACGTAAAAGACCTGGCGGGGCACGTGGGCGACGGGCGATTAGACCTGGCCCACATAGCGGGGATGGACGACGAGGAGGTCATCAAGGAACTCGTGGCCGTCAGAGGTATTGGGCGGTGGACGGCGGAGATGTTCCTGATATTCTCGCTGGCCCGCCCCGACGTGCTGGCGGTAGATGACTATGGCATCCAGGCCGCCATGAAGCGCCTTTATGGCTTGGATGCCCTGCCTAAGCCGCCAATCATGCGCCAGATAGCTGAGCCGTGGAGACCTTACCGCTCCTACGCATCCCTCTACCTGTGGCGTAGCGCCGACAGCTCGCCCAAAGTGAAGTCATTCTTTGAGGCTTCTTGAAAAATCATCAACAGAAATCTTCGCAGAAGATTTCTGTTGATGATTTTTCAAGATAACTCCCCAGGAGGCGGGGTAGAAGCTATTCGAATGCTTCGCGGTTCTTGGCGATGTACTCCTCGTACTCTGCGGGCACGTCGTCCTCAGGGTAGATGGCGTTTACCGGGCACTCCGGCTCGCACGCCCCACAGTCGATGCACTCGTTGGGGTCTATGAAGAGCTGGATGGCCGCCTCGAAGCCTGGCTCGTCCTTACGAGGGTGAATGCAATCCACTGGGCAAACGTCCACACACGAGGCATCCTTCAAGCCGATGCACGGCTCAGTGATTACGTATGTCATCTCTTATCTCTCCTCGCTTATGAAATCGTAAATATTGAAAGGTTCCAGCCTCTCTGCGAAACAATAATACACGAAACGGTTATGCTTGTCATTGTTCTTTCGCAAAGTAACTCTTTTTGCCTTTTGCAAGAGAAACGATAAGAATAGATGGTAAGGAGAAGATGATGACCCCAGACGAATCAATGGCCGGTCGGGTACGCGCCAGCTTTGACCAGCAGAAGATCATGCATCTGCTAGGCGCAATCCTCACAAGCGTCGGGCGAGGGGAGGTTGAGATAACTTTGCCTTTCCGCGAAGAGCTTACGCAGCAACATGGCTTCATGCACGCGGGGGTAATCACCACAGTATTGGACAGCGCCTGTGGTTACGCTGCTTTGAGCGTCATGCCGGAAGGCGCGGGCGTGCTCACTATAGAGTTCAAGACGAATTTGCTTGCCCCGGCACGAGGGAGGCGTTTCATAGCGCGAGGGCGGGTCGTGCGGGCCGGGCGAACAATCGTAGTGTGCAGCGGCGACGTTATAGAGGTGCGAGAAGGTGAGCGGGAAGAATATGGCGAAGGCGAGCCAGGGGTAGTGGTTGCGACTATGTTAGCAACAATGATGGTCGTACAGGACCGTGCAGGCATAAGCGACTAGCTATTCCACCAGGGGCAAATCTTCAGCTATCCCCCTTAGCGTCTCTTCCTTCAGTATCAGCACCCGCTCGCGCCCACTCTTGATAATACCTGCCCCTTCCCACCCGCTAAGCGTGCGGCTCACAGTGAACAGGGTAGTGCCGCTCATCTCCGCGATGTCCTGGCGCGACAGGGTAAGGTCAATCAGTGTGCCACCTTCCGTTTGCCGCCCCACCTGACGCGCAAGCCTTAGCAGGGCATGAGCGATGCGTCGCTCGACGCGCTGGGTGGCAAGCTCTCGATAGCGGTCCTGGAACTCTTTCAATCGCCCGGCCAGGAAGCGCAGTGCGTTCAGCGCCAGGCGCGGAAACCTCTCCATCAGGTCACTGATGGTCTCGCTCTCCCAACCGAGGGCAGCGCATTCACCTGTCGCCTGCGCGGACGCGGGGTGGTCGGCATCGCCAAGTGCGGCCACCGCCCCGAACGTCTCTCCCGGCCCAATCACCCGTAACAGTACGCCATACCCCTCAGGCGTCACCTGCGTGAACTTCACCCGCCCCTCCGTCAGCACGTAGAGGACGGTGGCAGGCTCCCCCTGGTGGAAGAAATAGGAGCCATCCTTGACCCGTCGCAAGCGCGCGGCCCCAGCTACCACATTGAGCGCGGCATCATCTAGCCCGGCAAATAACAGGCTCTGCCGTAGATGGCGCACGTAGTTCTCTCTAGCCGCGAGATGGCCTGCCTCTTTCATATCACTCCGCATTCACAAATAGCCTTCGGCGTGCAACACCTCGATCAATTGCGGCTCGCCCGTGTACTCGGTTATGACGCTTCCACCGACCTCTACCACAGGCAGGAATTCATAGGCCTTCTCCCGAAACTGCCTGCGCGCTTCCTTGTCCCGGCTGATGTTGCGCTCCTCGAAGGGAATGTCCATGCGCGAGAGAAACTCCCTCGCCGTGTGGCAAGGCCCTCACAGGTTCCCCAGGTAGAGCAC
>DATEOC010000071.1:0-53167 GCA_035274425.1 Chloroflexia bacterium
GATGAGTGGGTACCCGTGTGGAGGAGCGTTCGAACCTTGTGTACCACCAGGCAACAGGCCATACTTCAGGCCGTTTGCTGAGATCACGAGGGCACAGACCTCCAAGATAGTTGCCAACACCTTCTATCCTAACTGCCAGACCCCTGTCAGACCTCCTTCTGGAGTACCTACTGATAGGTAACAGACGGGAATTTAGGTAGAATAAGAGAAAAGAGAGAGGCGGGCCACGTGGCCCGCCTCTCTCTTTTCTCTTATGTTATCGCCTCTCCTACCGCGTCATAAGAAACGGACGAAGAGTGTGCCCGTTGCCTGGCCTGCGTTATGTAGAGCGCCACTCCCACTCCACAGAGCCTGGCTGTACGGCTACGTGCAGCCCGCCAGGGTGGGCGCCAAGCTCGCGGACAATATTACGGGCAGCAAGACCCACTATGGAGGTGAACGTGGGATATGCAAGCTCCAACCCGGCCAGCTGCTCCACGCGCATATCCGCTGCCATACCGGCAGCCACAATCTGTATAACCTCAACCGCCTGCTCTCCCACCACATGTGCGCCAAGTACGCGGCGCGACTCGGTGGAAACGATGAGCTTGCAGAATCCCTCGGTGTAGCCATCGATCACCGCCCGGTCGAGGTGGGTGTAGGGCACTAGCGCCACCGCCACTCCCTCTCCATACTCCGCCCGCGCACGGCTCTCGGTAAGGCCCACGCTGCCATACTCAGGGTCTGTGAAGCCGCCGTGGGGGACGATGGAGTGCAGGAAGCGATTGGCGGTACCCAGGATGGCATTCTCGGCGGCGAGGGTCCCTTCACCCGTGGCACTCTGAACAAGCATCATGCGCCCGGTCAGGTCTCCGGCGGCGAAGATGTGCGGCACGTTGGTCACAAGTGAAGGGTCCACTTTGATGTAGCCCCGCTCGCTCTCCACACCTGCGGCAGGGAGGTTCAGCCTATCTACGTTGCCGGGCCACCCCACCGCCATGACCATCTTTTCCACTATGAGCGTACGAGATTGGCCCTCGTGCATATATGAGAGGTAGAGCAGACCATCCTCCTGGGCTTCGATCCGCTCGACTCCACCGATGCCCGTGACGATAGCCATACCGCGGTCCCGGAGAGCCTGGGACATGCTCTCGGAAACCATTTCGTCCTCAGCGCCAAGTATACGCGGAGCCACCTCCAGCAGGTGCGTCTCTGTGCCGAAGGCAGCGAATATCGAGGCAAGCTGGCAGCCTGTAGCCGCAGCGCCGACTATGGCAATAGAGCGCGGTAGCGTCGACAGCGACCAAACGTCGCTGTGGGTCATAGCATACTCGCTGCCAGGGAAGGAGAGACGGCGCGCCCGGCCACCCGCGCAGAGGATAAACTTCTCAGCCTGTAGGGTGGTGCCATCGGGCAGCGCGATAGTGTGCGGGTCTATAAATTGGGCATTCCCAACGTCGCTGAAAACGCTTACCTCGCATTGAGAGAGGCGGCTGAGGAGTTGCTTCTTCTCATGGATGCGGTAGATGATCTCCTGCGTGCGCTCTAGAAGCCGAGCAAAGTCTACGGATGGCCGCCTGGCGACTAGACCGTATGCAGGGAACTGCTCGGTATCGCGGACCAGCCGCGCGGCCTTCGCCAGCACGCGGGTAGGCACGCAGCCATCGTTCGTGCAGGTCCCTCCGAGGTTCCCACTCTCGACAAGCGCGGTCCGAGCGCCTAATTCACTCGCACGCAGCGCGGCAGTTACCCCGGCCGGCCCACCGCCGATTACTATAACTTCGAACATGCTGCTCCCTCAAAATTTGGTATCCCTTATATTACTTTTTCCGCCAGATTGTCGCTACCATAGAGGCTGCGTGGCACGAGCGAGATCAAATAGGGAGTTTGTAAAAAGGGTCAAAATCAAGTTTCGGCGACGCCGAAACTTGATTTTGACCCTTTTTCATAGTTTTACGGAGTACAGCCGATTATCTGCTGAAGCGAAAGACTCCCAGTTTATCCAGGACTGCCTGCGCTGCTGAAATAACGGGGCGCGCTTTATCCAGAGCATCATTTGTGCTGGTAACGAAGACTACGTCGACCCCGTAGTTCGTTTCCTTGAAGGTACTACTAGGGAAAGCGGGAGTTGAGTAGTAAGTATAGACGCCATTCCCTCCGGCCACACTACTTTGGAGCGATTTGATCGGCCAGACTCCATGGCCCGAAGCCGCAAAGCCCATGTAGCCTCTGTCCACCGAATAATGCCCTTGTGGGGCATGGTACGATGCTACATAAGTAATATTGGCAGTAACAGTTATTGGCGTTGCGAACGTGACCTCTTGCCAGCCGGAGCTGGTCTCACCGGTAAAGGTAGCATAACCGAGACGCGTGCCACCGGTTGTCCATATTGAGCCGACGTGCGTCCCTCCATTAGCCGACGAACCCTTGTAGAAGCGCAGCTTGGTGATGTAACCATTTATATCAGGGCGGAACTTGAACCCTAGCTCGACTGGACTCGAATCGTCAGTTTTATCGGGTATCGCAGGTACGGTGGAGGCAGACCATATAGTGCAAGGACATGCTCGAGGAAGTACCGTGACGGTTCGGTCCGTTGAAACGAAATTACCCTGGAGGTTACCACTATCGTCTACCGCCCTGCTCCTGATTGTTACGGAGATACTCGTTGAACCTGGGTTCTCCGGCATCCAGTTGTAGCTCCAACTCGAGTGGCCGTCTGCGGGGTGCCAGCTTGTGCCATTGTCGAAAGAAAGCTCGACCCCTCCTACAGCACCAGACGCATCTGTAGCCGTGCCGGTAATTGTTACCGAAGTCCCAACTTGTACCACCGCGCCATTGGAGGGTGTAGAGATTAATGAGCTTGGCCCAGTTGTATCAGTTGATACGGTAGCCGCCGTCAAGTCAGACTCCCGCGTATCGGGCTGGGCCCCCATGTCGGCGAAGAGATTTAGGGTAGCCTGTCTTAGCCGTATGTTCTCCGCGTTACCGTATGGCCCCGTATGTGAATTATCAAGCCCCCAGGACCAATCCACCGTCCCCGCTCCAAAGATAAGAGCAGAGCTTGCAGATGCATTAAGCTTGCGGTACAACGTCAGGTGATGTGTTGCCGAGCCAGCCCCATAGTTAGAGCCATAATCCTTCAGTATTTTGTCCTGGGAGAATTCGGTGGTGGTAGACATCCGCACCACCCCGCCCGGCCTGAATCCGTTGTCACTATCCTCATCCCATTCGTAACCCAGAGTCCCTGTCGCGAATGTATAAACCTGACCAGCTGAGAGGCTTTGAATATCCGTATGACGCCACAACCGCATCTTGCCGTCGGCCTCAGGCACTTTGAGAGCATCATAACTCTGGCCGTTCACCTTGAAAATCTGGCCGGTCAGAGCGTTCTCCGGATAAGCACCATTTGGGTAGGTAGTGTAACGTGGATCGCGCCAGGTGCCGGTCCATTCTTCATCAGGATCAAAGTCGCCGGCGTCTTCATGCGTTTCCTTATAGCAGGCCAGGGTCCGGTATGGCGTATCCTCACCATCATCTTCCCAGCGAGTCTTCCAGAAAACTTCATTACCACTGAAGAAGGCTAGATGGACACCAGCATCGCGGGCATCTGCCACGCTACTGCGCTGACCTGCCGACCAATATTCGTCATGACCTACAGACAAGAAGACTTTATGGTCGGCGATCTTGCTTCCGTAACGATCACTATCTACACCCGTGAAGTAACTAACATCGTAACCGTTACGCTCAAGCCAGCGCACCATTGGATATTCGGTTGCGAATATCCAGCTGGGAGAATCTGAATTGATCAGGAAAGGACGATTGTAGCTAACTTTATAGGCCCGACCGTAGTCAGATTCATGGTCATAGAGACTATGATTGCGGCCATCCTGGTCGCCATAGTGATTATATGCTTGCCAGGTCGTATCAGAGGTCTGGAAGAGAAGATCGGACTCACCCAAATCGTCACGAACGACAAAGAAAATGTGGCTCGCCCAATCATAGTCGTTATCCGAGCGAGAAAGCCTGGCAAAGTAAATACCGGACACGGCATTGCTGGGGACTTCCCATGAAGCAGAAGGCTCCCACGTATAGCAGTCAATGGTGCGGGTTGAAGAAGCGTAAGCGCAAGCCGGTTGCGATTGGTCTCCTTCATGGTCGAGCTTGCTAACTATAAGGCGAGCGCCGTCTCCACCATAGTACCCCATACGGTAAATATCAATCGTATAGTCCTCGGTGGTCGGCACAGTCTTGATCTTGAAAGTGATGGTGCCTCCACGATTGACGCTGATATCGGTTGCAAAGCCCTGAATTCTACCATAGTAACTGCGTGCACAACCGTTACACTCAGATGCTTCCCATTCTTCTTCAGGAGTACCTTCATTGAGGTTTTCGCACGCAATCTCATTCCAACCTTCAGGGCATACTTCACTGCCACCTGCGCCTTTGCCTGCTACACCATTATCGAGGATATTTCTAGCTAGCAGGTCACTAAGAAGTAGCTTTGACTGTGGGGGTGCAGTTGCACCGCTCAAGGCAGCCACGGGTGATGCAAACAACGTTGCACTCCAGATGATGCCTAACAAGCCAAGCAAAGTGAGGCTTGCTAGAACGAATCTATTGCGACTAGGCATGGCGATATTCTCCTTTTACATAGGTGTTGAATAAAGAGGCAGCCCTTTTGTGAGCCTTTATCCTCCTTTCTGCGCTTGTTTCGCGCGAAGCATAGGATGAACCCAGGTGTGTACATGAGAACGTACTTAAACCTGCCATACTAAGATACATTAAAGCTAACCGAGATGCAATATCTCTAGCTAAGATATACGACTAATTTGACTATTACCGTATAACTTACTCGACCTCTCCTTAGGATTCCTGGTAGCACTAGAAGGTCCATAACCCGTAGAGCCGGCCCACATTCAAGCTGTGTGGGTGGTACACGGCAAAACAGAAGCCAGTGCTGAGATACCTCAACACTGGCTTCAAGATTGCCTGATAGGAGCACCGGCGAGTCTTGCAGTTTTATCCTTATTCTTGGGCGAGCACGCGCTCAAGGCTGGGCTGCATACTGTCTATCAGGCTCTGAGCGTGGAGGACCCGAGGCATCTGACGACTTTGGGCCTTTCCGCCCACCGCGATCAACCCGGTGGCGGCGATCTTCTCTTTTGGGCGTCCGGTGCGAGCTGCCAGCACCCGATATAGCGCGCCGAGCAGCACGCTCGCGGCGCTCATCCAATATAGAGCGCTGGCCCACCAGCTGCCGCTGTCACTGCCGGTCTGCAATCCGTGGATCAGGGCCATCAGGAAGAGCGCGAAGCTGAGTGAATGGATCAGCCGCCATGTCCGCACTCCTATGCGGTTGCGGGCGTAAAAGCTGAAGGCTATTATCGCCATTGAATAGAGAGCTACCTGCCCAAGACCGAGCCACTGCGTTTTGTAGCTGCCTGCCATGAAGGGCACCAGCACCTCGCCTAGCGTGTAAGTCATATAGCCGTCGCCCAGGAGCGCGAGCACGTGCATGACAGCGAACCCCAGGCCCAGGAGAGTTGTGTAGCGGTGCAGACCAAAGCTCCATGACATCCCCGGCCACTTACGCCCCGCCTTGCTCGTTATGCTCAGCCCGGCGAGCATGGATGCCCAAAGTAGCAGGTAAGCGACAAACGCACTTGACCTGACTATGTGCGAGTAGGCCTCAGGTGCAAGCCCGGAGGAAGTTACTAGGAGCGCCGGGAAGAGTAGCGGAATCGCCACCAGCCCGACGGCCGTCCCGGTGATTACGGCCAACACCATCCGAAACCACAAATTGCAGGCTTTCTTTGGAATGTCGTTGGCTGATTTTGCTTGCCGTGAGGTGATGAATTGCTTTAGCATGATTGACTCCAGTTATTTTGTGTCGCCTGCGGGTAGCCTGTTAGCGTATGCCGCTAGAGAAGAGCTGGCGGTTCTGCCTGGTGGGCACTTGTGTGGACGTAACCTCCAGGCTGGTGTCACTTTGCTTCGGGGCTGCAATGGTGAGCGCAGCAGGGTTGGCGCGTGCCGCCTGCGCTGCTCGAATAGCCTGCGCATCCTGCTCGCTGAACATCGCCCAGGCGAAGAGAGTGGCCAGCAACGAGGTAACAACCACGGAAGCGTGTGTGTTCTTTGCCTTGCGCGATGCCGCCCTGGCGCGCAGGACGTTCTTCTTGATCGAAGGGTCTGGTTTATTGAATCTAGATGCCATTGTATACGTGCCCAGGGACTTGCTCTGTTGTTATCTCAACTGTGAGATTTTAGAGTTCGTTGCCCTCAGGCTTCCTTTCTATGTCTGATTTCTATATTCGCCGTGCATTACTAAGATTGGACGTGAATTAGAAAGTGTACTTCCTAATCGATGTCCTATATTCACTACGCCACAGGATACGGTGAGAAGTGTCTCTACGCATCAATTCATGGCTTCACTTCTTAAATCTTAAGGAATTCTTATGTGAAGTGACGTTACGGCCCCCGATCACCTACCCTACCCTTTTGCGGCAAAAGGCATTCGATTGACTTAGCGATTGCCCTTGATATACTCAACTCACTATGGAACGTGAAGACAACCAGGTCCAGGCAGCGCGTTATACTCTGCTCTCTGAAGTCGCATTGCTTAGCGCACCACTCCTGGGCAACCTGCCTGCTATTGTTGAGATTATGCGCAAGCAAGGGATACGCTCCCAGGTCCGCGAAAAGAAGGTTGTCAATACCTGGTACCAGCAGGTGGTGCATCTCGTTCCGAACAGCGAGCGATTCCGCAGCTTCGTCATAGATATTACCGAGCGCAAACGGATAGAAGAAGCGCTACAGCAGCAAAATGACTACCTGGCTGCCCTGAACGCGACGACGCTAGGGTTGGTCAGCAGGCTCGATCTGAACGAGTTGCTGCAAGATATCGTCACGAGGGCCGGGCAGCTCCTGGGCGCGCAGCATGGCGCTCTCTATCTACTCGAACCGGGCGGGGAGGACCTTGAAGGTAAGGTGGGCATCGGCGCATTCATCGATGGTGTCGGCGCGCGCTTGAAACGGGGAGAAGGGCTGACCAGCCAGGTGTGGTAAACCGGCAAATATATGGCGGTGGCCGATTATGATTTCTGGGAAGAGAGAGCTTCCAACATCTCGTACAATCTGCTAGGGGCGCTCGCGGCGGTCCCTCTCAAGTCGGGCGACCAGGTAGTGGGCACCCTGACTATGGCTTTTGGCGCTCAGTCCGAGCGCCGGTTTGGTGATGCAGAGATCGAGCTGCTGAACCGCTTGAAGCTGTCCATTAGCCTGGAGCAGCAGGGCCACACCGTTGCTCTTGCCGAAGACGGACAGCAGACGCTGGACATGCTCAACTCACAGCCTTTTGACATGATACTCCTCGACATCATGATGCCTGGGTTAGATGGCTACTAGGTGCTGGAGCGCGTCAAGGGCGACCCCGAATGCGACCTTGAGAGCCGGCTGGGCGAGCAGGGCGTTGACAACGCCTGGGAAGTAGCGCCCTCCCTGGTGACACTCGGTTGTGGCCGGGGCGAGTTGGCAAAAGGGAAGCATCGAGGCTTATTCACAACCGGGGAAGACATGCTGCGAGGTGCGACTCCCTCGCAGCTAGCCTTTGAAAAAACATCAAAAATGAGGTTCTGGATGCGCCAGAACCTCATTTTTGATGCTTTTAGACTCCCCTGGTGAAATCTTATACTTTCAGCTTGTGCACTTACGTATTTGACAAACAACAGCGAGGAGGCTCGTCCTTTATTACTGGTTCATTCATTGCAGCTCGGCCACGAGGTCAACGAGTTGGCGAAGGGGTGCGGCCTCAGGGCTACCGTCATCATCGAAAGTAACAGTATACTCCTCACCCGGATTCGTTACAGTAACCTCATAGTGCATCATGTCTGCGCCAATCCCACCGGAAATCGTAGCAGGCAGATTGAAGAAGTCAAGCCTCTGCACCGTGCTCTCCACTTTACGTGCTGATTTCTTATTCAGTTCGTCAGTATCTACAGTGCCGAGATTCTCCGTTATACCGGCAAATCCCCCTGATCGCTGTACTTTAATTATCATATGTCAGTCCTCCTGATTCTTGATTATACCAGGCAAAAGCCGGCCTGGGAAGCAAACGATACCTCCCAGGCCGGCTTATTCGACTTCTCACTGGACAGCGACGATCGCCAGTCGGGGTCTTTCTCCTCTATAACCTCCTACTTCCTCCGCTTACGTGGGCTATTTCCGTTGGAGTGTAGGTTGCCATTGGACATAACCGCTCTGAGCGCGTCAAGCTCCGCAGTGAAAAGTTCTTCCCCACCCATATACTCTTCAAGCTGCATGGTGCCACAGCAGGTGCTCCGGTCCTGAGCCGCATCGGGATCATCCTGGAAACCCGCTTTTAGATTGATCTCACCCTTGCCGGTATCTGCGAAGTCTGCGGTCAGCGGGGTGGACGATACTACAACCTCGCGAATAGAGAACTGGTTACGTATAGAGTTCCTATATTCGACCGGTTTGCCATCCGCGAGGCTGATAGTAAGCATGAGGTTGACCACATCGGCGTAGGTCGCGCCGGTTGCGGGAGAGGCAATGATGGCGCGCAACACGAGGCTGCATAGATACTGGCCTGCCGCGTGCAGTACAGCCGCATCATCCCTGGTCGCCGGTTTTCGTTCGAAGGCGAATATGTCAGCGAGGACATCGTATATGCCACCCGTGAAGACCTGCGAGATCGCATGTACTTCGTTACCAGTCTCGCTGAGTTTCAGATTATTGTCAGCGTTACGCAAGCCGGTCGGCCTGCCCAATGCCAAACCAAATTGCTCTGCGACGTCCGCCAGGAATACTTTGCTGTGCAAGTCGGCCTTGGTCTGTGCGATGATGGCCTCCACCTGATCGAATTGAGAGAGTGACAGGAAGATCGCCGTAAGATCACCGAACGATTCGTGGAGTCCACCGGTCTGGGGAGGATTGCCCATGAGCAACCACCCTGGCTTGATGCCATCCAGGATTGCGTGTCCGGTCTCATGTGCCACTATGTCGAATGACCGGCAAGTAAAGACGCGCGGCCCGGGAGGCGTCCCAGGGGGGATGAAATCGCCAAATTTGAGCGATTTGATGTTACGCTGGTAGAAGGCATTCATCGTGTTAGGTAGCCCATGAGGGAACACTTGTAGTGGATCGGTGTTGGTCGCACTGTTCCACTGCCAGGGGAGCGGGCTTCCACCCATGGCACGCTGGTACATAGTGAGCGTTTGGCGAACTACAGCGAAAGTGTGCACGGCGTCGAAGGCGTCCGTGTCAGGGGTCTGAATGAAGTCGCCAAAAACGTTAGGAGTGACGGGTGACAAACCCTGAATTGTGATGCGAGCATCACGAGGTCCGGCTATGACGAGGCCGGGCAAGAAGGCCTTTCGGACCCCTATTTCAGAGACTGAAGGGTCTTGCTTCCATAACAGCACGCGGGGACCAACCAATACTGGTATTGGCGGTATGGGTACAGGTAGAGCTGCCGCACCTTGTGGCTTGCCCGGCTGCACGGTCGCTTTCTGAACTTTCCTGTTAACGCGGTATTCGTTCGTAGGAGTTGGTATGAAACCAACAGGCATGGCGTATTGCCTGGTCTGGGACACTACCGTAGATTCGACTTTCCTCTCCACAATGTCCATCTTTTTGTACTCCTTTGCTGTATGTTGTCGTAGTCACGACTTATGAGTCACATCTGCATTGAAGGGTCTCACGAGAGGAGAGCATGCCGTCCAAGTTTCACATGGTACTAACGGGAGCCACTCCCCAACTTCGGTATTTCTGTCTCGATAGCACATCACCTCCTTAGAATGCATTTCAAGTCCTATATCAACTCTATCAGCTCGCCTCACCCCGTATCCTGATCTCATGCCCTGAATTAGGAGATCAGGCCAATACAGATATGCACACTCTTATAAGTGCATCTTTAGGACGCCGCAGTTCCAGACATAGTTCCCGATTTAGGGTTGGACGCAACGATATCTCACCGGCGGTCATTAGCTGGTAGCCAATTTCCCCAAACCTGCTATCCTAAGTTGCCTGAAGGATTGAAAAAAGGCTTATAGTGTGGCGGCGAAATGTAGAGGGACTACAAGAACTACATATTAGCGCTTCCAATATAAGCGCACATCACCAGAATTGATTAATTTTGGGGCTATTTCACCAGGTCAACCGCTATCCATTCTATCTCAGACGTAATCTGGGCGTTGACGGGGTCAAAACGCAGACCCGTCAGGGACTGCCCGACCTCTTCAGCAGGCAAGAACGTCCAGTAGATATGGTGCTGACCATCCTCCCTTATGGGGATAGTCATGTGCCTCTCCTGGCTATAATCCGTATCACGCCCCTTCCAGAACCACTCACCTACATAGCGCAAGGCCGGTGCGCCCACCAGGTAGCGCATCCCTACGCGGAGGCGCACGAAGCCAGGGTTATCCCCGGACAGCGAAAGGTCAATAGGCGGTCCCTCCATCTGAGGGTCATCGTTACCCGGCTCTAAGATCAGACCCCTGCCAGGCTCGCAACTGGCACGTGCCTGGCTCACCGGCCAGCTCTCCAGGACATCGGGCGAGCAGCCCCTGAAGTCCCACACAATTGCATTCTCCCCGTCTTCAATGGCAGTAGGAGGGGGCGACATGCCCGTCACGCCCGCCAGATAGCTTATGGTCCATCTATCTTCACTAATGCTGTTCTCTACATATGAAAAGCGTATTGCGTATGCATCTCGCTTCTCGGATGCTACGAGTGCCTGTGTGGCTTCAGGTACTCGCTCCACTCTCGGATAGTCAGCTTCTCTATCGGTGAAGACGCGGGACAGGCCAAGCCCCCAGTTGAGCATGAGCGCGCCTTTGTACCTTTCGGGTATGTTCTCAACAAGCCACACCAGCCCATTCGGGCGGGGCTGCGGGGGTATAGCGTCAAGAAGCTCCTCGACAATCTCGTTGGTTTGAGCAGTGGCGATGCGCCAGGGGCTTACCTGCACCCAACAAACCGCCGCGCTAACTGCCGCCAGAATACTCAAGCCAGCCACCAGCACAGGACGCCACCGTCTTATGGAAGTCAGCGCTTCATACAACAAAACAGCCAGGATGGTGCAGTAACCTATCGAGGGGAGATAGAGGAACCTGGTGTCACGAAAATCGTCCCTACCCGTAACAGGCAAGTTCAGTACGGGTGTAAGAGCTAGAATCACCCAGAGCGCAGCCACCGTAAGTAATCGCGCTTGTGAGCGGCCATACCGTGCCAGCCCCAGGAGGAGTAATAGAGTCGAAGCGAGGCCGGCTATCTGCACCCACGTATTACCCCACAGCGCCGGGTTGAATGGGGCGAGAAAGAAACGCATATACGACAGGAAGCTGTCCCAGATGAACTCTCCATAGTCGGAGCGCGCAAAAGGATAAGTGCCAAGCTCGCCCACCATAATGAGGCGCAAAGCTATATTTCCGACTACCACCGCGCCGAAAGGGAGCAATGCAAATCCGAGCTTACGCCACATCGCCCACTCACGTGGCGGAGCGACAAACCATGCCGATATGCCGAGCATCAAAACAAAAGTGAATATGCTCTCCTTGGTAAAAGCAGCCAGGGTATAGAGGAAGAGCGCAGCGAGGTACAGCCGCCATCCTCGACGGCCTACAGGCCCAGTTCCTTCGATATGGCTGGTATGGTCACGCCACCATATTGTGAAACACCACATGCCCCCGATGCCGAGCATCGCGCTCAATACATCCCACTGGGAAGCAAGCCACCCTACAGCCTCGCCGTGCGTTGGGAAGGCGGCGAATATGAGGCCCGCCAGCAAGCCGAGGAGTCTGCGCCCTGTGATATACGATAGCCACAGTCCCAGGAGCAAAGATGTAGCGGCGTGCATCAATAGCTGCGCCAGGTGGTAAGGGAGCGGGTTGTAGCCCCAGAGTTGCCAACCCAGCTCCCAGGTAAAGAATACACCTACAGGGCGATAGAAGAGCCAGCGAGAACCGGGTAAGAACGCCTGCAAGTCGGCCCCCGGCTCACTCGCCAGTCCCAACAGCAAGTAATCGTCACCCAGGAACCCGATACGCAACACCGTAGCGTAAGCAATGAAGGCCAATAGCGGCACGGCAGCCCAATACCAGGTCTGCCAGCCCTTATCAAAATCGGGCGAAGAGCGCGCGCGAAGAGGCGAGCGACGGGTAGCCAGCACAGCACCCGCCTCTCGTCTCTCATCTGTAGCCGGTCGAGGCTCCCCTCTATTCTGCCGTGCGTCGGTATTCAGAATGGTGTCTTACCTTTCGCCCGTGGGCCGCCGCTGCCACCAGATGATATCCGGCCCTAACGGCCCTCGTACGGTTGTGGTCATATACTCACTATCGAATCGCTCTTGTATGGGCGTGAAATAGTCGGGGTAGGGAAGAATATAATCGGGCTGCCTGTCCAGCACGTAGAGGGGGTCTTCCTTCTCATGCCCGGCCAGTCCGCTCCCCATCGTCTCGATTTGCTTATGCCCGATATGCTCATCCGTGATGCCAAGCATGTCCACTATGTTGCGCTGACCGTAAAAGGCAATCGCCCCGGCTACGGGTGATGCGCCTAACGTATCTACTGGAGTGTGGTCGCGCAACCACAACCCCGCCGACCCCCATAAATTGACAAAGTTTGTATCCCGGTTCGTACGCCGCGCTAGTGGGCCTTGAGAGTCCTGGAGCCAAAGAGCAGTCCAACCGTAAGCAGCTATGGCCACACCGATTACCAGGCCCATCACGGGGCGCATCCAGGGACGCTGGTGCGGTATTGCATGGGAGGGTAATCCCAGCAGCGGTCCTACCCATTTGTACAAGGTGAAAAGGGCAAGCAAAATAAGAGGGCTTAGCAACGGCACAAAGAAGCGTCCGGCTGGAAAGTGGTCCCCACCTACGACAATTATATACGAGCTATAGAAAGAGACCAGCAGTGCGAGTGCCCGGACGATCCACAGGGACCTATCTTCAGCTGCCGGCTTACCACGCGTCTCCTGGATAGAGTCGCCGGGCGGTATCTCAACTTGTCGCGCGCGCCGCAGCATCGAGGCCAGCCCCAGAACCGCACCGGTTGCGCATATACCCACGACCAGCCAATGGTCTGCAACAAACTCCCAGGTATAAGCCCAGCCCCGTGCCAGGAACGACGCTGACGCATCGGTCTTCGCGTAGAAAGTGTTCGGGAAAAGATAGCCATAGAAAGTGATACGCCATAGCTGGTACGGCACCATGATCAACAGGTAGGGCAGCGCCCCGGCTGTGAGCATGGGCCATACGCTCCTCTTCTCCGACTTCTCTTGCCAGGCTTTTACACCGAAGAGAATTACGGCGACGGCGATACCCTCCGGGCGCGTCATGGAAGCGAGAGCAAGTACTATTCCGCTCGCTACCAGGCAGCCTGTGGGTGTGATGCCACCATTGCCCCGCCACCAGAGAAGCACAACCGGCAGCAGCGTGAGAAAGGCAAAAGGCACTGCCTCGATGCCACTCCCCCTGGCCCCATAAGTAATGAAGCTGGGGTCGATTACCAGCAAGCCCACAGCGAGGAGGGGCCAGATGTAGCCGTTCCCGGAGAGGCGTCTACCCAAGTAGTAAGTCAGCCCTACCAGCCCTACACTGAAAGCAATCACCAGGGAGAGCATGACGCCACCTGGGTGGAAGCCGGCGCCGATAAAGAGTGCCGCAATAAGGGTCCAGAGAAAATTGGTGTACCCTTCGACCGCTTCGCCGGGGTTATATACCAGGCCAGCGCCATGTGTCAGGTTCCAGGCGTAACGATAGGAGATATAGGCATCGTCCATCTGCCAATCGGTCAATAAGCGGCCCGCGAGGACTACCCACAGGCAGAGGGCGAGCAGCACCAGCCCCCACGCCGGGCGTTTCGCCGGTGCCAACCAGGCCGCGACAATCCAGGCAAGGCCCGCCAGGCACGCCTCGTAGGCGGGAGGGAAGGGCCGGACCGTATAGGTCAAAGTGACAAGAGCGAAGGTGGAAATCGCGCCGACACAGTAAACCATCGCCCAGGGGAATCTCAAGCGGGAGAGGGCAATCAATAGCACCAGCAGGAGTCCGGCTGACCATGCTCCCGCCACCAGGAGGACATCCCTGGTGCCGCGCTCCGGCCTAAGCTCAATCCAATCTACCGCTACTCCCAGGTCACTATTGTCTGCGGGGGCAGGTAAGCTGACAGAAGGAGAAACAACCGTAGTGCTCTCTATATCAAGCTGTATATGCGCGGGGTCGAGGTAAGGGTTGGGCGATTTGCGAGTATCGAGCCTGAACCGATACTCCTCGAAAGCGTCAGGCACTGTAAAGGCGGGATATGGGATGCCATTCAAGCTAACGGTTACAGTAGCCGGGGACTGCCCGGACCGGCGAGCGGAGGCGATACGTAGAGCAACGTCAGCGTATTGGCCTAAGTGGGCTTCATACGGGAAGGTGATGGTGGTATGCGCGGTGGACCATCTGTAAGTGGCCCCGTCAGGGGCGACTTGGGGATCGAGCAGTCCGTACAGGGTTGGACGAGGATTGAATATCCCTCCTGACTGGTAACTCCCCCCCGGCATTTCATTCCTGGATATAGGAGGCTGAACGGTTATGCTTATCAGGACCGAGAGAGTTGTCCCCAAAACCAGAAAGAGCGCTAATATTGCGGGTCTCTTGTTTGTGAGAGAGGCAAGGGAAAAGCGCATCACCAGTCCTTGTAAGCACTTGTACGCATATGAGAATGAGAGCAAATAGAGGAGTGGGGCGGGTCAGGATTATTATAGCATAGGCGTTCGCTCAACCAGACTGTATCGCTGATTGTGCCGTTAGCGATCCAAACACATTACGTGGTACATCTCATAAGTCAGTTAGCTTTCTTGTGATTGCTCCAGTTGGTTTGTGTGGGGTAGCACTTCTAGCTCTTCTCTCCTGTCGCTCCTTGCAAACAAGTACAGCTTGCAAGATAACCACATCTGCATGCTCGCGCTCGCTATTATATACGAGAGCAGCAGGTAGAACGACAAACACAAAGACGCCTGCGAGGACAAGATAAGTAACAAGGCCAGGAGGTAATAAGCCTCCCGCAAGCACCAAAGCAATTAATGCGGGCCACACAGTATTCATCAGTGAAGCCACAGTCTGTATACCGTTCTTATCGTTCTCTGCCATCTGTGAAATCAACTCAAGCTCCCATCCTTCACACTGCTGTTCTATATAATCTACGCACTCTTCGACCCTCTCCTTGCTGATGTGCCTTAGGCTAATGAGATCCATAATGCGAGGGCCTATGAATAAGACAAGGAAAACTGCGAGACCAATTATCAGGATTGCGATTATCGCCAATAAGTCTGAACGTATATCTCCATTTAGAATGGACCAAACACAAGCAGCGACTATGAGTAACGCGCTTGCAACAGCGTATAGGATTTGCCCCCTTCGATGCCTACCATGGCGATGCAACACGTGTTCAAGCACGCGATAATAAGCTGGAGCAGAGGCATCCGAGCTTTTTGATGGTGTTCGCTTACCTGGCAACATTCTCGTATCTGTGGCCCCAGAACTACCGGAGGAAGTTGAGCAGAAAAGCTATACTAGTGACTCTTATCGCCTGCCTCTAGCCTTCTCTACGACCTCACTGATCGAGTCTATGACCAGTTGAGGTTGGTCAGCCTGGATGAAATGGCCACTGTCCTGAGCAACGACTACCTTGCCCTGCGGAATGCTTCTAGCTAGAGCCTCTTGCGCCTCCCGCCAGGCCTGCTCTAATGCGGCAACTGGCCAGCCCTGGGGGAATTGTGAATCTATACCGTGCCTCAATATGACGAGGGGCACGTTCGGCAAAGGAGCAGTTGCCTGTACCTGCTCACCACTCACGCGGACATCGTCATAGGTAAGACCTTCGCGGTTCTGCGCGATCAAAGCCTTGTATTGCTCGAACTGCTCAGGGGTCAGCACCGACTGGTAGCGAGCGCCAATGTCGGGAGGCGCGCCGTCCACCGAGACGATACCTGCAACGTCGTTCTTGTACAGCTCGGCGAACATCAACATGTTCAGCCCTCCTTGTGAGTGGCCTACGACCACATACGGGCCGCCAATCTTCGCGTTCATGAGTAGCGCATGCAACTCCCGCGCTATCTGCATAGCGGTGCGCGGGGCAGGGCCTCGCTCACTCCTGGCGAGTCCGGCGCGGTCGTAGATGCATACGCGGGTGAATTTGGCTACCTCCGGCTGCACACGACTCCAGGTGCTCGAGGTTTCGCCAAGTCCGGCATCCATAATTACAGTGGGGCTACCCTGCCCGCTGCAACTATAGTAGAGCTTGTAACCCCCAACATCCACCAGCCCTTCGGATGGCACAGGGACTGGAGATGGGGTAGGCTGATTGCCGTATTTGGCCCTGTACTGGAAGGTACCTAGCTGAGAGAGGAGTACGTCATATGGGGGCTTGTTCTCAGGGTGGACCTCGAAGACAGCGCGCTCGAAGTACTGCACCCGGTACTCCTTGCCATTGAGGTCGCTTCGCTCGATGAACTCTTCACTTATGGGGAAGCCCTGCTGTGGAAGCGCGCCGTTCTGCTGCCAGTACTGGAGAAAGCGTCCGCCGAGTCTCTTTCCGGTCTCAGGGAAGAGTATGGAGCCTGCGGCTGCATTAGGCTGCTGATTGGGCGCGCCGTTGGGGTACTTCTTCCGATATTGGAAAGTGCCCAGCTGAGACAGGAGCACGTCGTATGGAGCCTTGTTTTCGGGATGGTACTCGAAGACGGCGCGTTCGAAATACTGCACAGTATAGGTCTTACCATCCAGGTCTGAGACCTCGCTCATCAGCTCGGAGATGGGGAAGCCTTGCTGCGCCAGTCCGCCGTTCTTCTCCCAGTAGCTGAGGAATAATCCCCGAACTGTCTTCCCAGTTTCGGGGAAGGTACGACTCTCGGTGCCTGGGATAGATGGAGAGAGGACACTGCCAGGGGTGGATGTAGCCTGGATTATTATGCCGCTAGGAGCCGCTACCGTGCTTGATGGTATCTGATTGGCCCCTAGCAGAATAACGGCTACGATGAATAAGCCTGGTGCAATTAGCCGCCTCAGAATGGCTGCGTGCCTTGTGTACATTCTTGCCTCCTTCACCTGGGTTCCTGCTATTGTTCACTAATATCCGGCAACATTGGTTCAATGAGAGTGTGATTGAGGCAAATAAAAACGACACTGTTGATATAGTCAACAATGTCGTACTTGCGGAAGCGACCGGATTCGAACCGGCGATCTCGTCCTTGACAGGGACGCATGTTAGGCCACTACACCACGCCTCCAAGAGTCCTTTTATATTACCATATACTCACTTTCTATGTCAAGCGCGATTCCGGAGCTTCAAGCCCAGGGCGAGGAGCACCGCGCCAGATAGAAACGACGCAGCCCCGGCCCACGCCCAGAACGGTTGGCCTGTCATAAAGCTGCCTGGGAGTATGTTCAGACCCTGCAACACCCACACCACACCCGCTATCACCAACGCCCCGCCAACCCCAAGCAAGAATGTCGTCATAACACGCTCACTTCCTCCTCTTTCGCCAAAGGCCAGGGACAACGCCAATTATTAACCTCAGTTGGCGTTACGTCTAGAGGTAGGATGCGGTTCAGGGGGCAGGCTTCACACAACGGGTACGGTCTGCATAGCTCCTTGCCATGCGTCACAATCAGCGCATGGTATTCGTTGAATAGAGCTACATCATGGGGCAGATTCTCCATGAAGAGACGCTGTATCTCCTTATATATAGCAGTCGGCTTCAACAGACCCCATCTCGACGCAAGTCTCAAGGCATAAGCATCAGCTACAAACATGGGGCGGTTGAGCGCATACAGAAGTATGGCGTCCGCCGTCTCCGGCCCGATACCCCAGATACCCAGCAATCGTGCCCTCAGCGTCTCAGTTGATTCGGGCGACTCGATGAGTGCTTGCACACCTCCGTGCTCCAGCACGAACCGCGCGAGAGCCTGTAGCTTCCTCGGCTTGCTCTTGTAATGCCCGGTTGGGCGCGTAAGCTTTACCAACTCCTCTTCGCTGGCCGAGAGAATAGCCTGGGGATCGGATAGGCCGCGCTCTCCCCACGCCCTCTCGATGTTATCCAGGGCGATGTCAACGTTACGCCAGGTTGTGCGCTGAGTCAGCACCGCCCCAAGCATGATCTCCCATGCGCTGCCGCTTCGCGTGGGCCACCAGTGCTGCGGGCCATAATGGGAGGAAAGGGCATCATAGATTGCCAGCAGCACAGCACGAGTATACCCTTCTTTAGCACTCGCCGCTTCCTCTCGCAGAATCGCCGCACCATGGAGCGTCAAGGCGTACCTACGTCTGCCGGGGTAGCGCCCGTGGCTTCCAACAATCGCTGTGGGTCTATGGGGAAGAGGGCATCGTGCGCGCCCGCCGCAGCGTATACCAGGGGCCACCGCAGGAGACTGGTGTCCAACAGGGTGGGGAGATGAGTGCTGTGGCCCAATGGGGGTACGCCCCCAATAGCATATCCAGTCACGCGCCGCACCTCTTCGGCGGGGGCCATCTTGACGGACTGCGCTCCCACCAGCGCGGCTACCCTGGCGGTATCAACCCGGCGGTCTCCTCCACACACAACCAGCAATGGTTCGCCATCCGCCAAGAAGAGGAGCGATTTGGCGATTGCTCCAACTTCACACCCCACTGCCTTTGCCGCTTCAGGCGCGGTACGCGTGCTATCAGGTAAGCGCACCACCTTAGCTTCCAGTCCTACTGCGTTCAGCGCCTCCTGCACGCGCTCCGGCCCACTTGCCATACCCCAACCTCCTGCGATACCTATCAATTGAACTTCCTGGCATGACACATGATATAGGATATGCCTGGGTGCGTGCAATCAAATGAGGCAAGAGACACCTGCACATGATAAACGGAAACTTGACAATCAAAATAAGGGAGGAAACATCATGTCAGACCAGCATATGAACGCCAGCGACCAGGGGAGCCAGCCCGACA
This sequence comes from Chloroflexia bacterium, assembly GCA_035274425.1. GTDB lineage: Bacteria > Chloroflexota > Chloroflexia > QHBQ01 > JADMIH01 > JADMIH01. The sequence continues at coordinate 18,964 of DATEOC010000071.1, forward strand.
GTGGCAGCGACCCCAACGATCAGGTAACGGTAGACGGGCAGGGAAGCATACGAGGTCGCGCAGGCAAAGGCGCACATCCCGACCCCACAGCCGCTGACAGAGAAGGGATGGGGTCTAAGCCACCGTCCAACGTTACCGAAGAGGCGCACAGGAAAGGGCAGGGGTAAGACGATAGACGACGGACGACGGACGACGGACGATAGAGTGTACACTTCCACGATAGAATTCTCTGCGGTCTCTACGATGAATTAGTTTGCCGTCGTCCGTCGTCTGTCGTCCGTCGTCCGTCGTCTACTTGCGCTAACGCGCTCACTGTGCTATATAAGGGTACAATCCTTATCAGGCTATTAGCCCGCGAATAGAGAGACCCTTATGAGCTTCTTTCCGCGCTCCGTATCACGCATCACGCATCACGCATCACGTCTCTGGCTACCAACCCTCGCGCTAATAGTGTTGGGGTTGGTCGGCTTGTGGGCGCAGAGTGCGCAGTCGCAATCGCAGGCGCAGTTCGCACACCCCGCTTTCAAAGCGACCTGGGACCGCACCGACGGCCTCGTAGCGGCAACCACTGCCAAACGGCCTTGGGTGTGGGGTCCCGTCCCCGGTAGAACGCTGAGCGAGCCATTCGCTGAACTTCCAGGTAACGCACACCTTGTACAGTACTTCGACAAAGGGCGCATGGAGATCAACAATCCCGGCGCTAACCCTAACGATCCATTCTACGTCACGAACGGTCTCTTAGCAGTAGAATTGATCGGGGGAGTAGTGCAAACGGGCGCTAACACTTTCGAAAAGCGCAGCCCCGCCCCTATCAACCTCGCCTCAGACGTAGACGACCTCAGTGCCCCGACATACCAGTCGTTCAATGGTGTGTCCAGCATACCGGGTGCGCCCAATGACCGCCGCAAGACATCGCAGGTAGGGCAGATCGTGCGCACCGCGATTGACCGGCAGGGGACTACCCAACCCTGGCCCGGCAACCACCCCGACTATGGCGTGCGTATATCCCAGTTCTGGCCCGACACCGGCCACAACATCCCCGACGTCTTCTGGGACTACCTCAACCAGCAGGCTGATATTATCCAGGACGGGCAGGCAGTGAAAGGACCACTTTTCTATCCCTGGTTCGCCGTCACGGGCTATCCAATATCGGAACCGTATTGGTCATACGTCAAAGTAGCCGGCACATATACAGATGTGCTGATACAGGCATATCAGCGGCGCGTGCTCACCTACGTGCCTCACCTCCCCTCCCCCTTCAAGGTGCAGATGGGGAACATCGGCCAGCACTACTACGATTGGCGCTATCTCAACGCGGGCCAACCGGGGCCGGGTGGCAACACTCCCACCTCCCAGGCGCTACCCCCCAAGGCGAGCATCGCTATCGAAGGTATATCCTACCGCGCCAGCCTGACAGACATCAACGGCACCTATACTACTCTCAAGAATGGTGGGCAGAGCGCACAGTCGTTCAACAGCTGGTGGCTCGACAGCCCCAAGTGGGGCTACGTAGACCGCTTTTACTTCCCTAATGGTATTACACTCGCTCCGGGTGCGAGCGTGAGGGTCCATTCCGGCCCCGGTATCAACACGTCCACCGACATCTATATGTACAGGACCACCGTGATGTGGGACCGGCAGCTATACGACCTGGCCGTGCTGTACGACAACTACGGGCGGGAGGTTGATCGCTTCTTCCCGGCGTCTGACGTCGGCGCGCCTCCCACCGCCGTACCACCGGGCGCGGCGACTGCCACACCCGCTAAGGAAGGCACACCTGTAGCGACCCCCACGAGAGCATCAGGCACCCCCGCTGCTACGGCGACGCGCCCTGGCGTGCCCAGCCCCGTAAGTACGGCGAGCACACCACGCCCCACGACAGGCACGACAGCTACGGCGACCGCCATCAGCGCATCAGCCACACCTACGGCGGCAGGCGGCTGCCCACCCGTCGATGACAGCATGAAGAGCACGATAAGCGCTACGGGCGACATTGAAATTTTTTACGTTGAGACCGAGGACCCTGAGTTTGTCGATATTTTCAACATTGGCGATGATGACATAAATATCGGCAACTGGGTGTTGCGTGATAAGAACAATACGTCACTCCGCTTCGTCTTCCCGGCAGGGACCATACTGGACAGCGGAGGGGATGCGTATGTCTGTAGCACGCAGCTCGTTACCGGGTGTGACTTCACGTTCAATCAATCGGCAGAGATTTGGAACGAGTGCGGGGCTGCTCTTGAGTTGCTGAACGGCAGTGGGCAGGTGGTCGCTACATACGCCTACGGCACCCACTGTATAGGAGATGACTGCCCGTAGAAGCTCGGCGGGACCGTACGAGGAATACTATACGGGCTGGGTAGTACCCGTAGCGTTGCCAGTATCGATTCCGGCCTGAGAGGAAGGATCGCCGGCGGTTGCGTCTGGCGCGTTAGAAGTGGTCGCCGAGTCTGACGCGCTTCCAGCCGAATCGTCGCTCATGGGAGACGATTTGCCCGCAGAAGCGGTATCTTCATCTGCGGTGAAGTCTCGAGTATCGTTGTCGGGGGCTTCCGTTGGAGAAGCCGATCTGTCGCTATCGGGCGAATCTCGGAAGGGGTTGGGGTCGGTGTCCATCTTTTCTCTCCTTTTTCTCTCGATTAGAACTCTCTAGCGTCACACGGCTTGCAAAGAGAGTGCCATCAGCCCCATCTTCGTAAGATCAACACTTATCACCTTTCGTCTTTCGTCCTTCGTCCTTCATCTTTCGTCCATCTAGAAAGAAAGCTCAATGGTAGCAAACCGACGATACAGCGTCCTTTCGGGCATCGGGGCCGGTGCCGGGGGCGCGCTCGCTATGATAGCCGTCATGGGGTTGATGCGATGGCTCCTCGGATTGCCCAGCATACCGGAGGTAATGCTCAACACCTTCCTTACCCTGCTTGGCGGCAAGCTATTTTCCGACCTGCTCGACCAATACTATTATTCGGGCTTACCCTTCTACGTTACGATGGTGCTGCTCGGCACCCTCCTGCTTGGCGCACTGCTTGGACTGCTATATGCGTGGCTGGCTCGCCCACACCCCGCGACGGGACAACGACCTTCCTTCTATAATAACCCACTCGCGGGAGTAGCATATGGGCTGGTTATTGGCCTCGCGCTGAATGTGCTGTTTCTCCCATTGGTAGGTCAGCAGATGTTCGCGGGCTTCGAGGGCCAGTTCTCCGGCATCTACTCTGAGGCAATTATTCCACCCTGGATTGGCCTGATGGTAATGGCGCTCGTCTTCGGCGTAGTGACGCACGCGCTCATGCCGAAGACGACGGACGAAGGACGAAGGACGAAGGATGAGACATCTAATTCCGCACTCCGCACTCCGCACTCCGCACTCGTAGACCCTGGCCGCCGCCAGGTCTTGCGCATCGCCGGGGGGACGCTGCTGGCCCTCGTAGGGGGGGCGGCCTTCTGGTATGGGGGGACGGTGCTGCGCCAGGGTGGGTTTACCAGCCCGGTTGACGAGAAGCCTGAGCTTCTGGACGATAGAGATATTGCAGACGACCTTAGCACAGCTACCCCTGAGACTATAAGTGAAGCCCCCCCACCCACCTCTACGCCTGAGCCTCCGCCACAACCAACCAGCACGCCCGAACCCTTGCGGACAGAGCCACCTGCCGCGCCAACGCCCGCAGCCGAGTTACCCACTGCCACTGTACATGTACCCCCCGAACCCCCACCCACATCCACTCCACAGATAGCGGCGCAGGCACCTACGGCTACACCCAAACCGTTAGCTACAGCCACGGCAGGAGTGCCCGTACCCGTCGCGATCCCTATCAAGGAGATTACTCCGACCCGCAGTTTCTACCACGTCTCCAAGAATGTGATAGACCCCTCGCCGTCGGCGGACAAGTGGAAGCTGAAGATAAAGGGGCTTGTGGAGAACCCATACGAGCTAACTTATGCCGAGCTTACGGCCCTCCCAGCCGAGACGGTAACTGTCGGGATGATGTGCATCAGCAATCCAATAGGCGGTGGGTTGATCGGAAATACTACCTGGAAAGGGGTCAAGCTGGCCGACTTGCTCCAGAAAGCCAAACCAAAGAAAGGTGTGGTTGATTTGCTGCTGCAAGCGGTGGACGGTTACACCGACTCGATACCGTACCAGAAGGCGCTCGACCCCGACGTGGTGCTGGTGTGGGAGATGGGTGGAGCGACCCTTACCCCTGAGCATGGCTACCCGGCGCGGCTGCTTGTGCCCGGCATTTACGGCATGAAGCACGTAAAGTGGATAACGTCTATTGAGCTAATAAACCGCGACTACAAGGGCTTCTGGCAGGAGCCGTCGCAGGGGTGGAGCGATCCCGCGCTCGTGAATGTCATGAGCCGGATAGACGTTCCAGCCGCCAATAGCACTATCACCCTCAAGAAGCGCGTAATCTCAGGCATAGCCTTCGCGGGCGACCGCAGCATCAGCAAGGTCGAAGTCAGCACCGACGATGGCAAGAGCTGGCAGCAGGCATACATGAAGCCGCCCGCCAGCGGTACCTCCTGGGTGGTCTGGGGCTACGAATGGACTCCCCCTGCTGCCGGTAAATACACAGTGCAGGTGCGCGCATACGACGGCGCAGGTAAAGTGCAGGTTGCTAAACGAACCGAGCCTTACCCGAATGGGGCGACGGGGTATCATCGCGTGACGTATACCGTCAAGGGATAGTACACAAACTACATGAGTGACTAAAGGTGCGGATGGGCATTGTGTCCTACCAGGACGCAGCGTGCAGCGCCCCTACCGGTCTTCCTCCCCCTCTTTTCGTCATTCCCCAAACTACAACTAAGGTTTACACAAGTGTATGCCTTTGCAAAAGCGGAGCGTACATAGACCTCTCTTAAGTGAGCGGTCTGCTTTTGGTTACTCTATTCGAGCAGAGAGCCAGGGAAATAGGGACCCTGCGGCACCTAGCGAACTTCACTTCACATAAGAGTTCCTTAAGATGTGAAGTGAAGTTATGAGAAGGGTGGTGCATCCGATTCTGGCCGAATCTGGTCTGCACAAAACATCTGATGGCAAGTACCTCTGGCTTGCAGGAATGGCACTCATTTCCTATTTCTAAAGAGCATACTATGACTGACAATAGAATCGGTGCCGGCCTTGTGGGCCGTCGTTTGGGTGTAGCCATTGGGGCAGTCAAAGGAGGTAGGGGAAATGGGTGAAATACAACGTGCCAGCAACGGGATGAGAAGCTATATGGTTGCGTTGGCAACGATTCTACTGGTCTTCATATTGGGGTTGGGCGTCGCATCTGGCGAGGCAAAAGCGCCAAAGGCACCTGGAGGTGAGCACCCATACCTCCCCGGAGAGCACTACGCCGATATGGAAATCAAGCCCTATGGGGTTCCGGGCGTGGTGAATGAACTGAACTTGATGGTACAAGGGCCAGATGGCTCCCGGCGTAATGGGGATGCTTATTCCCCTGAGCATGTAGGCGATGGCGATCCGACAACCCTCAACCCCTGGCATGTTGAGCAGCCTTATGGCTATCTTTATCGAATCGACGTTCCTCCTGAGTACAAGAGCGAACACATACTTGTGGAGATATTCGACGCGGATAGCTACAATCGGATTGGCACCCCGCCACCCTTTCCGCCCACGCCGTCCAATACTCAAACTCCCGTCCCCACAGTGATAGCCGACATGTATGCAAGTTGTACCAACCCACGGCCTGGCGAATGTACCTCAAATGGTGTCCGGTCTGATTCAGGTATGAAACTAAACGCCTTTTCTAGTGGCAGGACGGCCTTCTGGCGCGTAGACGAAATACGCGAACCTTACACAACTCCCGTAGGAGGCGGATCTTACCAGGACGCGCACACTACCCAGACACAATACACGCTGTGGCACTTCAGGCCCAGCGTCGCTGACCCGTTCGCTGACCCCTCCGCTCTATCTGACCAGCCGGGCGGCGCTTACCTGGCTCGCTACACAGGGAGACTGGAGACGGCCACAGACCTGAGTTGGTATCGGCCCGATGGGTTTGACATCCAACTTACCGGCTGCGCCCAGGGAGACTGCTTCCAGCGAGAAGCGGGGGGATGGCGCTCATTCTATCTGTATGTGCAAAGCGTGGATGGATCAAGCGAAAATAACTTCGACCTGCGCGCCGGGCCACCGGAGCTAAATGCCGGAGGGTGTGCCACCCCGTGCTACGTCAACCAGCTATACTTTACCAACGCTCCCGATTGGCAAGACGGCGGGGCGAAGATATACGCCAAGCACGCTCTGCCTATGAACGTGAATATTCCAGATGCCTTTCCACTGGTAATGACGAGCGTGAGAAAAGAGCTTGCGGGCCAGACCCTGGGAATACGCCACTTCGACCAGGATTGCTTCAACGGGTGCGGCTCTACGATGCAATATCAGATGCAAATTTGCGGCTGTGACGACCCGCAGAACCCTGGCTGCTGGTTGAATGTTGGTGCCGGACATATAGGGCCGAATGACGGGTGGGCTACCAATGGCTATCCCGATCCCGAGCCAATTCAAGTCCCGGTGGAGGGAAGCTCCGAGTATAATCTGCTGTTCGGATCGGGAGGGGAATGTCCAAGCTCGCGCTTCCGTATCGCGCAAAATCCCTCTTTCAGCCAGGACTCGACCACGTGGCAAATCGTCGTTGATGACTTCAACCGTGATGATGTGGAGTACAAGCGGTTCGGCGGGAATGATGGGAACAAGCGGTAAACAAGTGCCCAACCCGCACTTAGAGCCTTGATCTTAAACAGTCTGCTTACTGAGCTAACAATCGCCTAACGCGAGTGCGCCACCCTGTACGCGGGTATTTCCACAATCGGTGGGCGCTCTCTATCGTTCACCGCCCTTACTTCGAGGGAGAGGTGGTCGCGCTCGAAGCGGATTAGCTTCATGCTGCGGTTCACCTCTTCGAGCAGCTTCATGCGGGCGCGGTCCTCGAGGCGGGTGAGGATGACCTGCACGATGGCGAAGGCCGTAAGCGACAGGTCGGCGAGGTTGCGGTTGCGGTGGAGGCGGTTCTCCAGGTTTACCTGCCCTATCGAGTTGAGGCCGTACCGCTCTAACAGGTCTATCAACATGCCCGTCTCCACGCCATAGCCGGAGAAGAATGGTAGCTGCTCAAGCACCTCGCGCCGCCCCGCGTACTCCCCCGCCAGAGGCTGCACCAGGCCGGACAATAATGGGAAGAAGAGGTTCATCAGAGGGCGAACCGTCAGCTCGGTGACGCGCCCGCCGCCCTCATGCTGTATGCCGGAGCTCGTGCGCAGGGGGCGGTGGTAATAGCCCTTCACGTAGCCGATGCGCGGCTCTCTCAAGAGGGGGCCAATTAGCCCATAGACGAACTGCGGATGCATATTCGCCACATCCGTGTCCACCCACGCGATGATGTCTCCCTTCAAGATATGGAGCGACTTCCAGAGCGCCTCCCCCTTCCCGTCCAAGGGCGGCCCCGCTTCGGGCAGCACTTCCTGGTGGATGTAGACGGGCACGCCCATCTCGGCGGCTATCTCGCGCGTGCGATCGGTGGATTTAGAGTCTATCACCACTATCTCATCGAGAAGGGGCACCTCTTCCATGAGAACGCGCTTGAGAACGCCTATCACACCGCCTATTGTGACCTCCTCGTTGAGCGCGGGCAGGCCGAGCGAGATGGTCAGCCCACTCTGCCGCTTGAGGTCGAGCAGGCGAGTCAGATCGGAGAACTCGTTGGCGTGGAAAGTGTTCTCGGCGAACCACTTGTCTACAAGAAGGGATAGGGCATCGGGAGAGAGAGCGTGTGGGCGAGCATGCTTGCGTGCAGCGCGTATGGCAGGGCCGACAGGGAGGCGTGTCCTCACCGCAAGCACAGCGGTTTGACTGGCACGGGCCACCGCTTCGGTGAAGCTGCCGAGGCGCGCACCCCCCTCTCCACCCGCGCCCATGATGAGCAGGTCGTACCCCTCGGCGGCGCTGCTGATGCTCTCAACGGGGTTATCCCCCATAGTGTAAGCTCGACGCGCAGAGCCGACATCCGAGTGATCAGCCTCGGCCCCCTCCATGCGGCTGACAAGCTCGCTGAAGGGGGCCTCCTCACTGGCGCGCATCCTCTCAGGCATAGACTGGAGGACGTGCAGCACCGTCACCTGGGCATGCAACACCGTCATGAGGTCTTGCGAGAGGTCGAAGGCCATCATCGCCTGCGGGCCGCCGCGGGCTGGCAATAACACCCGCATCCCGGTCTGGAATGGCGCGGTAGGAGTGTCACCTTTGTAGCCGTCGAGAGGGGGGCGCGCCCATGCTACCTCGCACGGCAGGGGAGCGCGCAACGCCCTCCCTAGCCAGGAGCATTCCCCTCTCGACATGCGTCTGAAAGGAAGGAGCACCAGCGCGCCTGGCTCCTCAGCGAGGAAGCTCCGCACTTCGCCTGCTATCTCGCTCTTCTGGGCCACCCTGACAACAGGCACTATGAAACTCTTACCGGGAGATCCCCCAATATTGTTATTCGTGGTAGTGCCAGCAGAGTTATCGTCCAAGCCCGCCGAACCAGGCGAGGAGAGGGCAGACAATGCCCACCGTTCCAATTTCTGGCGCATCCCCTGTGCAACGGTGGAAAAGGCGCTCACTGACTCGCCCCCCGGCACCTGCACCACACTGCAAAGGACCACCCGCCCACCCGACCCGCTGGCGAGCAAGCTGGCGAGCCTCAACAGAAACAAGCCCTCGGAGCCAGGCCCGAAGACCCCATCCTCGCCATCGCGGAGGCAGTCCACCAGCAACACTATGGTCCTGCGAGAACGCCCAGCTGAATTGTCTTTGAGAGTAGTCTGGTCCAACATGCTGAATTCTCAATTTTGAATTCTCAATTTTGAATTTTGGGCATCGAAATGTAATCCAAAATTCAAAATTGAGAATTCATAATTACGCAAGGAGTGGAAGCACTCGCTCGTGGAATATCGCGTCCCAGGTGTAGCTGGTGAGGACTTTGCGGCGCATCGCCGCTATGCCCGGCTCTTCCAGGGTGATGCGTATCATCTCGGCTATGTTTGTAGGATTATCGCGAGGGTTGAAGTAGTGGGCGTTCTCGGCCCCGACCTCGCGCAACACGGGCAGAGACGAGCAGAAGATCGGCAGGCGGGCCAGCCCCGCTTCCAGCAAAGGGAGGCCGAACCCCTCCTGCACGCTCGTCACAAGGAGCGCGTCCGACCACCAGTATAGCTCATTTACCATGTCATCGCTCACGTGGAGCGGCCCACCTCCCGCCCCTTCCAGCGCCAGAAAGACGGCTTCTTCACGCAGGTCGAGGGCTGCACGGAGCCTCAAAAGCTCATTGAAATACTCATCAGAGCGAGGGTTGTGCGGCCCCGGCGGCCCGGTAATCACGAGCAGAGGCTTGCCGCCCCCGGCGCGCATCGCGGCGGTAATTTGCAAGGCCAGGCCCAGGTTCTTGCGGCGGGTAACACGCACCGGCGCGAGCAACACCCAATCGCGCTCGTCCCAGTTGAAACGGGTGCGCAGAGAAGACATCTGGGGCGAGCAAGGTATGAACATCTCAGGGTCTATACCGTTCGGCACGAGCGTTATGCTTGAGCGCGGCAGGCCGAAAAGGTGGGCCATCTCGGCGCGACGCTGCTCCGATATAGCCACGTAAGTAACGTTGGGCAGTTGCGTCTTCAGCGCCTCCCAGGGCCAGCCGGACGACAACTCATCTACATATAGGGGGTTGCTCCACGCCAGGTCGTGGCACCAGGCGACCCAACGCTTATCACTCTCCTTCCCAACGGCCAGCTGTGCCAGCGCTACGGTGAGCGCGAGGTTCTTGTGGAGGGTAAAGGCGTTATGCACAATACAGGCGTTGGCACCCTTCAGCGCATCGCTGAGGAGGTCGGAAATGCAAGCCACCAGCCGCTCAAACTCCGGCCCAGCCCACTCCTCGCCTCTCAGGAGAGCTGCTTGCACTTTAAGCACGTCCGGGTGCTTGGAGTCGATCTCCGGTATGATAACGCCCGGCAGACTTATCGCGGCGGGATTGCCCCGCCCGGCGATAATGAATGGTTCGTGGCCCGCGGCCTCAAAGAGGCGGGCATGGGTGGAAATTATGCTCTCGACGCCCCCCACGACCGGGTAGCAGGCGTAGTGTAGAATGGCTATCTTCAAAGGTGCCCTTTCTGCCCCTAGGCCAGCGTAGGCACAGGCTCCTCGATCTCCTCACGCTCACGAGCCACTACCCCATCCGCCACCAGCACCCGCTGGAGCGCCGCGATCCCTACCTCTATCATAGATAGATCGGGAGGGCGCGTAGTCATCTTTTGCAGAGCGATGCCGGGGGCCATGATGGCGCGCACGATAGGAACATGGTAAAGGTTAGCCATTAGGCGGATAAACTCATAGCCAATAGCCGCCACCACCGGCACCAACACGATGCGCGACAGAACGAGCAGGATAAAGGGAGGCTTGCCCAGCAGCACGAAAAGTAAGGTTGCCAGGAGTAGCACTATCAAAAGGAAGGTGGTGCCGCAGCGTGGGTTGAGGAGGGTAAAGCTCTGCACGCGCTCCGGGACGAGTGGCGCGCCCGCTTCGTAAGCGTTGATGGTCTTGTGCTCGGCCCCGTGATAGCCGAAGACCCGCTTGATGTCGGGCATGAAGCCGATGGCCCAGATATAGCCGATGAAGAGGGCAAGCCTGATGGCCCCCTCGATCAGATTATGTGTCAGGCTGGAGTCGGTGCTGGCGACGCTGGTGATAACGTTTGCGGCCAGCACCGGCAGCACGAAGAATATACCGACCATGAAGACAAGGGCGATGGCGATGCTGGCCCAGGCGGCTCTCCCCATTTCGGAGTGCGGAGTGCGGAGTGCGGAGTGCGGATTTACCGCATTGCTGTCTGCTTCCTGCGTTACATCTACATCGATGTATACATCTCCTGCTGTCTGCCCACTGCCTGGTGCTTTCTGCTCGTTGCCTTCTGCCTTCTTGACCGAAGCTTCTTCCTCCAGAGCTACATTCGCGGAGAACATGAGGGACTTCATGCCCAGGCCGAGGGCGTCCCACAGCGCTACGAAGCCACGCAGGAAGGGGAGCTTCATAGCTGGGTGTCGATACAGCGCGCCCTTCAACGCCTCCTCGTGCACGACGATGCGCCCGTCGGGAGCGCGCACGGCTACGGCCATGTGCCTCTGCCCGCGCATCATTACCCCCTCTAATACCGCCTGCCCGCCATAGTAAAACTTCGACAAGCTGACCCCCTTTATGCAAACACTTCTTCTATTGTACCAGAAGTGGTGAATTAGGGGTCAGGGGTCGGGAGGTAGAAGATACCGACCCCCGATCCCCGATCCCCGACCCCCCGACCCCCAGTCCTATGCTATACTTCCTTCATGCGCACCGAACCCGCAAATCCGCAATCGGCCCTGGAAGGTATTCGAGTGCTCGACTTCTCGCGGGTGCTGGCGGGGCCGTATTGCACGATGATGATGGGCGACCTGGGAGCGGACGTTATCAAGGTAGAGTCGCCGTTGGGAGACGATACGCGGAGGTGGGGGCCACCTTACGTTGGGAGCGAGTCGGCTTACTACCTCTGCTGCAACCGCAACAAGCGCGGTATCGTGCTCGACCTCGTTACAGAGGAGGGGCGCGACGTCGCACGACAACTCGCCCTCAAGAGCGACGTCATCGTAGAGAACTTCCGCCTGGGTACGATGGAGAAATGGGGACTCGGCTACGGCGAACTATCGGCTCAAAGACGCGACCTGGTGTATTGCCAGATTTCAGGCTACGGACGCACCGGCCCAGACGCCCATCTCCCCGGCTATGACTTCGTCATACAGGGCGCGGGCGGCATCATGAGCATTACGGGCGAGCCGGACGGCCCACCCACCAAAGTCGGCGTAGCTATCGTGGACCTCACGGCGGGGATGTTCGCGCTATCGGCGATCCTGGCAGCGTTGCGGGTACGCGACCTTACCGGCCTGGGACAGCGCATCGATATGTCGCTGCTCGACTCGCACCTGGCATGGCTGGGTAATGTTGGGAGCAACTACCTGTTTTCAGGTGAGGTCCCGCCCCGCTACGGCAATACCCACCCTAATATCGTGCCATACCAGGCGCTCGCTACGGCGGATGGCTGGGTGATAGTAGCAGTGGGCAACGATAGCCAGTGGGTGCGATTCTGTGAGGCCATAGCGCGAGCAGATTTGATAGAGGACCCCCGCTTTGCCACAAACTCAGGGCGCGTCAGATGGCGCGACACCCTCTGCCCCACACTCCAGGAGGCGCTGCTAACCCGCACGTCCGGCGAGTGGTTAGCACTCTTCGAGAAAGCAGACGTACCCGCCGGGCCAGTGAACACGGTAGATAGCGCGCTCAACACCCCGCAGGTGGCAGCACGCGGCATGGTGGAGGAGGTCGCGCATCCTACGTTGGGACCCCTGCGCATGGTAGCCTCCCCGCTGAAGCTGGAGGCCACCCCGCCGACGATACGCCGCCACCCTCCCCTCCTGGGGGAGCAGACGTACGAAGTGCTTGGAGAAGTGCTGAGTCTGAGTGGCGATGTGCTGGAAGATATGCGCAAGAGGGGGGCTATCCTGTGAAGCGCTCGACCATGCGCTCCATGCTGACCGGCATGAAAGCTGGAGAACTCTCCGGTGCCTACGCTCGTATACGTCGCCCACGGAGGCGAAGATCGCGGGTGCGCGAGCTACAGCCGCAGATGGCGCAGGCAGTACGCCTGCTGAGGGCCGCCGGGAGGCTTGGGGTGCCAGGCGCGCTCCCAGGCCCGCCGGAATTGCTCCCAATGGGCGCGAGGGTGCTGGCGCAGGGCTATCTCAACAGGTTCTCTATGCCCGTGCTGAACAGTTGGCTCCTGCCCAGGTGGATGCGCGAACAGTCCGATCCTGCCTCTCCCACGTTCACGCCCCGCAGCGTGCTAAATCTTATGGCGAACCAGACGGCCCGCAACTGGACCGCTCTCGGCATACCTGGCTCGGAACACCACGTGGAGAGCATTGTAGACAAGTGGGGCTTGCTCACTCCGGTGCCGGGTGGCCCTTCGCTGGACTGGTGGGTGGACGTGGAAGGTAGCGACACGGGCCGCATGGCCCCCAGCATGCAAAGAGAGGTCTCACAGAGCCTGCAAGGAGGCTTGCCGGTGGTTCTCACTGCGTATGAAGCGGAAGGATTGCGCGTATCGAGCGAGGCTTGGGTGCTACCCGCGGAAGACGGAGATTGGGCTGCCATGCAGGTAGTCCTCTTCAACATAGCCGACGTGGTGCTCAGGGGCACGTTCAGCTTCGCCTTGCGCCCCTATAACCCTGAAGGCATCTCTCCTATCTACAACATCTTATATGATGGAAATTCACTCCGAGCCGACGGCAGACCCCCAATTATTACCTGGCCCCAGCCTGAGGGTTGTGCGCTCTCCGGGCTGCGCACAGGCGACCTCTTTTTGAGTGCGGAGTGCGGAGTGCGGAGTGCGGAGTTGACGACCGACGACGGACGACGGACGACGGATGATGAAGTGATGCCTAATACTGATTCCGCACTCAGCACTCCGCACTCCGCACTCCTGAGCGATCCGCACGGCTTTGCGCACGGCACTCTCCAATACAGCTTTACCATTGAGCCGTGGGAGGAAGCGGAGTTCCTGGCTTTCACCCGCATCCATGCGCCAAGGAAGAGGCGTGCTGCTCAACACAAGCCGCTCTTCACAATATCAGAATGGGGCATTCAAGAGGACGATAACAGAGTACATGAAGGAGAAATAACAAATCCGAATTCCGAATTCCGAATTCCGAAATCACCCCTCACTCCTTACTCCTCAGTCCTCAGCCCTCGCTATTACAGCCGTGTGAAAGCCGCCACTACGCTCCAATGGCGGGCGTTGTTAGATAGCGGCATGAAGGTAAGCTTGCCGCACAGGGAGTTGCAAGCATCCTGGGAGGCGAATCGCGCTCACGTGCTTGCCCTCCATGATGGGGACGAGATCACGCCTGGACCCGACATCTACCACAGCTTCTGGTTCCGGGACGCCGCGTACATGGCTTACGTGCTCTCCACCTGCGGCTACGTGGAGGCAGCCCGGCAGCTGCTGAGGGGGTTCGTGAAGAGACAGCGTCGCGAAGGGGTGTTCGTCTCGCACTCAGGCGAGTGGGACAGCACGGGCCAGGCTCTGTGGGCAATCGCTCAACACCTGACTTTGCACCCTGACGACGCGATTCTAACGGAGTTTGCGCCCGCCATCAAGCGTGGGGCGACGTGGATCGCCCAAACGCTCGCTAAATCGCCCGATGGATTGATGCCCCCAGGCATATCTTCCGAGCATTTCGGGCCGCCAGACCGCTACTATTGGGACGACCTGTGGTCGCTGGCCGGGCTTGAGAGTGCGCACGCGCTTATTGGTGGTGGACGAAGGACGAAGGACGAAGGACGAAGTAGGGCGATTGCAAATCTGCGGCGCGCTCTCAAAGAGGCCTGGGACAAGGATATTGGCGCATTAGGTAAGCAGGCTATACCCGCCGCGCCGGGCAGAGGTATAGACCTGGGCGCGGTGGGCATTCTGGCGGCATGGTTTCCCCTTGGCCTGCTCGAACAGGATGACCAGCTACTGGATGGGACCCTAGCGGCGCTAGAGGAAGCGACTTTCCATGAGGGCGCGCTGTTCGTGAACACAGGGCATTCCGGATGGAGTAGCTACCTGAATATGAGGGTGGCGGGGTGCCGCTTGATGCAAGGCTCATCGAAGGGGTGGGAGATGATGAAGTGGCTGTTGCGCCACTCCTCTCCCACCTACAACTGGCCTGAAGCGATACACCCACGCTCTGGCGGTGGTAGTGCGGGCGACGGACATCATGGATGGGCCTCCGCCGAGTGGCTGAGGCTCGTTCGCGCTATGCTCTTCCAGGAGAGTAAAGATACGTTAGTGATAACGCCCGCGCTTCCCGAAGAATGGCTCGACCTGGCAGGGCAAATCACCGTGCGAGATGCGCCGACTATCTTCGGCCCCCTCTCCTTCGACCTAGAGTGGGACGATGGCGGGCGTACGTTACGCCTCAAACTAGATGCGAAGTGGCGAATCCCGCCGGCTCGGATATTCTGGCGCGCACCGGGCACTTCAATCATCTTTTCACCAGAGAATAGAGGCGCTACACTCACTCGCGCAATTTGATGCATGATAGCTACTGGGCTTCAAGAGCGAGCATAGTAAGCCTGTCATTCCGAACGAAGTGAGGAATCTCCGAGCTTGCCATGTCGATAGATTTCTAGATTCCTCACTTCGTTCGGAATGACAAGCAAATGTCTGCGCGTTGAAGATACAGAAGAGAGGAAGGTACACACGCTTCGTTATGTCAAATAGACCTCACATATCTCTTGTAATGACTGTCCGCAATGAAGCGAACGCCCTGCCCAGGCTACTTGATAGCTTGTCGGCACAGACGGTGCGGCCTGATGAAGTGGTAATAGTGGATGGTGGATCTACAGACGGCACGCAAGAGGTCATTCGGGCGTACGCTGGCAGATTGCCCATGCCCGTACGCCTTATCGAGCAGCCTGGGGCTAACATTGCGGAGGGGCGCAACCGCGCTATCAGCGAGGCTGCGCATGATATAGTTGCGGTTACGGACGCAGGGGTGCGGCTCGATTTGCGCTGGTTGGAGGAACTCTCGGAGCTATTGAGCAATCCAGATGTAGACGTGGTATCGGGCTTCTTCATGTCTGATCCCAAGACACACTTCGAGCTAGCGATGGGCGCGACCGTGCTGCCCGATGTAGAAGAGATCAAGCCCAAAACGTTCCTACCATCAAGCCGCTCAATCGCCTTCCGCAAGTCAGTATGGGAAGAGATCGGCGGCTACCCTGAGTGGCTCGACTACTGCGAAGACCTGGTGTTCGATATGAGGCTCAAAGAGGCGGGCTGCCGCTTCGTATTCGCACCGCAGGCCGTCGTCTACTTCCGCCCCAGGTCTACCCTCCGCGCCTTCTTCCACCAGTACTTCCGTTACGCCAGGGGCGACGGCAAAGCCGACCTGTGGCGCAAGCGTCACGCTATAAGATACGCCACCTACAGTGTAGGTCCACTCGTGGCGCTGTGTGGCTGGCGGCACCGGCGGAGCTTGCCTGGTAAGCTCACCCTGGCAGCGGGGGGACTTGCCGCGTTCGGCTATTGCCGCCGCCCTTACACCCGCCTCTTCCCCACCCTACGTGATCTACCTCTCTCGTCCGCGCTATATGCCCTGGCGCTCGTCCCTCTCATACGCCTCACAGGGGACATCGCCAAGATGCTTGGGTACCCTGTTGGCGTGCTCTGGCGCATAAAGCACCGGCGACGCCTCTAGATATCCCCGGACTTTATCCTTTACTCATCAAAATGAGCGCCTGTGGCGCTCATTTTGATGAGTAAAAGTTATCTGGGCTTTTGTTTACTTCCGCACTCACCGGGGATTTGGGATTATACAGAGCTGATACAAAAATGATACTGCATGCCTTACACGCGTCAAATCCTCGTAAGGCTGCCTGAAAAATGTCCGCTTAGGCACGAAAATTGTATAGGACTAGTAACCGAGGTCGATACTATTTATGGCTGCAAGACCCTCACCCAGACGTAACTGACTAACGTATTTAGCCTAGGGCATAGTACCAATTGTGTTCCTGTGGCTGCGTCCACTACCCACTCATATAGCGTTGTAAGGAAGGGCAAAGCAAGATGAACAAGCACGTCAAATACACATTCGGACTCATAACATTACTATCTCTCCTGCTGGTAGGGACTATCTCTTTCCAGGGGACGGTCAATGCATCTCCAGCTACGTCCGTAGCGAATGGGCCGAGCAACCTCCCCGGCCTCGGCGGCGACATACTCCTCCCAGGCGACGGGGCTATTGGCCCGGCTGCGAACAACCAGGAGCGGCCTCAGATAGAGGCAGGGGCCAATGGCTACCTGGTAGTGTGGGAGGACTCCCGCACCAACTCGCTAGGCATCCTCGGCAACCAGGGCTGCTCAGGCGGTGAGCCTTGCGGCCAGACCTTGAAAGATATATATGCCGCCCGCCTTGACGCCAACGGCCAGCTCATAGACACCATACCGATAGTGGTCTCGCAGGCTACCTGGGACCAGACTAACCCTCAGGTCTCCTGGAACGGGCAGAACTGGCTCGTGGTGTGGAACACGCAACGCGTCGCTAATTTCACCTACACGACAGACGTGATGGCGGCACGCATATCACCACAGGGCGTTTTACTCGACCCCACCCCCTTCGTGGTAGACGGCAACCCCACTATTGACGAGCTCTATCCTAAGGTAGCCAGCGACGGCAACAACTGGGTGGTCATCTGGATGGACCAGGGAAGCTACTTTGAGATCGATGCCGCACGCATCTCCCCCACAGGTGGAGTACTCGATCCAGGTGGCGTGCCCATCCATACTCCCGGCTTTCCTGATGCTCCCTATAATTTCAGCATCGCTTTCGCGGGTGACGAATTTCTTATACCGATGCAGCAGAGTGGCAGCGCTGGTGATGATATTGAGGCAATTCGCATCACTCCTACCCTCCAGCGCATAGGCGGCGTGACCCTTATCTCCGCAGGCCCCAACTACCAGACTCGACCCGACGTTGCCTCCAACGGCACCGACTTCTTTGTGGTGTGGCACGACGAGCGCTTCTCGCAGGATATACGGGTCTTCGGCTCGCGCGTGAACCATAACGGGCAGGCGCTCGACCCCTCCGGGATAGACATCTCCGGCAACAACGGCGGCTACCCATACCCTGAGGTGACGTGGGACGGCACGCAGTGGATCGCCGCGTGGGACACCTATAGCAACGGCGTGTATGCGTCGCGCATCACCACAGCCGGCACCGTGTTGGACCCCGGTGGCGTCCTTATCTCCAATAATGCTACGCTTCCCGGACTTGCCGGGAGGCCCGGTGGAGGCGCACAGGTGGCCTGGACCGATCTGCGTGCGGCTGGCGCATTCCCACGCGATATATATACGGCTTCATTCTCGGCGGGCGGCACCGCAGGTCCCAGCGCACTCGTATCCCAGGGCGCGCCCTCCCAGCGCCAGCCGGACCTCGCGCCCAACGGCACGGGCTACATGTCGGTCTTTCTGAGTGAGGTGTCGGGGGAGACGCGCATCAAGGCGCAGCGCCTGAACGCGGACGGCTCCGCAATAGACGCCGAGCCATTCTTAGTCATGGGAGGCTCCAGCAGCCTGCGCTACCCCCGCGTCGCCTGGAATGGCACTCTCTACCTGGTGGTATGGGAAGATTCCAGCATCAATAGAGGCTTCGTGCCTGGGTCTATCTTCGGCAAGCGCGTCGCCGCCAATGGAACGGTGCTGGACGCTACACCCTTCGAGATAGTGCCCGGCAACCAGCCCGACGTTGCCGCGTTGGGTGATACCTTCCTGGTCGTAAGCTCGCATGAGGCGACAAATCATATCCGGCTCATCAAATCTGTGCGCGTGGCGGCTGATGGCACCGTACAAGGCGCGGTGGTGAACATCGGCAACAACTTCGCCCGCTACCCTAAAGTAGTGGCGCTGGGCACTCGATGGCTTGCTACCTGGCAGCGCAACCCTACCCACGACAACCCTTACGCAACCATCCAGGCCAACTTCGTCAACGCTGATGGCTCACCCGTAGGGGAGTTCAACGTGGCCCCTCAAACAAGCAAGAGGCCTGACGTGGCCGCAGGTGCTAACCAGGGTGTGATCGTATTCTACATGAGCGGGGATGTTTACGCCCGCCGCATCCAGCCCGACGGCACCTTCCTGGACGGCAGCCCCGGCATCCAGGTGACGAGCGCTCCCAACGACCAGTTCGTACCGTCCGTAGCCTGGAGCGGCTCCGAATACCTGATAGTTTATGAGGACTACCGCAACGTCATCTACCTCGACAAGCCGGTAAGCGACATCTATGGCACGCGCCTCGGCTCGGACGGCACGGTGATGGACCCCAACGGCTTCGTAATCGCCAACGATTTCATACCGGAGATGCAGCCTGTTGTGGCGGGGCTAAACGGCAGTTACCTGATAGGGTACGCCGACTTCAAGTACCTCGCGCCATACGCCGCCTACCGCATCAATGTGCGCTACGGCCAGGCGGGAGGGCTGCCCACGCCGGAGCCTTCTCGCACGCCCACAAACACACCTACGGCTACACCCCCGGTCTGCATACCGGGTAACTACGCAATAGCCGAGTCGAGCGGTGCGGCCATAGTGCCGGGCACGGTGGACACGGGCAACCACTGTGACGAATGCGCCACGCTTGTCAGCCTCCCCTTCTCTTACCAGTTATACGACCAGACCTACAGCACGGTGGAAGTGACCGCCAACGGCACGATGAACTTCGTCTACAGCGGCAACACGGGCGGGATCAACTTCTGCCTGCCATACTCCGGCCTCGGCTACTCCATCATCCCACATTGGGACGATATGCTGACGTCTGAGGCAGGGGACGGCATCTTCACCTCCATAAGCGGTGCGGCTCCGAACCGCATCTTCAACATCGAATGGCGGGCCTGCTCCTGGGGCAGCGAGGGTTGTGGAGATAAAACGTACAACTTCGAGGTACGCCTGTACGAGGGACAGCAGCGCTTCGACATAGTTTACGGCCAGTTGAGCGACAATGGACAGAGCGCGACAGTCGGCGTGCAGAAGGACACAGGGCAGCGCTATACGCAGTACGAGTGCAACACGGGCGGCCTGTCACAGGGCCTCCAGCTGACCTTCACCATACCTGTATGCCCAACCGCTACGCCAGTTGGTCCGACCAACACACCCGGCCCGGCGACATCTACCGCTACACGCACGGCTACAGCGATAGCCAGCTCGACCTCCGTGCCCGCGACCGGGACCGCTACAGGTGTAGTTACGGCTATCGCCACCGGCACGACCGGGATTGCCACCTCTACAGCTACGACGGCCGCGGCCACCGCCACGCCCATCGCCTGCATTATCAGCTTCACGGACGTGCCGGAAGGTCATACATTCTATCCCTTCGTCAGGTGCCTCGCCTGCCAGGGTATCCTCGGTGGGTACGACGACGGCACCTTCCGCCCTGATAATCTGATCACCAGGGGGCAGATCGCCAAGATCGTGTCCAATGCTGCCGGCATCAACGACGATCCAGGTGCCCAGATGTTTGAGGATGTAGACCCCTCGAACGCCTTCTACATGTGGGTCAACAGGCTGGCAGGTCGCGGCTACATGGGCGGCTACCTCTGTGGCGGTGAAGGCGAGCCTTGCGGAGTGGACAACATGCCCTACTTCCGCCCCTTCGCCAATGCCACCAGGGGGCAGATAGCCAAGATAGTCTCCAATGCCGCAGGGTACAGCGACACGCCCGTGGGGCAGATGTTCGAGGATGTGGCTCCCGACCACACATTCTATGTATGGATACAGCGCCTGGCCTCGCGGGGCATCATGAGTGGCTATCCGTGCGGTAGCGAGGGAGAACCGTGTGGCCTCGACAACAAGCCATACTTCAGGCCTTTCAACAACGCCACCAGGGGGCAGACGGCTAAGATAGTGTCAAGCGCCTTCTTCCCTACCTGCAACCCGTAACAGGGGAGTTCAAGAGAATAAAAATGATGCTCCGGCTGCGCCGGAGCATCATTTTTATTCTTTACTGAAAGGTCGAAGGCAAAATCGGATAGATTTTCGTACCCTGCGTAATACTTTTGTAATATATTCGTAATGTGGCATCTATAATATTCTCGTATAGCGGTATGATTCATGCTGGCCTCACTGCAAAGGGGCTGTAAGCGGGTCAAGAACGAAACCGCACTATACGTCCAACTATTCTAGCGCACAACAAAATAGGGGGTAGTAGGTCCATGTTAGCCAAGTTGAGCACTCGACACATCCGACGTAATTATCTCTTTCTAGGATTGGCGACATTATTACTACTTGCGGGGTCAATCCTCCCTATGTCGCTATTGCGACCCATAACGGTTACGCCAGCCTCCACACTTCCAACTCTGGACAGGCTGCCCCTCTCGTTTGAGCCTAACGTCGGCCAGACTGATCCATTTGTACGCTTCATCGCCCATGTGCCCGGTGGCCTCCTTTATTTCACCTCCGGCGAAGTGGTCCTTTCGCTCACGCAGGCACCAAGTATGAATGAGCGAAGGGAAAGGGCCGATGGTGGCCCAATCACTCCACAAACCGCCGCAGGAGTCACAGCCCGCTTGCAATTCGTTGGGGCGAACCCCTCACCCGGCATACAAAGCGGGAATGCGCTGGGCGGCAAGGTAAGCTATTTCCTCGGCAGCGATCCGGCACAGTGGCATACCGGATTAGAGACCTTTTCAGGCGTCACCTATAGCGGTCTATATAGTGGCGTCGATTTGTCTTATACCGGTACAAATGGCACTCTAAAGGGCACGTATAAGGTTGCCCCTAACGCTGATCCCTCGCAGATACGCTGGCGTTACGCCGGTGTGAGTGGTCTTGGCGTGGACGGAGCGGGCAATCTGCAAATCACCCTCAACTCGACGGCAGGCGCGAAGGTCGCCACACTCACCGAGCAAGCGCCTATCGCGTGGCAGGAGGTCGCGGGGGAGCAAGTGCCTGTGCAGGCGAGATACGCTATAGCTGATGGCGTAATAGGCTTCACGCTAGGGAGCTATAATCCGGCATATCCCCTCACGATAGACCCTACTCTGACTTACTCCTCCTACTTCGGGGGCACGAGCGGCGAGGCTATCGAGGGGATAGCCGTTGATGGCGCGGGCAACATCTACGTATCGGGCACCACCTTCTCTGCCGACTTTCCTATAGCGAATGGCTACCAGGGAGCTTTACAGGGTGGCTACGACGTCTTCATCTCGAAGCTCAACCCGGCAGGCTCGGCTCTGATCTATTCGACCTTTATCGGCGGCAGCGATAGCGAGAATGGTGGTGTGCTGGCTGTAGACCCCACGGGCAATGCCTACGTCACCGGCGAGACCGAATCGGAGGACTACCCCACGGTGAACGCATTCCAGCCGGAGAAGGGGTATTACTACGAGGCATTCGTCAGCAAACTTGCCCCATCAGGCGACTCGCTCGTTTATTCAACCTATCTTGGTGGCAGCTTCGGAATGAACGGGTCAGATGCGGGTCTGGGTATCGCGACGGACGCCGAGGGCAATGCTTACGTCGCTGGCGAGACCGCGTCTACCGACTTCCCTATCCTGAATGCATTCCAGGGCACCCACGGTGGCAGCTACGACGCTTTCGCCACCAAGTTTGGGCCGTCGGGCGCGCTCGTCTACTCGACCTTCCTAGGGGGTAGCGGCTTCGACCAGGGGATGGATATCGCGGTTGATAGTGCAGGGAGCGTATACGTCACGGGCCGCGCAGACTCCGACGACTTCCCGACCCTGAACGCACTCCAACCGGCAAATGCCGGACAAACAGATGTCTTCGTGACGAAGCTCAACCCCTCAGGCGGATCGCTGGCCTATTCGACCTACCTGGGCGGAAGCGATAACGACCTGTACTACGATGGAAGTATAGCGGTTGACCCTGAAGGGAACGCCTACGTCACGGGCCAGACGGACTCCGCCGACTTCCCGCTCGCGAACGCCTACCAGCCGCTCCTGTTGGGGGAGAACGACATTTTCTTGAGCAAGCTCAACCCAGCAGGCTCCGCATTTGTCTACTCGACTTACTTTGGAGGCACGGGCTTCGATAGCGGGTACACAGTCGCGGCGGACGGAGCGGGCAACGCTTACCTCTCCGGCAATACCCACTCGACCGACCTCCCAGTAGTCAACCCCGTGCAATCTGCGCATGGCGGCGGATTGCAAGACGCTTATATAGCTCAATTCCCACCGAACGGCGAATCTCCTCTCTTCTCAACCTACCTGGGAGGCGCGAACAACGATTCGGGGAACGATGTAACTGTGGGGAGCGACGGCGCGATATATGTGGGCGGCATGACCAGCTCCCTCAACTTCCCCGTCACCGCAAACGCCTACCAGGCTACGCGACAGGGGTCTATGGACGGCTTTATCGTCCGAATAGACAACCCGATAGTGCCCACCCCCACCGGCACCCCGCCTACCGCCACGCCACGGCCACCTACCCGCACCAATACACCCACCATCACACCGACGCCGTACCCATGCCTTCTAGGGTGGAACCAGTTGCCCAGCCCCGAAAACAGAAAATTCGAGGATGTTACGGTGCTGTCGGCAGATGACGTGTGGGTTGTTGGGTTCGTAGCAGACAGCGCCAACACCATCCCAAGCACCGCACACTGGGATGGGACGCAGTGGAGTGAGGTTTCCGTTCCCAGCCCCGAAGCCTTATCTAACGAGCTTTACGGTATTGACGCCGTTTCAGCCGACGACATTTGGGCGGTAGGCGTCTCCCGCAGCTCCGGGACCATATCGAGCGCCGAACCCCTTATCTTCCACTGGGACGGCTCAGCGTGGACTCGCGTGGCTGCGCCTCCTGTCCAGTTTGGCGAGCTGCGCTCAGTCTCCGCACTCGCGTCCAACGACGTATGGGCCGTCGGCACGCAATATTATGAGCCTGCCTACACAGACCAGGGGACATTTACCATTCACTGGGATGGTACTGCGTGGAGTGCGGTCCCCAGCCCTAACGTCGAAACCAGCGGCAACGACAACTTGCTGCGAGGCGTGCACGCGATAGCGCCTGATGATGTGTGGGCCGTCGGCTCAGTAGGGGCAAATAGCTACGACCATACCTTCAACACCCTTACGCTGCACTGGAACGGCACAGCATGGAGCATAGTACCAAGCCCTAACCCCAGCAGCTACCAAGCAGATATTCTGCAAGACGTGACCGCGACCTCGGCTAATGATGTGTGGGCAGCGGGCTACTATGTAACCATGGTGCCTAATGGTGGCTATTACTATGAGATAAGCAGGCCGTTGCTGCTGCGCTGGAACGGTATAGAATGGACGGAGACGGTAGGTGCGCTGCGCGGCGAAGGGGACCACGACATATACGGTATCCACGCTATCTCTCCTAACGACGTATGGGCCGTCGGCTCATCCCAGGAAACAACCTACGGTGGCAACCCACAGACGCTGACGGAGCACTGGAACGGTCTCATCTGGACCGTCGTCGACAGTCCAAGCCCAAGCGGCTTCTACAACTACCTGAAGGATGTTGACGCCGCTGCTCCCGATGATGTATGGGCAGTCGGAGCGTTCACAGACCTCGGCACAGATTCGCTCGTGCTGCGATACAGCAACCCCTGCCCGACGCCCGTGCCTACCTCCATCCCGACGAGCATACCGTCAATCACGGTAGTTGTGCCTACAGTTGAAGCCTCCAGCACGCCAGTTCTACCTACTATCACCGTCGCAGTCCCAACCGCTACGCTTGTTGAGGATACACCTACTGCAACGCCTGAGGGGACTCCTCAAGCCTGCCCCATCCAGTTCAGCGACGTGCCGGAGGGGAGCACATTCTACACATACATAAGATGCCTCGCCTGCCGCCAGGTGTTGGGTGGGTACGCGGATGGCACTTTCCGTCCGGGTGCCGACATCACGAGAGGGCAGTTAGCTAAGGTGGTTGCGGTAGCCGCGGGATATAACGACCCGACTACCGAGCAGACGTTTGAGGACGTGCCGGTGGGCAGCACATTCCACAGCTACATCGAGAACATGGCCACACGTGGTATAGTTGGCGGGTATCCCTGTGGGAGCGAAGGAGAGCCGTGCGGCACCTCCAACAAGCCGTACTTCAGGCCGGGGGCTAACGCCAACAGGGGACAAATCTCCAAGATCATCGCCACAGCGGCCCAGATCAACGGGATATTCATGCCCCAGGGGAGGCCGGAGGAAGAGCAGATGTTCGAGGATGTGCCTCCCACCAACACCTTTTACAACTGGGTGCAGATGCTGGCAAGTCATGGCATGGTGGCGGGTTATACGTGTGGGGGTGAAGGCGAGCCGTGTGGCCCCACCAACATGCCCTACTTCCGCACTTACAACAACGCCACCAGGGGACAGGCGGCCAAGATCATAGCCAACACCTTCTTCCCGAACTGTAACCCGTAAACCCCCTCCGGGGAAGGGAGTTTGGAAAAGTATGAAAAGAGAGTTCGGCTACGCCGAACTCTCTTTTCATACTTTTCAATGGAATGGGACCGTTACCATCTTTACTGAAGATTCGGTGTGTCTGGTATTTCCGTGTGAGAAGATAATGCTATTGCTTCCTACGCTCAACATAGGGTATCCTACTCGCAGACGTATGGATACTGACTTGACGAATAAACTGGTGGCGCTGGCCCTGGCTTCTGTTGAAGGGTTCAGGAGCCTGGCATTCGCAGCGGGCGGCACCTGCGAGGAGGTAGGGGGGACAATCTGCTGGTACTCCGCGTCCCACGTGCATCTCTTCAATGGCGCGGCGCTCCTATCGGGCAGCCAGATCAACCCCGACAACCTAGACGCGATAGACCTCTATTTCGCCAGGAAGGGGAGGCCCTATTGTCTCCTCACCCTCCAGGACCTTGTACCGTCAGCCGCTATGCAGCTGGCCCACCTGGGCTATAGCGAAGCAGAGACTCTCCCGGCGATGTGGTTATCCGGCCCACCCAATCGCTGGCGAGGCTCACCGGAAGAGCTGAGCATCTCTCGCGTGAGCACGCCCGGTGAGTTGGAAGCATTCAGGTCGGTGCTGTCACGGATATTCTTCATGCCCCGCGCGGAGGTTGATCTTGTGTTGGGCGACAGGACCCTTGAAGCGGGCCACGTTCACCACTACGTGGGCAAGCTGGGGGAGGTCCCTGTCGCCACAACGACTCTCGTGCTGGATGGCACCCTGGCGGGCATCTGGAACGTAGGGACGTTACGCGAGCACGGTCGGCGCGGCATAGGCACCGAGATGATGCATCACGCCCTTGATGATGCGATCAACCTGGGCTACGGCAAAAGCATGTTGCTGGCTTCAGCTGAAGGCGTCCCTCTCTATGAGCGCCTCGGATACTACACCCTCAGCATGGTAAAGACGTTCGTCCCGGCGCGGCAGAGGTGAGGAGGGGTCGGGGATTAGCGTCTTCTGACCCCCGCCCCCCGATCCCCGGCCCCTATATCCGTTGCGCTTTAGGCGTCCTTGTGTAGGCCCATTTCTTCTGGCGGGTTATCAGGAGGTCTATGTTCTCCCACAGATCGGGGCCCATATCAGCGCGGGCGGTCGGGAGCCATTCGCGCACTATTGACCATGTAATGTCCATGCTCTCCATTGTGTCGAAGAGGAGGTCTTCGCTCATCAGGTTGTGGTCCACCAGCGCGCCAAGCATCTCCCAGTAGCCTAGCACTGTCGTGAGCATTCGCCACTCACGGCTGCTCACCGGGTAAAGGGACTTCAATTCTTCCCATGATACGGGCTTGAACTCCGTCGTGAACCAGGTCTCAGCTTCCTGCAAAAATGGATTGAGCCGCAGCTTGAATATCTTGACCATCAAATGCGCATCTTCGTGCGTCGGTATGCTCATCGTATCTCCTATAGGTGGTTTATGGCATGCAGGAGATTATAACTTATAGGTCGTTATTATTCATAAATCTTGTTTTGCGAACAAGATTTATGAATAATAACGATGGGATTACTTCACCGTAGTTAGCTTGACGCGAAGTGAACACTATGCTATAAAGTGGCACAATCAGATATATCTTTGCGTTGACGGAAGAGCCAGTAGCCGGGGGGCAGTCTATCAGAGAGGAGGTGGTTGGTGCGAACCTCTGGGCAGCTACCGGGCCGAATTACAACTTCCTGAGCATATAGGGGTGCGCCCCGTACAGCGCACGGGTCTTTGACTCTCTGAGGCGCATCGCCGCGAGGCGTGCGCGAAGCACGGTGGTATCACGAAGCTAGCGAAAGCTCTCGTCCGTCGCATCTACGCGATGGAGAGGGCTTTTTTAGTGCGGAGTGCGGAGTGTGGAGTGCGGAATAGTAATTTCTTATTTCTAACTTCTAACTTCCGGAAGGGGGTGTACGGTGGAAGATACCAGACAGGTGACAGCGCCGGAGGATTTGCACAGCGACCTGCGTGAGGAAAGAAAAGAGGTAGTGGCGGAGGCAGATGCCGCCCTAGCTGAAACTAACGCCGAAATCGCGGCGGATGCGCAGGCTAGGGCACATGTCGTCGTTGAGGAAGCCGAGATGTGGGGCGGGGTAGATACCAGCAACGAGAAGATACACGAGGTTATGACCCGCGCTATGGCCGAAATCATCGTGCGCGAGGACTTCGAGAAGCAATTGCGGTCGGGGCGCAAGCTGAGGGTCAAGCTTGGGATTGACCCCACCGGGCCACTCCTGCATATCGGGCGCTCGGTGCCCCTCTTCAAGCTGCGCCAGCTGCAAGAGATGGGGCACCAGATCGTGCTCATCATAGGCGACTTCACCTCGCTGGTGGGCGATGCCTCCGACAAGGATGACCGCAGGCCAATGCTGACCCGTGACCAGATAGAGAAGAACATGGAGACGTACAAGGAGCAGATAGGGCATATCCTCGACCTCGACAAAGTGGAGTTCCGCTACAACTCACAGTGGCTCGCCCCGCTCAACTTCAACGACGTAATAAACCTGGCGTCGCGTTTCACGGTGGCGCAGATGATCCAGCGCGAGAACTTCTCGGACAGGTGGGACGCGGGCAAGCCCATCGGCCTGCACGAGATACTCTACCCTCTCATGCAGGGCTTCGACTCGGTGGCGGTGGAGGCGGACGTGGAGCTAGGTGGAACGGACCAGCTCTTCAACCTCATGGCGGGCCGCGCCATCCAGGAGAGCTTCGGCCAGATACCCCAGAGCGTGATTTGCATCAATATGGTGGCGGGCACCGACGGGCGCAAGATGTCCACCAGCTGGGGCAACACCATCAACATGCTCGACGAGCCGAGAGACCAGTTTGGCAAGCTCATGTCTATGAGCGACGACATGATACCTGTCTACCTGGAATCGTGCACCCGCGTGCCGATGGCAGAGGTCGAGCGCGTGCGCAAGGGCATCGAAGATGGCAGCGCGCACCCCATGGACGCGAAGAAAGACCTTGCGTGGGAGATAGTGCGGATTTATCATGGCATGGAGGCTGCTAACCAGGCGCGTGCCGACTTCGAGCGCCAGTTCCAGAATCGCGAGATGCCTGCGGAGGTGCCTGTAGTGGCGTTGGACCGCGCCCTGGGCGACAAGGCCGATGAGAATGGAGAGATAGGTATCCTTGACTTACTCATCAACACGGGCCTGGCCCCTAACCGCAAGCGCGCCCAGCGCCTGGTTGAGCAAGGTGGCGTGCGCGTCGGCGAGGAGCGCGTTACTGACCGCGAGCATCGCGTCAAGCCTGTAGAGGGGATGGTGGTAAAGGTGGGGAGGAGCTACGTGAGGGTAGGGGATTAGAGTTTATAAGAGCGGCTCAATTTGCCTACTGAGCCGCTCTTATCTGCCAATAATGAGCTGCTTAGCTTGTCGAGGCAAGCTGAGACAATAGTTCTGCTGGCGTCAGAGTGGGGATATTGGAGCTTTTGAAGCCTTCTTTGTCGCGAGTAACAATCGCATCCAGTCCGTAGATAAGGGCACAGGCCTCTTGTAAGTTATCCTCAAGATCGCTACCTGACAGCATTAGCGCTCTATCAAGCATTGGACGGTCAATTGTACAGATTTCAAAAGCGTTGAGGCAGGTGCGAATTGCTTTGTGCGCGGTCTTCAATCCAACTTGCTTACGAGCCAAGTAGAAGATGTCGGTTACGGCGGAAGCCAACACGTAACCCTCAATACTTCCGTCATCAACTCTCTGCCATACCTGGCTAGAAGTCTCAACAAATGGAGCACGAACCAGAAGAACGTCAAGCACAACGTTGGTATCAAGCAGGACGCGCATCAGCCATATTTCTCCATCCGCCGCTCGTCCAGCAAACGCTCAACTTCCTCGTCAGTAGGAGGAGGTTGCCCATTGGCGAGAAGTCCAAGAGCTTCAGTTAGAGTATTACCCCTTGGACGTGGAGTCCCGACTTCTTTGACTATCATATTAAGGAGTTCATGCATTAGTAGAGCGCGCATAGAGAGGGGCCACCTCAGTATATTATCACGTACACGCTCGTAGCTGAGAGTGGTATCAACCTCAGCCTCTGTTGTTTGGTCCTGTTGTGTGGTACTCATAATCTTATCTCCCCTCTACTTCCATACAGAATATTAGCATACCCACACGGGCGCGTCAATTCTGTTATTCTACTTGCGGGTAAAGTCACAACTCCAAATATGACCATATAATTTGTGAAATTACAGATCGAGTTTACTTCTAGAGCGCGCCTCACCCTCCTCGCCCTAAGCCTCTTAATCAGCCTGGGGCTACCAGTGCTGCTCAACCTCGCCGTGCCGCCGCCTACGTTGCGCGACGAGATGCGTGGCGGCCTGCCCGACCTCAACGACCTCTTCGACCCGCTCGCCTACGCGCATGGTATGTATGCGCCCGAAGTCGCGCCGGACGGTATGACCTTTCGGTGGAGCGGAGCGCACGCCGCACTTACCTTCCCCTATGCAGCGCAGTTGGGACGCAACATGACGGTGGGAGTGCGCCTGGCAGGCGTCCGCACTCCGGGACAGTCGCCGCCAAACGTAACGATTGCCCTCAACGGAAAAGAAATAGGGTCATTCACCGCCACCACCGAGCCAACGGTCTATACCGCCACGCTCGATACGCATGTTACGCCGAATCCTGGCCTCGACCCCGCGCACGTGCAGGTAGAGATCAGTAGCGATACCGTCACCATACCCCCAGACCCGAGACAGCTCGGTGTCGTTGTTGACTGGATAGAGCTAAAGCCAGGGCGAAGTAGCACAGAGACTGTTTTAGAAGCGGCTGTGTGGGGTATTACGCTGCTGGCGGTACTGATAATCGCTACTGCCAGACTTCCACTGATGTGGGGGGTGGCGTACGGTGTGGGCGCGCTCATATCTTTTATCGTGCTCCACCTTACTTATTTGCCAAGAGGAATCGGGTTGCCGGTGGAGATAGGGCTTGCGGGAGTGGCGTGGGGAGTGGTAGCATGGTTGGCTCCGAAAGCGAAGCCGGTGTGGGGCTTGGGACTGGCGATGTGCGGGATGTGGCTTGTCATAGCGGGGCGCATCATGGGCGACTGGCAGATGGACGATGCCTACATCTCCTACCGTTACGCCTGGAACCTTCTGCACGGGCACGGCCTTGTCTACAACCCAGGCGAGGTAGTAGAAGGGTACACCAACTTCCTGTGGACCCTCTTCTCCGCCATTCCGATAAGTCTGGGCGTACCCCCCGCAACCGTGACTTTAGCCGCCAATATAGCCCTCTCTATAGGCATTGTAGCTCTCACATTTCATATCGCCGCGGGGCTGTCAGGACGCGCCTATGTCTGGCCTCTCCTCTCCGCCGCGCTCATCGTGACGGATGGCAGCATAGTCTCTTATGGGGCGCGTGGGAGCGGGATGGAGTCGGCGCTCTTCGCGTTCCTGGTGCTGCTGGCGGCAGCGTGCTTATGGTCATCCCAAGAGACTCGAATTGCATGGCGGGTGTGCGGTGGTATAGCCCTGGCGCTCGCGTCTCTCACCAGGCCGGAGGGGCTTCTGGTCGCGGCGGTCTTCCTCGGAGTGCGCGCCTGGCAGGACATCAAACGGAGTTCAAAGTTCAAGGTTCAAGGTTCAAAGTTGGATTTACCTTCAGGTAAGCTCCTGCTGGCTGCGCTGGTACCCTTCCTGGTAATCGTTGTGCCCTACCAGGCGTGGCGTATCATCTTCTACGGCTACCCCTTCCCCAATACCTTCTACGCCAAGACGGGCGCGACCCTGGCCCTCATCGAGCGAGGGTGGAACTACGCTGCTTACTTCCTGGGGGAGAGGTGGCTATTGGTTGCCCTGGCGATTTTCGGCCTGGCGTTCAACCTGTTTCAACGCGCCGCTATACGGGGCATGACCCTGGCTTTCCTCATCCTTATTCCGCTCTACACCCTCTACATAATCTGGATAGGGGGTGACCATTTCCCGGCGTGGCGCTTCTTCGTGCCAATCGTAGCGCCATTGGTGATAGTGGCTGTGGATGCGGCGCGTAGGGCAACACAGGGATTCTCCTTAGCTGCGCCCTCGATGCGCTGGGCGACGGCGATGCTCTCCCTGGTCATTTCTGCCTACATTGTAAGCGCATTGTGGCTACAAGAGCCGGAGAGCGTGCAGGCAGAATCGACCAGGCTGCACAACACCTACGTAAATCGCTGGGGCGCGGCGGGCATCTGGCTGCGCGACAACACCCTTCCAGGGACGTGGACTGCTGCTAAGGGCGCAGGTGCCATCGCGTATTACAGCGAGCGCCCAGTAATTGATGTATACGGCCTGAACGACCTGCATATAGGTCACCTAGGAGTGGCAACCATGGGCGAGAGCAACCCAGGCCACGACAAGAGCGACCCCGTATATGTCCTTGACCGCGAGCCGGACTACATCCTCGATGAATGGCTTGGCTACTTCCAACCTGTCAAGGGGAGGCTGAAGCAGGAGTATAAGTACGAAGTCAGCCGCGCCGCCACCGGGCACGACATCGCATGGTGGCATCGCAAGTAGATTGCGTACCGTCTCAAGAAGGAGTCAATTCTCTGAACCGTTTCGTGGTAGGAGTTGTCTCTAAGGTGTATAATATGGTAGGCCGATTGGGCCACCCTGACAGTTGCTTACTGCTTGCAGAGCGGAACAATGGCGCTATGTTGAGCGTCTATTCGGTATATGCCAGTATATATTTTTGATTGCATGGAGAGGAGCAAGACGATGGCTACGTCAACAAGGCTAACAGCCGCCCATCGTATGAGGAATCTATTCATGGTAGCGCTCACGGCGGCTACACTGGTGGTTGCCATGTTCGCGGGGGCCACAGGTCCGGCGCAGGCGCGCTCTACCTTTTCGGACCCAGCTTTTGAGCGCGTTTGGGACCGCAGCGATAGGCCGGTAGAAGAGCGTATAGCGGCACGCACGTGGACGTGGGGACCGGAGGCGCTGTATACTGCCTACGAGCCTTATGCCGAGGGTCCGGCGGGTATGCACCTCGTCACTTATCTCGATAAGAGCCGGATGGAGATCAACAATCCCGCCGGTGACCGCAATGCCCAGTGGTTCGTGACCAATGGCCTGCTGGTTGTGGACATGGTAACGGGGCAGATTCAAACTGGCAACAATTCTTATGCCCCGGCAAAGCCTGCCAATCTCCCCGTAGCGGGTGACGCTAACAGCCCTAACGCCCCGACGTATGCGGCGCTAGCTAAGGTGGCCTCCCTGAATGGGAAGAACCGCGCCCCTGTTCGCACCGGCCAGGCTGTATTTGAGGGGATGAGCCGGGATGGGAACGTCGGCATCACCGAGAGCCTTTCGGGTTATGCGAAGTATGCCATGTATGAGTCGACCCTGGGGCATAACATACCTGACGTCTTCTGGAGCTTCCTGAACGCCAGGGGAATGGTGTACGAGGATGGGCGCTACGTGGAAGGCCCCGTCGTAGATTGGCTCTTCGCGATGGGGTATCCTATCACCGAGCCGTATTGGGTCAACATCAAAGCGGGCGGGCAGGAGAGGTGGGTGCTGATGCAGGCATTCCAGCGGCGCATCCTCACATACTCACCCCAGAACGCCGATGGCTGGAAGGTGGAGATGGGCAACGTGGGCCGTGCTTACTTCGATTGGCGCTACAAGGGCCTGGGCGTTCCCCCTCCCCCAACCGTAGTGCCTGTAGCCAGGCAAGCCGCCATCAGCATTAACCCCACAACGGGTGACACCAATACAGGCATCACGGTCTCCGGGAGCGATTTCCCTGACCGCGCCTCGGTCTCCATCAATATAGAGAACGTAGCCGCAAAGTACTCGCGCAACGTAGCTAACGTAACTGCCGACGCAAACGGCAGCTTCAGCACGCGGATAAACGTCCCGGCTGAAGCGTCAACTTTCGGCAGAGTGACTGTAGCGGCAATGGCGAACAGCGGATCAGTACGCGCCACGCAGGTCTTCC
This sequence comes from Chloroflexia bacterium, assembly GCA_035274425.1. Classification (GTDB taxonomy): domain Bacteria; phylum Chloroflexota; class Chloroflexia; order QHBQ01; family JADMIH01; genus JADMIH01. The sequence goes on from DATEOC010000071.1 coordinate 51,919, forward strand.
AGCTCGCTTACAACCCCTCTATCTCTGCATCGCCCGCCAACGTAGTGAGTGGCGGCTCGGTATACGTACAGGGGCAGGGCTTCCCAGCGCGGCAAGTCGTGAAGCTTGGCCTCGTCTTCGGCAGCCAGGTTGATTGGAAGCCGAGCGCGAAGGCAGACGACTCCGGACGCTTCAGCGTCGCGCTCGCGATAGGGAACCGCGCCTATGGAGCGACCTTCTCGGTCGTGGCGACGGCGGACGGCGGGCTCAAAGCGGTATCGAGCAAATTGACGGTAATAGCCCCGCCCCCACCCTCGGTGGGCGTCAACCCGAATGGGTTGGCGGTCGGGCAGAGCGCGGTTGTAGTGGGTAGCTACTGGCCTGCCAACGCTACCGTGCAGGTAGGTCTGGTGCGTAGCGGGCAGACCGCCGTCGAGGAGTGGGTAGCGTCAGCACGCGCCGACGCGAACGGTGCTTTCAACACCAGTTTCGTGCTGGGCAGTCGCTGGCTGAACGCCGGGCAGATAACGATCAAGGCGGTAGTTACGAATGGGCCGAGGGCCACAGCAGCTCTATGGGTGCTCGCCACGGGCGCGAGGGTGATACCGGCAGGGTTGCCGATGACCGTATACACCGCCTGGTACAAGGATGGTCCCATGCAAATCAAGGTGAAGGCGCAGGGGTGGCAGCCGGGTAAGGTGTTCAACCTGTACGTCATATCGGGCGAAGGGGCGGTCAATGCATCTGTGGGCAGCGCCACTGTGCGCGCCGACGGAGTGCTCCAGGCGAATATCACCCCGGCGTCACCCTGGTGGGGCCGCCGCGACCTCGGCATCCGCGCCACCACCGCAGATGGACAGCTCTACTCGGTGCGCTACCTTCCCACGAGCGAGCTGACGAGGACGGCAGGGAGTAGATACTTCGCTAAGGGTGCGAACTGGCCCGCGGGTGCTCGCGTCGAAGTGGTGGTGCACATAGACGGCCAGCCCGACCGCAGCTACGGATCGACCACCACCGACAGCATGGGCGCGTTCGAGATGAGCGTCACCCTCCCCAAGATACCCGAAGACAATAAGAACGACGTGGAGATCAGGACGGTAGACGGGGAGTACAGCGCGATATTCGATTTCTAGCCTAGAAGTTACCTCACAATACCCCTGTAGAGGCACGGAGCGTAGCGACGCGCGCCGTGCCCCTACTGTATCAAGCTAAACCCTCGATTTGTCTATATGCCCCAAAGGGGGAATTATTCTTTTTCTGTCAATTTTTC
>DATEOC010000072.1:0-24324 GCA_035274425.1 Chloroflexia bacterium
GAGCAAGCCCAACCACGGCCCCTATCACCCCGCCAATAAGTAAGCTGAACCCACCGATAACGGCTGATATGAGCAAGCCGGTAAGATAGCCCACCACTCCACCCAGGAAGTTGGCTAATAGCCACCGGAATAAGATAGTCCAGTTCATGAGCATTTGTAGGAGTCAGGAATCAGGAGTCAGTATGTACTCTCTCCTAATTCCTGAATTTCTGACTCCTGATTCCTCGTCACGCATTACGCTCCGAATGTAGTATAATATGCCACACCGTTTCCCGCTACTTAACCTATCGGCGGGAGTTTGTTCATTATTCTTGCATGGAGAAGCCAATTATGTATGTCCCTTATGATCTAAGCAAGGTCAAAGTGCTTGACCTGTCGCAGAACTTCAGCATGGACTCGCCCCCCTTCGCCTATTACGAGGGGCCGACCATCAAGTGGGTCAAGAAGATCGCTTTCGAGGGTGTGAACGCCCAGCATATCAGCAGCACCAACCACATAGCCACCCACCTCGATTCGCCTTACCACTTTTACGATCCAGGCCCCGACATCGCGGGCATACCGATAGACACACTCTTCGGCCCGGCGTGTGTGGTGGACCTGTCGCGCTATGGCATAGGCGATTACGACATTTACGGCTCAGAGCACTTCGAGCAGTGGGAGAAAGATACGGGCATCAAGATTGAGCGCAACGACATCCTGGTGATACACACCGGCTACCATCACTATTACAATGAGGACTGGTACAAAGTCCACAACCAGGAGAAGCCCGACCTCCCTCGCTCCTTCCTGCGCCATCCCGGCCCCCGCCGCGAGTTCTGCGATTGGGTGCTTGACAGGGGCATCCGCTACATGGCAATAGATGCTATCTCGACCGACCACCCCTTCAACACGAAGGTGCGTAACGCCCGCCCCGACCTCATCCCGGAGGTAGAGGCAAAGATCGGCATGAGCATGGACGAGGCCTTCCCATGGATGGAAGACTACCAGTGCACGCACACCCTCCTTTTCCCCAGGGGCGTCTTCCACGCTGAAAACGTGGGCGGGCAGGTAGACGAGGTGCTGGATCAGCGTGTATGGCTCGGCTGCTTCCCCTTCCGCTTCAAGGGTGGCGAAGCTGCCTTCGCCCGCATAGTGGCCTTCGTCGAAGAGCGAGATGCGTGACCGTTTAATCACAAAGAACACAAAGAGACAAAGGCCACAAAGATTTCTCAGGGGTTGCGCGAGGTTGTGTATCAAGGAACCCTAGCTATATGAGTGTCATTCTGAGCGAAGCGAAGAATCTAGGGTGGTTGAGGGAGTGAAAGCGCAGTTTAACGCATGAAGCCGCCACCCTTCCAATACTACGCGCCTAAAACGCGGGAAGAAGCTCTCTCCTTGCTTGCCCAGCATGGCTACGAGGCGAAAATCCTCGCGGGCGGGCAGAGCCTCGTGCCCAGCATGAACTTTCGCCTCGCGCAGCCCGGCATCCTGATCGACCTCAATGGGATTGATGACCTGTTCGGCATCCACGCTACGGAGGATGGAGGGCTGCGTATCGCCGCGATGACCCGACAGCGCGACGTAGAGCGTAGCACGCTGGTGCAATCACGTGCCCCACTGGTGTACGAGGCGATGCCCTACATCGCCCACCCCCAGATACGCAATCGAGGCACCTTCGGCGGTTCCCTAGCCCACGCAGACCCTGCCGCCGAGCTACCTGCCCTGATGCTGGCGTTGGGCGCGCAGATGAGCGTGGAACGTGCTACGGACGACGGACGACGGACAACGGACGACGGTCAATCAATCCAAAATCGCATTGTGCCGGTTGAGGAGTTCTTCTTAGGACTTTTCACCACCGCGCTTGAGCCGGAGGAGATGCTGGTAGAGATGCTTATCCCGCCTCTACCACCTCGCACGGGCACAGCTTTCGAGGAGGTGAGCAGGCGCACGGGCGATTATGCGATGGTAGGAGCGTGCGCTACCGTCAGGCTTGCGGAGGACGGCACAGTTGCCGACAGCAAGCTGGTCTACTTCGCCATAGGAGAAGGGCCGGTTCTCGCCACTTCCGTATCAGAAGTCTTGCAAGGTGTCGCCCCCACCGAAGAAGCTATCCGTGCCGCAGCCGAGGCCGTAGACGCCGAAATTGACCCTGACACCGACATCCACGCGACTGCTGCGTACAGGCGACACCTGGCGCAAGTGCTGGCGAGGAGGGTGCTTGGGAGGGCTGTGGAGCGAGCAAAAGCAGAATGACGCCTGAATATAGGCTGACCCTCCATGCCATAATAGAAATGGCACGCAGGGGCATCAGTGAAGCAGATGTTGCCTATGTGTTATCTGCCCCTGAGCAAGAAGCTCCAGTGCGGCCAGGACGCAAAGTCTATCAATCCAGAATTGAGATGGATGATCCACCCAAATTATATCTGCTCCGTGTATTTGTAGATATTGACCGGAAACCACCGGAAGTTGTCACTGTCTATCGCACCAGCAAGATTGACAAATACTGGGAGGTTGACGAATGAAAATCACCTATGACCGCGAGACTGACACTTTAACAGTCGTCTTCTCCAACACGGCAGTAGCTGAGAGCGATGAAGATAAACCCGGCGTCATTCTAGACTACGACGCTTCCGGCAACCTTGTTGCGCTAGAGATCCTTGACGCTTCTACCCGTGTCACCTCACCAAGCAGCATAGAGTACCAAGTCGCGCCAGCAAGCGCATAGCCTGGCAAACACAAAAGGGAACAAATGACCCACCAAATCACCCTCCAAGTAAACAACCAACCCCATACCCACCAGCTAGACGACCCTCGCCTCCTGCTGAGCGACTTCTTGCGCCATGAGCTGGGGCTGACGGGCACGCACGTGGGGTGCGAGCATGGCGTCTGCGGAGCCTGCACCGTGCTGCTTGAAGGCGTGCCCGTGCGCTCATGCCTCCTCTTCGCGGTACAGGCGGACGGCCATGAAGTGATGACGGTAGAGGGGCTGTCGAGCGACCCTGAGCATCTACACCCTCTCCAGCAGGCGTTCTGGGAGGCGCATGGCCTACAATGCGGCTTCTGCACCCCAGGCATCCTGATGACCATGATCCCCTTCCTCAATGAGCACGTCTTCCCTACCGAGGAGCAAATACGTGAAGCCCTCTCCGGCAATATCTGCCGCTGCACAGGGTACCAGTTCATCGTAGACGCTGTTCTCCTGGCCGCCAAAAACCGCCGGGACGATATGCTCCGAGATATGGACTACGAGGAACTAGACGCGCAGAGTCCAGGCGGAATAGAAGCAGAGGATGGCGTCTTATGACCGGAACCCAAGAAACTTTGCGTTCTCCGTTCTCTTTGTGTCTTTGCGTTTAGATCATCCTTACGAGGTTAGCCATGACCACACGCGCATTCGGCGCTCGCATCAAGCGCAATGAGGACCCGCGCCTCCTCACCGGGCAGGCGCAGTTCGTGGACGACATACACCTTCATGGGATGCTCCACGCGGCCTTCAAGCGGAGCGACTACGCTCACGCCCGCCTCCTAAGCGTAGACGTTGAGGCCGCCCGCGCTATGCCAGGCGTCCTAGCGGTCTACACCGCCGATGATTTAGGCGACTTCTGGCAGCCCTCTCCCCTCCTCGTCCCTCCGCCCCCGGCGCAGCACGTAGTCTTCAACCAGCGCACGGCAGGCCAGCTTGCACGCGATAAGGTGCGCTATGTTGGCGAGCCTATAGCAATGGTCGTAGCCGAGAGCCGGTACCTCGCCGAAGACGCTGTAGATATGATAGAGGTCGAGTACGAATCGCTTCCCGCCGTAGTAGACATCGAGACCGGTTTGAGCGTAGGCGCACCCCTGGTGCATGAGGATTTAGGGTCGAACATCGCGGCGCACGTCATCCAGGAGAAGGGTGACTACAAAGTGGCGCGCACCGAAGCAGACGTGCTAATCTCTCGCCGCTTCGTGTATGACCGGGGCACCGCTGCGCCCATCGAGGCGAGAGGCGTCGTCGCGCACTGGGAGCCGTTAGCCCACCACCTTACCGTGTGGGACTCGACCCAGGCCCCCATCCCCATCCGCAACGGCCTTGCCGCCATGTTCAGGCTATCGGAGCGGCAGGTGCGGGTAGTCGCGCCCTTCGTAGGCGGCGGGTTCGGCCCCAAGATAATGATGTTCTACCCGGAGGAGACACTCGTCCCCTGGGCAGCTATGCGCCTCAACAAGCCGGTCAAGTGGATAGAGGACCGCCTTGAGAACTTCCTCGCTATGACCCAGGAGCGAGGCCAGGTCCACGACTCCGAAATCGCGCTAACGCACGACGGCAAAATCATCGGCGTCTGCGACAGGTTCCTGCACGATAACGGCGCATATGACCCCTACGGCCTCACCGTTCCCCTCAACACCCAGACCCATCTGCTGGGGCCATACGTAGTGCCCCACTATTACACTGAGTTCAAAGCGATATTCACCAACAAGATCATCGTCACCCCCTACCGGGGCGCTGGGAGGCAGCATGGCGTCTTCGTCATGGAGCGCCTGCTAGACATCGCCGCCCGCCAGCTCGGTATCGACCCAATAGAGATACGCCGCCGCAACCTCATCCCACCTGACGCCTTCCCCTGGTCCAACCACATCATCGCCCAGGACTTCACCCACCTCACCTACGATAGCGGCAACTACGAGCCGGTGCTGGATAAGGCCAGGGAGATGATAGGGTGGGAAGACTTTATGTCTGACGACGGACGACGGACGACGGACGACGGACCACATGTAAATAGTGAAAACAAAGAGCAACCCTCTCACGCATCACGCATCACGCATCACGCACCAGAGTCCAGCCCGTCGTCCGTCGTCCGTCGTCCGTCGTCCGCTACAGGTATCGGCCTCGTAATGTACGTCGAGGGCACGGGCATCGGGCCTTACGAGGGTGCGCGGGTACAGATAGAGCCAACCGGGAAGGTGACGGTGGTCACGGGGGTGGGCACGCAGGGGCAGGGGCACTACACCAGCTTCGCGCAAATAGCAGCCGAGATGCTGGGGGTGCCCGTCGAGAACGTGTTAGTCTCCACAGGCGACACGGGGCAGTTCAACTGGGGGACTGGCACCTTCGCCAGCCGGGGCGCGGTGGTCGCAGGCTCCGCCGTCCATTCCGCCGCCGAGATGGTGCGCGAGAAGGTGGTTCGCATGGCCGCGGAAGCTCTAGAGACCTCCGAAGCGAACATCGAGCTTGTAGACGGCTTCGCGCAGGTGCAAGGCGTGCCAAATGCCCGCGTGAGCCTCAAGGACCTGGCGGCCAAGGCCAACCCCTTGCGGGGAGCGGTCAAGCCGGGCACCGAGCCTGGCCTCGAAGCCACCGCGTACTTCGGCCCGCCAATGCAGTCCACCGCCGCAGGTGCGCACGCCATGATAGTCGATGTAGACACCGAGACCTTCAAGGTTGAGGTAAAGCGGTACGTGGTGGTCCACGATTGCGGCAGGGTAATCAACCCCCTCATCCTGGAAGGCCAGGTGCATGGGGGCGTCGCGCAGGGCCTCGGCAACGCCTTTTACGAACAACTGCATTACGACGAGAGCGGGCAGCTACTCAACGCCTCCTTCATGGACTACCTCCTCCCCACCGCGGGCGACGTGCCCCGCGTGGAGGTCGGCCACGAGGAGACCCCCTCCCCCCTCAACCCCATAGGCGTGAAGGGCGCGGGCGAGGCGGGCGCGATCCCCGTCGGCCCTCTATTTGCGCAGGCGCTGGAGGATGCCCTACGAGGCACAGGGATAGAATTGGAGATAAGGGAGATACCTCTCAGCCCAAGCAGGCTGTGGGAGCTGGTGGAGGAAGCGCAAAAGAGTAACGCTGACACAGAGCCTCGCGCTAAGGAAGGTTTCTTTGCAGAAGGGCTTACTTGATGCAAGCTCCCGCTCCTGTACAGGCGCTCGACCTCTTCCCCCTTGAGAGGGCGGCCTTGATCGAGCTACTCTCAGGACTGGCACCGGACGAGTGGAACAGAACGACTGTCTGCGCGGGCTGGTCGGTGAGGGATGTCGCCCTGCATGTGCTTGGCGGCGACCTGGCAAACATATCCGGCAGGCGCGATGGCGTTTGGGGGCTAAACCCTGCACCGGGCGAGGATTTTGTCGGGTTCATCAACCGTATCAACGAGGAATGGGTACGGACTGCGCGCCGTCTGAGCAACAGGATGATTGTTGATTTGCTCCGGTTCGCGGGACCGCAGCTATTCGACTACTTCGCTTCGCTCGACCTCACCAAGCCAGGAGGTAGCGTTAGTTGGGCCGGACTGGACCCCGCACCTGTATGGCTCGACGTAGCGCGTGAGTACACGGAACGATGGACACATCAACAGCATATCCGCGATGCGGTTGGGAAGCCAGGGTTGGAGGATGGCCGCTTTTTCGCGCCGGTCCTTAGCACATTCGTACATGCATTGCCACATACCTTCCGTGATACCGATGCTCCGCCTGGGACAACGGTGCAACTCCATATCGAGGGTGAGGCAGGTGGCGACTGGGCCGTTGTGCGCGAAGTAGATAAATGGGCACTATATGAGGGCGCTACGGAGAAGTGGGAGGCGCGTGTAGAGCTGAGCCAATCTATAGCGTGGCGTCTTTTCACCAAAGGTGTATCACCACAAGAGGCAGAGCGAGCAAGCTCATTGTCAGGTGACAAGCGCCTGGGGTTACAGATACTGCACGCCGTTGCCATCATAGCTTGATATGACCAACTACCTTCAACTGATTGACACAAATACGCACGGGCCGAGATACGACGTAACCCCGCTATTCTCTGACCATGAAGCATTTACAGCATTAATTGCAGACCTGAGCAGACCCTTTGACGCAAGCGACTTTGACGTAGTAGCAGGTATTGACGCGCTTGGCTTCATCCTCGGTACGGCGGTGGCCCTGCGCTTTCGGAAGGGCTTCATACCAATCCGCAAGGGTGGTAAGCTCCCTGTCGAGGTAGATACGTGCGCCTTTGTTGATTACACAGGCCAAGAAAAGTCGCTGGAGCTAAGGGCTGATGCAATAAAACAAGGGACGCGGGTGCTTATAGTTGACGAATGGATAGAGACAGGGGCGCAAGTGAAAGCAGCCATTCAGCTTATCGAAAGCCAGGGAGGTGTAATCGCCGGAATAGCAGCCATAAATATAGATGACAATGAGGCCACTCGCCCTCTGCTAGAGACGAGGCGTTGCATAAGCGCCGTGACAAGCTATTAAAACCTTACCAATGAGGAGTGATTACACTCCATTCAGCAGCCTTACGCGTCGTGGACAGCTAAGTCGGCTAAGGCAGCTTGCTCAGAGCGCGCTCCAGGAGTACGACCTACGCGACCCTCACGTTGAGCTAATTCAGTACTGGCTCAATGCTACTTTCCTCGTAGAAGCAGCACGGCCAGGCTCACACGCCAGCGACCGTTACGTTCTAAGGGTCCAGGCACCGGGCCTGCAAAACGAAAAGCTGATCTGGTCCGAAATGGTGTGGCTGCGAGCGATAAGAGATGACACCGGCCTGGCAGTGCCTGAGCCGGTGCCGACAAGTAGCGGAGAGCTACTTACAACCGTCTCTGCGCCGGGAGTGCCTGAGCCGAGACACTGCGTGCTCTTTCGGTGGGTGCCTGGGCGGTTCTTCCGGCGGGGACTGACCCCTAACATGCTTGAGAAGGTGGGGGTGTTCATGGCGACGCTTCATACGCACGCTCAACATTTCAAGCCACCGGACGGTTTTACTCGCAAGAGGTGGGATTTGCGCGGCCTTCTCGGCGATGTCGTCGGCACCGACCTGCATAAAAGCCTCTCGCGCCTCTCACCCGAAGGTCGTAGAGTAGCTGAAAGCATGATACCACTTGCGGGGGGTACTCTTGAGAAGTTAAATGAAGAGCGCGACCTTTTCGGCATGATACATGCCGACCTCCACCGGGGTAATATTATCTTCTACCAGGGTCTGGTAGGAGCGATTGACTTTGAGGTATCGGGCTGGGGCTACTTCCCCTACGATATAGGTGTGACATTCTCGGTGTTGCGCGATTATCCTGACTTCGACGGCTTGCGGGCCGGGTTCTTCCGAGGCTACCGCCGGGTGCGACCTCTATCAGCAGAGCACGAAGCGCTGGTCGATATATTGAGGGCGGCGCGCCTTCTCGGCCATAGCCTCTGGTTGGCTGCGCTGAGCGAGAAGCCCGCTGTTGGCCCCCGGATGCTGGTACGAGCGGAGAGCCAGTTAGATTACTTGAGGAGGTTTATGGAACAGTGAAAGTAGTATAGCTAAGATGCTTTACCTGTTCACATCATCATGCCACGCCCAGCCGGAGAGGTCGGGAGGCTCGACGCCATGCTGGGTGAGGGTGGTCATGATTTGGGAGCGGTGTTCCGTGGAGTGGTTAATGGCCTGGACCAGTAGCAGAGAAGCGGGCAGCTCAACCTGCTCGCCCTCATAGGTGAAGCGGACCGTCTGTGCAGCCTGCGCACTACCGGCAATCTCAATCAGGGCATTGCCACTGGCCTGGGCGCGGGACCGAAGCTCCTCGATACCGGGGAAGCCCGCGCTCTCGGGGGTCGGCCTCACAACCTCCCCGCTCGTGATGCGGCTGACGTACCGCCCCTCGGCTCCGAAAATATGCACTAACGTATTGCCCACGCTGCCGTAAGTGCCAGGCACAGACGCGCTCAGTTGCTCGTCGCTGAGCGTGGAGCAAGCATCGAGTAGACGTAAGTTCGCCCATAAGTTATGCTTGAAGAATTCAACTAAGACTGTAGACATTACTTCACCTACTTTCGAATTCGCTTGTTTCTAGCTCACGGCAGATTATAACTCTCACTATGACCGACATCAACTTCTACACAGCTACAGAACTGGCCGAAGCGATACGGGAGTGCCGCATCTCTTGCATAGAGGCGTTAGAAGCGCACCTGGCGCAGATCGCCCACCACAATCCACGCCTGAACGCCGTCGTTACTCTAGACGAGGAAAGGGCACGCCATCGCGCACGCGAGGCCGATGAGGCTATCACGCGTGGGGAGTTGTGGGGACCTCTACACGGCTTGCCGATGACCCTCAAGGATGGGCACTCGACGGCGGGCATGAAGACCACATCGGGCTATGTGCCCCTGGCCGATTACGTGCCTGAGGAGGACGGCACGGTAGCCGCTCGATTGAAGGCTGCGGGCGCTATCATCATTGGCAAGACCAACGTCTCCATCCTCCTGGGAGACATCCAGTCCGACAATCCCATCTTCGGGCGCACCAACAACCCCTGGGATGTGAGCCGCACGTCGGGTGGATCGAGTGGGGGAGCTGCGGCAGCCCTCGCGACGGGCATGACGCCCCTCGAAATTGGGAGCGACCTGGCAGGCTCAATCCGCATCCCGTCACACTTCTGCGGCGTCTACGGCCTCAAAACGACGGAGCATCGCGTCTCTATGCACGGCCACATCCCGGACCTCCCCAACGAGCCGCGCTCCCACCGCCATATGTGGTCCATAGGGCCGATGGCGCGCAATGTGGCCGACCTCGCGCTGGCCTACCGCATCATCTCAGGGCCGGATGGATACGACCCGGACGTTCCGCCCGTGCCGGTAGAAGCCAGTAGGGGCGTGCCGACGGCACGCCCCTACACGTCGCTGCGTATCGCCTGGGCACCCACCTTCCCCGGCGCCCCGGTAATGGGAGCGATACGGCATACGTTGCACGACCTGGCCTCCGAGCTAGATAGACTCGGCGCGAGAGTGGAGGAGCGGCTGCCCGACATCAATTTCGGTGAGCTTGCGAGAACCAGGGTTGTACTCTCGCGAGCGGTTCGGCTGGCGTTCAGGCCGGAGGAGGACGAGCCACCAGTTACCCTCACCGACTACTTCACCACGCTCTACCGGCGCGACGCTTTTATAGACATCCTGGAACGCTTCTTCTCCGAGTGGGACGTGCTTCTCTGCCCCGTCGCGATGACCACCGCCTTCACCCACCGCCCCACCGACACGCCGATAGAGGTGGACGGCGAAGAGGCGAACTACTGGCGTGTCATTGGGCACTGCGCGCCCTTCAACTTCACAGGCCACCCTTCAATCGTAATCCCTATCGGGAGCGACGCCAAGGGCCTGCCTATTGGGGTGCAGATAGTGGGCAAGCGTTGGGGGGAGGAGGGCCTGTTGGAAGTGGCAGCCTTGATTGCCGAGGTGGCGGGGCCGTTCCGCAAGCCACCTGGCTTGTAATGCTAACATGAATATTGGAGGTAGATTGATATGCTCATACCTGAAAGCGATGCCGCAGAATTCATTGCACTCTACGTAGGGCTGCTCTATTACGCTGGAGGCTCTCGCGGCATCATACCTGACGATATGTCATTCGATGAGTTTCTGGATGAGCCGACGGAGGTCAAAGTGGACTGCCGTGATGCGCTCTATGAACCTCGGCCCATGTTCAACGAGTTTCTGGAAGATAACGCCGACCAGATGTCCGCGGAGCAACAGGAGATCGTGCGTGCCTGGAATGACCGCTACGTACGGGGCAAATTCGTAGTGCTACAGCACCTGAAGCAGCATGCTATCTTCCTCAGCACCGACTCGTCACCCAAAGCTTACGCCGTGCTAGGGCTGACTACAGAGCTTAGCGACATGGCCCCTAAGGCTTATTTACCGCTACTTATGGAGACAACATTGTTACCCTATAAGGACATGATAGTGTGCGATGGCCTGGTACGAATCAGTCCCGTACTTATCGGCCACAGCATGACGCGCAATATGAAAGCCGAGTACGCTGAAATCAAGCGTGCGGGAGGGCTGATTACTGCTCTATAATCCTGGAGAAAATGTCGCCATAAAGGAGCTATTTATGGAGTTTACGGAGGTAGTACACAAACGCCGCATGGTGCGCCACTTCACGGACGAGCCGGTCGCGCCTGAAATTGTCGAGCGAATGTTGGACCTGGCGCGGCACGCCCCAAGCGCGGGTTTCACCCAGGGTCAATCATTCGTGGTGGTCACGCGCCAGGACTTGAAGATGGAGATAGCGAAGTTGTGCGGCGAGGAGGCTTACGTCGAGAGAGGCTTCCACCCCTTCGTCTCCGGGGCACCTGTGCTCGTGGTGCCATGCACAAGCGAGGCCGCTTACCACCGCCGCTATCAGGAGCCGGACAAAATCAACGAGGATGGCTTGGAGATCGTGTGGCCCGTCCCCTACTGGCACATGGACATCGGGTGCGCTGTCATGATATTGCTGCTGGCGGTAGTAGACGAAGGGCTTGCAGCAGGCTTCGCAGGCGCCCACGACCTGGATGCCCTACGCGCTCTCCTGAACATCCCCTCTGAAGTGACCCCGGTAGGCGTCATACCCATCGGCCACCGCGCCCCCGACGTGCCCTCACCCTCCCTCAAACGTGGCCGCAAGCCCCAGGAAGAGCACGTGCATTATGAGCAGTGGTGAGACGGACGATAGACGGTGAAACGTGATGCGTGATGCGTGATTATTGAACCGCCAAGACGCCAAGAGCGCCAAGAAATCGCCAAGATTATTAAGGATTAATTGACCATCGTCTATCGTCTATCATCACGCATCACGCATCACGTTTCACTCGTGACCTTCGTTACTTCTTTATCCAGAGCCTTGAAGAACTGGCCTGCGACGAACTGCGCGGCGGCCTTGATTACTCTCTGGCCGAGACCCGCTATCTTGCCCCCCGCGTTGGCCTCGCCTGTGTAGTTTACAACCGTCTTCTCGCCATCCTTCTTGTCAGGTGCGAGCACAAAGGTGCCCTTCCCATCTACAAACCCCGCCCCGCCCTTCGCTGATACCTTCAGGTCGTATGAGTCGTATGGATGCTCGTTCAGCATATGCACCATGCCGGTGTACGTCCCCTTGATAGCGCCGATGCCGAGGGTCAGCGTCACTTTGTAGCTGCCATCCTCCTGCAATTCGAACTCGTCGCAACCCGGCAGGCATTTCCGCAGTGTAGCAGGGTCGGTGATTACCTGCCAGACGAGTTCCTGGGTCGCTTTGAACGTGTGTGAGCCTGAGATTTCCATAAATCATTGTTCCTTAAAGCAGATTGCGCGTATCATAGCACAAGCCTCGCCAGGGCACAACCAATTTATCTTGCTCCTGCTATCGCCTCCAGCGCACCTGGGTTCTCCAGCGCGGATGTGTCACCAGGCGGCTCGCCCAGGTAGCTGCTCCTCACCAGGCGGCGCAGGATTTTGCCGTTGCGAGTGTGCGGCAACTCACTAACGAAGAGGACGGCTTGTGGCCTGAGCGTCTTCCCTAACTCCTTCACGATTGCCTCTTCTATCTCGCTCCGCATTATCGCGCTCTCTTCTTTACCCGCTCGTAGGGTGACGAACACTACCAGCGCTTCGCCTTTCAGAGCATCCGGCACGCCGATAGCGGCTGCCTCGGCCACGGCAGGGTGAGATACCGCCGCGGATTCAACCTCTGCAGGACCAACGCGCTTACCTGCTACCTTGATCGTATCGTCTGAGCGACCCTGGATGTACCAGAAGCCATCTCCGTCCACTCGCGCCCAGTCACCATGCACCCACACACCTGGGAGGCGTGACCAGTACGTCTCCAGGTAACGGGCAGCGTCGCCCCAGAACCCCTGCGTGATGCCCACCCAGGGCCGCCTCAGCACCAGTTCGCCTACTCCACCACGCACAGGCTCTCCCTGCGCGTCTATTATGTCGGGGGCCATACCTGGGACGGGCGCGCTGAAGGCACACGGCTTGAGGGGGAGTAAGATATTGCACGCCAATATGCCCCCCGATACCTCCGTCCCGCCCGAATAATTGATGATCGGACGCGTGCCGCCCCCCACTACATCGAACAGCCAGCGCCAGGGGTCGTAGTTCCACGGCTCCCCGGCTCCCGCAAGCACAACCAGGCTGCTCAGGTCGTGGGTGCGAGGCCAATCATCTCCGTGAGCCATAAGTGAGCGCACGGCTGTCGGCGAGATGCCCAGGTGGGTGATGCCGTGCCTCTCTACCATGTCCCAGACCCGGTCCGGCTGCGGGTATGATATAGCCCCCTCATACAGGAAGAGGGTCGCCCCCAGCATGAGGGTCCCCGCGAACGACCAGGGCCCCATCATCCACCCGATGTCGCTGATCCAGAAGAGCCGCTCTCCCGCGTGCAGGTCGAAGCAATGGGCAAGCTCTTGGGCAGCTTTTACAGGGAAGCCTGCATGATTGTGGACCACGCCCTTTGGCCTGCCCGTCGTGCCGGACGTGTAGATAATCATATAGTGGTCTTGAGCATCAGTCTGCTCCGTAGGGCATTCGTCGCTTTGTGCCTCCAGGAGGTCATGCCACCACAGGTCACATCCATCGGTCCAGGCAACACCCTGCCCAACGCGGCGGACCACAACTACATGCTCCAGGTCAGGAGAGAGCGCAACAGCTTCGTCGGCGGACCCTTTCATTGGCACTATCTTGCCCGCCCTGTAGAAGCCATCTGCGGTGATGAGCACCTTCGCCTCGCAGTCGTTCAAGCGGGATGCAACCGCGGGGCCACCGTAGCCTGAGAAGATAGGTATAAAGATAGCCCCTATCTTCGAGACCGCCAGCGTAGCAACTACCGTCTCCGGCAGCATTGGCATAAAAATGCCAACTCTATCACCCTTGCCGACGCCCAACGATTTCAACGCGTTGGCGGCGCGGTTCACCTCACTGTACAGCTCCGCGTATGTGAGAGTGCGAGCTTGCCCATCCTCCCCTTCCCATATCAGGGCTAGTGTATCAGGCCGAAGACGTTGGGCCTGCTTATCGAGCGCATCATGCACGTAGTTGTACTTGCCACCCACAAACCAGTGCGGCCATTCTACGCCATCCGACAGGTCAAGCACCTCAGTGTACGGCTGAAACCACTCTAATTCGAGGTCTTTGACGACAGCGTTCCAGAACCATGCAACATCCCCAGCCGCACGCCCCACCAACTCTTCCACAGACCCAATCCCATACCGCTCCATGAAGCGCCGTAGCCTGCTACGCTCAACGTACGCAGGGGTGGGCCGCCACACGATGTCGGGCGAGCCGCTATCCCTGGCGACTGGTATATAGCTGGAAGGGGCGGTAGGCATGGCTGGTTATAGAAGCTCTGGCATTACTCGTACAGTATTTTCAACTTGCGGCCCAGTTTAGGGTCTTCCAGCGCATCGCTGGCATCCGCGAATTGATTGACGGAGCCTATGGCGGGATCGAGGTTGCGTACCGCTTCGTCCCGTATCTGCCTCCGGATTGCTGCTACAAAGCGGTCCCCATGTATCACCATGTATGGGCGAGTATGGTATTGGGAGACTTCCGTTTCTAATGGCTCTGTTATGTCAAGCGCGTTGTGCTTCTCCGCGACAATCCTGTATGCCTCGGAAAGATGCCTCTCCCGCTCCCACCAGGAGTGTGCGGATAAGACACCTGCCAGGACCGGGGAGAGCACGTGCGCACATTCTAGTCTGGAAAAAGCGCTGCCGAACCACTTGGCGTACGGAGCATAATGGCGCTCCATGAGGAAGCAAAGCCTCATCAGGTGCCGCACGAGCCTCGTAGCCACAAGCCTGGACCCCAGGGCGTCCCCAACGTCGCCGCATCGCCCTACGAAAGCCTCATCTTGCGCTACCTTTTCCCATTGGGAAGCAAGGAGGTACAGCCAGATGTCTCGCGGATAGTAACCCACTTTCTCTCTCACCTCGGTAAGCTCACCAGAACCGTCATGAAACACTTTGCCCCTGGTTGCACACAGTAGCTGGTGCTCGGAGAAGGTCAACCAATCCGCAGGCCGGATGTCATCATGGGGGTCGAAGCCGAGGTGAGCCATGAAAAAGGAGCGCACTGTAGCAATATCAACCCTGTGATTGACAGGGCCTGAGGCAATCTCCTGCATCAGGCGCACGCCTATCTCGTCCGGCTCCCCAAAGTTAGTTGAGTACCCTCGAAATGTGTAAGGCAGCTTTGCGCTAAGGGTCTCTGATATAGGGGTCTTCAACGTTTCATAAGTGTCCTTCGAGACGAACAGCATCACACGCGGACCCCAGTGGTGGTCCGTAGACTGCTCGGTATCGTATCCAAGCACTTCCGAGCCTGCCCCTATCAGAGCAGCAGCGTACGCAAGGCCAGGGTAATGCACATCCAGGATGGGCTTGACCACATCGCGGTAGAACGACTCGCTAAGCTCTAACCCAGGCACAAATTCCGGCACAGAACACTCCTTATGTGCGTAATCTAACTGAGTATACTGTAAATATAAAGCCCCCAACACCTGGCGCTGTTGGAGGCTCTGAAGTTAGCTGGTAACCAATAATGAACGCAAGTGTCACGCTTGGAGGGTATCCAAGAAGTGTACTCATTAGCCTGTCATTCTGAGAAGGTGTGCAAAAGCGTAGAGCAACATGTAAAGCTATGAATGTCATTCCGAACGAAGTGAGGAATCTCCGAGCTTGTAGGTGTGGGTAGATTTTTAGATTCTTCTCTTCGCTCAGAATGACAGGCTGGGGCTTACAGTCCTTATAGACCCACTACGCGTGACGCATTACGCTTCACGCATCTTCGTCCATCGTCCATCGTCCATCGTCCATCGTCCATCGTCCATCGTCCGTCGTCCGTCGTCCATCGTCCCCCACCTACTTCGCATTCATCTTAGCCGCTTCATTTATCAGCTCGTTAGTGTAGGCGTTCTCGGCGGCCTTGCTGATTACGTTGAACTTCAGGGCGATGTCGGCAGTGGTCTTGAACTTGGCTTCGTCTATGACGCCGACCTTGTCGGCAGCCAGGCCACTCGGCATGACAAGCTTCGCTACCTCTTTTGCCATCGTCACCTGGTGCTCGCGATTGGTGGTAGCGGGATCGGCCCGCTTCATCGTTGCGTCCACGGCGGCGGTCTGGTCAGTCACCGCATCCTGCCACCCCTTCTGGGAGGCCGCCAGGAAACGTATCAGCACGTCCCGCTTGTTCTTCAGGGTATCCTCAGTCACGAAGACGTGGTCTTCGAGCATCCCGACGCCCTCGTCGTTGTAGCTGATGATGTTAAGCTCTTCAGGCTTGACGCCCGCTTCCAGCACGACCGGGTACTCGTTGTAGACCATCGCGGAGGCGGCATCGAGCTGGCCGTTCAAGAAGGTATTCATCTCGAAGCCTTGCTTGATGATGGTCATGTCCTTGTTGTTGTCGATGCTGTTGTCGAACTTGTACTTGTCCATGAGAGCGCGGAACTCGAACTCATTGCCCCCGGTCCACACGCCCACCTTCTTCCCTTTGAGGTCTGCAGGGCTGTTGATGCCCGCCGACTTCTTGCTGATGAGATAGAGGCCGCTGCTCTGGTAGAACTGGCCGATGTCTACCAACGGCTGGCCTTTGTCGCGGTTCGCAAGGAGACTGCCGACCCAATCTACTCCCACGTCAGCCGCGCCCGTGAGAACCTTCTGTGAGGGCACCACGTCGGGTCCGCCCGGCAAAATCTCCACCTCAAGATTCTGGGCTGTGTAGTAACCCTTGTCCTGGGCAAGGTAGAAACCGGCGAACTGTGCCTGGTGGAGCCATTTGAGCTGCAATTTTACTTTGTCCGGCGTCCCGCTCCTGACAGCCGTTGGCTGTGTTGTAGTGCTGGTGCCGCTGTCACACGCTGCCAGCACCAGGCTACTCAACATTGCAATTGCCAATACGAACCCAATCCGTTTCCGCATATCCATCCCGTCTTTCCTCCCTTCAGAATAATTTTGAATTCTCAATTTTGAATTCTGAATTGACGGAACTAACTCAAAATTCAAAATTGAGAATTCAAAATTCCGTCATCTCTGCTGGCGGGCCTCCCAGGGGACGGCCAGGCGCTCCGCCAGGCTGGCCGCCAGGTACAGGAAGAGACCCATCAGCGTTACGATCACCACGCCGCACCACGCGAGCGCGAAGTCGCCACTTTGAATGTTGTTGGAGATCAGCTTGCCGATCCCCCCCGCCGAGTTGAAGAACTCCGCTATCACCGAGCCGATTATCGAGGCAGTCGCGCCCACCTTGAGAGCGCTGAACACGTACGGAAGGCTACTGGGTAGGCGCAGCTTGAAGAAAGTCTGCACGGACGACGCGGCATAGCTCCTCATCAAATCGAGCGAATTGTTATCGAGGGAGGTAAGGCCCTTGTAGGCGCTTATCACCATCGGCGCGAAGGTCATTACCGCCACGACGACGATGCGAGTAATCTGGTCGAAGCCGAGCCATACGGTCACGATAGGCGCGAACGCCACGATGGGCATCGCGTTGAATGAGGCCGCGATAGGCATGAACCCTCGCCTGAGCGGATCGGACACAACGAATAGCGCAGCCGTAATAAAGCCCAAACCCGCACCCAGCGCCAGCCCGCCCAACGCCTCTCCAAGCGTGTACCACATTCCCACCCACAAGTCCTCGCTCCGCCGCCCGAATGACTCGATAATCTGGCTAGGCAACGGAAGTTGAAACGTTTGGATGCGCAAGAGCCAGTGGAACACTCCGAGCTGCCACAGAGTTATCACCGCGACGAATATGAGCGCGGGCGGCAAGGTCGTCTTCAACGCCTCCGCAGCACGCCCCCTCATCGCCGGTGCAACTCTGCTTTTACCTACAACCGCCACCTATTCCTCCGGTTAAAAGTTCAAGGTTCAAGGTTCAAAGTTCAAAGTTATCGTCTATCGTCTATCGTCTATTGTCCGTCGTCCGTCGTCTTTCGCCCTACCTCCGGTACTCCGCCTGCCAGGGCACAAGCAGCCGTTCTGCCAGGCTGACCGCCCCGAAGAAGAGTATGCCAATCAGCGCTATCTCGATGATAAGCGCCCAGAGCCTGTCGGTGGCTGCGAAGCTGGTGTATTGTAGCTGCACGATCATCACCCCCAGCCCCTTGTTGCCCCCCATCAATTCAGCTACGATCGCACCAATCAGGCTCCCTGTCGAAGCGATTTTCAACGCGTTGAAGAAGAAGGGAAGCGATGCAGGCATACGTAGCTTACGATATGTGGCCCAGGTAGAGGCGGCGTAGCTCTGCATGAGGTCGAGGGCGCGTGGGTCGGGGCTGCGCAGCCCTCTCAGCACATTCACGGTCACGGGGAAGAATGTCAGGTAAGCCGCGATGGTCACTTTCAGCATCGTCTCGTCTCTGATTATGCCGTAGAGTATTGGCGCGAGGGCGATTACGGGGACCATCTGCGAGCCGACGATGTACAGGTAGAAACTCCGCTCCACCCACCGCGAGCGCGCCATCGTCACCGCGAGAGCATACCCCACCGCAGCGCCAACCACGAACCCCACAAACGCATTGCCCAGCGTCACGAACCCGGCGTTCAGGAAGCTGTCGGCGTTGTTCCAGAAGGCGAGCGCAACCTTATGCGCATATGGCAAATAACTCTGCTGCTGGTTGTAAGCGAAAGTCCCCTCTTGCAGCCCCTGGAACCGCAGGAAAGCCCAAAGCTCCCATAAGCCGACGATGAGCAGGATAACGATGATGGGAGGAAGCCAGCTTCTTATTTTGGATTTTGGATTTTGGATTTTGGATTTTGAAGCGTTTAGTGCTTGTATTGAGGTTTCACCTGCCAGGTTATCAGGCGTGGACAGTTGACCTTGAGCGGCAGACGCTCTCCGCCTGGTAATCCAAAATCCAAAATCCAAAATCCAAAATAGCATCAATGCGTCTCCCGCAGGTACTCCCGCACTTCGGAGATAAGCTCGAAGTAATGAGGGTGCTCCCGCGTGAGGTAATCGCGGGGATAGGGGAGGTCTATCGGCACGATGTGGGCGATGCGCCCTGGTCGAGGCGACATGACCACCACCCGCGTCGAGAGGAAGACCGCCTCGGCGATGCTGTGCGTGACGAAGACGATGGTGGTCTGCGTCTCATGCCACACCGTGAGCAACTCGGCGTTCAGGCGCTCGCGGGTCATCTCATCGAGCGCGCCGAACGGCTCGTCCATGAGCAGGATGGAGGGCTTGAATGACAGGGCGCGGGCGATGCTCACACGCTGTTGCATACCGCCCGATAGCTGCCAGGGGTAGTGCTTGCCGAACTCCCCCAGCCCGACCAGCTCTAGGAGGCCGGTAGCACGCTTGTACCTCTCGGCAGGGGGCACCTTCATAATCTCCAGGGGAAGCTCCACGTTCTTGACTACGGTGCGCCAATCGTACAGCACCGGAGCCTGGGGCACAAGCCCGTAGTCGCGGTTGCGGCGAGCGGCAGACGCGGGCTTACCCTGCACCAGCAGCTTGCCATGCGTGGGCTGCATCAGATCGCCTATCAGGCGCAGAAGAGTCGTCTTGCCGCACCCAGAGGGTCCGATCAGGGAGACGAACTCGCCCGCGGCGATGTCAAGCGACACGCCCGTGAGCGCCTGGACCGCGCCACCCCCCGCCCCTCCATACCGCATACCAACATCTTGCAGGCTGATGGCAGGTGCTGCACGCGCGGCCTCTGCAACGCTGTCCAAGAGCGGTCTCCTTTCAGGGGTAGCTACCGGTTGCTAGCTATACGCAACTGGCTATAGAGATAGCCGGCTGCCCAAAAGGATACCACAAAAACGCTTTTCTCGCTACAATTCCAATGGCTCTTTCCCTTCGTTTTCTAACAAAAATCTCTGACTCGAAGCGTCAGAGATTTTTGTTAGAAAACGAAACTTTATATGGTTGTAGGAAGAAATCTAGCGCGACGATGGAGGCAGCGTCAGCGCCCAGATGCCATCGTCGGTCGCTGCCAGCAGCGTCTCGACCCTGCCGGAGCTTGAGTCGTATGGTATGAGCGCCAGGCTATTGACCACGTGCTGCTCCAGGCCCGTGCCGACGCTCTGCCATGTCGTGCCCATATCGGCAGACCTATATACTCCCTGGCCCAACAGCTTATCTATTGTGGACTCGGCACGTGCGGTATACAGGATGGCCCCAGGCTTGTCATATTCGGCGCTGTATGCTGCGTCCACGAAGAGAGCAGTAAAGTTGCTGAACGTGCCCTCCGGCGAGGTGGGTAAATTCGACTTCGTCATCAACTTCCAGTCTCCACTGTCCAGGGGGAGGAACCACACCCCTTCGTTGTTAGTCAGGTAGAGGCCACCCTCGTCTGGCCGCCCTTCCGAGCCAGGTAAGAAAGTAAGGTGGCCGGGCGCGAGGAAGCCCTCCTGGGGTACATTACGGGGAGTTACATCGCTCCAGGTGGCACCTCCATCTTTGCTCATCATTATCTGCCCGGTGCCTCCCTCGCTGATATATGCGGCGTAGACCATCTGGCCGTCGGGGCTTGCCGCGAGCGAAATCGGGTCGGACGACTGAGTGGTAACGGACAGGTCGGCCCACGTCGCACCGGAGTCGGTGGTCTTATTGAGGCCACTGCACTTCGCACCATACGCGGTGGTGGCGTTGGCTACGGCGATAGTCATAGCCTCGCCCGACATCTCCTGCCAACTTTTGCCGCCATCGGTTGAGCGCGAGCGAGCGCTGGGCAGTCCGCTGGGGCATCCTGTGTGGCTGGTCACGTACATCACTTGATCGCTCGCCACATCCGCTTCGGCGTTGCGAGCCTCCTCTGCCATCGCAACATCGTGCTTATCCCACTGCGAGTAGTCATACGTGCCGGTCCATACGCCCTTCGGCCCGGCAGCCAGCACAACCACGTTGCTCCCCTGGGAGATGAAGGAAAGGTCGGTAACGTTGTTCCCACCCAACCCTACCTGCTTCCACTGGAGGTCTCCTACCGACATGGTGGGAGCAGGGGTGTTTATCACCACAGGTGTGGGGTCCGGGGGCGTAGTGGGTGAAGATGCGAGTTCTGTAGGGGTCTCGGCGGCAGGAATCGTGGGACTTGCGACCTCGGCCGTAGCCGCAACTTCGGTAGGCATTATCGTGGGTGCGGCTATGGGCGGAGCCGTACCCGTCGGGACGTTAGTAGGCTGCCCTCCGGACGTGGTATTGCACCCGGCAACAACCGCCAGCAGCCCAACCAATGCGCCTATGCGAAGCGCGTCGCTAATCTTCTGACCGGCAAGTTTAGAAAGCATCTGTGAGACCTCTCCTTTATGTTACGTCCTTTATGTTACGAGGGCGGTTCGGGAACCGCCCTTACAAGAGTAGCACTTTTAGATGTATAGAGCGATAATTCTGCTCTATCTGAATCTATAACGAGGAACGGGCACCACGAGTTGCGTCGAATAGCCAATAGCCACCGGTTAGCCATCGGCTACCGCCCTTTACCACGCTTCTTATCACCGGATGGCCTGGGAGATGGGGTGGAACCGGAGGGCTTAGGCGCTGGGCGTGGCTGAGGAGCGGGCTTAGGAGGGGTGCGCTCCGGCTGGCGCACGGGAGTTCTGACGCTCCCACCCGGCATATACTGCTTCGCACGCTGGGTCTTGCGAAATTTCTCAAGCTCCTTCGGGTAGCGAGCACGATACCAATAGAGGAGCCATACTCCTACACCTATCACTGAAAGGAGCCACAGGTAGAGCCAGAAGCGCTTGTCGAAGAAGTCAAGCCCCACTATCCTGAAGAGCACGAGCAATAGACCCAGGATAGCGAGCCACATCCCCGGCTGGCTAAACCTGTTGGCAGCGCGGTACAGCACACTATTATTGCGCTTCCACTGCGGGCGTTTGACGGCATAGAAATAACCACTCACAACCAGCAAGATTACCATTAGCGCGAAGCATGCCCACGCGAACGGCCCCATTGGTGGACTCGCCTTGCTAAAGAGGAAATTTGCATCAAATGGGTTGATCTGTAGTGGTATTTCTGTATCTACGACCGGCACCGCTACCGTAGGTGGAGGTGGTCCCGCAGGGGTCGAGGTAGATGTAATGGTCTCAGTCGCAGTTGTAGCAACGGTCGCTGTAATGGTACTAGAAGCAGTGGAAGTTATTATCGGGCCAACCGGTTCGGAGAGCGTAATAGTCGGTGTAACGGGTTGGGCGCTGCTCCAAAGGAGTGCCGATGCTCCAGCATCATCACTGGTAGGGTGAGCGAGTGCCTGGCTCCCAACCCCCACTGCCCAAGATAGAATAAGCCCAAGCAATATGGCTAAACGCATCTAGTGTACTGCCTCCTGGTGAAGTTGATATGAATAGAGCGCAACTGCTCGCACATCCGCGAAGCAAAGCGCACGAATAGTGATATAGATTATAGCAGGTCATCATACCTACTTCCAAGTTCGACGCGAAATCCAAAGTTCAAAGTAGACAGAAGGCAGAGATTACTCAATACTCTTACGCATTACGCATCACGTTTCACGTTTCACGTTTCTTCGTCTATCGTCCGTCGTCCATCGCCCATCGTCCGCCCCCAAATCCACATTTGACAACGAGGTGTATACTTATTCATATTCATTGGGGGCGTGTAGTGGAAGTTGCCAGGAACCTGCCTTTGCATGGGCTGACTTTCGCCGTGGTAGACGTGGAGACCACCGGCCTGTCGGCGCGCCTGGGAGACAGGATTTGCGAGGTGGCTGTGGTGCTTGGGCGCGACGGCCAGATCGTGGGCCAGTTTCAGACGCTGGTCAACCCGGGCCGCCCCATCTCTCGCGGCGCTTCAGCAGTGAACGGCATCACCAACATGATGGTGCGCGACGCGCCCCCCTTCCGAAGCGTAGCCTCCGCGCTGAGAGAAGCGTTGGGCGATGCTGTGCTTGTCGCCCACAATGCCTCGTTTGACCTCTCCTTCATCTCAGCGGAGATGCGCGCCGCCGGGTACGAACCGCCCGCCAACCCGGTGATCGACACACTCGGATTGGCCCGGCGATGCTACACCTTCCGCTCGAATAAGCTGGGAGACGTTGCGCGCTCGCTCGGAATAAGGGTGCACGGCCTCCACCGTGCCCTGGCCGACGCCACCATAACCTGGCACGTCCTCAACAGGTTCCTCTTGAAACTGCGGGAGGACGGTGTCCAGACGCTCAACGACGTGATAAGGACACAGGGAGCGCTCACCCCTCTTAGCGGCTGGCATACAACCCCGCCCCTCATGGAGTGGGACGGCCAGCAGCCCGTTTGCCCCATAGATGGCGTGCCGCCTATCCTCAAAGAGGCGATGCGCGCTCAGGCTGCCCTACGTATCTGGTACAAAGGTAACGACGGACAGCAGAGCGTGCGCGTCATACAGCCCTACAAAGTCACCCTGCGCGAGCAGGCCGCATACCTCGTTGCTTACTGCCATCTGAAGCACGAAGAGCGCACCTTCCGCATCGACAGGATAGTAGAGCTGATGATAGAGGCGTGATAGCGGACGACGGACGACGGACGACGGACGACGGACGACGGACGACGGACGATAGACGATAACTTTGGATCTTGGACATCGGACTTTGGACTTCGCGTGATGGAAATCTACACCATCGGCCATAGCAACTTGACGATAGAGCGCTTCGTGGAGATGCTGGTGGATAACGGTATTCGGGCGCTGGTGGACGTTCGTAGCGCGCCGTATAGCCAGTACACACCCCATTTCAACCGCGATCTCCTCTCTAAGAGTTTGGAGGCACATGGCATCATTTATGCCTTCGCCGGGGAGTACCTGGGCGGGCGTCCCAAAGACCCAACTTGCTACAGGGGCGGCGTCGTGCCTTCCGGCAACGCCAAGGGGAACTACCTCGAAGCGGTAGATTACGCGGAGGTAGCCAAGCGGCCCTGGTACAAGAAGGGTATCTCCCGCCTCCTCGAGATAGCCGAAGAGCGTCCCACCGCCATAATGTGCAGTGAGGAAGACCCCGCCCACTGCCACCGCCAGCACCTCATCACCCAGACCCTCATCGAGATGGGCGTAACCGTCCGCCATATTCGCAGCCATGGCCTGGAAGAAGCCACCGAACAACCAAAGCAAATGAGCCTCTTTTAGTAGAGGCGTGCCGACGGCACGCCCCTACAGGCTCCACCTGAGCATGAAGCTGTACACTATAGGCTTTACCCAGAAGACGGCAGAGAGGTTCTTTACTCTCCTGAAGAATAATGGCGTCGGCTGCCTGGTAGACATCAGGCTGCGCCCCAACGGCCAGCTCGCCGGCTTTGCGAGGCAGATTGACTTACCCTACTTCCTCACCGAATTGGCAGCCTGCGACTACCGGCACATCGAAGCACTCACCCCTACCGATGAGATACTATCAGAATACCGGAAGGACCATAACTGGAGCAGGTACGTCGGACGGTTCGAGGCCCTGATGGAGAGCCGCGACGTGCCGCGCGCGCTTGACCGCGCCATGTTCGAGGAGAAAGCGTGCTGCCTGCTATGCAGCGAGGCCACGCCCGAAAAATGCCACCGCCGCCTCGTAGCCGAGCGCCTGGCTCGCTACTGGCCAGGGGTGGAGATTGTGCATTTGGCATGATGGGGTCGGGGGTCAGGAATTACTGGTTCATTTGCTTTTATCTCTTGATAACCCGACCCCCGACCCCCGAC
>DATEOC010000073.1:0-27430 GCA_035274425.1 Chloroflexia bacterium
TGGTTGCCACCTTTGTTGTTCAGACCTGCTTTGACCACACAACGGCTCTGCCCGCAGTACGGGCAAGCTGGCTCTGTTAGACTTGGTGCTTCTTCCATTCCACCATTTTATTCCTTGGCTGTTCTTTTCGCCACTCCCCGAGAAATCCACACTTGCAATCCTACGAAGCGTGTGCTATAATTTATGCAGCCAATCCTAATTGTAGGCTCCAACTGACTGCGGGGAGATGCCAGAGAGGTCGAATGGGGCCGCCTGCTAAGCGGTTAAGCGGTTATTTGAACTGCTTCTAGGGTTCGAATCCCTATCTCCCCGCCCCCCTGAGACGATCCGTATTCTTTCGTTGGACAGGCTACATGCATCCGCTTCTTTCCTTCACCATCTGGCTTCGTCACCAATAGTCCTCCGCAATACCCTCCACATAGCCTAATCGCCGCGCCAAACCCAGATACATTCCTGGCCCGGCCCTCCCCTTACTCAATCACAACTCAGGATAGCTCTACCGCACTGCTAACCACCCACCTGAACTCTGAATCACGGCATCCAGACTGTCTCTTGCCGCACACGTCATGTACGCGCCAATTTAGAGACAATCTCACCTATTCGCGTATATGCTCGCACGGCAACGGCAACGCACACCCTTTTCCAACAGGAGAATGAACGTTTATGGCGGAAGTGATAGAACGCAACCTGGGGCTTGAGCTTGTGAGGGTCACAGAGGCGGCAGCTATCGCAGCGGGGCGCTGGATGGGCCGGGGGGACAAGAACGGCTCGGACGGCGCGGCGGTCAACGCGATGCGCACGGCCCTGGCGCAGATAGAGATGGATGGCGTGGTTGTCCTCGGTGAAGGCGAAAAGGACGAAGCGCCGATGCTCTACGTTGGCGAGGTAATTGGAAATGGTAAGCCCCCACGCGTGGACATAGCGGTAGACCCCATAGACGGTACCCGTCTCCTCTCGCTCGGTATGCCCGGCGCTATTGCGGTCGTTGCGATGTCTGAGCGTGGCAGCATGTACGGCGCGCCTACCGGCGTCTTCTACATGGAGAAGATAGTGGTCGGCAGTGGTGCGAAAGGCGCAATTGACATTACCAGCAGCGTCTCCGCGAATATCGCTAACGTCTCACGCGCCCTGGGGCGCGAAGAAGGGGACGTCACCGTTATGGTGCTGGACCGCCCGCGCCACGAAACGCTGATCAAAGAGATAAGGGCCACAGGGGCACGCGTGCGCCTTATCCCCGATGGAGATGTCATGGGCGCTATCACCGCCGCCGATGACGACACGGGAGTTGATATGCTCATGGGCACAGGTGGCGCGCCCGAAGCGGTCGTGGCCGCCTGCGCGATCAAGGCTATGGGCGGGGATATGCAGTGCAGGCTCTATTTCCGCAACGACGAAGAGCGCCGCAATACAGAGGCTTCCGGCGTAGATATCCATGCAGTACTGACGATAAATGACCTTGTGAAGAGCGACGACGTCTTCTTCGCAGCAACCGGAATAACGGACGGCGAATTGCTGAGAGGCGTGCGCTACAGGACCGATGGGGCCACAACCGACTCCATCGTCATGCGCTCGCGCTCCGGCACTATTCGACACATGAGGACCACGCATCATCAGACGAAGCTGGCCCGAATAAGTGAGAGTTAAAGATATGGAAAGAGTAAACAACCGGTCGAACGGATATTCAGAGCAGGGTAACCGCCCACAACGGGGCCGCCGCAATTTCCGGGACACCCGCGAAGCTCGTGAAAACAGGGAGAACCGGGACAATCGGGAAGGGCGCGAGAGCCGTGAGACCAAAGAGGCCCGCGAAGCTCGTGAGATAGTGGACCAGGGGGCGGGCGACTCAAAAACGCTGCTATCACTGGCCGAGCTGGAGAACCGCAGCCTGGACGACCTGCACGAAACTGCCAGGGAGCTTGACATCACCGGCTACAGCCGCCTGCGCAAGCAAGACCTCGCCTTCCGCATCCTACAGGCGCAGACCGAGCAGCAAGGCAACATATTCAAGCGCGGTATCCTCGATATAATGGAGGATGGCTTCGGCTTCCTGCGACTGACCGGCTATCTGCCCGGCCCCACCGACATATACGTCAGTCAGAGCCAGGTTCGACGCTTCGGACTGCGCACGGGGGATGAGGTAGTGGGGCAGGTGCGCCCTCCCAAAGATGGTGAGAAGTATTTCAGCCTGCTGCGCGTTGAAGCGGTCAACGGAGTGGACGCCGAGACCGCCAAGCGCCGCCCCAATTTCGGCGACTTGGTGCCGATCTTCCCGGACGAGATGCTCAACCTGGAGACGACCCAGCAGGTGCTTTCAACGAGGCTGCTTAACCTCGTCGCTCCTATCGGGCGCGGGCAGCGAGGCATGATTGTGTCGCCGCCGAAAGCCGGCAAGACGATGCTCCTCAAGGCTATAGCAAACGGCATCGCCACCAATTACGGTAACGACGTTCACCTCATGGTGGTGCTGATAGGTGAGAGGCCGGAAGAAGTGACCGATATGCAGCGCTACGTGAAAGGCGAAGTAATAGCCTCGACTTTCGATGAGCCGGTGGAGAACCACACGAAGGTCGCTGAAATGAGCCTGGACCGCGCCAAGCGGCTCGTTGAGGGAGGGCACGACGTAGTTATTCTCCTCGACTCGCTCACGCGGCTGGCGAGGGCCTACAACATCATGATGCCCGCTTCAGGCAAGACGCTGAGCGGCGGCATGGACCCGATTGCCCTCTACCCACCCAAGCAGTTCTACGGCGCGGCACGAAACATCGAAGAGGGCGGCTCCCTGACCGTTATTGCTACCTGCCTGGTAGATACCGGCTCGCGCATGGACGACATGGTTTACGAGGAGTTCAAAGGTACGGGCAACATGGAACTTCACCTCGACCGCAAGATGGCCGAGAAGCGCGTCTTCCCGTCGATAGACATCCAGAAGTCCGGCACCCGCCGCGAAGAGCTGCTCCTGGAGGAGGCCACGCTCAAGCAGGTATGGACGATGCGCCGCATGGTAGGCGTGCTGGGCGGCCCTGAAGGTCTGGAGCTTATGCTGGCTCGCCTCGCCAAGACGAAGGACAACAACGAGTTCCTTGCTACCCTCACCAAAGACGTGCTTTGAAATTATAAAGGATAGAGCGGACTATCAGCCCTTATAATTTATCCTTTATCCCTTATCCTTTATAATTTCCCCAATGATCAGCGATGATGGCCCTTCAGACTCCCAGGCTGTGCCCTTCAGGGCGTGGTGGTTAACGACGCGGCGGAGGCGAGCTGAGTGGCAGTCCCTCCTTGCGACAGGTGCAGCAACCTTCACGGGGCGTCCGCGTGCCCACTTCAACACGGCTCGCCCGGGTGATCCCGTCTTCCTCTACATCTCTAAACCTGACCACGCTATTCTAGCCGTGGCGACTATCGCTGACATTTCCTCCTCAGTACCATCCAACGACCAGCAAGTCGCCATCCCCGACCCCCGACCCCCAATCCCCGACGCCCAGCTTGAGGTACAGCTTGCCTTCGAGGTGCCGAACGCCCTCACCTGGCGCGACATAGCGAGTGAGCCAGAGCTTGCTGGCTCCGAGCCTGTCAGGCAACGTAGCAGTGGCACTCTATTCCCCCTGAGCGAGCGAGAATACAGCGCTTTGCAGCTTCTTATTATGGAGCGCAATCCTGAACTGGCGTCTGCGTTCTCCGCGCTCGATACAGGCAAGCTCGTTGCGGGGAAATCCCACATCGTTGAGTCAGATGAATCGGACTCCGTACAACTACACGAGACACGGACGGTGTACAAACCTGCGCGCACTGACGGGGTGCTGCCGCCTGTGAGGAACCTGGCGGAGTTGCAGCAACTTACGGGCCTGAGCTGCGAGATGCTTGAGGAGGCCCGCGACCTGCTGGAAGATGTGGGCCAGATCGTCCTGAGCGGACCTCCTGGCGCGGGTAAGACGTGGCTGGCGCGTGGACTGGGCACGCTGGCGGCAGGCGACCCATCACGTGTGCAGGTAGTCCAGTTCCACCCCTCGACCACCTATGAAGATTTCATCGAGGGACTCAAGCCGCGCGTTGATCACGCGGGAGGCGTCATCTATGCCGTCGTGCCCGGCATCTTCGTAAGGCTTTGTGAGGCTGCGCGCTACGACCCGGAACACCATTACGTGCTGGTGATAGATGAGATCAACAGGGCACCCCTTGCTCGGGTCTTCGGGGAGTTGCTGTACGCGCTTGAGTATCGAGGTCCGCAAGGGGGCGTGCACCTTTCGCTCTCCGGCAGCATGGGCGAGTCTAACGACCTCTTTTATGTACCGGAGAACGTCCTGATTGTTGGCACGATGAACACTGCTGATCGTAGCCTTGCCAGTATTGACCACGCTCTCAGGCGGCGCTTCCGATTTATCGAGATGGAGCCTGACGAGAGTGTGCTGGACCGCTGGCTCCTGGAGAATGGCGCGAGCGAGTCGAATAGAAGGGCTGTACTGAAGCTCTTGGAGCGCGCCAACGCCCGCCTCAGCGAGATGCTAGACCCTGACCATCGCCTCGGCCACACCTACTTCATGCTCGACCCGCTCGGCGCAACTACGCTTGACCGCCTCTGGCGCACCGCCATAAAGCCCCTCCTAGCTGAATACTTCATCTCCCCGGCAGGAGAGCTTGAGGAGTTCCGCCTACTCTTTGCCGAAGCGGGCGCGGCGATGCGGGAAGAGTGACGACAGACGACAGACGACAGACGACAGACGACAGACGACAGACGACAGATAATGGGCTATACAACGTGATGCGTGAGACGATTGTTTTGCGGGAGTTTGAAGCGTGTGATATTGAGATGTCAGCGCGTGACTACTCCTCTTTGCGGAGCCGGTATGCGGGGAGGCTCAGCATCACGCCTACGGAGCGACCTGGGATATACAGACTCACCGCTCAAGACTATGTCGGGCGCATCTGTCTACCGGGCGGGCAAACAGTCGTCATCGAGCCAAAGATTGAGGTCGCGAACCTCTTCTATATGCTATGCGTGGATGCAGGATTGGTCCACTTCTACCAGCCCCTAGTGAGGCT
Organism: Chloroflexia bacterium; assembly: GCA_035274425.1. GTDB lineage: Bacteria > Chloroflexota > Chloroflexia > QHBQ01 > JADMIH01 > JADMIH01. Next base: position 5,041 of record DATEOC010000073.1, read on the forward strand.
GAAGCAGAATACTGAAATCTTTCCATTCGTGCTATCGGCCCTTGTATCGGAAGCCGAGAAGGTGCTAGTCAAGGGCGTCTATAGCGATTACCAGGCGCGGGAAGAAGACCTCCCCCTCGTGCGTGGAAGAGTTGCCCTGGAGACGCAGATTGCTCGTTACGGTGAGCTAAGGCACCGCCACATCTGCCACTATGCCCAGCTTTCCGCAGACACTGTAGAGAACCGCATCGTAGCGGCCACGCTGCGTCAAGCTGCGCTACTTCTGAGACCCTTGACCGAAGTAACTATGCTTCGCAGAGTGCGAGACCTGCTGCATCGCTTTGAGGAAGTAGCCATCACTACGCCAGCTACGGCTCTTGTAGCCTTTATGAGGGTGAAGAAACATCGCCTGAATGCCCACTATTGGCCTTTGCTCGGTTTGTGCAGACTGGTGCTGAACGGGCTATCGCTAAGTGAAGGTGACGGGCCGCATCCCTTCCCATCGTTCCTGGTGAATATGCCTCTCCTCTTCGAGAGCTTCTTGACGGCGCGGCTGAGGTCGGCGCTCCCAGGCGAGGGACTGCGCGCCGTCGCCCAGCGACATGACTACCTCGATGCCGCCAGGAAGGTGGGCATTCGTCCCGACCTCCTGGTGTACGGCGCTACAAAGACGAAGCCGCTCCTCGTACTGGACGCGAAGTACAAACGCCTGGATGTGGCAGACGCAGAGATCAACCGCGATATTTACCAGGTGAGCGCATACATGGATCGCTACAGCCTGAGCCGGGGCGTGCTGGTATACCCAAGCTGGGGCCGCCCCGCCCCAGGTGAGATGAGACTGCTAGGCACCCCGAAGGAGCTGCACGTCGCTACCCTGAATCTGGCTGCCGCAAGTCCCGCCGAGCTTGACCAGGAGTGCGCAAAACTAACATCCTATGTCGCTACACTAGCACGGTCGTAATAGTTCAAAGTTCAAGGTTCAAAGTTCAAGGTCCAATTAGCAACTGGTACAATCTGCCCTCTTCGACTTTGAACCTTGAACCTTGAACTTTGAACTTTGAACCTTGAACTTTGAACTCCGAACGTGTGCTACAATGGAAAGGATGCAACCGGATAGAGAGACAGTAGTTAATAGTTCCATGAGCGCACGGACTTCGCCAGATTCCCTGGCACCTTCAAACGTCGAATCGGCTCGTATCAACCATCTGATAGGGCGCATCACTTATTACGCATCACGTACCCTCGTCCCACTCGTCCTCCTCACGCTCTTCGCCTTCCTTCTGCGGCGCTATCACCTTAGCAGCGAGTCACTCTGGTTCGATGAGGCCGATATTGTCAGCCGCGCCCGCCAACCTGCTTCAGTCCTCCTGCAAGGTTTTACCCAGGCAGGCGAGAACGGCCCACTCTACACGCTCTTCCTGCATTATTGGCTGGCACTGTTAGATGCCGTGCCTCTGCTGGGGCGGGTTGTGCAGGCTATCTTCGGCATGGGGTATGAGGCTCCGGTGCGCGCCCTCTCTGTCCTCTTCGGCACAGTCTCTATAGCTCCGATGTACTTCCTTGCGCGGCGGGTGGGGGGCCACTGGGTAGGGCTATTGGCTGCGGCGCTCCTCACCATCAACCCGTTCCACATCTGGCACTCGCAGGACGCCAAGATGTACTCATTATTAGTGCTGATGACCCTGGTCAGCACTCTCCTCTACGTCAAAGCGATAGAGCGCAATACCTTGATATTGTGGTCAGGGTACGTAATCTCCACGTGGGTGATGCTCACCACGCATAGCATGGCAGTATTAGTCCTCCTGGCTCAGCTCGTCACTACACCGTTCCTTTTCCGCAGCCGAAATTCCGACAATCGCGGACAACCATCAACTGACACCGCAGCCCAAAACGATAACAAATCCAAAATCCAAAATCCAAAATCCAAAATCCTCATCGTTCGTTGGGGTTGGGCGATGCTTCTCATCCTCGGCCCCCTCTTCCCCATCGCGTGGCTTCGCGGTGCCGCACTCGTTACGAACACGGTAGACGTGGGAGGTTGGTATGCGCCCGCGGGCCTCCATGACATAATAGGCACCGTAGCGGTCAATTTCGCCGTCAACCGCGCCGACCCACTTTGGGAGATCATAGCTGCACTTACGATGGGAGTGATGGCGGTACTTGGAGGCTGGAGGCTTCTTTGGACGACGGACGACGGACGACGGACAAAGGGCGATCAAACCGGCTTATCAAATCCAAAATCCAAAATCCAAAATCCAAAATCAGCGCTCGGCCTGCTTATCCTGGCCCTTTGCCTTCTTCCCATAGCTGGCCTCTGGCTGGTCACGTTGCGGGTGCCACTCTTCCAGGCTCGCTACCTCATAATGGCGCTGCCCGCATATCTCATACTTGTAGCTGCCGGAATAATATGGCTCAGGCGGATAAATCCGCTACTTATGGTCATCCCATTGGCGGTTATCGCGCTCACATCGAGCGTGGCGCTTGCTGGTGTGAACTATTCGAGCCAGCCGCAGAAAGAGGACTGGAGAGGGGCAATGGTGTATGTCCAGGACCATGCGCGCCTGCGTGACGTGATAGTGGTCTTCCCCGGATACTTGCGAACAGCAGTAGACGAATATTACGAGCCGGGCGGGCCGGGGCACGTGCCTCTCATCCCTATCGAGACCATTCCAAGCCTCCACACCCAGGGCTTCGGGGAGCGCGAGCTAGACCAGTATCTCAGGGAGAAAATGACCTGCTATGAGCGAGCCTGGCTTATTACCTCGCCCACCCGACAGGAGCAAGAAGACCCTGAGAAGAGCGTCCAGCAGTGGTTTCAGTACAACAATCAGACATTCGACACTCAAGAGTTCAACGGTGTGACCGTATACGGCATCGCCTTTAACGGCGTATACAACTGTTGGTATCCGCCCCCGGACTTCCCGGAGGTACACCGTTTCGAGATAGGGTTGGAGTTCTCAGGGTACATCTACGAGCTGCGGGACGACGCTACTGCCCAGACAGACGCTTCGTTTTTCCCGCTCACTCTCTATTGGCGCAGCGGCCCGCAAATGAGCACGAACTATCTGGTAAACGTTAAGATAACCGACTCGTCCGGCAAAATAGTGAAGGAAGAAGCCCTGGGTCCACTGAATGGCTACTGGCCTATGTCACAGTGGCCCTCGTACAAAGACATAATAGACTACCGCGACATACGCCTCTCCGGCGGCATGGCCCCAGGTAGCTACTCAGTCTCTCTACAGGTGTACCCGCCTGATCGCCCCGACCAGCCCCTCAGGTTAGAGGGAGGCGGCACCGAGATAGTCTTCAAAGAGCCTCTCCAAATCGTCCCCTGGCATCCATAGTGGAAGGAATTTTCTTTTTCTGTCCATTTCTGAAACTGTAGTTTCGGAAATGGACAGAAGAATTGAATGTTTTGCTCCTCTACTCTATCCACCACTCCACGATGTTCCACAGATAGCTCGGCGAGGAGAAATCTATATCACCCTTCAGAGAAGGACCTGCAACCAGGCCAAACTTCTCCGCCCAGAGGAAATAGTACGGCAGTTGCTCGGCTATGATTACCTGCATACGAGCGTATAGCTCTTTGCGGCGGGCGAAATCGTAGGTCGAGCGGGCCTCTATCGCCAGAGCGTCATATTCTGCCGCCGCGAAGCTGGTGAAGTTGAGCAGGCCGGGAGCGGCTTCGGTCGGTATCTGGCTCGAATGGAAGAGCGCATAAGGGTCGGGGTCGAAGCCATTTCGCGTCCAACCCAGCATCGCCACGTCGAAGTCGAACGGAGTGCGCCCGGTGGGGCTGATGCGCGTCAGGATGGCGGTGGTGAAATCGGCAAGCTCCACGCTGACACCTATCCCTACTTGCCTGAGCGGCCCAACCATCGCATCCGCAGCCTTGCGCCGCACATTATTGTTCGAGGGCACATACAGCGAGACTTGAAGCGGCTTGCCATCCTTCTCTACTATGCCATCGCCGTTGGTATCCCGCCACCCTGCTTCCGCCAGCAGGCTCCGCGCACGATTCGGATCGCCATTATACCTGGGCGCTTCGGCGTTGTAAGCCCATGATATTTTAGTAACGTCGGTCCAGACCGGATCGCCTCCACCGCCAGTAGCCTGGAAAGCCAAGCCCTGCTTGTCGAGAGCGAGCGCCCATGCCTGGCGAAGGCGCGTGTCGCTGAATGGGCGGGGCGCGCGCAAGTTGAAGGCTACGAAGTCGTACCCCAGCTCATCGAATGCGCCACCACGTATCCCTTTCCCTTCTGTCACCAGGCGCTCGGCGGCATCCGGCGACAGTTGAGCGAGGAGTAGCTGCCTTTCACGCACGGCACTCTCAGCGACGCCTCTATCGGGCGCAACGATGAAGGCCACGCGCTCGATATACGGCCAGCCACCGTAATATCCTGCGTTGGCCTTCAGTGTGATAGACTGTCCGGCCTCTCGGTTGTCGAAGGAATAAGGTCCTGTGCCGACGGGTGCTGAGTTAAAGGGGTTGTCCGCCAGCTTGTCAGGCGTCGTACCTGTCAGTATGTGGCTGGGCAAGATTGGCAGAGCGAAATCGGCAAGGATAGGCGAGAAGCGTCGCTTCAATGTAAATCGAACGGTATAGCTCACAGGCTCAACTGCTTCAACAGCGCTGAGGGTATCTTGCAACCGCAAGCGCGAAGGCACCTCCGGGTCGGACGGCAGCCCAACCACCGTTCTGTACGACCACACCACATCCTCCGCCGTAAAAGGCTGCCCGTCATGCCAGGTGACATCCTGGCGCAAATGGAACGTGATAGCAGTGCCATCCTCCGAAACGTCCCACCTCTCAGCCAGGGAAGGCTGAGGCTGCAAATGATTGTCCAGGCGGGTGAGGCCATCGAAGAGGAGGGAAGCGACCTTCTCAGCTTCTTTGTCACTCCTCGCCAGCCAGGGGTTCAAGGTTGAGACATCCGAGGATAGCCTCACTGTAAGCGTGCCCGCACGCGGGTGGAGCGGCGGGGTTGGCGAAGGCGGCACGGGTGGAGCAGTCGGGCTGGCCGGTGCGACTCGCGTAAACGTAGGTTGAGGCTTAGGTTCAGGCTCAGAGTCGCACCCGGTAATTAGCATGACGATAATCAGCCCAATCAGGCCCACGCGCAGGCGCGGTCCAGGGGAGGTGGAGAGAGTATTACGAGGCGAATTGAAAGGTAGCATATTCCATATTATACACGGCAAGTATTAGGAGAATCGCACTGCGGCTACTTCTAATATAATCCGGTAGGGCGCTTGTTGGTGACCTGCCCCTATGCTACAATGCGGTTACTCTTAGTGGGCTAGTACCCCTCCTGCGATGGTCTTGCCCGATGCGTTTGAACGCTGGGAAAGCGCTTTTGTAGTGTGGGCAGAGAGGCATGCGCACGATGGTTGCTGACACGGAGCGCCTGGCACAGGTGTTCCTCTGGAAAGAAGGTGACGCGCCCGATCTGGAGTACGCGCGAGAGCTTTTGCGCGTAGTCAATACGGAGGCCTACGAGGCGGTCGGGGGTGCATCGCCTCCCCTGCAGATTATCAGCGTCGCCGAGCCGTGGCCCGAGGACCCGTGGGTGCGCGCCATAGAGGATATGGGCGCTATACCCGCGCCTGAGGGCACGCGCTGGACCGATTCCGCCAACTACGATCTCGCGGGCTGGCAAGGCAAAGACCTGCGCACGGAAGAGAATCTCTTCGTAGTGACCGCATACCGCAGGCCCGCCCAGGCTCCCGAAGTGGAGATAACCGGCCCGATAGAGGACGATATACCCCCGATAGCTCACGCGCCGTATCAGCCCCAATACCCCACCGGCCCTATCGCATGGCCCCCCAGGCCAACTGCCACGGGAGTAGGCGTGACGCCTGAGCCTGGTTACGCCTCAGCTTACTACCCTTCGAGATACAACCCGCCTCAGACGGGACCACTCGATTCGGCCCACTCACTTGAGAATCTCCCCGGCCCGTGGGCAGCTGCTATCGAGGCCACCCTGTTCGACAGTTATGCCCCCTTCTACGTGGGGTTTGGGCCGCGCCTGTCCGCGATGCTAATCGATCTATTTTTCACGACCCTATTTCCGATGCTCGGCATCATCGCCCTGATCTTTAGAGGGCAGTCGCGTGGGAGCACGCCTGATCTTGGACAGTACACCCTGGTCGCTTGCCTCGGCATCCTTGTCTTCATTGCTTACCACGTAGTGCAGGTCGGACTGTGGGGCCAGACCCTCGGCAAAGTGCTGATGGGTATCAAGGTGGTCGCCCCCGACGGAGGGCCGCCAGGCTTCGGGCGGGCGATGTTGCGAGTTGTAGGGTATGGATTCTCACTGTTGCTTGCGGGTTGGGGCTTCGTGATGGCCGCCCTTGACCCGAGGAGGCAGGCGCTCCACGACAGGATCGCTGAAACTGTTGTCATCCCCGAACGAGCAGATGTGCAGGCTCCGGCATGGCTGCCCGGCTATCGCGCTACGGCACACGCTCGCGACCTCCGGCCAGACACAGCCAGGCAACAGCAGCTATCTGGTACTGTTGGCATGGCCGCCGTCGCAGGCCTTCAGGAATATGACAGGGCTTTACTCTCTACCGTACCCCAGCTTGGTGAAATGCAGGCCCAGGAACGGTCTCAGCAAGAGAGGAGTAGTGCCACCACCACATCTGGGCCATTGCCTGTAGTCGACACGCACAGCACCAAACTTACCCGTGCGAATAAGCCCAACGTCGAGAAGGCACGTGCCCTCTTCAAGTCCGCCCTGGGCCAGCTTGAGAACGGGAGCACACCGGGGGTGCGAGGCTACAAGGTCGAGCCACAAGCGGCCGGCGTGGCGGCCTCTCTCTTCAAAGATGCGCTTGACCTTGTGCCGAATTCAGTCGTCTATCACTACTTCTACGCCGTCGCCCTTCGATACTCGGAAGGGATCGAGTCGGCTCTTCGCGAGTTCAGGCGGGTGCTGGAACTTGATCCAGGACATTACGAAGCTCAGCAGCAAGTTGTGTATGGTGCGCGCTGGCATGATGCATTCGCCTACCCATCCTGGGTGTCACCCTCACCTGTCGAGGTTGGGAGGTCTCTACCGCCGGCCATCATGGAGTTGCTGCCCGAAGGGGCGGACCCCGTAACGCGCATGGTATTGCTACGCGAAGGTGGGAATAAGCGCGCTGCCTTCCTCAGCCGCAACCCTCTCAGCGCGTGGCCTACGCCCCCGTCGCTACACATGCAGGCGAGCCTGCACCTCCTCCTCTCGCGCACTCCGCATGGGCCGATCCTGGCGGTGTATGTAGTAATGAATGACGACGTAAATCCTCCTTACATGGGAGAAGCGTTCCTGAACCCACGTGAGGGGGTGCAAAACGCCGAGGATGCCTGCCAGCTTGGGCAGCATTTCCTGGAGCAGTTAGCGCGGCAGGACCGCACCTATTTCATTTTCGCGGACGAGGATAATCGCCTTCTCCTCTCACGCAAAGTGGTATTCAATACGAACACTCAGGTGAGCATCGCACGCATCCTCTACGAGGTACAGACCCTCCCTCCTCAGACCCTTGAGCCGGAGCGCTTCATCGAGGCGGCACGCTGGCACATGGAGCATATCTCCCTTGAGCAGGTGAAAGAGCAGATTCTTTCGGAGAAAGACCAGTAATCAGGCACCACCTGGCGGTACGAAGAGTGCTCATATTTCTCCTCTCTATTACTGTCACTCTTTACCCCTAACTTAACCACAGCTCGCATGGCATATGATAACCTCCCACAACACGCTGACTGGAAGATAAACCGGGTCGGGCAAGGCATACTCGTCGACGGCGACAGGGTGCTGTTGAGCGGCAACAGGTGGTTCGCCGGTAAGCCGCTCGTATGGACCTTGCCTGGTGGCCGCGCCGAGGAAGATGAAGGTGTGGCCGAGGCTCTCGTGCGAGAGTTCCGCGAGGAGACCGGCCTGGTAGTGCAGGTGGGCGCTCTCGCCTACGTCGCTGAAGCACGCAGCACCGTTCGGAAGCAGATTTTTCTTACCTGTGCCTTCCTCGTTACGCTCCTCTCCGGCAACCTCACTTGCGAAGGGGACGAATCGGTTGAAGAACTGAGGTTCGTCCCCTTGTCAGACCTTCCTATATATCTCCCCTCCCCAAGCCTCGGAGACCCCCTTCGCTGGTATTTCCAGCATCAAGCAGAGCAGGCGCGTTATTGGTTCTTCCCCGAATATACGGCTGAATAGCCTGGTACAAGCCACTTCAACAGTAGTACAGGTAAGAATTAACCCGTTCTGGCGATGTGCTGCTCTTTTGACTGTGTTACTATTCACATTGTCGGAGTGTATATGCCCGTCAAATACCAGTTTTCAAGTAGCGTCCCTTTGGCCGGGTAGATATTGGCATCTCAACTGCACCTGACGCGAGCAATCAATAGCCGTCTATTCCTTCCTAACTGATATGTCGGTGGGATATGAGGCACCTAGCAACAGTGAGGAGCAAACCAATGGCAGACGAAGTTTCGGAGCAAAAAGAAAAAGAGTTCAAAGCAGCATGCAAGAAGCTGGGGTTGCCCGTGACTGTATCGTACGCGCCCTTCCAGGATAACGTACCGGATGTAGAGATGACTGGGGGAAAGCCCAAGGGCTTAACTATCCATGAGACCGGAAACTTCAACGCGAAGGCGCGCGCTATGTCGCAACGCAACTATGTCGCCAACAACCACGGAGGCGGGCCTAAGATTCTAGCCAGCTTCACTATGTCCGTAGATGACGGTCAGGTCGTGCTGATATGCAGGTTGAACTTTCGCAACAACCACGCCGGGAAAGCTTTAGGCAACGCTACGCATGGCTCGATAGAGATATGCGTCAATGTGGACAGAGACGCCGACAAAACGAATGACAATGCAGCTAAAGCGGCGGCCGCATACCTCTTCATTTGGGGCCTTGACCGCTCGGTGGTTGTTCAGCACAACATTTGGTATGGGAAGGATTGCCCAATGCTACTGCGCCGCCACGGGTGGGGTGATTTGCTCATGAGCATAGATAAGCACCTGGCAACACTAAAGGATGAAAAAGGTCCAGAGAAACCGGCGGTGAGACAATTCCCCCAAACAGGCCATGTGCTGTACGGCGAGTTCAAGACGTACTTTGAAGGGAATGGCGATGTCGAGGCGTTTGGCTTCCCTATCACGGACACTACGCAGGAGAACATTTCCGGCACGGTATATCCGTATGTGCAGTGGTTCGAGCGTGCTCGCATGGAGTGGCACGAAGACGTGAAAAAGGTACTTCTAGGGCGTGTGGGTGCCGAGTTGGTGGCAGCGAAAGGTAGACCAGTAGACCCTGCTGCAACTGTGGCTGACCGCTTCGCGAAGTACTATGAGAAGAATGGTGGAGTTGAAATATTCGGTCTTCCTCTGGAAGGTGAGCGCCTTGAGGAGTTGTCGGGCCAGTTCTATCATATCCAGTACTTTGAGCGGGCCAGGCTCGAAGCCGATGTCAATACCGGGAATATCACTCGTGGCCGCGTCGGTGCGGAAGCGAGAGAGGCTATCATAGAGTCCGTGCCCGACTCCCCGGCTGCGGTATAACTTGCAGCCGTCGGCGGGTGGCTGAGATATGCAATCAGTGGGCCATGCGCCCCGCAGGAGGAACAAAATGGCAGACATACAGGCAGTAACCCTGATAGATCAACAGGGAAACTCGTTCGTAGACGTTGACCAGGTAGTAGACGCGGCGGGTAACCGCTTTGTGGCGATCGGCGAAGCCCAAACAGGGCAGAACAACATTACTTGGGTGACCGTGATGTGCTATGCCCCGTCTGGAGCAATCTCGGGTCAGTGGACAATAGATCCTTCCACTAATCATAAGATTGATAAATTGTCAATCACGCATACAGGCCAGGACCTCTTGCTAGCACTCATAACGCACCAGATTAGCGATGACAGTGTACGCTCCATTCGGGTAGAGAGCGCGGTCATTCCTGGCGTATTTACCGACAGCGCGGGGCTAGACCAGGAAATTGGAGGCCCTGGGGCCTTCACAGGCGACCAGAGATTCGCCGACGTTCCAGTCGGTAGCACCTTTTATCCGTTCGTGGAATTCCTGGTTTCTAAGGGCGCGATAGGCGGATACCCGTGTGGAGGGCCTGGTCAGCCGTGCGATGCACAGAACCGTCCATACTTCTTGCCGGGCAACCCCCTCACTCGGGGGCAGATAAGCAAGATTATCGCGCTGGCGCTTGACTTCAACCCCGGATAAAAAGGAGATAGAGATGATAGCAGGAATCTATGCGCCCAACGCCGAGTGGAACGAGAACGACTTTCACCTGTTTGAGGTGGGTAGCTTTCGCGCTGTCAAGTTGATGTGGTATCACACCCCGGAGGACGTGGCTCGATTGCGTGCCCTGGGGTGTGAGTACTTCCTAGTGCGACTACCTGACAGCGTGGCTGAAAGGGGACGATTCCGCGGAGATGCCGAATATGCCAATCTGTGTATTGACACCATAAGCAAGTTCGTGCCACTAGGCATACGCAATTTCCAGCTTGACAACGAGCCAAACATGATCTGGCCGAATGATCAAGCAGGGACATGGCGCTGGCTGCTCGACCGGGTTACCCGGATGATACGCAAATCACCCAATGTCCCTGGCGATGTGCGCCTCGGCCTGGCACCTTTAGCCTGGAATCCAGCTACGTGGACAAACGTGCAAGAGCAATGGATACCTGAGCAGCTCAAGATACTCGACCAGTACGATTTCGTCTGCGTGCATTCGTACTGGCAAAGTGCCGAGACTTACAACTCCCCATCTTTTGGGGGGAATGCCAAGTTCTGGCACACCGACCTGATAAAAACTACAAAACCTACCATAGTTACCGAATGGGCGAGCAGCATCCATGAGACGGGCATACCGGCTCAGCAGGTAGAAATGTTGCGCGTAACGCAATATCGCCGGTGGCTCGATTGGGTTAGCACCCTGGATTACGTGGAAGCGACCTTCCTCTATATCCTGGGAGGTACGAACGATTGGGAGGGTTTCTGGCCGACAGAGAAAGTGCTGAAGGCTATGGTAAGCTGATTACCCCTATGCAAAAGGTGGTATAATTCCCCGATTACCACCTTTTGCATAGAGGAGACAAGCATACATGGAACGGACACTGGTCCTGTTGAAGCCGGACGCTGTGCAGCGCGGGCTTCTGGGCGAGATACTTGGGCGCTTCGAGAGGAAAGGGCTGAAAGTCATAGGCATGAAAATGATGACGCTGAATGACGCCCTCCTTGACGAGCACTATTCGCACCTTAACCACCTCCCCTTCTTCGGAGAGATAAAAGCCTTTATGATGCGCGCTCCCGTCGTGGCGGTCTGCCTGGAAGGGGTCGACTGCATCGAAACGGTGCGCTTGCTATGCGGCGAGACGCTAGCCCGCAAAGCGCCTGCGGGCACTATTCGAGGCGACCTCGGCATGAGCATACAGGCAAACCTGGTACACGCCTCGGACGGAGCCGACACGGCCTCCAGGGAGGTCCCACGCTTCTTTCAGGAGGAAGAACTGTTCGATTACGATTGGATTCAACTGCCTTACCTATACACCTCCAAGGAGCTTGCCCAAAGCTAACCTCATTTCCGTCTTCGTACAAGGGATAAAAATGAAGGTTCGGCTGCGCCGAACCTTCATTTTTATCCCTTGCTCACACTCTTCTTCCCTTTGGGGAGGGATAGAGACTGGGCCTGGAGGAGAAGGATGGCAGCCAGTATGAGTCCCCCTCCCACGAACTGAGGCCAGCCAAGCGGCTCCCGCAGCACGAAGTAAGCGAGCATAGTCGCCACGACAGGCTCCAGAGTGGCGACTATACTCGCGACCCCTGCCTCTATGTATTTCAGCGCTGCCGTATAAGCGGCCAGCGCCCCCAGTGTCTGCACGAGAGCAAGCACCAGCAGCAGGCCCCACGCGCCAGGGTCCCAGCCCATAGATACGAGCTGCCCTGGGTCTTGAATAAGAGCTACCACCAGCAAGCCCACCGCACCTATACCGAATACGTACAGGCTCATGGTGGCTATCGGGTAGCCCCGCCGCAAGGAGATTTTGCCGAGGATGCTGTATAAGGCATAAGTGAACGCGGCTCCGAGTCCGCACGCAATCCCTACCAGGTCCGCTGCCTGAGATTGGTCAAACACCCGTGCCACGAGCGTGCACCCGGCGAGTGTGAGCAGGAGAGCCGCCACTTTCGATATAGAGAAGTTCTCCCCCAGGAAGCGCCAGGCCATTAGCGCAACGAACACGGGCGAAGTATAGAGCAGAACTACCGCGACGGCCACACCCGTCAGAACCACAGCATAGATATACAGCAGGAAAAAGGCAGTCACGCCAAGGAGGCCAAACGCCACGAACAGCGGTAGGTCCGCACGCTTGACCTTCAGCAGGCCAGCGCCTCTACCTGCCAGGGGCATAATGCCACCCAGCACCAGTCCCAGCGCAAGCGCAGCCAATGCGGCCCTCCAGAAAACGATAGAGACAGGCCCAAGGCCGAATTCTTGCCTTACCCAGGTGTAGAGGGTGCCGAGCGTACCCCACAGCGCGCCAGCCAATAGCACCAGGAGCACGCCGCGACATCGTCCTGTCCGATTATCCATCTGGAGTATACTACTGTAGAACCCCATTTTCATCAAACGACCCATTCCAGGGGTATAGGTGAACACAAACATTGAGGAGGAAGCAAATGGCAAACGAAAACCAGAGTAATTTACACGTCATGCAGCGCGGAGAAGGGACACCGCTCGTGCTGTTGCACGGTTTCCCCTTCGACCACGCGCTGTGGAGGGCGCAGTTACATGGCCTCGAAGGGGCAGGAGTGCGCGTAATCGCGCCCGACCTGCCAGGCTTTGGCCGCTCACCCTCTCTCGCAGAAGGTGAGGCAAGCATGGACAGCTATGCTGACGCTATCGCGCAGTGGGCGAAAGAGGAGGGACTGGGCAAGTTCATCCTGGCCGGACATTCGATGGGAGGGTATATCGCGTTCGCGTTCGTGCGCAGGTACGCTGAGATGCTATCCGGGCTGGTACTGGTCTGCACCCGCCCCGGTGCCGACAGCGAGGCAGCGAGAGAGGGGCGATACAAGCTGATCGAAGAGGTCCGAAAGCGCGGGCCGCAAGCAGTGGTAGATGCCATGCTGCCCAAGCTCTTCGCCCCCAGCACGGCGGAGAGCCAATCTGAAGCGGTTGACGACACCCGGCAAATGATGCTCCGGCAGAGCGACGAGGGGATCATTGCCGCCATCAGGGCGATGGCCGAACGTCCCGACTCGACCTCAGGCCTTGAAGCGATAAATGTGCCTACCCTCATCATTACCGGCGCGGAAGATGCCATCATTCCCGCCCCCGAAGCGGAAGGGATGATGTCGCGCATCTCCGGCGCGAGACACGTACCCATAGCGAACGCGGGCCATCTGCCCATGATAGAGCAGCCCGACGCCTTCAACGAGGCGCTGAACAGTTTCATTAATTCTTCTCATTGAGTAAAAGAATTAGGTTGGCCCTGAGAGCCAACCTAATTCTTTTACTCAATGAGAATACCCTACTTGGAGATGAAGGTCTTCCAGTCGGCCTGCGGTGGCACCTGGTTGTTGTTCAGGCGCTCGCGCCACGCCTCGTCGGTGAGGCGATCTCCGGTGGGCACGGTGAACTCGTACTGGCTGTAGACGCCGCCTTTCGCCAGCACCAGGTTGCCCTCGACTGGCACGACCGCATACAGCTCCATGATACGGCCCGTCCCCTCTTCAAGCGCAAAGCCATCAGGGCTGGAGGCTACATCCGCGACTACAGCCGAGTCCTGGTCGTTGATGTCAGTCTCAGCTTCGCCCTCGCCCGCCGGATCGGATGCGGCCAGGGTAATTTTCTCAAGGCGTCCACCATAATACTGGATCAACTCATACTCGGCGTCGGTGAGCGCCTGGACGGTAAGCTCCTTCTCGCTGATCTTCTTGAGGTCGAGCGCGAGCGTTTCGAGATCGTTCAGCGAATTGTAGTCGCTGCGCACGTCAGGATTGGTGGATTTCTCCAGCAGGCCACGTGAGAGCAGGCCGTCACGCGTCATCGCTACGAGGGCGGCGACACGGGCGTAGAACTCCGGCTCAGGCTCAACGTACCCCTTGACGAGAGCGGGCGGCCCGCCGCCCATCTCGGCCATCACCTGCTTGGCGTACAGAAGCGTATCGTGCTTCAGCTCGGTCCAGCTTCCCAGCACCGTATTGAGGTCCTTGCGCGTCCAGGCGTCGTTCGTCATAAAGCTCGGGTAGCCGCTATCGGGCGCTTTCGGCGCGATGAGGGGGCGGAAAGTATGGAGCCACGACCAGTAGAGGTTCTCGGTCCACTGCGCATCGGGGAGGCTCTTTATCTGGCCGCGCACCTTATCCATCTGCTCGGAATAGTTGGCGTACTTGGTCTCACCAATATCGCCCAGGATTTTGAAAGCCTCCTGCGAGCCGAGAGCAGCGGGCACATCCAGACCCTTCGGCAGCGCACGTGGTGTATCGAGCGTGCCAACCTCGCGCCAGATTAGCTGCCCAAACACATATTCATCCAGGGTGAAGCGCTGCCCCATCATCCGCCACCCCTTCGTCACCTGCTCTTTGTCCTCGGTAATCCAGACGAACATCGAGTTGATACGCGGCGCGGCGAGGGACTTGGCAAGCTCGCGGAACTGCGCTAGCTTTGCATCGTCGGTGAACGCTTTCGCATCCGCGCTCACACCAAAGGCCTGGTCGATCAGGGGCGCATAATCGCGGTAAGTAAGGTCGTCTGCCCCGCCCACGAAGAAGGAAGTTGGCTCGTAAATCTTCGCCCAGGCATCGGCTGCCGACTCGCCATTGGGAGTCTTCGCGGTCCGTAGCGCCTGGGTGAGTAGCAGCGCCGAGCGTGTCTCATCCTCGTTGTCGAGGCGGAACGTTATACGCCCGTACCACATCATCGCCCTGAAATACCTCTTGAGCTCCTCGGAGCGGGTGTAGTGCCCGCGAGGGTTGTATTGGCCGTAGTCCTCTTTGAATTCCTTGCCGCCGATCCCCATGACCGCCGACTGCTCGATATTGGCATGAGCATCTATCAGCGCCAGCTCCTGCGTAACCTCGGATTGCACCTCGGCAGGTATTGCCGCGCCGGGGTCGATCAGGCGGGCGGCCACAGCGAAGTAGGCAAGGTTGCGCTTCGCTGCCATCTCTGCTGTAGTCCCCTTGAGGGCATCGTACTGCTGTTGCGCGGCACCCTGCATCGCGGCGTTGAGCGATTTGAGTTGGTCGATAAGGTACTTCGTTTCGGTGGACCGCAACAGCTTATCGAACATCAGGTGATATACGTGGAGAACGGAGTCGGTTGTAACGAATACGGGGTTTTCCTCATACCTGATGCTCTCATATAGCTGGTAGAACTGCTTTGGCTTGAACTCGGCGGTCGGCATCTGCACGCCGAATGCATTTTGCTCGATCAGCGCCCGGAGAGCCGGCGATAGCTCGAAATTCTTGGCGTTGGTGACGTTAGCCAACCCAGGTTGTACGGCGTACTGAGGTACCGAAGGGCTGACGGAGGATGGCTGAACGACATACTTGGCGAAAGTAACTCTCTCTCGCACGACGGGCGTAACTCCCGCCTGTGTGGTCGGCGCGACGGTAGGATTCTGCGCCACCGCTGTCGCCGTAGGGAGGCTTACCTCTGCGGTGGGCACGCTCGTCGGCTCCTGTGAAGCAACAGTTGGCTGAGTCGTCGCGGTAGGGTTGACGACAGGGGTAGGCGCGGGACCACCCATGTCACACCCCGCGATCCCAACAATCAATAGTGCCCCCAGGCATAGCGTAGCTATCTTACCTCTGATTCCGTTAGTCATGTTCAAGTTACTCCTCTCAATTACAGGAGAAATCGCGCTGCTGGCCTGGACAATTGGCTCTCGCCGGAAAGCGCGCTTTTGCTACCTGAATAATAACACTTTTCCGTCGCTCCACATCGTGGAATATGCACCTGGAACGGACGTTACCTGTTCAAATCCGAAGTTACTGGCCCACTGCCAGAGGGTCGCTTTGCCTGGGGCTTTCTCTACTTTCTTATCCGCGCTTTCCAGTATTGCCAATAAAGGCTTGCCATTCTTGCCGATAGGCGCTACCGCCACCGACAGCACCGGCGCGGGCCTCGGTGATCCGTGCCAGACGGGGGCCATCTGGCCGCGCCGCCACCCGTTTACATAGATGTGAGGCAACAGTTCGCCTCCCTGCATGTTGACCGCCATCCCGCCATCCGGGGGCCGCGTCCACGTCAAACTCTGCTTCCATAGGGTGTATATGAGTTCCGGCTGCCCGTCTGCATCTACGTCACCCACCGTGTAGTTAGTGACACGCCAGCCGGAGGTGCTGGACCAGACAGGCAGCCATTCGCTCTGCGCCTGCGGCCTGGGGGTTGGCGCTGCACGTGTGCTGGAGCCTGCCGCTCCAGGGCCGATATACTTGCTGACCGTAAGAGAGTTGCTATACAGCTCCACGCGAGAGGGGTCGGCCATGCCCAGCTTCTCAAGAGAAGTCCTTCGTCCCGCGCTATCGGGTCGCCGGTATGCTATCGCCAGCCCCGGTTGGACCTGCTGAGAGGACCACAGGCTCTTCCACTGCAACTCGGCTGGAGTGCTCTTAGCGGCCCTCTGGATGGCGAACTGCCCCACCGCGTCGTCGGCGACGTTCATAGTATACCCCGTTGACTCTTTACGGTTCTCGAGCGCAATGAAGCGGGCCGATTTGACGCCATTCTTATCTACGTAGCATTCGAGGGCAAGACCCTGCCTCACCTCTTGAGAGAAGTACTGGTCGAAGAGAGCGTTTCCTAGGGAGTATACCACGAGTGAAGAACGCCCACTCTTCGACTTTAGTTCCATACCCTGCGCTACGTGGGGGTGCGAGCCGATTACGAGGTCTGCCCCGGCGTCGGCGGATAGCTGGGCCATCTGCTTCTGGCCGCTGCTAGGTTGCACCGCGTACTCCGGTCCCCAGTGCCAGAAGACTACGACGATGTCGGCGCTCTTGCGGGCTAAAGCGATCTCCCGTGCAACGCGGTCCCGGTCCCCTGCATTATTGATGCGTATGTAAGTGACGCCTGTGCCTGGTATGTTCAGGAAGTCGGCGAAAGCGAGGAAGGCTATCTTCAAACCGCGCACTTCCTTGACGACGGGCGTCTGCTTACCCGTGTTATCCGCGCCGATAACTCCTATACCCGCACTTTTCACAGCCTCGATTGTGCTTGCGAGGCCGCTTGCTCCCGCGTCGAAAGCGTGATTGTTCGAGACCGAAAGCACGTCGAAGCCAACCTTCGCCAATGTCTTGGCGGCGCGGGTATCGCCCGTCAGATTGAAGCTGTTGGGTACGGGCCTGGGTATCTTGGCGGTCGCGACGAGGGGTCCTTCCAGGTTCCCAACGGTGAGATCGGGCGCTTGCAAGAAGCCCGTAACATACTTGAAGGGGCGCTCGAAGTTACCCGCCATCAACTCGTGCACGTGGCGGCCCACCATAATATCTCCCACGAAGAGGACGCGCACGTCGCCCAGCGCGTTCATGCCTGTAGGGGCAGCAGGCGCAGGCACGTGGTTGAAGGTAGTCGCAAGCAACGCGATAAGGAGACCTGGTAAAAAGAGCCGTTTCATCTCCCTATAATACCCCTTCCGAACCTCGCCTACACCTGTTTCCACCCCAGCCACACGCTCATATAAAGATTAACAAAATAGTCAACATAGGTGCATCTGGCCCCGCCCGGCATCTGAAGATGCGGGCTACACATACAACACCCCGCTTCGCTCATGCCTGCGCGGGCTGGGGCTTATGTGGATTATTATCTTAATTTTCATATGAGAGTGGCCCACAGCATAAGCGTATTGTAACATCATTTACAGCTATGGGCAAAGCCGGGTGGTATGGTAAGCACTCAGCTCAGCGATAAGAGTAGTAGAAAGGCCACAGACTGAACTGGAAACGTTAAGAGAAGTCTATTTCCAGACCAGATTCACGTAGCGTCAAGAGCACCAGCCTCGTTACAACCTGACTTCTTAATTATAACGAAGAAGTGAAGCGAGGGTCCCTCCAGTTCTGAACATTTGCATACTGTATACTGCATTCAAATCGTTAAGGGGGGTAAGCGATGTCGTCTATAGCAGTCGATGTGACGAACGACCTGCCACGCACGGCAGAGCTTGTGATAATCGGAGGGGGGATAGTCGGCGCGGCGACGGCCTTCTTCGCGGCGAGGGCAGGTATCCGCGCCGTTGTGCTGGAGAAACGACCCGCGCTTAGCACCCTGACTACCCCAGCGTCAACAGGTGCCTTCCGCGCACAATTCGACAACCCTGAGGAGATGGCCCTGGTACGCGAAAGCATCAACCTGTTCGAGCATTTCGCGGAAGTCGCAGGCCTTCCCGGCTACGATTTGGGCCTACAGCAGCAAGGTTACCTCTGGTTAACCACCACGCCGGAGGGGGTCGCGAGGCAGCAGGCGCTCGTCTCCAATCAGCATGGGTGGGGCCTGACCGACGTAGAGTGGATGGACGGCGACACCGCGCGCTCTCGCTTCCCCTACCTGTCTAGAGATGTGCTGGGAGCGCGATACCGTACGCGCGATGGCTGGCTCGACGTGCGCCGCCTGACGATGGGCTATGCGGCTGCGGCATCAAGAGGCGGGGCCACCTTCGTTGTAAATAGTGAGGTTACGGGCTTCGACCTGAGTGGCGGGCAAGTACGAGCAGTCGAAACGAGGCGAGGCGCAATCAGCACAGAGCGAGCCGTGATCGCCGCGGGGCCATTCTCAGGCGAGGTTGGCAAGTTAGCCGGCCTTGACGTGCCGTTGAGCCTGGTGCGGCGGCATAAATTGATCATGCCCGACGTGCCCGAAGTGCCCCCAGGCGCGCCGATGACAATAGAAGAGGAGACTGGATCACACTGGCGTCCTGCTCTGCGAGGAGCCTATCTCCTCAGAACTTCGCCTGGAGTGCCGCCAGGGCCGCCCCTAATGGACGTGCCGACCAGCGCCGACTTCGCCTTCGACCTGCTCGACCCTGCTAGCGACCATGCGGTGGCGCGCATCAGCCCATTCTGGCGCGATGTGTGGGAGCGTCAAACGTCTCACTGGTTCTTGCAGGCAGGGCAATACGCCTATACCCCCGACCACCGCCCATACCTGGGGCCAACCGGCATACCTGGCCTCTACTTGAACTGCGGCTACAGCGGCCACGGCATCATGGGCAGCGGCGGTGCAAGCCGCCTGGTGGTAGACACAATTACCGGCGCGGTAGCCTCTTCCTCTAACCCCTTCCGCTTCGACCGGCCTATGCTCTACCGTGATATGGATATACTTTGAGCGAGCGATTCAGCATTCCGGAAGTCGTGGCCCAGACGACTATCGAAGTGCATGGTGCCATAGGTGCAGAGTGGCTGCGCAACCTCCCTTCGCTCCTCGCTGAGTGCGAGCAGAGGTGGTCTCTGACTATCGGCCCGCCCTTCCCCAACCTCTCGTACAACTACGCAGCACGCGCGACACGACAAGATGGCACCACCGTCGTAGTGAAAGCTGGCTTCCCAGATCGGGAATTCAAGACCGAAGCCGAGGCACTGCGACTCTACGCTGGAAGGGGCGCGGTGCAGTTGCTGGATGCTGACGTTGAGAAGGGTGCCCTGCTCCTTGAGCACATCACACCAGGCACGCTCCTTTCCACTGTACAAGATGACGACGAGGCAACATCCATCGCCGCCCAAGTAATGCAACAACTATGGCGTCCGGTGCCCGCAAATCACCCCTTTCCCACCATAACCGATTGGGCTAAAGGTATGGCGAGGCTGCGTAAGGAATTCAATGGTGGGAGTGGCCCTTTCCCGGCCAGCCTAGTTGACCGCGCTGAGCGCCTCTTCGAAGAGTTGCTATCCTCCATGCGCGAACCTGTACTGCTACATGGCGATCTCCACCACTTCAACATCCTCTCCGCTTCACGCCAACCCTGGCTCGCCATAGACCCGAAAGGGGTTGTGGGCGAGGCAGAGTACGAAGTCGGCGCGCTACTTAGAAACCCATCGCCAGAGATAGCCATAAGGCCGGGGCTGAGGCAGGTGTTAAGCCGACGCATAGACCAGTTGGCAGAGGAGCTTGGCTTCGACAGGGCGCGCCTGCGAGATTGGAGCCTGGCACAGGCGGTGCTTTCTGCGTGGTGGTCCTACGAGGATCATGGTGATGGGTGGGATGTCTCTATCGCTATCGCTGAAAACCTAGTGCCAATAGAATGCTGAGCGCGCATTTCACGACGCTCCGTAGGGGCACGGCGCGCCGTGCCCCTACATGCTTCACTCTAAGTTATCATGCGTCAGGAGTCCGAACAGCACTGAGATATGCGCTAGCGCCAACCTTCAGCAGACCGTTCACCGAGCCGAGGATTATCTGCACTCCGCGCTCGGCCAGCGCCCGTGCATCCGCGCCCGTCGCGGCGGTAATGCCTACCAGCAATCCCGCACCTAGCACAGTATCGAATACGTCGTTGATGACGGCCATCACCTCGCTGTGATTCGGGCCGTCGAAGAAGCCCATCGACATGGAGAGATCGCGCGGGCCGACGAAGAAGCCGTCCACACCCTCTACCTGCACAAGCTGGTCCAGGTTCTTTACCGCCTCCATCAACTCGATCTGCGGAAGCACGATAGTCTGCTCGTTCGCGAAGGGCACATACTCAGCCTGCGACATGGGGCCAAGCAGGTAGTCGTTGGCGCGAACAGGAGCGATACCCCTCTTGCCCAGGGGCGGGTACTTGACCGCCTCCACGAGCCGCTTCACCTCGTCCGCTTCGGTTATTCCAGGCATCATTATTCCCATCACCCCGGTGTCCAGGAACTGCAATATCAGCTTGGGGTCGATGCTCCGCACGCGAGCCAGGGGGGTCAGGCTCACCGTCTCACACGCGCGCACGATGTTCTCTGCCTCCGCTGGCCCGCCCGCGCCATGCTCAAAATCCATCATGCAGTAGTCAAACCCCAGGTGTCCTATCACTTCAGCCATAGAGGGGTCGCAGTTGGGCGCGAACACGCCGTACACTGCGTCACCCGCTTTCAGCTTCGCCTTGAGGGCATTCTCTCTCATCAAATCTTCCTTTATCTGTCGTTATTATTTGGTCACCTGATTATAACCCAATCAAGACACCGCCAGACTTTCTTTTCTTACTCTCAATTATCTATCCTTGAAGGATAGATAATTGAGAGTAAGATTCCTTATTGCGCTTGCTCGCGCTTTGGTGTAGAATAGGCGGCGCGTGGCACCCGCGCTACACAATACCTTTTACCCAGCACATAGCACTAGAAAGTGAGACACCCCGCCATGTCGACGGGGGCTTCCATGCACGATACGAGCCTTCCTGGGGGTCCGGGCGAGCAGCCTTTGGACGCCCCTAAAGTGCCCATCCTGGTAAACTTCACCCTTTCCGACCAATACCTCGCTGAGATAGAGGCCGTAGACCCCAGGGTCGAAGTGCTACGAGGATATGAGCGCGCAGATGACGACGCGAGGGCGCGGGGTGAAGAAGCGAGCGTTGTGGAGGGTGATGCGCTCCTCAAAATGGTGCGGCGGGCAGAGGTCCTCTTCAGTTTTCGCTTCCCGGTCGAGTGGCTCGACAACGCACCTGACCTCAAGTGGGTGCAGCTCGCGAGCGCCGGGTCCGACCACATGTTGCGCGAAGGGGTCTTCCTCAAGCGCCCCGACCTAATCCTCACCACGGCTAGCGGCGTCCACGAAATCCCGATCTCTGAGCACATTCTGGCTATGATACTCCACTTCTCGCGTGGGTTCAACATCGCCGCGCGCAACCAGGCGCAGAGTAAGTGGGAGCGCTACCGTGCGGATGAGGCCTACGACAAAAAGGTGTGCATGGTAGGATACGGGCCAATCGCCAGGCGAGCGGCAACCATGTGCAAAGCGCTCGGTATGGTAGTGGTGTCGGTGCGCGCCTCCATAGCGGAGCAACAACCCAGCTTCGAGGCTGTTGATCGCTTCTACCCACCCGCAGAACTGAACGATGTTCTTGCCCAGAGCGACTATGTAGTGGTTGCCGCGCCCCGCACTCCGCAGTCCGAGCGTATGATAGGCAAGTCCCAATTCGAAGCGATGAAAGAAGGGGCCGTGCTGGTCAACATCAGCCGGGGCGCGCTTGTAGACGAAGCAGCCATGATCGAGGCTCTTCAAGGTGGCAAGCTCAAGGGCGCTGCTCTAGACGTATTCGAGCGTGAGCCTCTCCGCGAAGATAGCCCCTTGTGGAAGATGCCGAACGTGCTCATCACCCCGCACGTATCCGGCTCGAACCCCCACTACGACCGCCGCGTCACCGACCTCTTCTGCGACAACCTCGCCCGCTACTTGAAAGGCGAGCAGTTGCGTAATAAGGTTGAAAGCGAGAGAGGATATTGAAGGGGTCGGGGGTTGGGGG
>DATEOC010000074.1:0-32735 GCA_035274425.1 Chloroflexia bacterium
GAAGGACGAAGGACGAAGGACGAAGGACGAAGGACGAAGGACGAAGGACGAAGGACGAAGGACGAAGGACGAAGGACGAAGGACGAAGGACGAAGGACGAAGGACGAAGGACGAAGGACGAAGGACGAAGGACGAATGGCATGTTCCGTCTTTCGTCCAGTTTGGGCCAGAGATCAATAATGCCCGAAGAGCATCATACTGAGGGAGGGGAGCTTGAGGGCTTCGGCGAAAGGGCCGGGATAGATGAGGAAGAGTATAGTTGCCGCGCACAGGGCGACACCATAAGGCATGAAGTCGCCCAGCTTGCTCCGGCGGGAGAGAAGCATGATGAGCGCCATCGCCCCCGCCAGCAAGGGACCTATGAGGAGCGCGCCGACAACGTTCGGGAAGCCCAGCATCAGCCCCATCATCAACGCCAGGAAAACGTCGCCCGCCCCAAGAGGCTCCTCTATGCGTGGGAAGATCAGCTTCGCTAGCAGGTACGCGAGCAGGAAGAAGCCGCCCGCCACCGCCGCACCGATCAAAGCACTCACGATACCTACTTCGGATAATAAAGCACTCCCAGCGAGTGCTACAAGCGCGCCCAGACCGATAACAGAGAGGTAGATGTCGCGGTGCTTCCAGTCAATCACCAGCACGAGTACGAGCAGGGCCACATATAGGGCATGGAAGGGGAAACGCAATCCCCAGCCCTCCAGCAGAAAGAGAGCCGCAAATAGAAGCCCCATCGACAGTTCTACCAATGGGTACGATATGGAGAGCTTCTCGCCACAAGTCGAGCAGCGCCCGCCCTGTAGAGCGTACCCTACAACGGGAAACGCCTGCGCCAGCTTGAGGGGGTGAGCCGAACGCGTGCAACTGAGCGTGGCAAACAGCGGTCTATTGGCCGAAAGGCGAGTAGAGACCACATTTATTACAAACCCTACGGCGAGACCCACGAGCAAGGCGAGTAGCGCGCCTATGACCTCCAAACAGCTTCCTCCTGACGAGTTACGGACTTAAAATCGCGAATTGCGGGATTTGGACGATTATCGCCCATTAGAACTATAAGCCACAGCCTGGCACAAGGCAATGGGACGATTATCGCGTTTCCGGGTGGACGAAAGTCACCCTATAGCTTCATTGGTCTGCATATAAGTCCCAGCGCAGCTCGTAGATGGCTATTACGGAGGCGCCCACTATCCTGTTGTCGGGGACCGCAAAGCGTGCCCGCTCGGCAGCCCATTGGGGTATCCCTTCGCGGCCAAACCATGCGGGATAGAAGAGGAGGTAGTCTGCATCCGCGTCCTTCAGCGCGCGCCATGCCAGGGACCAATTGCCATACGTGCCCAACGTGGCAGGAGTGGTAAGGCCCACCAGGTCGATTGTGCGCCGCCTGGAGAAAAGCTTGACCGCGCCTATAGGCTCGGATGCAATAAGGCTATCTGGTGGCGTATTCTTTGCGAGCCAAAGCGCGGGTTGTACGTGACCGTCAGCGATATTGCGCACCTGTACGGCATAGTTACGCGTAGCCCACCAGTAGTTCACGCCTGCACCTGCGAGCAGCACTACGGCAGCCAACCCAGGCAGGAACCCCTTCCGGGAAAGTAAAGAATCAAAGCTAAGGCGCTGCAAGAAGAACCACACCAGTAAACCGACCAACACGATTGCAACGGGGTGAATAGGTAGCAAATAGCGGTCTTCTTGCCCGAACCAGGGGAGGCTCGTCATTATTGCCGCGATGAAAAGTACGAAGGTCAGGAGTAAGAGCAAAGCTGACCAGCGTGCTTCCCGGTCCTCATCATTAGAATGGTTTTTTCTACCTATCCATGCAGACAAGCCTCCCAAAAGAGCGAGCACGGCGGTAACAAACGGCAGGTAACGCCCGGCGATAACTAACTCCTCCACAGCCGACAGAAACCTACTCCCAAACCGCAGCCCTCCAACCTTCGCATAGAATGAGCTTGGCAGAGGCTTCCCCCAGCCTATGAAGTAGATGGCGGACATAGCCAACAGCCCGCCCACCATGGCACCCAGGTAGAGTCCTGCGTTGGCGAGAGGTTGCCTTCTCCCTACTCGTGACACCGAGAGCGCTCTAAGAAGCAGCCACAGCAGCCCCGACACTCCCACAACGAGCAATTCAGGTCGCGCCCAGGGCAGTAAGCCCACAAGTAGCAAGCTCCAACGCAAGCGCCCCTCACGCGCTTCGGCAAGCAGCAAGCAAAGAGACCATGCCACAAGCGCGGAAGATAACGCGACCTCAAGCCCCGACATCGCGCCCCATACGAGACCCAGGTCCGCACCGGCGATAGCACCCAGCAGCCAGCAGAACGCGTCTCGCGTGCGCAGGTTCCTATCTGAGCGGGGTAAGGTCAAATCTGCAAGGCGTCGTGCGCCGAGGGCTGCGGCAGCCAGGCATAGCACGCCTGGTATGTAGGCGGCAAGATAGAGGTGCCCCGCCTGCATTGCCAGGGCCGCATCAGCCTGTACGCTAGGTGGTGCTAACCCCCCCAGCAAGCCGTGAAATGGAGCGAGGAGCAAATAGGAGAGAGTAGAAAGGAGATACCAGGCGAGTCCTGTTATGCCCCCGCTCGTCTCCCCAATGTTGTATGTAAAAAGGTGCCCCTGCGATGCCGCCAGCACGTAATTGCTGTATATATAGCCATCATCGATGGGAAACGCGAGGGAGCCGCTATGCCGTAGGGAGGCAGCCCCCACTCCGAGGGAGCATAGCGCCGTCAGAGCGACAAGAGACCATCCAGGCAAGTCCAAGAGGGAAGCGTGCTTCATGCTAGGCTATCCTAAGGTGGTGGCTAGCACTCGACATTGCAGGGGAACACCGAAGAGACACGTAAGGGCGGTTCATGAACCGCCCTTACGTACCCACAATGAATCTCTGCGACCTCTGCGTCTCTGCGGTGAATATGAGATTAAACAGCTACTTGGCCCCAATCTCGGCTGTTATGGCGGGGAGTTTGCGGTTGGCTTTCTCGATGCGCTCCATCGCCTTGCGCAGGTTATCCTCGGAGTTCGCGAAGGAGATACGGATGTACCCCTCGCCGTACTCTCCGAAGGATGTGCCGGGGAGCACCGCCACGTCCGCCTCGTTGAGCAGATAGTCGGCGTACTCACGTGAACTCATTCCCGTGTCCGTTATATTCGGGAAGGCGTAGAACGCCCCCTCCGGCCTGTTGCAGCGCAGCCCGTCAATCTTGTTCAGCCCCTCGTACATGATGTCTCGGCGGCTGGCGAAGGCCTCCAGCATCTTATCCACTTCGCCGCGCGGCCCTTCGAGCGCATCGATAGCCGCCCTCTGGCTGAAAGTGGAGGTGCAGGAGACGCTGTTGATAACGAGGCGGCTGATGTGCGGTATCATCTCCCCTGGGAAGATGCCATAGCCCATGCGCCAGCCCGTCATGGCGAAGGTCTTGGAGAAGCCATCGAGCAAGATGGTACGCTCCATCATGCCCGGGAAGTCCAGGATTGTGTGATGCTCTACCCCATCGTAGAGGATTTCGCTGTATATCTCGTCAGCCAGCACCATGATGTCGTGCTCGACCGCGATGCGAGCGATCGCCTCCAGGTCGCTCCTGGCAAGGGCGCTACCGGTGGGGTTGTGGGGCGAGTTGATGATGATAAGGCGGGTCTTGGAGGAAATCTTGCTCTCCAACTCCTTGATGTTGACGTGGAAGTTCCGTATCTCGCTCAACTGCAAAGGGACCGCCACGCCACCCAGGAAGTTGATCATCGACTCGTAAATGGGGAAGCCCGGGTTGGGGTAAATAACCTCGTCCCCAGGCTCAAGCAGAGCCATGATAGTGTAGAACATGATCGGCTTGGCGCCCGGCGTGACCACCACGTTGGCTGGATCGAAGTGCAGGCCGCGATTCTTGCCCGCGTAACGGGCGATAGCCTCTCGCAACTCCGGTATTCCCGTCGAGCCGCTGTAGTGCGTATAGCCCTGCTCAAGCGCCTCGGCTGCCGCCTGCCGGACGTGTTTGGGGGTGTCGAAGTCCGGCTCCCCGATCTCCAGATGGATAATAGGCTTGCCCTGGGCCTCCAAAGCCCTGGCGCGTGCCGCGACCTCAAATGCAGTCTCCGTACCGAGCCGGTACATCCTCTCCGCAAGCCTCAACTTCATTGTTGACCCCCCCTTTGGAATTTTGAGTTTTGAATTATGAATTTTGAATTGTTTTACTCAATTCAAAATTTAGAATTCATAATTTAGAATTACGGCTTCAGCCCGGCCACCGTCTCGGCATCAAGGCGCTTGATGACGGCTACCAGCAGGCGAGTGGCGTTGTTGAAATCGTCCAGGTTGACCATCGAGGCGGCTGAGTGGATGTAGCGGGCAGGTATACCGATGTTTATCGTGGGCACGCCATCGCTTGCCAACTGGAAGCGGCCACCGTCAGTGCCACCCGCAGCCACGCTGTCATACTGGAAGGGAATGTTCTCCTGCTCGGCGACTTCTACGAAGAGGTTGCGGAGCTTGAGATTGGGGATGAGGGACCCGTCGTAAATCAGGAGCACGGGACCCTTGCCGAGCTTCCCCTGCGCCTCGTGTGCCTTGACGCCCGGAGTGTCCCCGGCGATACCGACGTCAATCGAGATAGCCACGTCGGGGTTCACCATATGCCCCAGGGTGGTCGCGCCTCGCAAGCCTACCTCTTCCTGGACGGTCGCGCCCGCGTAAATCGTGTTGGGGTGGTCGTCGCCTGCACTCTTCAGGGCAGCCAGCGCCAGCGCGCATCCGAAGCGGTTGTCCCATGCCTTCGCGAGGAGCATCTTATCGTTCGCCATGACGGTGAAGGGGCAGATAGGGATGACAGGGTCGCCGGGGCGCACACCCGCTTCAATCGCCTCCTCCTTGCTCATCACGCCTATGTCTATGAACATATCCTTCTTCTCGACCATCTTCTTGCGCTCATCGGCGGTGAGGATGTGAGGCGGCTTGGAGCCAAAGACACCTGTAAGATCGCCCTTGTGCGTGCGGACCGTGACGCGCTGGGCGAGCATCACCTGCTCCCACCAGCCGCCGAGGGTCTGGAACTTGAGGAAACCTTCATCGGTGATCATCGTCACCAGGAAGCCAACCTCGTCCATGTGCCCTGCGAGGAGCACCTTGGGCGCGCTATCCCGGTCAACGCCGTTGCCCGACTTGACCGCGACTATAGATCCAAGCTTGTCCCGCATAACCTCTCCCAGAGGCTCAAGGTAGCGGGCCATAACCTCACGCACCGGCCCCTCCTGCCCAGGCACCCCAGGCGCTTCGGTGAGGTCCTTCAACATCTGTAATGTTTCATCCATACTGGTTCAGTTTCTCCTTAATTCAGTAGTCGCACAAGTGAATATCCGCCTAATTCACCACAGAAACGCAGAGTTCGCAGAGATTATTTTATGGGAGTGTATACTCTATCGTCCGTCGTCCGTCGTCCGTCGTCCGTCGTCCGTCGTCCGTCGTCCATCGTCCATCATCCCAACTTCGTCCCGCACAGCCTGCAAAAGTATTGCCCCTCCCGCAGCTCAGGCATGCCGGTAATCCAGAGGTTGCAGGTAGCGCACTTATAAGAGAGGGCACGTGGGGCAGGGCCGGAATCGCTAGGCGCGGGGGGCTTGACGATCTCCTTGAGTTGCTCGCGGGTGGGAGCGCCAAGCACGCGCGCTGCACGCACCTCGCCATTCTCCACCACCAGTCCGAGTGCCATGCCCGGCGCAATCAGATGTCGCACCGTCAGGTTATCAAACACGTGCTCAGGGATAATGAAGCTGGACATCTTGCCGGGGTCGGACCGCAAGCTCGCGTCGAGGGTGACAGTCTCTCCGCCGAAGAAGCCGCCGAAGTTGAGCACGTCGGCCACCACGTAGGTAACATATTCGTCGTCACTGTAAGTGCGGGCCTCACCCTGCGGCATAGCTCCCTCCCCTTCCCGGCACGGATTCCCTATTATAACACAACTGTTATTAGATATTTGTTTTCCTTAGCAAAATCGTACCGCTTCGCGGTACGATTTTGCTAAGGAAAACTCTTCAGATTAGAAGTAATTGCTCATCTCGTCGTAAATCTTGCGTATATCTGTTACATCGCCGCTTACCAGGCGCGTTTGGGTGTCGTTCGCGAACTCCTGTAGCACCTCGGTGTCCACGTTGCCCTCGCCGCTTCCGTAAGCTATCGGGAAGAGCTTAACGGCCCAAAGCTCGTCGCGGTTCTGGCGCAGGCGGCGAGGCACGTCGCTCTTGTTGCTTGGCTGGCTGGCGTTATCTATACCGTCGGTCAATAGCACGATGGCGTTGATATGCTCTTTATCGTTCAGGCGGTCCAGCTCATCCAGCCCTGCGGCTGCCCCATCATATATCGCCGTCGAACGGGAGCGCGGGATACTGTCTGGGTCATTTATATAAGCCAGTATCTTGTCTCGCGTCTTGGAAAGGACATCCGTGGGCACGAGCACCTCAGCTGAGCTGCCGAATACGACAAAGCCTACCCTATCGACATCCCTGGTTTGCTCAAGAAACAGCTTCAGCCCATCCAGCGCATTCGTCAGCTTATCCTGGTCGTTCATCGAAGCGGACACGTCGAGCACAAGCACGATGTTGGCCTCTTTGCGCAGTATGCTCCAGGCATTCTTCACATTCACCAGGACGCGTGGCGAGGGGACCTGTAAGGTCGTCTGAGGTTGGGAGGGATCTACCCCATTCTGGATAGTGAACGGCTCGGTGCGGTATGAGACCTGCGTGTTGGCGGGGCGGAAGCCGAGTGAGAGAGCCTTTTGCTGGTTCTCCGCCTGCAAGAGGAAGTCCTTGAAGACGCCCGCCCCTTTGCGTTGGTCCTCCGTGACCCAGTTCCCCTTCAAAACGATGTAGGGATTATCGTGCAGGAATGTGCCCTCTTTGGGGTATATGGCGACGAGAGGCACGTCCATCCCTGCCTGGTTCAGTTCAAGCACGGTGACCTCTTCTAAAGCCACCGCAGAAATATAGCTCATGCCGCCCTTGCGCACGTTCTCTTTGAAGATCGTGGTAGTGGCGCTGTAGTGGACAATGCTCTGCTCTATATCCTTGACGAACTTCTGCACGTCGGGGTTACTTACATCCGCCTCTGTGAGGCCGGAGGTCTTGCCCACGCCCGCATAGAACTCGGCGGCGACCGTAGATAGGCCGGTAGAAGATACTTCCGGGTTAGTGTGGGCGTACTTGAACTGCCCCCACTCAGGGTGCCCAACCGCACCCCATCCCTGCGGATTCTTGTTCAGGGCGAGCACGTCGCTGAGGCCAATCGGCTTGTTGGGCCAGCCCAGCGCCTCCGCCATCGGCTTCCACATAGCCATCACGACGGGGGTTATGAGCAGTCGATCAGACTCGCCAGGCCCCGACCCCGCAAGCTCCGTATCGGCCTCAAAGTTGAGCACCGACTTCCAGAGCGAGTTAGAGGGAGACCACACGACGGGCTTCAAACTCCCGTCGACAATCTGCTTGCGAGCCGTGCCGCTGTCCGCGACGGTGGCTGTTACCCAGATTTGCCGCTTGTCGCCTGGCAAGGTGTGCTTCTCTTTGTTGAACTGGGTCGCCAGAGGCTCAATCCAGGGCTTCTTCTCGGAGGAGTAAGCAACCGTTACCTCGATAGCATCGCCAGGCTTATCGCCTGGGTCGGACGCGTCCGAATCGCACGCGCTGAGGCCCATCATACCAAGCAGGTTCGCCGCGATTACCAACAGGACCAGGGGCAGTCGAAACGGACCTTTCGGTTTCAAAAATGTACGCATAGTTCCTTCCCCTCCGTATGAGGCCGCATTCACGCTCAGTATAGGCTTGCTGGGGTGGGTTGTCAACAACTTTGATCTATACAAAAGCTCATAGAGGTGTATATGTAGGGGCGATTCGCGAACCGCCCTGGCTGGGACAGAATACTTACCAATCTACGTAACCGGGACATGCAAGGTCGCATACTGAACTGCACACCTTAGGAGTAGTCTATGTGCAGAGCAGATTCACTCAGGGCCATAAGTCTATTCTTCTTATAACCTGACCTGATATAGGAACCCCTTAAACATCAGGTTAGGGTAAGGCAAAACCAAACCGCTCACTTAAGGGAAGCTTATGTACGCTCCGCTTTTTGCAAAGGCATGCCTGTGAGCAGCCTTCTACAGGCAGTTTAACAACTGTAGGGGCGGGGCATGCCCCGCCCTGTTGCGAGCCTCGACATGTTAGGGATTGCAGATGCGGATGGAACCAAGGCGGGGCATGCTCCGCCTCTACAGATAATCCTCACGTTTACCCATCTTGTATGGTTTGCGCCCGCCAGGGCATGGTGATATAGTACACTCGTCCAGAACGCGCCCACAGGAGCCTACCTAATGCAGACTATAGATACCCAATCCAAAATCCATACCGACCTCCTCGCCTACCGGGACGAGTTCCCCATCCTCCAGAAAAAGACCTTCCTCAACACCTGCTCATTAGGCGCTCTCTCAAGGCGCTCCATCGCGGGCGTGCAGGAGTTTCTCGAGATGTGGGCGGAGATGGGCGCGTCGGCGTGGTACAACCTCTGGGTGGGCAAGCTGGCTGAGCTGCGCGCCTCGTATGGCCGGGTGATAGGCACGACTCCAGACCGTATCGCCCTTACACCTTCTATCTCTGTCGCCGTATCGAGCATCGCCAGCGCCCTAGATTTTTCGACGCGTAAGAAAGTAGTCACCACCGACCTCGACTTCCCGACGGTGGGGCACGGTTTCCTCGCAAAAGGGCCGCAAGGTATCAGCGTCGAGGTGCTCAAAAGTCCTGACCGCATCACCGTACCCATTGAGATGTTCGACGCAGCCGTCGATGAGAACACAGCTTTGGTCGTAACATCGCACGTCTACTTCACCAGCGGAGCTATACA
This sequence comes from Chloroflexia bacterium, assembly GCA_035274425.1. Classification (GTDB taxonomy): domain Bacteria; phylum Chloroflexota; class Chloroflexia; order QHBQ01; family JADMIH01; genus JADMIH01. The sequence continues at coordinate 8,861 of DATEOC010000074.1, forward strand.
GGACGTGCGGGCACTTGCCGAGATGGCGCATGAGCGCGGGGCATTATTGCTGATTGACGCGTACCAGGGCACCGGCCAGCTACCCACCGACGTTACCGAGATGGGAGCGGACTTCTATGTTTCGGGAAGCCTCAAGTGGCTGCTGGGCGGTCCGGGCAGTGCCTTCATGTACGTCAGCCCACGTGTAGCACACCTTGAGCCGACCATCGCGGGGTGGTGGGGTATGAGCAACCAATTTGACTTCAATATATCGTCCCTACAGTGGCGAGATGAGGCCACGCGTTATGAGATGGGCACGCCCGCGGTTGCAGCAGTCTACGCGGCGCTTGGCGGTCTTTCCATCATCGAGGAGATAGGGACCGAGCGTATCAGGGAGCGCAACGTCGCCCTGACGGAAGACCTCATAGAGCGCGCCCGCGAGGCAGGCTTCACGCCTCGTATCGCCCCCACCCCTGGGCAGCGCACCGCTATCGTCCTCCTCAACATGGACGACCCCCGCAGTGCCGTCCGCGCTCTCGCCGAGCAAGGCATAATCACCGATTACCGCCCAGGCGCGATCCGCATCTCCCCTTATTTCTACAACACCATAGAAGAGAACGAAATCGTCATCGAAGCGCTGAAAAGGTGTGTGCCTCAATAAACCGGCGTCTCAACGCGGCATACTCCCCTGAAGCGCATCATCTCCTTGCGCTGGCAGCGCGTCTTGCCGAAGAGCGTGGGTGGCAACTCTACCTTGTCGGCGGCTGGGTACGTGACGCCCTTCTATCTATCCCTAACACTGACCTCGACATCTCCGTTATAGGAGACGCCCATACGCTGGCACACCTTATCGCCCAGCAGACAGGCGGAGAGGTAGAAGCCCACGACAGGTTCGACACAGCCACCCTCATAATCCAAAGTCCCACCTTAGAAGGTAAAGACCCGCAAGCTACTAACTCCGCACTCCGCACTCCGCACTCCGCATTCCACCTCGACCTTGTGACCGCGCGCAAGGAGACTTACGAGACTCCTGGCGCGCTCCCTACTGTCCAGGCCGGGACGATATGGGACGATCTTGCCAGGCGCGATTTCACTGTGAACGCGATGGCCACAAGCCTCACCACGGATGGCCCAGGCGAGTTAGTAGACCCACACGGCGGCCTCGCGGACCTGGACGCGGGCCTCATCAGAGTTCTACATGCGCAGAGCTTCCGCGACGATCCGACCCGTCTCATAAGGGCGGTGAGGTTCGCGGAGCGACTAGGCTTCCGCATCGAGCAAGAGACTTTAGAGCTTGCTTTGCAGGCGATACGAGACGGCGCGCTCTACACTGTCTCGACGGACAGAGTCGTAAGGGAATTACTGAAGGTGTTGGAGGAGCCGAACGCCGGGGCGATGCTGGCGAGATTGGAGAAGATGGGTATCATGCAGGCCATCCACCCTGCGCTCCACTGGCCTTACACACCGGAGAGACTACAGATAGCCGCTGATGACACTATCACCGCAACCGAGAGGCGAGACGCGTATCTCGTTGCCATCGGAGCGGAATTCTCCCAGGAGCCGGACGATGCAGGACAACTGGCGCACGCCCTCAAGCTCACCGCCCCACAACGCAAGCTGATGCAAGATGCAGCAAAGCTCGCTCAGCTATGGCCCCAGCTAGGCGAGCCTGGCCTATCCCGCTCCCAGGTCTACAACCTGCTCCATACTTTGGACGTTAGCGCCCTGGAAGCATATACACGGATACGCGCTCTCTCCGCGGACGCAGTGGCGTGGGAGCAGCTACATGACTACCTTACCGACATGCGATTCATCAAACCCCACCTTACGGGAGACTACCTCCGCCAGATAGGGCTGCCACCAGGAGCGGCCTACAGGCGCATCCTGCAAGCCCTCCTTGAAGCCAGGCTTAATGACGAAGTGGCTACAAGGGCTGACGAAGAGCAATTCGTGCGGGCATGGCTGGAAGAGCACGGACTGCACTAGAGAGCGTGTAGGGGCGTGCCACCAGCACGCCCAGCCAAGCTTTCTGCTCTTTTGTATCAATAATCGGCCCTGCAAGGGCCGATTATTGATACAAAAGAGCAATTCCCCTCCCTATGAGGATTATAAGCATGTCAAGGGTATTGCCATTAGACAACAGGAGCCTGGACCGTGTAAGTCCAGGCTCCTGTTGTCTAATGACAAGAATGTAATAAATGGCAAACTACTTCTTGGCCGCTTTATTTTCCTTCGAGGCCTTCTGAGTCTGCTGCTTGCGCTTCTTGTCGTTGTTCTTGGGACTTTTGTCACCCATTCGCGTGTGCCCCCTTTCACAAGATTCAGCGAGGATGCCGTGCATCACTTATATCATGCATACCGTTGTGTGTCAACAGCCTTGAGATGTAGAGGGTGAAACGTGATGCATGAAACGTGAAACGTGATTATTAAACGCAAAGAGCGCAAAGATTTTTTGGTTCACCGCAGAGACGCAGAGTGCGCAGAGGTTCTCCACGAATTACGAATTACGAATTACATGCTAATCTCACGCATCACGCATCACGTTTCACCGTTTGACCTTGTCCGCCCGTGCTGGCTATAATCAGAAGTAGATGCCTTTGATCCCACGCAATGATCCCCTAGAAATGAGTCTACTTCCGCATGAGTCGCCATTTTCACCTTCGTAAAGCACTGCTTCCCCTGCTGATAGTCGCTCTGAGCGTTCTTTGTGGCGGAGGGGCTTCGCTCTCGCCGCAGATTGTGAGCGCATCACCACTGCCGCCACGCTCCTTCTTCGGCATGAACCTGTACATAACCGGGTTGGAGCGCCCACGCGATGAGAAGATGAAGTTGCTCGCTGAAGCCACCGATATAGGCGTGAAGTGGAGTCGCGAGGAGATGTCGTGGGCCAACCTTGAGCCGAGCGAGAAAGGCTCATACAACTGGAGCGCTTACGACCCCTGGATAAACGAGCTGGTCAATAGGGGCATCGGTATAGTCGGCACCATCCAGACCACTCCCTCATGGGCTTCTGGCGTGCCCAAGACCGACCCCAACTGGTACTGGCACGTGCCACGCAACCCGCATGACTTCGTAGAGTTCGCGGGCGCGGCGGCAGCTCACTACGCGGGGAAGATAGACGTTTGGGAAATCTGGAACGAACCGGACGTGGAGATCACCTTCAAATGTGACGGCTGCAATCGCCCCGCCATTTACGCGCAAATGCTCGCCGGGAGTTACGCGGCCATCAAGAAGGCCAACCCAAAGGCGACTGTGCTCATAGGGGGCCTGTCTATTCACGACACTCACAACGGCGGCATGGCTTTCCTTGATGCAGTTGTAGCAGCCTCCGGCGGCAAGCTGAACTTCGACGTGCTCTCCATCCACCCGTATATGCCCGACCGCGCCCCTGAGAGCACCGATCCGAAGACGGTAGTACAGAACTTCCAGTATCGCCTCGATATGTCCTACAAGTGGCTGAAGGACCACGGCGCGCCCAACAAGGAGATATGGATAACCGAGCATGGCTATTCAACCTGCAACCCTTGCGGTACGCTCGGCGTATCCGAGGAGGAGCAGGCACGACGCCTGGTGCGCCTCTATGCCATCGCTATGGCCTCGCCCAACGTCACGCAGTTCGACTACTTCCAACTTAAGGACAAGTTCAATTCTCCGCCCGGAGATCTCTGGGGTAACATGGCGCTCATGCGAAACAACCTCACCTATAAGCCTGGATTGATAGCGTATAGGGTGATGACGCGGGTGCTCGAGGGCGCGACCTTCCTCAATCAGGGGCCGCTCATGCGCTCCGTGCCGAACAAATGGCAACCCCAGTGGGACCGCTATCACTACAGGTTCACCAGAGATGGCTCGGTTGTACATGTCATCTGGAAGCTCGGCGCAGTTGAAGCGGTAAGTGTGCCTGTATCACAACCTTCGGTCAAGATAATAGAGTCGAGGGGCCGCACGCTTGACGTTCCGGTCCGGGGTGGCACCGCAGGCGTCACTATCAGCGAGGACCCCATCTACATAATCGAGCAAGCGCCGGGGAATAGCTCTACACTCGATCCTGCCCCAGACGTGGATTCACCTACGGGCTTCAGGCCATCCACTCGCTTCGCGCCATACTGGCAGAACAACGGCGGCCTCCCCCTATTCGGATACCCTATCACCGGAGAGCGCCTTGAGAAAAGCCCCACCGATGGGAAGCAGTACATAGTGCAGTGGTTCGAGCGCGCCCGCTTCGAATACCACCCTGAATACCAGGGCACAGATGCGGAAGTGCTGCTCGGCCTCCTCGGCAGCCAGCTTGTGCAGGGGCGCAAGTTCCCCAGCATCGCACCTCCGGGCGGCGTCGAATCGGTCTGCGTGAAAGAGACCGGGCACTGCGTATGGGGCAAGTTCCTCGAGCGGTGGCGGACGCTCGGTGTGCCTATAGTCGGCCTCCCCCTCTCCGACCAATTCGAGGAGCGCGGCACCGACGGTAAGAGCTACATAGTCCAATACTTCGAGCGTGCCCGCTTCGAGTACCACCCTGAGAACAAGCCGCCATACGATGTGCTGCTCGGCCTGCTAGGGAGGCAGTTGTTCAGGCCGTGACGGGGGACGGACGATGGACGATTTAATCACACAGACACAAAGAACACAAAGGTATTTATGGTTTTGTTCACGACAGAGATGCACAGGAAGGTATAGTACTGGTGACCCCAATAAATCTTCGTAGTCTTCGTGTCTTTGTGCTCTTTGTGATTAATCTGTCTACCGACTACTGACTACTATGCTAATCGCTGTCATTTCTGACACACATGGCACTCTGCACACCCGCCTTATGCCCGCTCTGCGTGAGGCGAGACCGGAGTTGATACTGCACGCCGGGGACGTAGGAAATTACCCGCTGCTTGGTGAGCTAGGTGAGCTAGCGCCTGTACATGCGGTGCGCGGAAATGTAGATGTGGTAGGGCGGGTGAGCGATCTGCCGGACAACTTCAGGCGCGTGTACGAAGGGGTAGACGTGTACATGACGCACATCGGTGGTAAGCCTGACTACTGGCTACCCAGGCTTCCCGAGCCAAAGCCACAGGTGGCAATCTGCGGCCACAGCCATATCCCCCTCATGCAAAGCGAAGAAGGCGTGCTCTTCCTCAACCCAGGCTCCGCAGGCACGAAGCCCAGGTTCGGCGGCCCGCTGTCCTTCGCCCTGTTGACGCTGGTAGACCGTACCGCCAACGCCGACCTCATAATCCTAGAGAGAGCACAGACGTAGGGGCACGGCGTGCCGTGCCCCGGATACGCACGAAGTATATGGAGTGACAATGCCAAGCAATAGAGCGGTAGTTTGGGACCTGGACGGGGTAATCGTGGACAGCGCGGAAGCGCAGAACGCATCCTGGGTGGCGATGGCACAGGAGTTTGGCGTACCGTACGACGCGGAAAAGGACTTCAAAGCGATCTTCGGTCGGCACAACACCGACATTATGAACCTCCTCTGGAAAGTAACAGACGCCGAAGAGGTTGAGCGTATGGTTCAAAGCAAAGAGGGGCATTTCCGCCGGAACGCTACCACGCTATGTCCACTTCCAGGTGTGCTTGAACTCATGGATGCCCTACGAAAAACAGGTTGGCGACAGGCTATCGGCTCATCAGCTCCTATTGAGAACGTCAAGCTGTTAGTCGAGGTTACAGGAATCGCACAATACATAGAGGCGATTGCCTCCGGCGACGATGTGACGGAGGGGAAGCCAAACCCACGTGTCTTCCTGCTCGCCTTCGAGCGCCTGGGGGTCGAGCCACGCGATGGAGTGGTCATAGAAGATGCGCCCGCGGGCATCCAGGCTGGGGTTCGTTCAGGCGCAGCTACCCTGGGCGTCACTACCACACAGACGGAAGAAACACTGATGGAAGCAGGAGCGCATATGGTTGTGCGCACCCTGGCAGAGGTGGGAGTGGCCGATTTAGAGAGATTAATAGAGGAACGCCAGCGTCTGTAGGGGCATGGCGCGCCGTGTCCCTACGTTCGGGCCACGAATATCATCCGCTCGCTACCATCCCCATATTCACCAAGCTCATAATCACCATATACCTTCTCAACCCTGTACCCGGCTGCTTGCAATAGCAACTCCATCTCGTACCTGCCGGTCCAGCGAAGAGTGAGACTTTGCGTCATGCGGGAGAGGGTGCCGTTCGTACCTTCCAAATCGTAGAAGATAGTAACGCTGTGAGTCTGCGTAGAGGGGTGCGCGTTACCGGAAACGAGCTTGTGCAATGTCCCCTCTTCCCCTGCATCGAAGCTTCCCTGGTGCACCAGCTCGCCATCCTGGGGCGGGAGAAGATGAGCCACAGGTGGGGTGAGGTCAATGATGAGGATGCCGTGCTGGACCAGGAGAGGATGAATCGCTCGAAGCATCTTCAATTGGTCCTCTGTAGAGGTGAGATACGCGAAAGTATTCAGCGCGCAGACGGCCATGTTGAACGGCCCTCCATCTACGCTCGACAGGTCGCGCACATCGGTACGGACAAGGCGAAGTTGCTCCGAAACACCCCTCTCTTTTGCATTCTCCGCACATATCGCCAGCATACCTTCCGATGCGTCCACCCCCACAACCCGAAACCCCGGCTCGGCCAGAGCGAAAGCGACACGACCCGTCCCACACCCTAGCTCAAGCAGCGGCAACTCTCGCGTTGGGTCCAGGTGGAGAGCATATTGTACGTAGAAGTCCAGGTCCTCTGTAAAGTCCCTGTACTCCAGGTCGTAATAATGCGCTAACAGGCGATCTTTATCGTGCATGGTATTTGGTGAAACGTGAAACGTGATGCGTGAATGCGCTATCACGGTGCTTTTGATATTCTTGAAGCGGAGTCTGATCGGATAACAGCCCAAACCGCCTCTGCCAACCGCCTATAACCGCTCGTGCTGGGGTGGAAGCCGTCGGCGGATAGATAATCGGGGCGGTCGAGCACTTCCGCGCTGTTTGGGTAAATATCGACTATCTTGACCCTCTTTCCGAACCTGGCGGCGGTGGCGGCAATGCCCGCGTTCCACTGATTCACTCCACCTTGTATAAGGGGAAGCTGCTGCGGGTCTCCCTGGGACGGCAATATGAGGCTCAAATCAGGTAGGTTGAGGAGATAGATAGAGGCACCGGTCTCTCGCGTAAGGATACCGAGAGCTTTATCGAGCTCTTTCAGGTAGTCGTTGAGCGTCACTCCGCGCCCTACGTCATTGACGCAAAGCCATATCGTCATCAGGTCGGGCCGGGAAGCAACCGCGCGCGGCACCTCCACATCTAGAGCCTCATGCAGAGTAATCCCGCCGCGCCCCAGGCGAGTCAGGCGGGTGCCGGGCGGCATCATGCCGTGCAACGCATTCACCCAGCTCTCACTGGAAGGATCGTCCGCGCCAACCCCTTCCACATCTGAAGCGCCAATCGCTACGTAGGAGAGAGGTTCCGGTTCAACGGCGTCAAGCATAGTGGTGGCAGGTGCAGGGTGGCGCATAGCCCAGCGCCAGACAGAGAAGGTCAGGAAGCTCATGATGCCCAGGAAGAGCACGAGCAGAAGCAGAGTTAGAGGGTTAATTTGCTGAGGCAAGGTAAGGAAGTGTCAAGACAACAACTATAAGATGAACCGGTGATAGTGATTTAGAGTGCATTTCAAAACCTGCGAACAGCTTTGGGACGAAGGACGAAAGACGAAGGACGAAGCCGGTTGTCATGAGGTTTTGAAATGCACTCTTAGTAAGGGTCCGGGACTAATTGTGATGGCGGGTCGAACCTGGCAGGGCGCTCTATCACCTGCCCTTCCAACGTCTTGACGCCAGGCACGTACGGTGTGGCTATCTGCACCTGCGCTTCTTGCGCCCCCGACTGCCCCAGGGCCGGTAAAACAGGGCCGGAAGCCTTTGGCAACAATGCCATCACCAAGGCAACCACAGCCATAGCGCCTGATATTCCCCCGGCGACCCGCACCAGCAGGGTCATTATGCGTGCTTCATAGTTCTTGTTCAGCTTCGACATAATAGTGCTACGTAATAACTCGCTACTCACTACCCGCTACTCGCTACTCATAACTATCGTCAGTCTCGCAGGGCAGCGCCAACTACCACAAGAGCCATACCCACGACCGCAGAAAGGATCACAGCGGTGCCCGGAAGGTCAATCGTGCGTGTCCCCCCGACGGAGAGGACTACCAACAAGAGAGGCACGGCAACCAGCAATATGACCCCTGCGATTATGATGCCCAGCGACAGCGTCTTGCGCGACGAGCGGCGGGCACTGCGATTATCACTCACAAATGAGTCCTCTCCTAAAGTGTATAATGTCTTGTGCTCAATTATTGCATATTGCGCTCATAAGAGTCAACGATATAAAGTTCGTATCAGTTCAGATACAGGGTAGAGGTATACATCTTTTAGCATTTACCAGGGATAGCAGCCGAGTAGACCAAATCTAACCTCCGATAGGGATCCCTTAACATCGGAGGTTAGATTGTGACTTTGTATCCACCTGGGTTCCAGCTTCGAAAGTTGAGATAGTGCTATGCTGGCAGATCAAAACGCGGTACGTAAGCGGATAGATGAGCTGCGCCTTAGCTGCGAGGGCTACAAGCGCCAGCTTCGCGCCCAGACCCTCTCAGGTGAGCGGCGAGAGCGCCTGAACGTGGAAGTCGGCCTTATGGAGGAGGAGATAGGCACGCTGGAGAAAATAGCCCAGCTCGGACGCGTCGAAGAGGACAGAGGAAAGATTGAGACTATAGTGCGAGAGCGCCTCGACGTGCTTCGAGAGCGGATGGCGCAAGATAACGCTCTCGCCAGTCTCCAGGCCGACCAATACGAATACACATCGGGCGAGTTCAAGGCCCTCCTGTGGGTTGTAGGCGAAGACCTGCTGACGCAGAATCTCAGGCTGGTGGTCCGCACCCACAACCTATCGAAGAGCGACCCCGCCCAGGCCACCCAGGCAGTTGCCGATATGTTGATGCGCGCCGTTCGAGACGGCAAAACCATAGACATGCGTGCCAGCACCGCGTACGACATTGGCAGGCTCCATATCGTCCAGGCCCTCCCCCAGCTAGCCGCAGCGTTGCGCGACCACCCACAAGTAGCAGAAGTAGCCCTCCAGGCCCTCAAATCCTTCTCCGCCGACGAGCTAAGCGAAGCAGGCCTGACGGAGGAAGTTAGAGGGAGGGTATTAGGAAAGTGACGACAGACGACGGACGATATTAAACACAGAGACACAGAGAGCACAAGGGTAACACAGAGATTATTTTTGGTTACTGCACACCCATAATAATCTCTGTGCGTCCTCTGCGTCTTTGTGTCTCTGTGTTTAATCCCGTCGTCCGTCGTCCGTTAACGCTTGCCCCCCCCAAAGTGCTGTGATATAATGCGCCCAAAGCGCCCGCCTCCGGAGCCATGTCGTCCGGTTAGCGGTAGCCGATGTTTGGAGTTAAGAAGGAGAGACCGTCCATGAAGGTAAGCGAGGTAATGATTGACAAGCCTCCCGTGGTCACGCGGCAGGACACCATCGCCCAGGCAGCTCGCTTGATAGATGAGCTACACACTTCGCTGGTGCCGGTGGTCGACACCCACGACAACAGGCGCGTGGTCGGCGTCCTCACCGATAAGGACGTGATGCGCTGCACGGCATCCGGGGGCAGCCCACAAGACGCCTACGTCCAAGACTTCATGGGCGACAGCTATGAGACCGTGCCTCTACATGCCGACGTAGAGAAGGCCCTGAACGAAGTCCAGCAGGTCGTCAATGCTCCCGACGGCGATACCGGCTCCGGCACCACCGGCGCGCAGGGCCTGATGGGCCGCCGCCCCATCGTCGTGATTGACGATGACAAGCGTGTGGTCGGCCTCATCACGAGGCCGCACCTGGCGATGGACCTCGCCAAGTTGCAGTCGGGCCAGGTGGTCTCAGGGCGCACCGAGTCTATGGAGCTGGTGTGGCGTTGCACCGACTGCGGCTATCTCCTCACCAGGGCCGAGCAGCTGCCGGATATATGCCCTGACTGCGGCGCGCCCAAAGAGCATTTTGTGCTTGTTACCGAGGACTAGATGCCCCCCACAGGGTTCAAGTTCATAGACCTGCCCGACGCGGCCCAACGCCTCGGCATCACCCGGCTCAAGCTGCTTGAATGGGTTGGGGAAGGGAAGATCAGACCTTTCAGCGGGTCGGGCCAGCAGAGCGTCTTCCGCGCCGCCGACGTTGAGAAGCTGGCCCAGGAGCTAGGTATACCCGCTCCTCACTCTACCGCGCCCACCCAGGAAGTCGCCCAAACCTCAGCGCAGGAGAACTCCGGTGGCACAACAGCGCCAAGCACCGCCCGCCCCAAGCGTCGTGACCCGGTCAAGCTGATCGGCACGCGCCTCAGCATGGACTCGCGCTGGGCCGAGATAAGCGACGAGGACATAGCCACCTGGCTGGACGCTATCGAGCCTGTCCAATATGACCGCGTCCGCAAAGTCGCCACGCTGACTATCGAACGCCTGGAACGCGTCATGGCTATGATGGACCAGATGAAACGTGACGACGGACGATAGACGATAGACGATAGCTCGTAACTCGTAATTCGTAATTCGTAATTCGTAACTGCCTCAATGCCTACCTTTTACACCCTCCGCGAAGCTAACGAAAGGCTGCCTGAGCTGACCACTCTTCTATTGCATTTGCAGGAGGAGGGGCGCAAACTGGCCGAGATACATGGCGAGCAGATGGCGCTACGCATAAGGGTGCGGAGCAACGGCCACAACGTTGAGGAGCGGGTAGCGGCCCTGAAGAAGGGCGAGGCACCTCTAGAGGAAGAGCTTCGCACGGGCATAGAGCAGCTTGCCGCCTGGAATATCCAGGTGAAAGACCTGGAGCGCGGGCTTGTCGACTTCCCCGCACTGCGCGAGGGGCGTACCGTCTTTCTCTGCTGGGAGATGGGCGAGCCGGAGGTAGGCTTCTGGCACGAGACCACCACCGGCTACGCGAACCGCCAACCTGTGGATGACCAGTTCGCGTAAGGGCGTGGGTAAGGCTAATACTCGAAGCTCAAAGACGCCTGCTTCCCTGCACGCTCCAGCCGAGAAGAGCCAGCTGTCCCCCGCTTCGAAGTCCTCTCGTGCCGATACCCTCTTTATACCTCTCGCCTTCGCGGGGGTCTCTTTTGTCATTTACCTGATAACCAGGGCCGGGTTCCACACCTTCGATGGTATCGCGTACATACGCGATATAGGGAAGCCCCTCTCAGCGCTGGTATTGCCCCACCACCTGATCTACGAACCGACCGTGCTCGGCTTCAACAGGGTCTGGCAGGCGTTCGGCTGGACAGGGGAGGCGGACGCACCCGCACAGATGATAAGCAGCTTGGCGGGCGCAGGTGGGCTGGCCCTCTTCTACAAGCTGGCTTGGGAGTGGAGCCACACCCGTATCTTATCTCTCATAGCGACTCTCGCGCTGGCCCTCACATACGGATACTGGTTCTACAGCGTCGAAGTAGACATATACCTGCCACCCCTCTTCTTCATGCTGCTCGCGGCGTGGTTCCTGTCGAGGGCCGTGCAGGGAGGAGAGGGAGGATCCGCATGGCACTTTTACCTGATAGGTCTGGCGCACGCAATTGCGGTGCTCATCCACCAGGCGGCGCTCTTCATCGTGCCCGCCTTCGCGCTTGGAGTGTGGCTGATACCGGGAGGGAGACGTGAGCGGTTGCTCAGGGTAATACGGTATATCTTCGCCCTTGTAGCTGTGGTTGTCCCTGTATACCTCTTTGCCGGGGTAGTCATTGCCGGGCAAGATACGCCCGATACATTCTTGAAGTGGATAAATAGCTATGGCAACCTCGGCACCTGGGGCGCATTGCGCGCTGATACGGCGGCGAACACCCTTAGCGGCCTGAGCGCGGCTGTCAGCGCCGACTTCTGGACCGGGAGGGTGCTGGTCATCGCGCTATTCGCGTCGGCTCTCGCCCTCGCCAGGCATTCTATCCGGCGGGGAGGGCCGTTCGCGTGGGCGCTATGGGTCTGGACAGGCATTTATCTCGCTTTCTTTGCGTGGTGGCAGCCGGATGTGTTGAAGTTCTGGGTATTGGTCTTGCCCGCGCCCTTGCTCTTGCTAGCTATTTCTCTTGAGTGGGAGCGCCTCGCGCGTTCGACACGCGTCGCCGCCCTATCGGCGAGTGGCTTCGCGCTCGCGGTCCTCCTCCTTACGAACGCACCGGAGATATGGGCCAAGCGCGACCCTATGTCTGACCCAGCGCGCCGTATGAGCGACGCTCTATGGCACCTGACAGGCCCGGAAGACCTCATCGTGCTCCAGGCGAGTGGCGCAGAGCATTATCTCCCATTCTACTATGGCCGTATCAATATTATGTCAACAAGAGAATTGTGGTATCTACTCGGCGGGGCAAAAGGCAATAGTGCGGCAATAGATAGCATCAAGCAGCGCGCCTGGCACGCCCTCGCCAAAGGGGAGAGCGTATGGATCGAGGACCGCGTGCTCACATCCGGCCAGCAAGCGGGAGACCATTATGTCTTTAGAGACGACGAGGTAAAAACGCTACTCGACCTTTACGGAGAACCCGCTACACCGGAGCAGGTAACAGTCGGACCCGCCACTTTCTATAAGTTCTCACCCACATCCCTCTTTAGCAAAAGCGAGGGTTGGCAATTCAGCACCGGCCAATCGGGCTGGAGCGGCGTCAACGTCAATGAGGAGAATTTCAAGGGTGAAGGGTGGTGCTTCGCGCCAATGCAAGACCCCAGCCTGTACGGCCCCCCTCTAAAGCTGGACGCATCCCAGCGCAAGCACCTTGAGATCAGCATGAGCAGCGGTATCGGCGGCAAGGCCCAGCTCTTCTACCGGGACAGCCCCGAAGTGCCCTACGCTGAAGAGAAGTCGGTCATGTTCGACATAGTCCCGGGCGAGCAAATATACTCAATAGACCTCGCGGACGCGCCAGGCTGGACCGGCACTATCGCAGGTCTCCGCCTCGACCCAGTAGAGGCGGGTATACCCTCTTCCCAGAACAACAGGGTCTGCGTAAGAGAAGTGCATCTCTTACCCTGAATGATAAAAGAGATAAAAATAGGCGGCTGCGCCGCCTATTTTTATCTCTTTTATCATTACTGTGTTATTCAGTCGGTCCGGTGCCGACCAGGGTGCGGTCGTGGGCGGGGGCGTAGCGGCTCTTGGCTACCCAGGTGTCGATCACTTTGCCATCACTGTCCTTCACGGTGCGAGTGATACTGGATGAGAAGCCATCCTGTGCGTGCTCGACCAGCACCTTCTTCCCTTCCGGCAGCTTATCGGTCTCCTCGGTGATGGGGGTGCGGTCAGTCTTGACGATGTTAGTGATAACAGGATCGCTCGCCGTCACCTTCCAGCCCGTGCTGACGCCATATATTTTGAAGGTGAGGATGCCTTTTTCAGCGGTGGCGCGCAGCAATAGCCAGTTGCCGGTGTTGTTCTTGAAGCGGAAATCTTTCTCAGGGGGCGCGATGGTGGCGTCCAGTCCCTTCAACCCGGAGGGGGCGACGCCATAGCTCGATATCCAGTAGGAGTGCCAGTTGCGCTCCACCATCTGGAGGCCGCTCCAGAAAGCCGCATGGAAAAGCGTGGTCGCCACCTGGCAGATGCCTCCAGCCTCGGCAGGCACGGTAGTGATACCCTCGCCCGTGTTGACAATCATATACCCCATCTTGAAACCGGCATCGAGGGTCAGGTCCCCTACCGCATCTACGGTAGAGAATACCCCATCCGGCGGGATGAGCGCGCCATCTATATTCTTCGCGCCCAGCGTCACGTTCCACGCCCTCTCAGGGGACGATCCCTGGAAGGAGGTCTGGCCCTTGCCAAGCAGGTCAGGCGTATTTATGGAAGCAATGTCGGCATTTTTGACTTTAGGCTCGGTGACGTTCACCACCAGCTCAACTTGCAAGCGGTCCCCACCTTTGTACCCCTCTATCGCCTTGAGCGCTACACCTAGGGACTTGGCTACATCCACTTTCAGGCCATCTCGCCCTGTCGCGACGCGCTTCGGCGATCCCCCTACCATGCGGAAACGAGCATCAGAGGGTGAGCGGTTGAAGTTCAATGCAACACCGGCTATACGGTTGGTGAGCACATCTTCGTCCACCACCAGCTTAGGCTCGCCAGGCCCGCCTTGCGCGGGCGCGACGTCTATGAAGCCAATCACCGAAGCGTTGCGGAGGATGTAGCCATCTTCGCCATACCAGAGCCTGATGCCCTTAGTAACCAGCGCATTTGTCTTCTCGTATAGGGCCTGCACCTGCTCCGTATGCACGGCGGCGGGTATCACCTTGATGGGGAGGTCTACGGTGCGCGCATCTTCGCCGGCGAGGGAAGCCTGGCGAATAGCGGCTATGGCGGCGGGCACATCCAGCTCCTGGCCCGCCTCTTCCTCTTTGAGGGTCACTTTATCCTTGCCCAGAATGACCGCCGCGTCCTCCGGCTCGATCCTTAGCTTCTCGGCGACTGGCACGAGGTAAGCTTCCAGCGCTTTCTCGTCAAGGGTAACGTCCCATTTCCCTGCCTCGACGGGGGTCAGTGCCAGCATCTCTCTAAGCTCCTGGGCCTCTATGGTCCAGGCGCGCTTACCCGCTTGGAGGTCTATCGATTGTCCGGTGATGACTAACGCTTGCTCCTCGGACGCCTTCAGCGCGGCCTCGGTCACTTTGGGAGAGTCGTCGCGCATGGAGACCGATACAGGCTTGAACGGCTGCGCGGCAACGGACGCTTCGAGCGCGGTACGAGCGGCAGCGCGGTCAAGGAGGCTGCCGGCTGAGGATGCAGTGATGATAGCCTTGCCGTCAGCGTCGCGATCTAGCTTGCTATCGACCGCCGGGCGGTCAACATCAGAAGCTATGCGCGCTACGGCGCCGTCCAGCATAGCCTTATCGTACTTGAGAGCGGGAGCGACCTTCGCGCCGCCAAATAGCACGCCGAGGCTATCGAAGAAGCCTCCGGAGCGCCCGGAGCTCATAGCGGTATCGAGGGTCTTATCGGCATCTACCGACAGGCCAAGATCGGCGGGCGCAAGGGTCCACGTTCGCCCTGCTCCAGAGACGGTAATCTTCTCAGACGGATAACCTGTTGAAGCCTTCTCGATAGCGGCGCGCGCCTCCGCACGGTCCATGCCTCCGAGGTCGGCACCCAGCACGCTCACGCCTTTGTAGACACGGCCATCATGCGCGGCATTATACCCCAGGTAGAGGGCGAAGAGCGCTACGATGAGCGCGGCAAGCGCTATGAATATGGCACGTAGCGGCCCGTGGGAATGGCCGTGCTCGCCATGCTCATCGCGTCTGCGCGTCCAGCGGCGCTTCCTGATATCGACCTTCTCAGGGGGTTGAAGGTGGGCGATCACCGGCTGCCGGGGTTCGGCGTGGGCTGTCTCAAAATGGTTCATACTATTTCCAAAGTGTAATAACGACGGGCGACGAGGGGCTACACCTGACGCATAACGCGAGTGGCATGTAGGGTGCTGAGTGGTGGGATTTGAAGGTGTACTGCCGCCTGGTATCGCGGGCCACTTACTGCCGCATGATAAGGGCGATCCATGCAACGCAACCCGTACCGGTCTGGGCTCCATCATACCACAGTTAACGGTCGGGCCGCAATCGAAGTTGCTACGTAAAAATGACCAATTTGGGCTATTTTTTGGTGACAGTTGGCCGAAAGCTGGTGCTTGTCTGCTGATGGTGCGCTGTGGTCGGTCTGAAGTCGGCCAGTCGGTGGCCGTCGTAAGTCGCCGGTCAGTAATCATCTTCATCCCCGCAAAGGTATTGCGCGCCCTCCCCGCACTATCGCAAGCGCCGTGCCATCGCCGGAGAGTTCGGGTACAATGGACGACGGCAACGAAAGTTCAAGGTTCAAAGTTCAAAGTTCAAAGTTCAAAGCCGAACTATGAGAACTATGAGTTGATAAAGCGTGAAACGTGAATAATTACAAAGTACTGACTACCGACTACTTTGAACCTTGAACTTTGAACCTTGAACTTTGAACTAAGATGACGGAGTAACAGATGGCATTGAACCTGGGTATCATCGGGCTGCCGAAGAGCGGCAAGACTACACTTTTTAACGCTATTACGGGGAGCCACGCGCATACGTCGGCTTATGCGTCGGGCGAGCAGCCTAACGTTGCGGTTGTGAAGGTGCCCGACCCGCGCCTGGACGTGCTTACGGCGATGTACCACCCGCGCAAGACTACCCTCGCAGACGTGCAGTTCACCGATGTGCCTGGCGTCTCCCCCTCCCAGAAGGAGCGAGACGCCAGGGAGCCTATCAGCCGCCAGACGCTCGGTTTCATCAGCACGGTAGATGCGCTGGTGCTGGTGGCGCGGGCCTTCGAGAATGCATCAGTTCCACTCCCTGAAGGTACAGAGGGTGTGGACCCGATGCGGGACGTGGAGAGCCTGATGTTGGAGATGGCATTCTCCGACCTGGGGATCATCGAGCGGCGTTTGGAGAGGCTGAAGGGGGAGATAGCGAAGCTGAAGGGACCTGAGCGTGAGATGCGCGAGCGCGAGCAAGAGGTATTGTCGCGCATCAGCCCCGCGCTGGAGGAAGGCACTCCCATACGCGACCTCGGTCTGAACGAGGACGACGAGAAAGCTATACGCAACTATGGCTTCCTGACCGCCAAGCCCGTGCTGATAGTCGCCAACCTGGGAGAGAACAACCTTGACCAGGCGGAAGAGATAGAGGCCAGGATGAAGGAGAGGTGGAGCGGCGAGTCTACAGGAGCGATAGCCATACCCGTGCAGCTTGAGATGGAGATGGGGCAGCTAGGCCCGGAGGACGCTTCGGAGTTTCGCGAGAGCATGGGCCTCGGCCCGTCCAGGCTAGAGGAGGTAGTGGGGCAGGCCTATTCCCTCCTCGGCCTCATCAGCTTCCTCACGGCAGGCGAAGACGAGGTGCGCGCCTGGACCATCCGCCGGGGGACAGTAGCCCAGCGCGCCGCGGGTGCCATCCACTCCGACCTGGAACGCGGCTTCATCCGCGCCGAAGTGGTCCACTATGACGACCTCATCGCCGCAGGGAACATGGTGGAAGCGAAGAAGAAGGGTACGGTGAGGATGGAGGGGAAGACGTATATCGTGAAGGATGGGGATATTATCAATGTGTTGTTTACTCAAACGAAGAGCAACACACCTACGTAAACGTCAGGAAAGCACATGATGTCGAGGTTTCAATACCTTTCCGCCTAATCCTGCCTCTATCCTGAAAGCGCAGCACATGAACTGACCCTTACGAAACTTGAGGGGCCTATTCATGTGTTGCACTTTGTGCTTGCGCCGGATGATATCTAAAGACTCAGCCCGTATAGATAACGCACCTAGGGAGAGGGAACAGGCCTGCATGGGGTTGAGATACCTACTGTCTCTGAGACCTGTTCTGAGGTGAGATTCCTGGCGTCTGCGAAGCTGACACCCTCGACGCACGTTTGGAACAGAACAGTACCCTGAAAGTTACTAGCGCCTACCCATGCGCCTCGCAGATCGGCCCTGTCTATTTTTGCGTTCTCCAGGTTCGAGTATTCCATCATCGCCCCTCTGAAGTTAGCTCCGGATAGTCGGGCATCTTTGAAGTTGGCGGCTAGGAGAATTGCTCCCTCGAAGTTGGCTTCCATCAAATACGCCCCTTCAAATACAACGCTCCGTAAGTCAGCACCCTTAAAGTTGGCGCGTTCCAAGTCTGCACCTGGTAGATTAAGCCTAAAGAGAAAGGCATCGGTTACCGTTACACCGGCTAAGCTAATATTGTATCTGTTGAGTGTTTCAAGAGCGTCTATACGCCCTGCATTCCCACCCTGCCCTAGCCCGGAGTTAAGTGTTTGCCACGCGGCTGCAATCTCCGTCTTTAGCTCCGCTTCCCGTCGAGGTCCGGCTTCCAAAACCGTATAGGTGAACACTCCGTAAAGAAGACTGATCATGGTCACGACGCTACTCACCGCGGCGATACTATTCGCATATCGGCTAAACCAAAGCCAGGCTCGACGCAGCCATGTTGCTCCATGGGCATTGCCCACAGCACGGCGCTTGGCACGCTGTCGGACATGGATTGCGCCAAGAGCGGTCAGGTGTCCCCTCAGCCTGACGCGCCGAAGCGAACCCAGAGGTCGTGTAATGTTGCCTGTACTCGTCTGAGAACTCATCGAATGCCCTCTCCCCTTGCCTATATACAAGATTACTAACTTGGATTGTACTGCGCTCTTTAGCCTGTTTTCATAATGTACGTTGGAACTTTTACTAGGTTGCAAGTACCTTGGGACCAGGTAATCATGTGTAGTCTCTTCACGCTAGCAATATCAGCTGTCCGATCTTACCGACTCACCAGGAGTATTGACATCAACAATGGCACTGATCCACGGCCAGCGCTTCCTCCGCGCCACCGCAACCATCGCGCGCTTCACCATGTCCATCTCAATGTACAGAACGAGTATCATTATTATCTATGTTGTTGCGCATTGTAGTAGCCCGTAGGCGCGACTTGCATACTCCACAAGTGCGCCATAGAAAGAACAGTAGCGAGTTATAGACCAATAGTAGAACAATGAGTTTGGCTGAGGGTTGCACGCTGGGGACGATGGGCGATGCAATAGGAGCTTAGCGTGAAGCCCTCTCCTTCAGCGCATAAGCAACAGCTTGCTCAACCGTCATTCCCCTCCCCTCCTCCCAGGCCGTCTTCCATTCCTTCTCTGTAAGCTGGTGCTTGCTGGCAGACAAAGTGCGGTCATATTCGATGGCGTCTAAGGAAAAGAGTGGCGCACCTGCCATCTCAAGCAGGGCATCTGCCGCCCCGAGAAGACGCACTGACCGCTCCGGTTGGCCTTGCGACAAAGCCACGCCGGCGAACGCCGCCAGGGACTCCGCTATGGCACGCTTATCGCCCATTTCCCTTCTCAGCAAGAGGCCCTCTCTGAAGAGTGCCGTAGCGCGCTCCAGGTCCTGCAGGTTGTGCGCCACGTGGCCCATGTTATTGAGCACATTTGCCTCGCCTTGATGAAAGCCTAGCTCGCGATATAGCTCTAGAGATTGCTCGTACAAGGGCGGCGCTGTAGTGTAGTCCCTCTCCAACCTGGCGGCTTCACCGAGGTTATGGAGAGAGAGCGCCATGCCATAAGCATCCTCCAATTCTCGCCATAGCCCCAGGCTCTCCTCATTCATAGCGCGGGCCGAAGCAGCATCACCCTGCGCAAGACACACTATCGCGAGGTTGTTGAGGGTGCTGGCGATATCCGCCTTATCATCAAGCTCCCGGCATATCTCAAGACTTTCCTCGTAAAGCGCTCGCGCATGTTCATATTCACCGAGGTCCTGGGCTACCAGCCCCAGGTTATTCAATGAGCTGCCGATACGCAGCTTATCCCCCACCTCCCTGCGCGCCGCCAGCCCCTGCTCGTGCATCTTGCGGGCCAGGGCGAAATCGCCCATCGACCATGCCAGGTTGCCCGCCGAGTTGTAAGCGTTGCCGAGTATGGGTAGCGGCACGCCAGCACGCTCTTCGGCGTTCAGCCCGGCAAGTAGCCACCTGAGGCCCTCTCTTGGGTGGCCCCTAAGCTCCCAGAAGCGCCACAAGCCGATCCCGAACCAAAGCACCGTCTCGATGTCCCCGCGCCCCATCGAATAACTCAGAGCGCCCAGCAGGTTGTCATGCTCCAGCTCCAGACGCTCTAGCCAGGCCCCCTGGTCCGCCCCATTGAGCTTCTCGTAGGCCTCCTGCGCGAGGGCAAGATAGTAGTCGGAGTGTCGCTGTTGAATATCACCTTCGCCACTCTCCAGGAGCTTCTCCCAGGCATACTCGCGTATCGTTTCCAGCATGGAAAACCACGACTCGTTCGCGGTACTGCCGTCCTGCCTCAGCAGGTTCTTGGACAAGAGCGACTCTACGCCTTTTGTGAGCGAAGCTACAGACTGCTTGCCGCCTCGTGATGGACTTTCGCCAGCGACTATTGCCTCAGCACTCGCCAACGTCCATCTGCCTGAAAATACCGAGAGCTGCCGGAACAACTGCTGCTCTTCAGCGTCGAGGAGATTGTAGCTCCAATCTACGGCGGCGCGTAACGTTTGCTGGCGCGGTGGGAGGTCGTGAGGACCCTTCGTTAGCAACTGCAACCTGTTATCCAGCTTTTCCAGGATGGCATCAGGCGAGAGAGTATTGGCGTGCGCGGCAGCCAATTCAATCGCCAGGGGGAGGCCATCCAGGCGACGGCAGATTTCAGCTATCGTCCCCGCATTGTCGCCTGTTATCGCAAAGTCATGCTTCACGGCTACGGCCCGGTCATTGAAGAGGTGGATGGCCTCGTACTTTTCCAAAGTTCCACGTTCCAAGTTCAAAGTTCCAGGCAGACCTTCCTCATTTTGAACCTGGAACTTTGAACTTGGAACTTCAAGTGGCGGCACCTGGACTACATGCTCGCCATATACGCGCAACGCCTCCCGGCTTGAAATGATAATTTTCAGTCCTGCAGCCGAAGTCAGCAGATCGGCCACCACCGGCGCGGCATCTATGAGATGCTCGAAGTTGTCCAACACAAGGAGTATATGCCTGTTTCGCAGGTATTCCTTCAGGTTATCGAGGGCGAGGCGGTCTCCACTCTCACGCACCTTCAAGGTTTGCCCAATAGTCGAGGCTAGCATTCCAGCATCGGAGGTCGCAGCTAACGGGACGAAATATGCACCGTCACGGAAATCTTCAAGCACCTCCAGCGCCACCCTGAGACTCAGGCGCGTTTTACCTATGCCTGGCGGGCCAATTATGCTCACCAGCCGCGCGTCTGCGCGCCGCACTATTGACGCAATCGATGCTACGACCTTGTCACGTCCCACGAAGCTGGTACGCTGGGCGGGTAGGTTGTTGGGCCTTCGCTGGAGGCGTTGGAGTATGCGCAGTGTGTGTAAGGAGCGCCAGGGCGCGCTGATATTCGCCCCTGAAAGCATCTCAGCTTGCGAAGCAGGCCACTCGACGCGGGCGAACTCCACAAAGGCTGGCCGCTCCTCCAGGGAGATGCCAAAGTGTTGCGCCAGCAGCTCCGCGATTTGCCTGGAAGGCTTGCGCTCCCCAGCCTCAATTTTGGTTATGCTCACCACCGAGCAATCCGCGGCTCGTGCGAGGTCCTTCTGGCTCAGCCCAAGCTCCTTTCGCCTGCCCTTGAGCCAGCTACCGAAGAATGCGCGTTCCTTCATTTTCGCTCCAGTCGGTCCATTACTTATCGACCGCTGAAAGCAGCGAGTCGTCTCTACCATTCTACTCCCTATGAAAAATTTACAGCACCATACCTTCAAACCCTAATGCCAGTGCAGATGCATCTATAAGCATGTTTAAGAAGAGTGATAAGGAGCAGGAGGCCCCGCATGACGAAGCACATCTCTCCATGTCATTCCGAACGGAGTGAGGAATCTCCAAGCTTGCCAGGTCGATAGGGACATAGATTCCTCACTGCGTTCGGAATGACACTCTTTGTTCATTCAATGGTATGCACACTCTAAACTGGTAAGGAAAACCTGCCAAGCCCAGGAGGGGGCAGAATGACCCTCAATCTTCCTGTATAGGTTTTGTATGAGTGCTGTATATAACTTTTTGTTGTGGTAAGCCATACGATGGCAGTATCCTTGCTTATGTAGTTAGCTATCTGGCTGTGGTTGCCAGTGAAGCTGGGAGCAAGATATTTGCCTTTATATAGCATACTCAGAGGCTGCTCGTAACCGGACCTTCAATTCTCTCGATATTACATACGTCTGAAAGGAAAGCGACGAAGTTGATGAAAACATCCCTGCCTGTAGACACACGTCGAAACCTCCTGATATCGGCCCTCGCCTTCATAGCGTTCGTGGGGAGCCTGCTGGTCCCCTGGTGGCAAAGCACGCCAGGGAGCATGAAGCAGACGCAATCTGCACCTGACACAGCGCCCGATCTCAGCAGGCTCAATCTCCTGTTCGAGCCGAACGCGGGACAGAGTGACCCTGACGTGCGCTTCCTTGCACATACTTCCGGTGGCACGCTCTATTTCACCGATTCTGAGGTCGTTCTGGAGCTACCTATAACGGACAGTGCCGATAATAAGGCCAATACAGACGGCACGATTGTGGCCGGGTTGAATTTCATAGGAACGAATTCTTCCGTCCAAATCAAGAGTGACGGCCTCCTTCCGGGCAAGGTGAACTACCTCGTGGGCAACGACCCTGGCCGCTGGGCTACCGGGCTATCAACTTTCTCGAAAATCACCTACACGGGGATTTATCCTGGAATAAATCTCAGCTACGAAGGTGATGCGCGGCAGCTAAAAGGGACCTATACCGTCGCGCCCGGCGGCGACGCCAGCCTGATCCGGTGGCGCTACACAGGAGTGAGCAACCTACAGATAGATAAGAGCGGCAATCTGAACATGTCGCTGGGCGAAGGGCAGAACATGCTCATCGAGCAAGCGCCTGTCGCCTGGCAGGAGATAGGGGGCCAGCGCGTGCCGGTAGCGGCGAGCTATACCCTGGGCGACTCCGGAGAGGTCCGGTTCGCGCTGGGGAGCTATGACCCCGCCTTCCCCCTGATAATCGACCCCTCCATCACATATTCGACCTACCTGGGAGGCAACTTCGCGGAGAACGGCTTTGGCATCGCGGTGGACGGTTCAGGCAATTTCTACGTCACCGGTTATACCAACTCCTCCAACTTCCCCCGCGTCAACGCTTTGCAGAACAGTTACGGTGGGGTCCTGGACGGCTTCGTCGCCAAGTTCAACCCGGCAGGCCAGCCTGTATATATCACTTACCTGGGCGGATCGAACGTCGACACGGGCTTTGATATAGCGACAGACGCCGCGGGTAATGCTTATATAACAGGCTACACCTCCTCGACCAATTTCCCCATTGCAAATGCATTCCAGCCTGTGCATGGTGGCGGCACCTATGATGCCTTCGTCACGAAGCTCAACCCTACCGGCTCTGCGCTCGTCTTCTCAACCTATCTAGGCGGCAGCGGATACGAGAACTCGGCAGGGAGCGGGCCAAGCTCCGGTTCTATCACGGTGGACAGCGACGGCAATATATACGTCGCCGGCTACACTACCTCCAGCAACTTCCCGGTGCAGAATGCAATCCAATCGACCCGCGCTGGCATCGATGACCTTTTCATCACGAAGTTCAACCCCGCAGCTTCGAGCCTGATTTGGTCCACCTACCTGGGCGGCATAAGTAATGACCAGGCCTCGAGCATAGCAATCGACCCGGCGCGCAACGTATACGTTACAGGCTTTACCAACTCCGACGACTACCCTATCTGGCTCCCCTACCAACCTACCCGATCTGGCACCACCGACGCATTTGTGACGAAGATCAACGCGGCTGGAACTGCCCTCATCTACTCCACCTACCTCGGCGGCGGCATTGGTGAGGAAGGGTACGACATCGCAGCCGACTCCCTGGGCAACGCCTACGTAACGGGCAGCACCGATTCCAATACCTTCCCGGTATGGAACGCATACCAGCCTTCTTATGGGGGCCTGAACGACGCCTTCTTCGCCAAGTTCGGCCCGACAGGGACAATCGGCTTCGCCAGCTACCTCGGCGGCAACTGGCCCGACGTCGGCATGGCGGTGGCGGTCAACAGCGCAGGCGAGATGTACCTGTATGGTAGCACCCAGTCCGAGACCTTCCCCACCGCCCACCCCATCTTCCCCACCCTGCGCGGCTCGGAGGATGCCTTTATAACCCGCTTCAACGCGGCTGGCAACACTATTATCTTCTCCACCTTCTTCGGCGGAACGGATAACCGCGAGCTGCAAACGAACGGGGCCATGACTATAGATTCGTCAGGCAATATCTACTTCACAGGCTCCACAGAATCTTCAGACTACCCGACTACCGCCAACGCTTACCAGCCCTTCCGGGCCAGCCCGGTTGACGCCGTCGT
>DATEOC010000075.1:0-21896 GCA_035274425.1 Chloroflexia bacterium
GAGCCTGTGTGGTTGAACCCAGCTCTCACCACATATCGGCTCTGTTTGCAATGTGGACACTGTGGGCACTCACGTTTTCTTTGTTCTGGTTCTTCCATAATTCCTATTTTATTGCTTATCTACCTTTTTTGTCACTCCCGGGGATTGACATTTATTCCCAACAGGGTTATAGTTGATGTATCTGTGGGGCAGCATATTCTCATGCATGGAGGGTAACTATAACCTACCTTTAGCATTGAGTCCTTTACGTCGTGGAAGGAGCTACTATGGACTCTCAATCCCCCAAAAGCAGCACACCGATTATCCGGTTGCTTGGAGCGCTAGCAGCTATTGTGCTGGTGCTGGGGCTTGCTTCCAGCACTACACCTGTCGGGGCCAGCAAACTCACCTCATCTGGGTATGGCGTACAGGACCCGCAAGTCCCGGATTTTACGCCTTCCCCAACCATGGAACCTTCCCCCACGCTTACTCCCAGTTGCGGGCTGGGCTGGCGAAATATCTCGTGCCCGGACCCCTATTTTGCTAACCAGTTCACAGGTGTAGATTTCGTATCTGAGAACGACGTGTGGGCGGTGGGCTACATGGGCAATGGTGAAGGCATCACGTTGATCGTTCATTGGGACGGCACATCGTGGAGTATCGTACCCAGCCCCAACGTCCCAGATATGCCAACCTTCCTGTACGACATTGATGTCATATCCAGCGACGACATCTGGGCGGTCGGCTATGCAGGTGGGTATCTCATTGGATACCAGACTCTGACCATGCACTGGGACGGCACATCATGGAGTATTGTGTCCAGCCCCAATATTGGCGATAGCAGGCTCAAGAGCGTCTCCGCCGTATCGTCAGATGACGTGTGGGCGGTGGGACGCGACGGCAGCACTACGAATGGGCAGAATCTGATCTTACATTGGGACGGCACTGAGTGGAGCATCGTGCCCAGCCCCAACGCCAGCAGCATCGAAGACAACCTCATGGGTGTTTCAGCGCTATTGAGTGACGATGCGTGGGCGGTAGGGGTGTATTGGGACGATGCCCAACAGACGCGGCTGACTCTGACCATGCACTGGGATGGCAGTACGTGGAGCATCATCCCCAGCCCCAATGACGGCAGCATTGCTATGTTGAATGGAGTAGAGGCCATTTCCGCAGATGACGTGTGGGCGGTGGGGCACAACAATAGCGGGGCCTTGACCATGCACTGGGATGGAAGCATGTGGAGCATCGTGCCAAGTCCCAATTCCACCGCCGACCTCTACGCAGCGTCGGCCACTGCGAGCGACGACGTATGGGCCGTTGGGAGCATCAGTGGGTCGATGGGCGCACTGATAATTCACTGGAACGGGACCCAGTGGACCCAGCATTCCAATATCCATGGCGACTCCTTTGCGGATGTGGCGGCGGTATGGGCAGGGGACGCGTGGGCCGTCGGAACCCACTGGCCTGACACAGCCATCATCCGCTTCAATGACCCCTGTGCGGCTCCTACCTTTACACCGACCGCGACGGCCACAGTAACGGGCACGCCGCCTACCGCCACACCTACACGTACAGCAACCAACACCCCAACGTACGGCCCCAGCAACACGCCAACGAGCACCAGGACGAGGACCCCAACGCGCACCACAACTTTGACACCAACGCCGTGGGCCACACCCACAAATACCGGCACCGCCAGTCCACCAACCCTTGATATGCGTGCCGCGTGGGACGCCCAGTGGCCTTATGCCTGCAACAATACCAGCTTCGTTTTGTCTGTATATGTCGAGCCGCAAGGTGCCACTGTGCCGGTCACTACCACCATGAATTTCGATGGGACAGAATTCGTTGTACCTCCTTTCACCGATTTTTATACGATTGAGTGTTCGACCTACCCCTGCATCCCCGGCCATGTCATCTACACTCTCGTTGCCGACTCCCATAATGATGTGCAGGAGACTAATGAGGGAAACAACGTAGACTCCCATTGGCATATCTTCGGGCCGCCTTGCACTCCTACAGCCACACTTGAGCCTACTGCTGAACCTACATATACGGCCCAGCCAACAGCCATAGCATGCACTATCACCTTTTCTGATGTACCTACCGACAGCACCTTCTACTCATTCATCAGGTGCCTGGCATGTAGATACGTGGTCACAGGGTACGCGGACGGCACGTTCAGGCCGAACGCTGACGTTACGAGGGGGCAGATAGCCAAGATCGTAGATAACGCCGCGGGCTTCGGGGAAGACCCAGGACCGCAGATATTCCAGGACGTTAGCCCCGATAATCCGTTTTATACTGGAATAAATCGCCTGTCCAAGAAGGGGTTTATGGGTGGCTATCCATGTGGGACGGTGGAGAGCGAGCCGTGCGTCCCACCTGGCAATATGCCGTACTTCCGCCTTTATGCCAACGCTACGAGGGGACAGCTAGCGAAGATAGTCTCTAATACAGCAGGGATAGAAGGATCGCCTACAGGCTTGCACTACACGGACGTGCCTGAAGATCACCCATTCTACCTGTGGATAATGCGTCTCACCACCCTGGGTGTGATGAGCGGGTATCCTTGTGGAGGGGAGGGAGAAACATGTGACGACGCTAACCGTCCGTACTTCCGCCCATACAACAATGTGACAAGAGGTCAGGCGTCCAAGATAGTGGCTAATACCTTCTATCCGGGGTGCGAAACACCGTAGCTATTTGGCTATAGCGCGCCCATACGAGGCCGCACAAGTATACGATGTGGGAGCAAGACATGTCTTGCTCCCACATCGTATACTGAATCGATATGTGGCGGAATTATATACAACCTACCACGCTTGATGAAGCTCTGCGCCAGATACGCGAGCACGCAGGTCATGCGCGCATAGTAGCAGGTGGCACGGATGTGGTCGTTGAGTTGTCGCGGGGCATCAAGCCTACCGAGACACTGATTGATATATCTCGCCTGCACGATTTGAAGTATGTGCGTGAAGAGGATGGTTGGATACGTCTGGGCGCGCTCGCTACCCACAATGACGTGCTGGCCTCAGTTGCATGCAGGGAGAGGGCTTTACCACTTGCGCAGGCGTGCATCGAGATAGGCGCGCCCCAGATACGCACTCGCGGCACCGTCGCGGGGAACCTCGTGACCGCCTCACCCGCAAACGACACTATCTCCGCGCTCATGGCGTTGGGGGCTGAAGTGGTGCTGGCTAATAGCGACGGCGAGCGTACCGTCCCGTTAGATGAGTTCTACCTGGGGGTACGGCGCACGCTACTGGCACCTGACGAGATGCTGCGCGAGATACGCTTCCCGGCGATGAAGGAGAACCAGCGCGGGCTGTGGCTGCGACTCGGGTTGAGGCGCGCGCAGGCTATCTCGGTAATACATGTAGCGTTCGTCCTGACATTTGATGGTGAGGAGAAGGTGAGCGAGGCGCGGATCACGCTGGGCGCGCTTGCTCCCACCATCGTCCACGCCCGGCAGGCAGAGGCATTCCTGGTGGGCAAGAGGCTCGACCCTATTGTGTGCGAGGAAGCCGGCAGGCTGGCGTGCGCCGACGTAACACCTATAGATGACCTGCGCGGCTCTGCAAAATACAGGTTAGCGACCCTGGCGGCGTTAACCGCGGATGGGCTGAAGCGGATTGCTGAGGGGAGAGAGGCAGAGGGCTTCCCAGAGCGACCTGTTCTGCTCGATACAGGCACAGAGGCTCATCCAATGGCCGAGTTTGCAGGGCCAATAGAGACTACTATAAATGGAGAGCATTACATTCTACAGGACGCGCAGAAAAAGACGTTGCTGAACGCCTTGCGCGAAGACGCAGGGCTGACCGGCACGAAAGAAGGGTGTGCCGAAGGTGAGTGCGGGGCTTGTACGGTGTGGATAGGTGGACAGGCGGCGATGTCGTGCCTCGTCCCCGCACCCCAAGCCCACAACGCCGAAGTTACAACCATCGAAGGGCTTGCGAGCGAGGATGGACTGCACCCCTTACAGCAGTCGTTCATCAAGCACGCCGCCGTACAGTGTGGCTTCTGCATACCAGGCTTCATTATGGCGGGGGCCAAACTGCTGGAAGAGAAGCCGCAACCCAAAATGGAGGATGTGCAGGTAGCGGTGAGTGGGAATATTTGCAGATGTACGGGGTACAGGAAGATATTTGACGCCATAGCTAACACATCGAAATCTCAGATCTCATCTTAGAGACAAAGAGCATGCAATCTTTAGACAGTGAAGTAGAAACCCCAATTCATCCGGAAAATCTACAACTGCTCACACGCATTTTCTACCACGTGAAAGTCTATACATTTGGTTCCTGGCAATTTAAGAAATCCAAAGCCAAAGACATAGATATTGTAGTTGTCTCACCTAATTTTGCTGGAGTTGTGCATGTGAAACGAGTAGAGCTTGTTCGACGCGTTCTGGAGGATCAAAGAGTCCGAATTGATCCTATTTGCTTAACTCAAGAAGAATTTTGGAAGTTGTCTGTATCTAGCAGTAATTTCGCACTCACCCTTAAATTGAGGCTCAGCTTAATCTATGAAACCAATACCGACAATGATCGATAGAGCAGTGGATTTAATTGTCCCAACAACTCAGCAGATAGTGGCTCAGGGCCATGATGAGTTGAAGTCGGGGCATTTATCCGTAAAACATAGAGAAACATTAGGTCTCTTAGCTTTATCAATTCACGAGTTACTAGCGTTGCCTAGCATACAGCCTGCTGATCAGGTGCTTCTTGAGAAGCTCTTATATAAAATATTCCAAGTGGTCTATTCTGAAGGGGCTCTATTCTATTTCTCTAGCTTTCACTATAGCCTTGTGAAAGTTGGACAAGGAGATATACATGCTATCCAGCAAGAGTTTACCAAGTCAAATTTAGATATTTTAGCAATACGTCTCAAACTTCGGCTTGTCCAAATGAGGCGTGCAATATTCGGTGACTCCATAGATCGCTCTTTCTTTTCAAATCTAGATAAGTTGCTACTTGGAATTGAGTCTCTCTTCGGAAAACACAGCACTCAATTATGCCAACTGGGTCTATATACCCTCCTTAATCTGCATCAAACCCTGCTCGAACTCTCTAGTGCCTATGAGGTACTGTTAGCTCGTACTGTTGGTAGCCCGATTTATTCGCTACAACGCTCCCACATGCTATTAGAAGCATTCACCTCACGACCTGATGTTAAGTGGGTATATGAGGACAATCCACAACTAGGCTTCTTTCTTATTGATCAGCAGCGTAAGTACCAAGAAATAATGGGACAAGCTATCACTGCTACATTCCCCAAAATAGATCTTGCGAGCCGTCCGTGGACGCCTCAATTATGGGCAATTCGGTCATTAGGCTTTCACGCCCCAGAACTCTTTGGACAACTTATAGAAGAGAACTTACCTGTTTGGCATAAACATGCTTCAGAATGGGAGCTTCGCACTCAAGTACTTCTAGTATCTGTGCTCACACACTACTTACGTCAACATGACTATCACAGTACGCTCCATCTAGATATAGGTTATAAATCAGACGATCAAATTGACCTTGATACGCTCATGCCGAAGTACTTTAATCATTATCAAGACATACCTCAAACACAGGTTGGGCAAGAAGATATCAACAGACTATTCACCTTTGATGATGGAGAACTACGAAAGAGATTTGGTAATTCCATAATTAATGTGGATCAAGTAGTTGTGAAGCGTGAAGCTCTCAAACCACACGGTGTATCTGAAATTGCTGATATGGAACTCCCTCTTCGACTTTATCCTTATAGAACCCACTTTTTATGTATTCCCTTTAAGTCCGCAGCCGAAATAAGGACTGATACCGTACCTATCAGTTATGCCTACCAAATTACTCGTCCTTTTTCTTATTTCGATAACTGTGTTGTCGTATTTGTGACTGCGAAGCGTTGCAGTCAACCGCTACTTAATGACATAAAGCAAGTCCGCGAGAAGCATAATTGGCCTATAGCCGTCATACAGCATAATGAGTTAGCAGCTTTACTGAAGTTGAATGGACAGCTTTAGTGTCGTGCCAATTGCGCTCACTTACTAGGATTGAAGTTTGAAAACTCTAATTGGACAATCTGTTCCTAAGCCGGACTCGCATGGGAAAGTGACGGGAGCGACGCGCTACCCTGCCGATCTGGTGCAGGAGGGTATGTTGCGCCTCAAGGTGGTGTTCGCCGGGAGGCCTCATGCGCGCATCCTTTCAATTGACACGAGCGCGGCGCTACAACACCCAGGAGTGGTGGCGGTGCTGACTGCCGTCGACGTGCCTTTCAACGCTCACGGGCTGGTGGAAGCGGACTGGCCCGCGCTGTGCGGAGATGTCATGCGCTTCGTGGGGGATAGAGTAGCCCTCGTGGTGGCCGAGAGCGCCGAGGCTGCTGAAGAGGGCGCGAAGTTGGTCAAGGTGGAGTATGAAGACCTGCCTGTAGTGGTTGACCCGCGAGAAGCGATGTCGCCCGACTCGCAGCTTGTGCACGAGAGCCAGGGGACAAACGTGCTGGGACACGTCCCCATCCGCAAAGGTGATGCCGCAAGAGCGATGATGGAGGCGGACCTGGTGCTTGAGGGGGAATTCTCAACGTCGTGGCAGGAGCACGCCTATCTGCAACCGGAGGCGGGCATCGCGTACATAGACAAGCAGGGGAGGGTGGTAGTTGAGACGGCGGGGCAGTGGCTGCATGAGGACCGCCGCCAGATAGCCGCCATGCTCAAGCTGCCCGAAGAGGAGGTAGTCATTCGATATGCTGCCATCGGCGGGGCGTTTGGCGGTAGGGAAGACCTCTCGATGCAGCACCTTCTCGCGCTCGCCACGTGGAAGCTGAAGCGGCCTACGGCACTCATCTGGAGCCGAGAGGAGTCGATGATAGCACACCACAAGCGCCACCCGGTGACGATACGCTGCCGGTGGGGTGCTATGCGCGATGGGCGCATCACGGCTGTGGAGGCTAATGTGCTGGCCGATGGTGGGGCTTACGCATCCACAAGCGTAGAGGTGTTGAAGGTAGCGGTCCTCTTCGCCAGTGGACCCTACGAAGTGCCTAATATCTCGGTGGATGGCTACGCTGTATATACCAACAACGTGCCGTGCGGGGCGTTCAGGGGCTTCGGCGCACCACAGGCCCACTTCGCCGCCGAGAGCATGGTGACGCGCCTGGCGCATAAGCTTGGTATCGACCCCATCGAGATGCGCCGTCACAACATCTACCGCGAGGGGAGCATAGAACCTACCCAGGAGCCGTTGCCAGCAGGAGTAAGCGCGCTGCCCGTGCTTGAGAGGTGCGTAGAAGAGGCCCGCGCTCGTCTCAATTATGGGGAGGAGCGAGAACAACCGAGAGAGCCGCATCTGCGCCGTGGGGTAGGTATAGCCGCTGGCATGAAGAACATCGGCTACTCGTTCGGCTACCCTGAGCAATCTACTGCCGAAGTGGAGTTGTATGGAAGTGATGAGATAGAGCACGCCACGGTGCGTGTAGGCGCAGCGGACGTCGGGCAGGGCGCGCACACCATCCTGCGGCAGATAGCAGCCGAGGCGCTTGGCTTGCCATTCGAGTGGCCAGAGGGTAGTGGCGAGGCACCCCTCATCGAGATGGTCACAGACGACAGCGCGGAGGCACCAAACGCCGGTA
This sequence comes from Chloroflexia bacterium, assembly GCA_035274425.1. Lineage (GTDB taxonomy): Bacteria > Chloroflexota > Chloroflexia > QHBQ01 > JADMIH01 > JADMIH01. Next base: position 7,609 of record DATEOC010000075.1, read on the forward strand.
GCGCATCCGCCTCGCGCATGACGCTGATGGGTGGGCGAGCGGTGCATGATGCCTCCAAGCAGGCGCTCGAAGCATGGAAAAGGGGAGAGCGTCCAGCACGCGCTAAGGTCCAGTACCGCCCACCCGCGACTACCGGACTTGACCCTGAGACTACGGCAGGCCACCCCAACTATTGCTACGGCTACACGGCCCAGGCAGTGGAGGTAGAGGTGAACACGCTGACGGGGCAGGTGCGCGTGCTGAAGGTGATCAGCGTGCATGATGTGGGGCGTGCGGTCAACAAGCAGCAAGTAGAAGGGCAGATAGAGGGTTGCCTGGCGCAGGCGGTCGGCTACGCGCTCACGGAGCATTTCCAGATGCGCGATGGTTACGTGCTCACACCATACTTTAGCTCGTATCTCCTCCCAACCGCGCTCGACATGCCCACGGAGATCGTGCCCGTGATTATGGAGATGGCCGACCCCAACGGCCCTTATGGAGCGAGGGGTGTGGCCGAAATGCCGTTGGTGCCCTTCGCGCCCGCGGTAGCCACCGCCATACATGATGCTGTAGGGGTGTGGCTGAATGAGTTGCCGATGACGCCTGAGCGGGTGCTGTGGGCGCTCAGTGAAGGAACTGAGCAGGCGTGAAGCGGTTCAAGGAGACGGGACAGAAGCTATACCATTTCAGCTATCTATTCCTGGTACGTTGCCCCCGATGCGACGACTGTGCAGAAGTTGTGCTGAAAGATAAGGATATTGCGCTTCTAGAAGGCACTGTTCCCTACAGAGATTCATATCTATTTGCTCCCAGGAGACTGGTTTGCAAGCGTTGCGGGTACGTCAAAGATTGGGAAGGTAACAGGGTAATCTCTAACGAATCCAAAGATTGGTATTTTCGCCAGCCATTATGGCTACAAATACCTTGCTGTAGCGAGCTGCTATGGGCCTTGAACGAAGACCATCTAAATTACCTGGAAGAGTATGTGGAAGCCACCTTGCGCGAGGCGCACCCAAACGGCACAATGGCTAGCCGTCTACCGGAGTGGATGAAGAGCGCGAAGAACCGGGAGGATGTGCTGAAGTGCATACGCAAGCTGCGCGGAATACTTCCACACACCGGAGAATAGTTTAGAACGCGTTTACAAACGGTATTATGAGACTGGTGATCTTGAATAACGAAGTTTCTTTCTCCCTGTCATTCCGAACGTAGTGAGGAATCTCCGTGCTTGGATGTGTGGATAGAGTTTTAGATTCTTCGCTTGGCTCAGAATGACAGGGAGAGGAGTCTTGTTATTAAGCAGGCTCTTAGATTATTTGATGGCTACAATGTATAGGAGACACAAGCGATGACCATGTTACGCATAACCGCCGGCCCGTTCGTCTACACCGCCCGAATGGAAGAAGAAAACGCGCCCCAGACATGCGAGGCGTTCAAGAGACTGCTTCCCTACCGCCAGAAGCTCATCCATGCGAGGTGGAGTGGAGAGGCATGCTGGATACCGCTGGGCGAGTTCGACCTGGGCGTCGGCTTCGAGAACCACACCAGTCACCCTTCACGCGGGGACTTACTTTTCTATCCAGGCGGGTTCAGCGAGACGGAGATACTCTTTCCATACGGCAGCGCGAGCTTCGCCAGCAAGGTTGGGCAACTCGCGGGGAATCACTTTCTGACTGTCGTTGAGGGGCAGGAGCAATTGCCGAAGATGGGGAAGTTGGTGCTGTGGGAGGGGGCGCAGGATATAGTTTTCGAGATGATATAGCCTATCGGAGTCCTGAGTCCTCTAAAGCTCGGTTGAGGAGGTCCAGCACATCTAACTCTGCGGCCCAACGTCGAAGGTATGGCATGTCAAGACGCTTACTCTGTAACTTGAGAACGCCTAATACATCAAGCCACTGGCGCTCAGAGACACCTCCACCCATCTTGTACCATTCTAGCTTCCGCAGCACAGTGTCTTCCGGCGAGGCTAGATAGAAGAGGCGACTGCTGACACCTTCGGTTGTATCCAGGGTATCTGGGTATGCCCGTTTGAGTTCCTCATTGTCGAATAGCTGCCCTTTGAATATGAATACATCAACCTTCAATATCATTGCCAGGTAGACAACGTTGAAGGACGAGCGCCGCTCAATTGCCTTTGCTATCATCTCTGCATCTACGTAATAATCAGGATCGAGCCTTTCCACAAAGGACTGCACATGTTCAATGCGTAAATCGGCAATGATATCTGCATCGAGAGTAGTGCGGGGTATGCCATGCACGGAACTGGCAACGGAACCACCTATATAGTAAGGAACAGCTAGTTGCTCGAAAGCTTCTACCACAGGTGTGATGGCCTCCAATATATCTTGGGAGATCATCGGATTCTTCTACGGGCCAAGTCGTGCCGCAATCGTTCAGCCAACTCCTGGCCATAAGCGTGGGCGGCAAACAAGAGGGCCACTTCTTCATCACTTGCATCTGGGTACGCACGCTGGATCGCTCTCCATGCAAGTTGCCTTGTGGTCTTAGTTAAGGAGCGCACAAGACCGAAGCGTTGCGCTACTGTTGCCTTACGCAGCAGCTCAATCTGCACGCGCTCGGCATCCGGGTGGGTATCAGATGACTGAGTCTTCATTTCATTTCACCAACGCCGCCTCAATCGCCTCTTGCAACGTGGCGACGGAAATGCCCTGGAAACCCTGGGGCAGCTTGGGCTTGCGAGTAGTGGGCGGGTAGATGGCGCGCTTGAAGCCGAGCTTGGAGGCTTCAAGCAGACGGCGCTCTAGCTGGCTCGCGCTTCTCAATTCACCAGACAGACCGACTTCGCCTACGAGCACTACCTCCGGGTTCACCTGCACTTCACGGTACGATGAGGCTACGGCTACGGCTACGGCCAGGTCTACCGCAGGCTCCGAAATCTTGAGGCCGCCGACGATATTGATGTAGATGTCCTGGTTGGACAGCGCCATGCCAACGCGCTTGGTCAGCACTGCTGCGAGAAGTAACAGGCGGTTGAGGTCTATGCCATTGGCGGTGCGCCTGGGGAGGCCGAACGCGGTGGACGATGTAAGCGCCTGCACTTCTACCAGGATAGGGCGCGTCCCTTCCAGGGTCACTGCGATTGCGGTGCCAGACGAATCGCTGTTGCGCTCGGCGAGGAAGGCGGCGGAGGGGTTGCTCACCTCCTGCATACCCTCGTTGCCCATCTCGAACACGCCAACCTCATTGGTCGAGCCGAAGCGGTTCTTCACACCACGCAGGAGGCGGTACTGGTGGAACCTATCCCCTTCCAGGTAGAGCACAACGTCCACCATGTGCTCAAGAACGCGAGGTCCCGCGATAGCCCCCTCCTTTGTGACGTGGCCCACCAGGAACATAGGGATGTTGCGCATCTTGGCGAGGCGCGCCAGACGGGCGGTGCATTCCCGCACCTGGCTTACCGATCCCGCGGCAGACGAAAGGTCGGGCAGCGAGACCGTTTGTATCGAGTCGATGATGACCATGCCCGGCTGCAACCCTTCGATATGCGCCAATACAGCTTCAAGGTCGGTCTCGGATAAGAGGAGGAGCTTTTCGGGGTTGAGATCGAGGCGCTGGGCGCGTAGCTTTATCTGTTGTGCGCTCTCTTCACCTGAGACGTAGAGGACTGGGGAATCGCCCCATAAGGCAAGCTCTGCTGCTACTTGCAAAAGCACAGTGGACTTGCCTATGCCAGGCTCACCCCCGATGAGGGTTAGGGACCCAGGCACAATACCACCGCCCAACACGCGGTTGAACTCCTCACCTGGGATGGCGATACGCTTGAAATTGTCGCTCTGCACCTGGGGAAGCGGGATCGGGCGGTTGCCGGTCGCGCTATCATAAGTGCGCGCTGCGCTAAGGGATGACGCAGGCGTGGCAGAGGTAGTAACCGTCTCGACGAAGCTATTCCACTCGCCGCAGTCGGGGCAGCGTCCGGTCCATTTAGACTGCTCGCTGCCGCATTGCTGGCAGACGAACATGGTGCGGGTCTTCGATTTGGGGGGCATATCTTTGCTTTCTAGTTCAGTATAATTGCTCGATAAATCCAGGCAGATCGGCCAGGCGAGCAATCACATAAGTTGCCTCTTGAGATGTCGGGAGAGCATTACTCACCAATACGCTTCGTGCCCCAGCCTCTTCTGCCCAACCGACGCACTTGGGGTTATCATCCAGCACGAGCGCGTCCGCAGGCGCTACCTCTGCGTCAGCTAGCAATCGCTCGTAAAACTGAGGGCCGTTCTTGAAGGTTCCTATGAGGTCTGGCCCGTACAGGCGGCCAAAGCAGTCGCGCACTCCCATCGGGTCCAGGTAAAGCTCCAGGTCGGTCGAAGATTCGCCTGAGGCGGTGTGCAGGGTATAGCCTCGCTTATGTAGCAATCGAATAGCCTCTATAGCACCTGGAAAGGCGGCGTGCACGCGAGGCATTATGGCCGCCCCTGCCCGCCTCCCCAGTTTGACACTCTCATCAGCAGACGGAGGCTCAACTCCAACGAGCCTGCACATCCCGCAGAGCCAGTCAAGGTGGTACTGGTAGTCGAAGGTCGCGTAGTCGGGTGCTGCCGACAGGCGCTCTTCCCACGCCTCCTGAGAGGCAAACATCCCCGCAATGACTGCACGGTTGGCACCGGCCCAGGCTTGGGCTTCGCCACCCAAGATAGGGGCCAGGAACTCACCTACCATGCTTTGCCACTGCCCTTGGCGCACGCTATTGTCGTTCATGACGCCGCCGTCATCCAGGAATATTACCGGTCTAGAAGGCAAATCAACCTCCGCTAATTGGGCCCCCTTAAGTATAACATGACCCAGAGCGGATGTATGCTGATTTATGAGTTATGGCTGTATGGTCGTGATGATGCTGACAGGACGGGTTAGCTACTCATGGTCGAAGGTCATAAGTGGTATGGCTAGCTGTTTAGCCACAGCGACATATAGAGCATCAGGACCTTTGAGGCTGAATGTAGTGGCGATATCTACAGCCTCATCTAGCAGAAACTGATCTATAGGCACGAGTTGCAAAGATGGCAACAGGTACATATACAGTGTAATTTGGTGTGCTAAACTCTGATTCTGCGCTATTCTTGCTACAGCACCAGCAGTCTCCAATGTCAGCATTACTGGCGCTACCAGCTTGCCTCCATTAACTAGATGGTTATTTATCCACGTAACAGCCGACGTGTGATTCCTATCGTGCGCGAGCAGGTTACTGATCCAGACGCTGGCATCTACCACAACTAACTGTGCGAGGAAGGTAGAGGAGGCTCCGCTTGCAGGACTGGTCACCGGCTATCCCTCATCTCCCTTAATAATTGGGTTACGTCAGTTGGAAGAGGAGCACCACCGTCTACAGCAGTTAGTGGCCGATCTCAGCTAATCCACGATGTCAAAGGCAGCCGACAAGATGACCCTTCCGCGTTGTAGAGACTGAGAGTGTAGTCCCCGCTGCTTTAGCCGACCATACAAATACCATACAGCGTTTCCGCATTGTAACCACACGCGTATTATGATTTGAGCCTGGCAGGCTTCTCCTTAGCCTCTGGTCAGCCCTCGTTGGTTGGCGACCAAATAACCACGCTTCCAGCAATTCAACTGCGATTGTAGGATTTTAGTCAGAACAAATGAAAGGAACAATAGAAAATGCATTATTCGTCTGATTTTGGTTCGGGCAAGCGCAAACCTGTCGGTTTGCTGCCAACAGCCAAAACTATTCGTCTGCCTATCATGGCTGCTACATCGGTATTCCTTCTGCTTATGCTCCTCCTGGCAGTTGGTTTTGTTACACAGTCAGCCCTTGCTGCCACCAACACCGGCACATGGGAACGCCAATCCCCCATGCCTACCGGGGAAGGGTTGAACTCCATAGATATGGTTTCGAGCACCGAAGGTTGGGCCGTTGGCGAAGGCGGAGTTATCCTTCACACTACAGATGGCGCGGTAACATGGAGCCAGCAAAACAGCGGAACCAATCAGCAACTAAACGCGGTACGATTCAAGGATGCGTCGCGGGGGTTGGCTGTCGGCAATGTGCTGTTGTACACGACTGATGGCGGTCAAAGCTGGCTGCAAGGATCAACCACAGTCCCAATCGGCACCTTATACAATGTCGAGTTCGCCGACGCAAATACGGGTTTTTCGGCGTTCGGCTCTAACACAGTGCTCAAGACCACCAACGGCGGGCAGACCTGGGCGACGGTGAGTATGCCAGCTCCGGTTGGTAGCGTCCAGTTCTTCGACTCTACCAACGGCGTGGCTTTCAGCACGTCCGGAGTGCTCCATACCACGGACGGCGGGAATAGGTGGACCCTGGCTCCTGGCACGCAAGGCGGCTTCTTCATCAATCACAATGAAGGTTGGTATGTAAGCGACAATGTAGCCAGGCACACAACCGACGGCGGGGCTACCTGGCAATCGCAGAGCGTGCCGTCCGACACCTGGGCCAGCGACGTTTTCTTTTCGGATGCGCTAAATGGTTGGGCTGTAGGCAGCAGCCAGAACATCATTCACACGAGCAACGGCGGGGCTACCTGGATCAAGCAATTCGGAGGGGTTGGCAGCGCTCCCTACAACCGCTACCCGTTGAATAGTGTGAGCTTTGGGGATGCTCTGCACGGTGTCGCTGTAGGCGGGGCGGGCAACATCTTCTCGACCAGCGATGGTGGAGCAACCTGGACGCCGCGGCAGAGCGGCTCAGCAACCTACACATATGCTATCGAAGCGATAGATGCCACTCACCTTTGGGCGGCACAGTCCGATGCCGAGCTTCTGTCAACCAGCGATGGCGGGCAAAATTGGCGGCGGCTGAACCTCTATATGTCTACAAGCTCAAGCAACATCGGCGATATTGATTTTGTAGACGCCCTTACCGGTTGGGCTGCCGTGTCAGGTGATGTTGTCGGCGGCAACGGCTTCCTCTTCCGCACGACCGACGGGGGGCAAAGCTGGCAAAACCAGGGGATAAGTTCGACTGGCGGGCTTGCGGGTGTGGAGGCTCTTACAACCCAGACAATCGTTGCAGTGAGCGGACATTACGACACCATTATTCGCTCTACAGACGGGGGTACTAGCTGGACTTTGGTGCCTCACCCCTCCGGCAACGCATGGTTCAACAACCTGCACTTCGTGAATTCAACTACCGGATGGGCCCTGGGTCACAGTGGTGGCATCTTGAAGAGCACCGATAGTGGGGCCACGTGGGTCGCGCAAAACAGCGGCGTGTCATATCCGCTGATGGACGTAGCCTTCTCAAATCAAAATGACGGGTGGGCAGTTGGAAGCGCGGGTACTGTTATCCACACCACGAACGGCGGGAATACGTGGTCTCCTCAGAACAGTGGGTACACCAGCGGTATCTATACCGTAAGTGCGATAAGCCCTTCAACCGCCTGGATCGCTGGCTACTATGGCTTTGTAGCACGGACCACAGACGCAGGGGTTACCTGGACCACCGAGTCGGTAGGCACCCGCACGTCATTCTATGCAGCGCTGTTCCTGGATGCTGAAAATGGTTGGATAGGGGGAGCTGTAGGTGGCGATGAGGTAGGCGGCCCCCTCGCTCAGGGCCGCATTTACAAACGCACGGTTTCGTCAGCCCCACCTTCGAGTACACCGACCTCAACATCCATTCCTACCGTGGTCGCCACGGCCACAGCTACAGCTACAGCCACCACCCTACCTCCTACGCCTACTCGCACAGCGACGCCAACGCCGGTGCCTGATGTTGTCTCGATAAGTCGTGCCGAATATACGGTCTCGAAGAAGCAGCTGAAGGTAGAGGCCACAAGCTCGGTTGCGAACGTAACGCTGTCTGTGTACGTGACCTCGACCGGCCAGTTCATCGGCAATTTGACGAGTAACGGAGGAGGTCGCTATTCCGGTACGTTGAGTTGGACTAGCAACCCTGTCAACATCACTGTCCGGAGCAGCCGCGGCGGCATAGCGACCAGAGCGGTTACGACAAAGTAGGCAGTAAATCAAGCCAAGAAAGAGCCCCACGAGCTAGAACTCCTGGGGCTTTTTGTCGTACTGCTATCTTTATTGAGCGACTACGCTATTCTTTTCCGTCGCTTCCCGACGCCGCGCCCGCGCCTGAAAGCTCAGGCTCGCGCTCTTCCTCTTTGGCTTTGCTCTTGCGGCCCTTTTTGACGGGGGCATTAGCCGCGTCGTATTCATCCTGGGAGCTTAGCTTCAGCAGACCTTCCTCTACCGTGACGTAGACGGAGGTGTTAGGCTGGAAGCGCTGCTCTAGCATGCCCTCAGCAAGAGGGTCTTCGATGAGGTTCTGGATGATACGGCGTAGAGGGCGTGCGCCGAAGTTGTGGTCGTAACCACGATTCGCCAGCAACTCCATCGCGTCGTCAGTGACTTCAAGTTCTATCGTCTGCTCCTTGAGCTGGGTACGGACGCGAGTGAGCATCAGGTTGGCGATCTCACGGATGTGGGTAGTTGTGAGGGAGTGGAAGACGATTACGGCGTCGAGGCGGTTGAGGAACTCAGGGCGGAAGCTCTTCTTCAGCTCCTGGAGCACTTTATCTTTCATCGCATCGTATTCGTGCTTGGCCTTCTTCGCCTCGTCGTTGCGGACGGTGAAGCCCAGGTTCATATCGCGGTTGATAACGTCTGCCCCCACGTTGGAGGTCATGATGATGATGGTGTTGCGGAAGTCCACCTTACGGCCCTTGGCGTCCGAGAGGTTGCCATCCTCCATGATCTGGAGGAGCATATTGAACGCTTCGGGGTGCGCCTTCTCAATCTCGTCGAGGAGGATTACGGAGTAGCTCTTGCGGCGCACGGCCTCGGTGAGTTGCCCACCCTCTTCGTATCCCACGTAGCCTGGAGGCGAACCGACGAGACGGGAGACGTTGTGACGCTCCATGAACTCCGACATGTCTATCTTGATAAGGGCGTCTTCGGAGCCGAACATGAACTCGGCCAATGCCTTCGCTAGCTCGGTCTTGCCAACACCCGTCGGCCCGAGGAAGATGAATGAGCCGATAGGGCGCTTGGGGTCCTTGAGGCCGGCACGCGCTCTGCGCACCGCTTTCGCGAGGTTGGACGCAGCTTCGTCCTGCCCGATGACGCGCTTGTGTAGCTCCGTCTCCATCTGAAGTAGACGCTCCGACTCTTCGCCAGCGATGCGCATCAGAGGGATGCCGGTCCACATAGCGACCACCTGGGCAATATCCTCTTCGGTGACGTAGAGGGTATCGGCGCTCTTCTCGGCCTCGAAGTCCCCCTCCATCTCCGTGATGCGCTTGCGGAGGGCCTGCTCGCGGTCACGCAGGTCGGTAGCTCGCTCGTAGTCCTCGGAGGCTACCAGGCTATCCTTCTCCTTAGAGATGGCGTCAAGCTCCTGCATCGCATCCTTCAAGCCGGTAGGCTGGGCCGAGCGATAGAGCCTGACGCGGCTGGATGCCTCGTCCACCAGGTCTATCGCTTTGTCAGGGAGGAAGCGGTCAGTGATATAGCGCGCAGCCAGGGTGGCGGCAGCCTTGAGAGCGTCGTCGGTGATTTTGAGGCCATGATGGTCTTCGTACAGGCCGACTATGCCGCGCAGGATAAGCAAAGTCTCTTCGGGGGTAGGTTCATCTACGTGGACGGGCTGGAAGCGGCGCTCAAGGGCAGCGTCACGCTCGATATACTTGCGGTACTCATCGAGCGTAGTAGCACCTATGGTCTGCAATTCGCCGCGTGAGAGGGCGGGCTTGAGGATATTAGCGGCATCCACTGCGCCTTCGGCTGCGCCCGCGCCTACAAGGGTGTGTAATTCATCAATGAAAAGTATAGCTCCGCTGTCCTTGATCTCGGCGACAACTTTCTTCAATCGCTCCTCGAATTCGCCGCGATACTTGGTCCCCGCGACCAGCGCTCCCATATCGAGGGCCAGCACGCGCTTTCCACGTAGGGTCTCAGGCACTTCGTTGTTGACGATGCGCTGGGCGAGACCTTCCACGATGGCGGTCTTGCCGACGCCAGGCTCACCGATGAGGGCGGGATTGTTCTTGGTGCGGCGCGACAGTATCTGGATGACGCGCTCTATCTCTTTCTGCCTGCCAATCAACGGCCCCAGCTTGTTTGCTGCTGCCAGCGCGGTGAGATCAGTGCCCAAGGCATCCACGTAAGGGGTCTTGCTGGAAGTCTTGCCGCTGCCGGAGGAGTAGCCGCTGGAGCTTTTGAGGACGTCTATCACCTGGGCGCGTACCTTCTCGAGGGATACGCCAAGGCTCTCGAGAACTCCTGCCGCTATGCCTTCGCCCTCACGGACCAGACCAAGCAGAAGGTGTTCGGTGCCGATGTAGTGATGGTTGAGTCGGCGGGCCTCGTCCACTGCCAGCTCGATGACGCGCTTGGCGCGGGGGGTGAGGCCAATATCGCCCATCACCATGCGGTCGCCCCGCCCGATGATGAACTCCACCGCTGAGCGCACCTTTTGTAGCTCAATACCCAGGTTATTGAGCACGCGAGCGGCAACACCGTCACCCTCGCGCACCAGGCCCAGGAGGATATGTTCGGTACCGATGTAGTTATGGTTGAAGCGTTGAGCTTCTTCCTGCGCGAGCTGTAGCACCTTGCGTGCTCGCTCCGTAAACTTGTCAAATCGATCACTCATAGCTTTATCTCACTCTCAGAACGGGATAGGTCGCGCCTCGTTTGCCCGTATACCGTTTATTATACCATGTGCGTGTTAGGAAAACGTTAGCTGTACGTGTGGAAAGTTGGGTGCCGAGGCCAGGGCTTGCGCTCAGCTTGTAGTGTATTGGACTGCTCTCGTAGCGAATATGCTGCCGCTACATATAATACGGTTTGGGGTTGCGGGCGGTTGCTTTATCCACCGCCATTTGTCGCCTCTTCTGTATTAAGGATAACGTTCAGCATGTAGTGTGTCAAGAGCAAAGGGCAACACTTAATGCCTAGCTCTTCGACTAGGTTGTACCACTCCCCAATGGGGATGGGAGTCTGAAAAGGACAAAATGAAGGTTCGGCGCAGCCGAACCTTCATTTTGTCCTTTTCAGAGAGTTGTTAGTGTGTCAGCACACTCACTTACGATGCGGAATTACTGATGACGAATGTTCACCTTAGCCTTGAACTTTCTCGTCTTTGCCTTCATTGTCCTCACCACTGTCATCGCTGTCGGCGGTAGAGGGAGCACCCTCCGAGCCGCTGGGCGCGCCGCTGCCGGCATCGTCGCCGGAGTCGGACGTTGAGGACGTATCCTCACCTTCCGCGCTGGCGTCGGATTGCGAAGCGTTATCGGCATCAGCCTCTTCGGAACTGACTTCCGATTCGGTATCGGTGCTATCTTCGCTCTCCATGCTTTCGCCGGCGGGCATAGAGGCTTCAGATTCCTCGGCAGGCATATCGCCGGAGTCGGTAGCCGCATCGGTGTCAGATGTGGAGGTCTCTTCCTCAGCTGCGTCTGTGTCTTCTTCACCACCCGTATCGCCGGTTTCGGTGTCGGAGGCATCTGCGGCGGACGGCATCATGGCCTGAGGCTCATCACCATCACCAGCGTCTGTGTCCGTACTCTCTTCATCCGCCTCGTCACCCGAAGAGGTGTCCGTTTCGGCGGATGTGTCTGCACTCTCGTCACCCGAAGTGGCATCAGCTTCCTCGGTTGCGTCTGCGGACGTATCACCCGTATTGCCCTGCTCATCTTCCGAGGGCATATCACCGGAGTCGGTGGCCTCGTCAGTTGTGCTGTCTGGTTCCTCAGCACCAAACGCACCCATCTCAGGGGCGGTAGCGGTGGTATCGCTCTTGTCGCCCGGCAGGCTATCGGCACCACCTGCCTGCTCCGTCATGTCGTCCCCGGAACCAGTATCGCTCGTATCTGCCTCTCCGGCATCGCCCATTGCGCTCGTGGCATCCATGTCAGCGGAGGTGTTGACGCCGGAGAGGGAGCCTACGACCTCGCCTGGATCTGACTCTTCGGCGGGCGCAGTTGGAGGTGTGGTGGCCTCCCGCATACCACCCTCATCTTCGGAAGGAGTAGCCGCCTGCTGGGTATGGGCTGCCAGGGCCTGGGCGAGCGCGCCAAGATGCTCGAAGTCCTCGCTCTGGCTGGTAAGGGGCTGCTGAGGCTGTTGTTGCGGCCTGGGCGGACGCTGGCCTTGCTGGCCGCGCTGCTGGCCCTGGCCCTGGCCCTGTGGTGCCTGGCGAGGGGAGCGCTGCTCTTGCTGGCGCGGTTCCTGGCGAGGCGGCTCCGATTCGTAGCTTTGCTGAGGCATCGGAGAAGGTTGACCTTCCATACCGGCGTCCCCCGAGCCACTCATCTCAGGAGCTTCACCTTCTGCGCCTTCGGCAGCCCGGTTGGCATCTTCGTTGACACGCTTGAGCGACAGACCGATACGCTTGCGGGCGGGGTCTATGCGAATAACCTTAAGCTCAAGCTGCTCGCCTTCCTTGACCACATTGCGTGGGTGCGCCACGCGCCCCTCGGCAAGCTCGGATACGTGGATCAGGCCCTCGATACCATCCTCCAGACGTGCGAACGCGCCGAAGGTGGTAATCTGGGTGATCGTGCCCTTCACCAGTTGGCCTAGCTGGTACTGGTCGGTGATGGTCTCCCAGGGCTCAGGCTGGGTGCGCTTGAGCGACAGGGCTATCTTGCGCTCATGCTGGTCAACAGAGAGCACGTAGACGTTTACTCTATCTCCTACCTTGAGCACTTCGCTTGGGTGTGACACGCGCTTCCACGATAGTTCGGAGAGGTGGATAAGGCCGTCAGCCCCGCCGATGTCGACGAATGCGCCGAAGTCGCACACCGATGTGACGGTGCCTGGGCGTATCTGGCCCGACTGTAGCTCCAGGAGGAGGCGGGCGCGCATCGATTCGCGCTGCTCCTGCATCGCCTGGCGCTCGGAGAGGATCAGGCGGTTGCGGTGGCGGTTGATCTCGATGATCTTCAGGGGGATCGACTGGTTGTGCAGCCGGGCCATCTCGGCTTGCTTGTTCGCTTCGCCGGGGGGTAGGGAGGAGACTTGAGAGGACGGGACGAAGCCACGTATCCCCTCGATATTGACCAGTATGCCACCCTTATTGTGCCCGACGACGGGGGCGCTGATAGTCTCACCTGCTTCAAATGCTCTCTGCAAGTCGCGCCAAGCCTTCTCCTGGCGAGCACGGTCGAGAGAGAGGACAGCCTGGCCCTCGCTGTTGTGGGGCTGCACTACGGATACAAGGAGGGTATCGCCGATCTGGAGGGCTTCGCGCTCCTCCTCAGAGAGGCTTGTGGACTCACGGCTCGATATAACGCCCTCGGTCTTACCGCCGATGTCTATCATGATTTCGTCGCGACCGACCTTCATTACGGTGCCTTCTATGACGTCACCGTGCTTGATAGGGCGGTACTGGCGCTCGGAGGCCTTCATCAGGTCTTCCATAGAGGCGTTGGAGGCAATCTCATCCATGCGCGGGTCACGCGCCGTGTGGATTACCATCTCATCAGATGGTGCTTCGTCAGAGGGGTACTGGGGGCGGGGTGGACGGCCTGGGCGCTCATCAGGAGTTTCGTTGCCGGACGTCTGAGGTGCTTCTGGAGCTTCCATGTCGGTGTAGCCGGTGCTCGCGTCTACGGCCATGTCCATAGGCGCATCGGACGCATCCGATACTTCGGTCATGCCAGGCACACTCACACTATAGGTGCTCTCATCTGCGGCCATGTCCATAGATATGTCAGGCGTGGCACTCATGTCAGACGTATCTTCACCGGTGGAGGTCTGCTCGTCCTCGGCAGCATGAGCGTCACTGCTCATAGTTGCAGCTTCGCCGGAATCTGCCTCGCCGGTAGTTTCCTCACCGGTGCTCTCTCCATTCCTGCTCATGGCTGGGGCTTCGATATCGGAGCTTTCCGCGCTGCCAGCATTGCCCATATCATCCATGCGGTACATGTCGTGCGTGCCATTGTTGCCCTCGGAGCTATCCTGAGCATCCGCCGTATCCCGTGTATCCTGGGGCTGTCTGAGTTGATCGTCGTTCATCCACACCATCCTTAAAAGTGGTAAGAGTAGCCGCCAGGGGGAGTCGTGTCAAAGGTCACGGCAGGCAGTTGCGGGGAGGTGTAATTGCAACCACTAAGCCTGGAATTTGCCAATGGGGAACTTATGTACGCAAACTCTATCTGGCGAGTCAGCCTGTATTATACGGAAAGGAAGGTTTAATTGCAAGCACGGGGATGGGAGTGACAAAAAAGGTAGATAAGCAATAAAATAGGAATTATGGAAGAACCAGAACAAAGAAAACGTGAGTGCCCACAGTGTCCACATTGCAAACAGAGCCGATATGTGGTGAGAGCTGGGTTCAACCACACAGGCTC
>DATEOC010000076.1:0-64477 GCA_035274425.1 Chloroflexia bacterium
CACGGTGCGCCCAGATAAACTTACTATTCTTTTTCTGTCAATTTTTCGGCCTTGCAAGGCCGAAAAATTGACAGAAAAAGAATAGTAAGTTTATCTGGGCGCACCGTGCCCCCATTCCTCACCTGGTCGGACGGCGGGCGACAAATACGTCGCGCTCATATTGGTCGCGTGTGATCTCCGGCTGGAAGCCCACTTCGCGTAGCAAGCGTAGCCACTCGCCACGCGGGAAAAGTCCGCAAATGTGGCGGTCATGGACTATACGCACCGGTTGGTTGCTTTCTCGTAGCAGATAGACGTAGTCAGTCGTGCAGGTCGTATCGGTGTCGTCCGGGTCGTACGTCCATTCGAGGTATCGCAACGCGCGCCCGTCGCCGTCGCTGCCACCGTGGTCAGTCTCCGGCTCGAAAGTCTCTCGCACATAGTCCGGCACCAGGAGAGCCAGCCCGCCAGGGGTGCAGTGGATAAAGGCGGTCTCAAGTGCGAGGCGAAGGTCGTGCTCGGTGAGCATATAGTCGATGGCGTCGTGGATTAAGACCACGTCGAAGGTGCACTGGAGCCGCAACGTGCGCATATCTCCAACGAGGTGCTCACACTCTGGATTGAGGGTGCGGCTCACTTCGAGCATCTGCGGCGAGAGATCGGTAAGGGTCACGTGGGCAAAGTTCGCCTTGAGATGCACCGCGTTGCTGCCACCACCACAGCCCAGTTCGAGTAATATGGGTGCTGGCGGCAGACCCTGTGCCGCCAGCACCTGCCGGAAGAAGGCGACTTCGTCAAGATAGTCGTCGGGTGGAGAGAGCAAAGGCCACCATGAGGCAAGCTCAGCATAGAGTTTGTGCGTCATTGTTTGCATAGCCTCCAATTAATACTACTTCAGACCCATTTATACAGCTTGACATGCACTCTGTACAGAGCGTAGACTGATTTGCGGGTGATGCGCGATTGCATTCTCAGTAACGTTTAGAAGTAATAGATAGAGTTTCTCCTTCGAGATAGGATGGATAAAGGCGGATAATGGCAACCACTAAGAAAACAGGCGACACAGCAAGCAAAACAACTAAGAAGGCTTCCACGACGAGGCGTACCGGTAGCAAGACGGCTGCGGGCCGTGCCAAAGCGGACGGTTCGCGAACCGCCCCTACAAGGGCTGCGTCTACTGCGCGAGGCAAGAGCAGCGCGCCCATCGCCAGGGGCAACAGCCTGGTAATCGTGGAGTCGCCCGCGAAGGCCAGGACGATAACCAAGTACCTGGGGCGCGGCTTCAGCGTGCAGGCGAGCATGGGCCACGTCCGCGACTTACCCAAATCTACCCTTGGTGTTGATGTCGAGCGTGACTTCAACCCACAGTACGTGGTGCCCCGCGACAAGAGCAAGACGGTCAAAGACCTCAAGGCCAGGGTGCAGGCAGCCAAAGCTGTCTACCTGGCGACCGACCCCGACCGCGAAGGTGAGGCCATAGCCTGGCACGTTCGCGAGGTGACGGGCGCGGGCGACCACAACCAGCCCGTCTTTCGGGTAGAGTTCCATGAGATTACGCCCCACGCGATACAGGAGGCCGTCGCCAACCCCAGGCAGATAGATATGCACCTGGTAGACGCTCAGCAGGCGCGCCGCGTGCTGGACAGGCTGGTTGGCTACCGGCTCTCGCCTCTACTCTGGAAGAAGGTGCGGCGCGGGCTGTCGGCGGGCCGCGTGCAGAGCGTAGCCGTGCGCCTCATCGTGGAGCGCGAGCGCGAGATAGAGGCTTTCGTGCCGGTGGAGTACTGGACCATAGAGGCCGACCTGAGCAAGCGCCCCTCCGGCAAGAAGAAAGACGCCTTCCACGCGACCCTCAACCAGATACGGGGCAAGAAGGCCGAGCTGAAGAACGAGGCTGAAGCCAAGGCGGTCGTTGATGACCTCAAGGGCGCGGAATATGTGGTCGAGAGCGTCAAGAAGAAAGAGACGCAGCGGCGACCATCTGCCCCTTTCATCACGTCCACGCTACAGCAGGAAGCCTCGCGCAAGCTGAACTTCGGCGGGCGCAAGGCGATGATGATAGCGCAGCAGCTATACGAGGGCGTTGACCTGGGGGCTGAAGGCTCCACCGGTCTCATCACCTACATGAGGACCGACTCGACCAACGTGGCGAGCATCGCGCAGCAAGAGGCACGGGAGGTAATAGCAACGCGCTTTGGCAAGCAATACGTACCGGCCACGCCCCCCAGGTACGCGAGCAAGGCTCCGCGTGCCCAGGAAGCGCACGAAGCGATACGCCCCACTTCGTCCGCCCGCGACCCGGAGAGCATAAAGCAGTACCTCTCCAACGACCAGTACAAGCTCTACCGCCTAATCTGGCAGCGCTTCATCGCCTCCCAGATGGCGAACGCTATATTCGACCAGACGACGGTGGATGTGGGGGCCGGACGACGAATAACAGTCCTTGATCCTCAATCCTCCGCAAAGCGCCCGTATACATTCAGAGCAGTAGGATCAGTCATCAAGTTCGATGGGTTCATAGCGGTCTACCGGGAAGGGCAGGACGCGGGTGACGCCGAGGACGAGATGGACAAGGCAGCCCTGCCTCCTCTTACCGAAGGGGAATTGCTCGACCTCCTGAAGCTATGGCCCGACCAGCACTTCACCCAGCCGCCGCCTCGATACACCGAGGCCACGCTGGTAAAGACGCTGGAGGAGCAAGGTATTGGTCGCCCCTCCACATACGCGCCTATCATCTCCACGATACAGGAGCGCGGCTACGTGGTGCTGGAGGAGAAGAAGTTCGCACCCACTGAGCTTGGCATCGCGGTGAACGACCTGCTGGTGGAGCACTTCCCGAAGGTAGTGGACGTGGGCTTCACCTCCAACATGGAGGAGGAGCTTGACGAGATTGCCGAGGGGACGCGCCCCTGGGTGCCTGTGATAGCGGAGATGTACGGGCCGCTTGAGAGCGCGCTCGCCCAGGCCGAAAAGACAGTTGGCCGCATCGAGGTCGCCAGGCCGGAAGCGCAAAAGACGGGGGAGCTATGCCCCGAATCGGGCCACGAGCTGGTTATACGCGAGAGTCGCTACGGGCCATTCATCGCCTGCTCAGGCTTCCCCAAGTGCCGCTACACCCGGCCAATCGTGGTCAGCCTGGGTGTGGAGTGCCCGCAGTGCGGCGAGGGGCAGATCATTGAGAAGAAGAGCAAGCGGGGCAAGGTATTTTACTCATGCAGCCGCTACCCTCAGTGCGACTTCTCACTGTGGGACAAGCCCGTGCCGATGCCCTGCCCGCAGTGCGGCGGCATTATGACCGTCATGGGGCGTACCCAGCGTGCCGACGGCCCTCAAAAGGTCAAATGCACCCGTTGCGGCCACGTAACGGAATGGAGCGGCGAAAAAAAAATTGAAGAAACGGTGTACGTGGCTAAGGGAGCGTAATGTAATTGAGGCAAGAATAGAGGTGGGCGCGTGCGCCCGCCTCTATTCTTGCCTATATCAGGGCTAATATCTTAAGGTCGTCTGTAAAAGTGAACGGCACATCTTAAGAGAAGTCTATGTGCCGTTCACTTTTGGTTTCTACATTGGGCGGGAGTCGGCCCAATACCCATCCTCTTCTGCTTCATGCACTATTACTTTGATTTTCATAGTAATTACCTCCCAATAAATGTCAGGTCAGTTTAACTCTCCTGGGCTTTCTTGTGCATCTCATACAGCACTCCTAATGCCTCAAGAGGCGACATCTCTTCGGGTCGTAAACGGCGTAGTTCATCCCGAATAGGGTCGGTAATGGCCTGGGCGAATGGGAGGGCTAATTGGCGTTCGTCAACGGGCTGTTGCATCGCTTTACGGCGGGCTTCTTTGGTGCCGCCGCGCTCCAGGTCTTCGAGGATGTCTTCGGCCCTTCGCAAGATGGCTCTTGGCAGCCCTGCGAGGCGCGCCACATGTATGCCATACGAGCGGTCTGCCCCGCCCGGCACTATCTTGTGCAGAAAGACCACACGCTCACCCTCTTCGGCCACCGCCACGTTGTAGTTGCGGACCCTGGGCAGGAGCTTCTCAAGCTCGGTCAGTTCGTGGTAATGAGTGGCGAATAGGGTCTTGGATTGCAGGCGTGGGGAGTTGTGGATGTACTCCACCACGGCACGGGCTATCGCCAGGCCGTCGTAGGTGGAGGTGCCGCGCCCAATCTCGTCCAGGATGACGAGCGAGCGCGAGGTCGCGTGGTGAAGGATGTACGCGGTTTCCTCCATCTCCACCATGAAGGTGCTACGCCCGGTGGCTATATCGTCCTGCGCGCCCACCCTTGTGAAAATGCGGTCCACCAGGCCGATGTGCGCCTCCTCGGCAGGCACGAACGAGCCGATCTGCGCCAGCAGCACGATGAGCGCCACCTGCTTGATATAAACGCTCTTGCCCGCCATGTTCGGGCCTGTGAGGATGATCACCTGCGCGTCACGGCTGTCCAGGTGCGCGTCGTTGGGCACAAATTGCTCGTCCCGCAAAGTACGCTCGACTACGGGGTGACGCCCTTCTCTTATGTCAAGTACAGGGCTGTCGTCAAGTCTGGGGCGCGTGTAGCTGTGGCGCACCGCCACCTCAGCTAGTGCCGCGAACACATCAAGAAGTGCCAGGGCCTCCGCTACCCCCATAAGCCGTGCCGACGACGCGCCCACCTGCTTCAATACCTCGCCAAAGGCCGCGCGCTCTAACTCTACCAGTTTCTCCTGAGCGTTCAGGATGAGATTTTCGTACTCTTTCAACTCAGGTGTGATGTAGCGTTCGGCCCCCACGAGGGTCTGCTTACGTATGTAATCTTTTGGAACGGCGTCCGCTCCCGCATTGGATATCTCGATGTAATAGCCGAAGACCTTGTTGTACCCTACCTTGAGGCCCTTGATGCCTGTACGCACGCGCTCCTGGTTTTCCAGGCCCGCTATCCAGGCTTTCGCGTCCTTTGAGGCGGCGCGAAAGTTGTCCAAATCGGTGCTGAAGCCTGGGCGTATCGCCTCCCCTGTGCCGATTAGAGCGGGAGGGTCGTCGGCGATTGCTCGCCCTATAAGGTCCGACAGGTCCTCGCAGGGCTGGATGCGGGAGGCCAGAGAATTGAGGATTTTGGATTTTGGATTTTGGGTTTCGGAATCGCCCTGGGACAGATTCTCACTTATCGCCTGTCGTCCGTCGTCCGTCGTCCGTCGTCCAACTCCCATAGCCAGCGTCGCATGTATATCCGGCAGCCTATCTAAAGACGTTTTGACGGCTACCAGCTCACGCGGCCCGGCGGTCCCCTGGACTATGCGTGTTGTGAGGCGTTCGAGGTCGGGGAGGTTGTTCAGGAGGTCGCGTAGCTCCACACGCAGGGCGGCGTTATCCACGAATGCCTCGATGGCATCCTGGCGGGAGTTGAGGCGATTGAGGTCGAGTAACGGCTGGTTCAGCCACCTGGCAAGGAGGCGCGAGGCCATAGCAGTGCGCGTCTCGTCCAGCACGAATAAGAGGGAGTTGCGACGCCCACCCTGGCTCTCGGCTATCTCCAGGTTGCGACGAGTGTGGGGGTCGAGCGCCATGTATTGCTCGGTTGAGTAAGTAACGAGGCGGGTGAGTTGCTGTAAGGCCGACCGGTTGGTGTCACCGATATAAGCCAGTAAGGCCCCGGCAGCACGCGTCGCCAGAGGAAGACGGGCACACCCATAAGGCTCTAGCGACGCCGCACCGAAGTGCTTCAGAAGCCTCCGCCTGGCCTGTTCGAGGGTCCATGTATCTACCGGAGTGGCTGTGGAGTGCGGAGTGCGGAATTCGGAGTGCGGACTATTCCCATTGTGGCTCTTAGATTGTCTCTCTCCGTCGTCCGTCGTCCGTCGTCCGTCGTCCGTCCCCGCAGCCCACGCCCGATACGCGCTTCTACCTCCTCGCTCGGAAGCATCTTGCCACTCGTCGGGGGCGAGGATTTCAGCCGGGTGGAGGCGGTCCAGTTCCTGTTGAACGGCGAGAGATAGCTCCGAGGCGGGACGGCGTATCTCGGTGGTGGCGAACTCGCCGGTGGTGATATCGGCGTAAGCGATGCCCGCGCTCTCTGCTTCGATGAGCGCGGCCACGATGTAGTTGTTGCGCCGCTCATCGAGCATACCCGGCTCGGTGACCGTACCGGGGGTGATTACGCGCACGACGTCGCGCTCTACAAGCTCGCGGCCTTTACCCACCTGGTGGCCGGGTACGCCTGCTTCGGCCCAATTCGCGGTCAGGCTCGACTCTTTCTTCCCCAGGCGGATGCGGCGTGCTGCGGTCTCCTCGTCCACAGCGGGCGCGGACAATTGTTCGGCAACCGCTACTTTATACCCGGCCTGAACTAATCGGGATATGTAGCCTTCGGCGGAGTGGTAGGGCACCCCTGCCATCGGTATGCGCTGGTCCTTCGAGGTGGGACGCGAGGTGAGGACCACGTCGCATACACGGGCAACGATAGCGGCATCATCATCGAAGGTCTCGTAGAAGTCGCCCAGTCTGAAGAATACGATGGTGTCTGGATATTGGCTTTTGATTTGGAGATACTGTCGCCGTAGGGGGGTTTCCGCCAAAGCTATTGTCCTTCCTAGCTGATAGCAAGCGAGGAAATTATAAAACAGATTACTCTCTCTCACAATTCGTGGTTGCGTGATAAGCGGTCGGAATTGGGGTAGAGAAATCGCCGTAGGGGCGACCCTTGTGGTCGCCCTGTTCAGGAGGTGCGATCTTGCTCTACCAGGGCGACCGCGAGGGTCGCCCCTACGGCTTCTAATCTGAACGTTTACGTTGCGTGCTGAATTGTGAGAGATAAGGATCAAGATAGGGCTTCGGTCCGATGCAGCATTATGTGCCCTATGCTATGCTGGACCGATAATCACACATAAGGAGAATACATTGTCGCAAGAGCTGATGACCAAGAAAGAGGTCCTGCAAGACCTGGGCGACGGCCTCATCCTGCGCCGTGCCACACCTGAAGACCGCGAATCGCTGTCAGACTTCCACGCAACCCACCTGGTAGATATAGGAGAGACAGGTCCCAACGTGGGGCTGCACGCCTGGATGCTCGACCTGATGAGTGGGGAGCACCCCACTTTGAGGCCGGGAGATTTTACTTTAGTAGAGGACACAAAGGCGGGCAAGATCGTATCCTCTATCGGCCTCTTCTCGCAGATATGGACCTACGAGGGTATCCCTTTCCTCTTCGGGCAGCCGGAGATCGTCAGCACCGACCCAGAGTATCGCAGGCGCGGGCTCGTTCGCGCCCAGTTCAACGAGGTGCACAAATGGAGCGCCGAGCGAGGGGAGCTTGTGCAGGGCATCACGGGCATACCCTGGTATTATCGCCAATTCGGCTATGAGATGACGGTGAACCTGGGCGGCGGGCGAGTAGGTTTCAAGCCGCACATCCCCAAGCTGAAGGAAGGCGAGGCCGAGCCATACAGCTTCAGGCGTGCCACAACAGAGGATGTCCCGTTTATTTCAGAGTTGTATAAGCAGGCTACCTCGCGCTCTCTGCTCGCCTCCATGCGCGACGAGGCGCTCTGGCGCTACGATATCGAGGGGCGTAGCGAGAAGAGCGATTTTCGTAATGAGCTACGCATAATCGAGACTCTAGAGGGTGAAGCGGTTGGCGTACTGGCGCATGGGACGAAGCTATGGGGGCCGGGGTTAGGGGCACGCATGTACGAACTGAAGCCAGGTGTAGCGTGGCTCTCGGTGACGCCAAGCGTTATTCGCTACATGGCCGCCACGGGTGAGGAGTATGCAAAGCGGGATGGGACCGAATTCGGGGCATTCGCCTTTTCGCTCGGAGAGACTCACCCTGTATACGATACTGTCTCTGATAGGCTCCCTCGCACACGCAAGCCCTACGCCTGGTACATCCGCGTGCCGGACGTACCGACATTCGTGCGCCACATCATCCCCGCGCTCGAGAAGCGGCTTGCCGACTCGCCACAATGGGGCTACACGGGAGAGATGAAAGTGAGCTTCTACCGGAGCGGCATCCTTTTCAAGTTCGATAGAGGGCGCATCACGGTAGAAGGGTGGAAGCCGGATCGGGTTGAGGAAGGGGACGCGGCGTTTCCAGACCTTACCTTCCTGCAAATCCTCTTTGGCTACCGTACGATGGAAGAGCTACAGCACGCCTACCCCGACTGCTCAGCAAACAACGACGACGCCCGCGCCCTCTTCCCGATACTCTTCCCGAAGAAGGCATCGAACGTTTGGGCGGGAGGATGAAAAGGAAAAAGGATAAGGGATAAAGGATAGATTCAACCGCGATCATCTTCTTGCTTACGAAGCGTCAAACGTGAAATGGGTAAAGATAATAAAGAGAGTGCCGATTGTCGACACTCTCTTTATTATATTCAGGTTTTGCTACACGATTACCGGATTATCGGCGGGCGGCAGGGCCATTGCGGGTCTCGAGTGCGACTTTCATCTCCGAGGTCTGGCTCGAGGTGATCGTTACGCTCTGCGTGTATGGCTTGTAACCATTCGCGCTCACAGTTACCTTGTAGCTGCCGGGCAGAAGCTTGGCACTATACGCACCGTCGATGGTGGTCTTTCCCTTGGCCACGACTACGCCGCGAGCATTCTGCACGACCACGTCAGCTATGTTGGTGTCCATTACGCTGTTGTTGAACTGCACGTACATAGAGAGTACGCCAGCATCGCCGGTTACGATGGACGAAGCTGAGGCGGAGGGAGCAGCCGAAGCTGTGAAACCTGCCAGTGCGAGCATGATGCCCATAACGCCTAGTGTCCTGATTGCCTTTCCGATCTTTGATACGAGGTTCATTGTTGTTCTATATCTCCTTCTGGTGTTTATTGTGTTTGTTGTGTTTGGTTTTTATTGGTTTTTGTTTTGTTGTGAGATGCTTTATTTATCTCTCTGCACATATATTACCAACCACGCACTTAAGAAGGCCTTAGAGAATGGATTTCACCCATAAGAAGACCTTAAGATAGTGATTATATTAACGTAATGGGGGAGAGGTAATAGAGAAGGTTCGGAATTGAAGACAAACCTCGATTTTGATGCGAATTTGTCGTTTATCCCCAATCCATTTTAGAGTGCATTTCTAAGCATGAGATGTAATCCATAAGGGCGGTTCGTGAACCGCCCCTACGGCGGGCTTTGAAATGCCCAATTAGTGAAACTGCTCTTGCTCCGTCGAGCCTGCCAGCGCCACCGTCGAGGACTGGCCTGCGGCGATTACCTGGGCTACCTGGTCGAAGTAGCCCGTACCGACCTCGCGCTGGTGCTTGGAGGCGGTATAACCCTCCGGCTCACAGGCGAACTCGGCTTGCTGTAGCTCGGAGTAGGCGGCCATACCGCGCTCCTGGTAGTCGTGCGCCAGCGTAAACATGCTGTAGTTGAGCGCGTGAAACCCCGCCAGGGTGACGAATTGGAACTTGTAACCCATCGCGCCCAACTCTCGCTGGAAATTGGCGATGGTGGTAGCGTCCAGCTTCTTCGCCCAGTTGAAAGAGGGCGAGCAGTTGTAAGCCAGGAGCTTGCCGGGGTAATAGTCATGTATGCTCTCAGCGAAACGTTTAGCTTCGTCCAGGTTCGGCTCGGCGGTCTCACACCACATCAGGTCGGCGTAGCGAGCGTAGGAGCGGCCACGCGCTATCGCCGCGTCCAAGCCGCAACGCACTCTGAAGAAGCCCTCTGAGGTACGCTCCCCTGTCAGGAACGGCTCGTCGGCAGGATCAATATCGCTGGTGAGGAGGCTGGCGGCATTGGCATCGGTGCGAGCGAGGAGGATTGTGGGCACGTCCATCACATCCGCGGCCAAACGAGCTGCTACCAAGTTGCGCACCGCCTGCTGAGTGGGGATGAGCACCTTGCCGCCCATGTGCCCGCACTTCTTCTCAGAGGCAAGCTGGTCCTCAAAATGCACCCCGGCGGCACCTGCCTCTATCATCGCCTTTGTCAGCTCAAAGACGTTGAGCGGGCCGCCGAACCCCGCCTCACCGTCGGCCACGATGGGCGCGAACCAGTAGGTACTGTCGTCACCTTCGGAGTGGTGTATCTGGTCGGCGCGCTGCAATGCCGAATTGATGCGGCGCACGACATGCGGCACGCTGTTGGCCGGGTAGAGGCTCTGGTCGGGGTACATCTGCCCGGCAAGGTTGGCATCCGCCGCCACCTGCCAGCCGCTAAGGTAGACAGCCTTGAGGCCCGCCTTGACCTGCTGCACCGCCTGGTTGCCCGTGAGCGCGCCCAGCGTAGGCACGTACTCCTCGGTATGCAGGAGATCCCAGAGGCGCTCCGCCCCCATGCGCGCCAGGGTATGCTCTATTCGCACCGAGCCTCGGAGCTTGAGCACATCTTCGGGTGAATATGGGCGGGTGATGCCGTCCCAGCGTTGTTCATTGGCCCAGCTTTGGGCCAGCCCTACCAGGTCGCCATTGACCATCGTATCCTCCTCTTTTCCTTCCTATTCTTCACCCTTAGGGTGAAGAATAGGAAGGAAACTTTATTTCTTGTTTCTTTTCATTCAACCCGAAGGGTTGAATGAAAAGAAGGGCTTATAGCCATTCATATCCGGGTATCGTTAGAAACTCTATGAAATCGTCAGAGGTCGAGAGATTGATGAGCAACTGGCGTGCCGCGTCGTAGCGGCCTGAGTGGAGTGCTATAGGGCCGAGCGTGGCCTCGATCTTAGCCATCTCCTCAGCGAGCAGCTTCTGGAAGAGCTCCAGTGTGACTTTGCGCCCATCCTCCAGGCTGCCCTGGGGGTGATGCAGCCACTGCCATATCTGGGAGCGGCTGATTTCTGCGGTCGCGGCATCTTCCATCAGGTTGAAGATAGGGACCGCCCCCGACCCGCCAAACCAGGCCGCCATGTATTGCACCGCCACGTTGATGTTCAGACGCAGACCTCCCTCCGTAATAGTCCCTTCGGGCACAGACAGCAAGTCTGTGGCGGTAATTTGAACGTCGTCGCGCAGGCGGTCCACCTGGTTGGGTGTGGGCATAGCCTCGTCAAAAACCTCCAGGGCTATAGGCACCAATCCTGGGTGCGCCACCCAGGTGCCGTCGTGGCCGTCTCCCGCCTCGCGCAGCTTGTCGGCGCGTACCTGATCCATGGCGCGTTCGTTCTCCTCCTGCTTGTTCTTCACCGGTATATAGGCCGACATGCCGCCCATCGCGTGCGCTCCTCGCTGGTGGCAGGTCTTTATCGCCAGGAGCGAGTAGGAGCGCATGAAGTGGGTGGTCATGGTCACTTGCGCACGGTCGGGGTATATGAAGCCGGGCAGGTTGCGGAACTTCTTGATGCAGCTGAATATGTAGTCCCACCGCCCGCAGTTTAGACCAGCCGAGTGCTCTCGCAGCTCGTACAGTATCTCGTCCATCTCGAAGGCCGCAAGTATCGTCTCGATCAGCACGGTGGCTTTGATGGTACCCTGGGGTATGCCGAGGAGGTCCTGCGCCATCACGAAAACGTCGTTCCACAGGCGCGCCTCCAGATGGCTCTCCATCTTGGGGAGGTAGAAGTATGGTCCTGTGCCACTATCGAGAAGGGCGCGTACGTTGTGGAAGAAGTAGAGGCCGAAGTCTAGAAGGCCGCCTGGGACTGGCTCACCGTCAATGAGCACGTGATTATCAACGAGGTGCCACCCCCGCGGACGGACC
This sequence comes from Chloroflexia bacterium, assembly GCA_035274425.1. GTDB lineage: Bacteria > Chloroflexota > Chloroflexia > QHBQ01 > JADMIH01 > JADMIH01. The sequence continues at coordinate 11,615 of DATEOC010000076.1, forward strand.
ATGAGTACGGCTGTCCGCTCATTGAGAGCGTAGCTCTTCCCTTCGGGACTGGCGTATGTGATTGTGCGACTGACGGCATCTCGCAGGTTGATCTGCCCTCCAATTACATTTTCCCACGTCGGCGACAGGGAGTCCTCAAAATCGGCCATGAAGACCTTCGCGCCGGAATTGAGAGCGTTGATGACCATTTTGCGGTCCCCGGCGGGTCCGGTGATCTCTACGCGGCGGTCCTGGAGGTCCGGGGGCGCAGGTGCGACGGTCCACTTACCCTGTCGTATGGAGGCAGTTTCTGGCAGGAAGTCGGGGAGATGACCCGAGTCAATCTCAGCCTGGCGCTCAATACGATGTTGTAGGAGGGTCTCGCGTGTGGGGTCGAACTCGCGTACCAGGGTAGCGACGAACGCCAGCGCCTCCGGGGTAAGTATCTCAGCGTACTCCGGCGAGACTGAACCAGTAACTTCTATTGACCTATGCTGTGAAACCTGTTGAGTAGTCATAGCCTATGGCTCCTATAATAACCCTGATGCGCCCCCTATGAGGACCATTTACCCGCCATTTGTGTCATCCGGCACCAATCGCTTTTCATCCTTGTACGGGAAAATATCGATCACCTCACCCGCACGGTGGCGGGCCTGCAAGTCGGCCCAGAAGGGTACATCGAATAGCTCGCTGTTCTCCTGAAAGAAAACATCTGCTAGAGGTTGAGGGAGACCCAGGAAAGTCTTTAGCTCCTCCGGGAAGACATCCATCTCGCCCACTGAGAACCAGGGATCGGCGTTCAGCTCATCGTCATAGTCCGAAGATTCGGGCATCTTGCGGAAGGTGCAATCGGTGAGGAAACATAGCTCATCGTAGTCGTAAAAGACTACCCTGCCGTGCCGCGTTACGCCGAAGTTCTTGAGGAGGATGTCTCCTGGGAATATATTCGTGAAGGCAAGCTCCTTGATGGTGCGACTATAATCGGCCACGACGTCGGTTGCGGCCTCGGTAGGCACCTGCTTGACGTACAGGTTGAGAGGCACCAGCCTGCGCTCCGTATACAGGTGCTTTATGATAACGGAATCGCCGTCTACAGAGACCGTTCTTGCCGCCACCCCCAACAGCTCTTCGAGCAGCTCCGGCGAAAAGCGCTCTTTGTCGAAGCGGAGGTGCTCAAACTCCTGAGCGTCTACCAGGCGTCCACAGCGGTCATGCCGGAAGACCATGTGGTAGTGGTCCATGACCTCCTTGCGCGTCGTAGTCTTCGGGTAATCGAAGGTGTCTTTGATAATCTTGAAGACCACATCGTAGGAGGGGAGGGTGAAAACCGTCATGACCATGCCGCGCTCCCCAGGCGCTATCACGAACTTGTCAGACGTGTTGGCAAGGTGGCGCATGAGGTCACGGTACAGCTCGGTCTTACCGTGCTTGTTGTAGCCGAGAGAGATGTAAATCTCGGCTATAGGCTTGAGCGGCATGAGCGACTTCAGGAAGAAGACGAGAGCGCGTGGCCTGTTCACCTCAACGAAGAAGTAAGAGCGGGCGAAGCTGAAGACGATGCTGATCTCGTTCTCAGTAAGCAATACCGCGTCGACCCACACACCTTCGTCGCTGTTGACGAGAGCAAGCACTAAAGGGCAAAAGCCTGAGGCAGTGCGGATGCGCCCCACCAGGTAAGCAACCTTACCCCTGTAAAAGATAGGTTGCGCCATCTCTATAGCCTTAATGCTATGGCCCGGACGGGTGTGTTGCAAATAGGCGTCAATCTCCTCAGCAGCGAGAGTAGCGCTTTGCTCCGGGTCGCGGTAGCCGCACTCAAATGGATATGCTTCCAGCACCTCCCGAAGCATGGTGCCGGTGCCATCTGCTTTGTTGAAGGTATTGTAAACGGCTTCCCCAACTGCGGGTGGGACCGACTCGAATTCGGAGCCATCGAAGGCTACTGAAGGGTCTATGCCTGCCGCAAGATCGGGGATGTTAGCGCGCATCGCTACCGAGTTATAGAAGCTCTGGGCGAGGTCGAAGTCATCCAGGTTGGATATGAGCCGCTTATAGGTCTCCTTCGCTGACGTCCACAATGCTTTGTCGGCGGCGCGCTCACCCAGCCCCTCGTCTATAAGGCGCAGGGCGTCGGCTACGTGGCTCTTGTAGAGGTCTAATCTCTGCTCGGCGTCCTCATGCAAGCCGTGCCAGTCACACTGCTCAAATCGCTCTTTGGCGCGCCTGGTGATGACCTTGAACTCGGCGTGATAAGCATCGAATACGTGCTTGATGGTGCTCGCGGTGAGATGCGCGAAGGGACTATGCGCTTCGGCCATTGTGGGAGTGGATAGTGTCATGCGTACTTCTTCTGGCCGCCTGCTAGGCAAACAACTCGTCCACAGGCATCTCCCAGCCAGGCACGGCAGGCTCAGCCTCAGCCATTTCCCCTCGGCTGTAAGTGGTAGGCTCGTCTGGAGCGGAAGCCCGGTATACTCTCACAACATCTTCTGACAACAGGTCCACATCCCACACCACAGACGTGCCTGCGGCGAAGTAGTCTGCGCGCTTTCGAGCCATCTGGCGCTCGGCGTCAGGACCGTAGTCATTCTCACTGCGCACCTCAGCTGCAAAGACGGGTGCGCCTTCGAGGAACTTCATGCCGCTAGGCTGACCAGTGTAGAAGGCGGCATCTGGACTGAAGGATTTCCGCCTGGGAAGATAGACATGGAAGCCTACGTTATCGCCAAAAGCAAAACCTGATCTGGTGGCTCGCTCGTAATTGCGCAGGCTTGAATATATTGCCCCAGCTGCTCGGCTGGGCAAGAATCCGGAGGCGGCCATAAGCACTATCTCCCCGTCAACGATTTCAGCCTTTCCATCCTCAGGTATGTGGTACAGGTCTTCGATTGTGGCTTCGGTCTTGGTCTTCATAATTGCCCTCGACGTACAGATTGCCCGTAGGGGCATGGCGCGCCATGCCCCTCACCTCGTTATCTTACTCCAATTATAGCACGGCCTGGGTGTGCGAACCCAGGCCGAATAACGCTGCTCACAGTGGAGGTAAAAGTTATCTACCGGTATTGTTACCATCCGTTTCATCTTCACTCAAGACTCTGGAGCGCCTCGCTGCCCTGGCGATGTTCGGGTTGGTGGAGTCGAAGATAATATCATCTTTCACTACCAGAGGGCCGGTCTGGTCTCGCAGACCGAGGCGAGGAGCAGTCACAGGCTCTTCTACAAAAGCAGCAGGTTCTTCAAGTCTCATGCCTGGATCGGGCTGTTTCTTCTGCCCTCTGCTTAGCTTGCGGGCCGCCCACATGAGCGGGTCGAAGTAGATGTCGGCTACGCGCTCCTTCAAGGGGATAATACCGTTGTCGGTCAGGTTGATATGCTCAGGGCATACTTCGGAGCAGCACTTGGTGATGTTGCAGAAACCAACACCCGCCTCCTCACGTATCCTCTGGCGGCGGTCCAGGCTATCGTAGGGGTGCATGTCGAGGTTGGCGAGCTTGATGAGCTGGCGCGGGCCATAAAAAGCGTCCTTACGGTTGTGGTCGCGCAGGATGTGGCACACGTCCTGGCAGAGGAAGCACTCGATGCATTTACGAAACTCCTGGATGCGGTCCACATCTATCTGTTGCATAACGAGCGGCCTGGGAGCGTCGGCTGCGGGCGTGAAGGGGGTAATCTTCGCTGACACGCGGTAATTCCACGATACGTCGGTCACAAGGTCTTTGATGATGGGGAAGGACTTGATCGGGTGGACCAGGATAGGCGTTGAGCCGTCAGTGTAGTCGCGGACGCGGGCCTTGCACAGTAGGCGAGGCTGACCGTTGATCTCGGCGCTACACGAGCCGCACTTGCCCGCCTTGCAGTTCCACCGGCACGAAAGGGTGCTGTCGTTATGGGCCTGGATGTGATGTATGGCGTCGAGGACCACCATGCCTGGGAAGGTAGGCACTTCGTAGTCGGTCTCGGTGCCACCCTCGGCGTCGCCCCGGAATACGCGCAGGGTCACGCTTGCCCCAACCGAGGAACGCGGACGCTTCGCTTCGTCCTTGTCCTCGAAGGCGGCCTCCCTGTCCATGGGCATAGTTCCGAGTTTACCTTCTGTTTCGGTGGTCATTTTACGCTCCTCATCGCACTTGAGAGATTGGCTTTTCCTATCCAAAGGAATAGGATTTCACAACTAAAAAGGATTCCGATAGCTGCGTGCGGTTGAATGGTGTTTCGTGTGGGCTTTAACTATCAGCCGTATCTATACGCGCCGGTACTCACCCCATGTCAAGCGCGGACCATCGAAGAATAGCGGTACGAAGTTCAGAATGTTACGCCCAAGGACGCCCCACTCCTGGTCAATGGGCAAATAGTCCCCACGGAAAGTCCGGCCAAGAAAGAGGAGTTCCAGATATACGGCCTGGGCAAATTGCGCGCTCCCATCGAAACCCGTCATGCGGAAATTCATCTCTGAGATCGATTCTAGCGCCAACCGTGTTATTGCCTCTTGAGGGATAAGCGTAGCATCTGCCCCAGAATCAAGCAACATAGGAACATCTTCCAACACTGCGCCAGTATCGCGATTACGTAGCGTGACTAGCGCAACTGGAGCGGGCGGAGTGAATCCGACTGCCTCATATGCCGGCACTAGGTGTTTCCTCTATCATCTCCATTCTTAGTGCTGCTGCCTGTTCTGGATCAACTAGGCGTGGGCTGTATATATGAACGGTACGTTCAAGCTGAATCTCCTCAACTTGAACATCCGGCACAACTACGTATACCCGCGTCTTGTCTGGCAGACGGACATCTCCCTCCAGCTTAATCTGGCCGTTATCTACAATCCCTTCTATAGTCATGACACTCATAGCGGCACCTCCAAGCACTATATTATACCGCGGTGTTACTTCTTCTCCTCAAACAGCTTCGCCAGTTCCTCCGGCATCTCCGGCACAGGGCGTGTTGAAATCCGCACGCTACCATCTTCGGCTTTGGCGGCGATAAGGTTCTTCTTGGCCCATTCGGGGTCGGGGTCGGGGTAATCGGTACGCCACTGCGCGCCCCGGCTCTCACGACGCTCGATAGCGCAGCGTACGATTATCTCCGACACCTTCAGCATGTTCTTGATGTCGCGGGCGGTATGCCAGCCGGGGTTGTAGAGGCGCGTGCCTTCGACGTACAGGTTCCTGGCGCGCTCCTGCAATTCCAGGACGTTTTGGAGACACCTTGTCAGGCCCTCCTCGGTGCGGGCAATCATCGCGTCCGCTTGCATGACGGCCTGTAGCTCCTGGGTGAGCAGGTAGGGGTTCTCGGTTCCAGGCGATTCGAAGGGGGCCAGCAGACTCGCGGCCTCTTCCCGAATCTCGGCTTCATCGATAGCGCCATGCCCGATTGATTTGGCGCGCTCAGCCGCCGCCTCGCCTGCGCGCTTGCCGAATACGAGGATGTCGCACAGCGCGTTGCCGCCCAATCTGTTCGCGCCATGCACGCCCGCCGAAGTCTCGCCCGCGGCGTAGAGGCCTGGGATTGTAGTTTCAGCCGTTTCCGGCTCGGCCTGCACGCCACCCATTGTGTAGTGGATGGTGGGGTATATCTCCATTGGCTCTTTGGTGATGTCAATGTCGCCGAGCGCGTGAAACTGTTCGTACATGCTGGGCAGCTTGCGCTTGATGAAGTCGGCACCTCGGTGCGTCACGTCAAGGTGGACGCCGCCATGCTCGGTGCCGTTGCCCGCCTGCACCTCACGATAGATGGCACGCGCCACCACGTCACGGGGGAGCAATTCTGGAGGTGGGCGGTTGTTATCCTTGTCCGTGAGCCAGCGAGCAGCTTCCTCCTCGCTCTCCGCGAACTTGCCCTTGTAGAGCGCAGTCATATATTTCGGGTTGAACATAAAGCGCTCGCCCTTGCCATTTCGCAATACGCCACCCTCGCCTCGCACGCCCTCGGTGACGAGTATACCGCGCACGCCTGGGGGCCACACCATACCTGTAGGGTGGAACTGTACCATCTCCATACCAAGCAGATCAGCACCCGCCTCGTAACCCAATATCGCGCCATCGCCCGTCGACTCCCAGGAGTTGGACGTGACCTTATACATCCTGCCCCAACCGCCCGTCGCCAGCACCACCGCCTTCGCTTTGATGACGAAGAAGCGGCCCGTCTCTCGATAATATCCAAACGCGCCTACCACACGGTCGCCGTCCTTGAGCAGACGTGTGATGGTGGTCTCCATGTAGCACTTCATACCTAAAGAGACCGCTTTATCCTGGACGGTGCGTATCAATTCGAGGCCGGTGCGGTCACCCACGTGGTTGAGGCGGCGGTATGTGTGACCGCCGAACGGACGCTGCATGATAAGGCCTTCGGGCGTGCGGTCGAACACCGCGCCCCACTGCTCTAGCTCAAGCACGCGCTCCGGGGCTTCTTTCGCCAGGATTTCGACGGTGCGCCAGTTGTTGAGGAACTGGCCCCCCTTCATGGTGTCCATGAAGTGGACCTGCCAGGAGTCCTTCTTGTCGAGGTTAGCCAGTGCGCCCGCGATGCCCCCCTCGGCCATGACGGTGTGCGCCTTGCCTAGCAGCGACTTGCAGACAACGCCTACGCTGAGGCCAGCCTGCGCCACCGCGATAGCAGCCCGCAGCCCCGCGCCCCCCGCGCCGATTATGAGGACATCATGTTCGATTGTTTCATATGATTCCATAAATGCCCCTGTCTAAAGTATTCTCTTAGATTACGCGTCATACACCGGTTCCCATTTGAGGAGAGCAGTGCATACTCGAAAGCCAACTGTGCATCAGGAACGAGTTTCGAGCAACTGTTTGATTTTCGCGAAGTTTGCTTTCATTTGTTTCTCGACGCTGCGGGCGAAAAGAGGCTCTGCCAGCTTAAAGAGGCCTGTTGTCTCAAATTCAGCCCTATCAGTGACCCTTGTACTACCATCCACTGGCTCAAAGGTATAACTGGCACGTACCCGTACCGGGCCTGAATTACTCTTAAGCCCAAATTTCCTGTCAGGTTCATATTCAGTCACTTCGTAAGTAGTCTCGACCCGCCTTCCCATAACCTTGCGCACATCGGAGAGTTCTGCGCCAATTGCGAGCGGCCCTGGCGAAATCTGCTTCGATTCCAAAACCCCCGGTTCCCATTGTGAGTTATTCGCAAAATCAGAAAGGAAGCGGAAGACCTCAGCAACGGGTCTGTTGGTTAGTTCGGTATGTTCAAATCGCCTCATAGAATTAACCCTACTGTTCGCTACAGATGACAGTCGTCGGGGCGTACTTGGTCATGGGTTGGCCCTAAAAGAACCTGAAGTCCTGGATTGCGCCTGCCGCCACGAAGCGCACGTAGAGGTCGGCTATCAGCACCGAGAAGAGGCTCACCCAGGCGTAGAGGCTGTGGCGAGCGTTCAGGAAGCTGACTTGCTTCCAGATGCCATAGCGCGTGCGGCTTGCGAGGGTGCAGGAATAGCAGTTCACTTTACCCCCAATCAGGTGGCGGAAGGAGTGGCAGGAGAAGGTGTACATCGCCAACGGAATAATATTGACCACGAAGATGACCGAGCCGAGGCCAACGTGGAAGCCATCGTCCCAGAAGAAGGACCTAACAGTGTCATACGCGAGGATCAAGAAGATGACTACCGCCGCGTAAAAGGCATAGCGGTGAATATTTTGCAGTATGAGAGGAAAGCGACGCTCGCCAGTATAATTCTTGCGCTTGGCAGGTTCGGCAATGGCGCAGGCGGGCGGGTCCCAGAAGAAGGCTCGGTAATAAGCCAGCCGGTAATAGTAGCAGGTCAGCCGGAAGGAGAGTGGGAAGATGAGGATGTAGATAGCGGGGGAGACGTTCCAACCAAAGAGGTTCAAGTGGATAGGGAGATGGGGCGAATAGAAGGGCGCGAGGTACGGCCCGAACTCGAAATACTGGTTCTCAAAGGCGCGGAACATGCCGTAAAGCGCGAAGAACCCAAGTACAATTACCGTCAGGAGCGGCTTTATCCACCACCTGTCGGTGCGGCTCGTGAGGGGGAGGGGGACGCGTCCTGCTTCCTTGCTTTGCGCGGTACGTACAGCCATATCAGCTTTGCTCCTCTCTGCGGATTAGCCTACGATTTCTTCGGATTCTGTATCACGCCTGCCTTCGACGTTTGAAAGTAGCTTCATAACTCAAAGCAGCGCTAGTGGTTTGGTTGGGGTACGGACCATGGTTATCGTATCTGCCAATGACCACGCCCACAAGCTCCCAGCCTAACGAACCATAATGATTCAGAAAGGCTTGAAAGCTTATTGATACAACTTTGCCGTCAATTGAGGCTACGTAATTCTTGCCATCCCAGTATTGGCTTTCGTGCAGGTACTCCCATATTTCCATTCTTACCACCCCCGCATTCTAAGGCGCCAGGCGCTTTCTGTCTCATTCGAGCCTCAGTTCCATCATATTAGAAATCGCGGTCCAGGTCGAGGTCGTAGGTGGACTGGGACTCTCTGGCCTCAACGACGCGTATCGAGTGCACCAGGCTTGGGACGATGGCGATGCAATCTATCTGCACGAGCATACCACGCGGGAGGCCACCCTGCACGGTCGAGCGGGCAGGCTCGGCATCGCCGAAATAGTGCTCATAGATGTCGTTCATATCGGGGAAGTCGTGGAAGTTCGATAGGAATACGGTGGTCTTCACGACATGCCGGAGGCTGGAACCCGCCGCTTCCAGGACCGCTCCCAGGTTCTCCATCACGCGCCTGGTCTGCTCCTTGATGTCCCCTTCGACAAGCTGGTTAGTCTCAGGGTCAATAGCGACCTGCCCCGTGCAGAATACCATGCCGTTTGCCACTACTGCTTGAGAATAAGGCCCGATAGCAGCGGGAGCGCCGGCAGTCTGGACGCGGGTCTGCTTCACTTCTGTCGACATGAGGGGTAACCTCCTTCCATGAACAGTAGATGGCGGGTCTTGAGCCAGCGAAGGAGAGATGATTAGATCAGGCGTATGGTAGCAAATTTGCGCGTCAGGTGCAAGTGCCCCTTAGTCTCAATGGGCGCTGTGCCCACTCATACGTTTGGCAAACCAGACCCCACATAAGCCTCTCTTAAGATGTGGGGTCTGGTTTTTGGTTTCCCTATGTGCAGAGAGACAGAGTAATAAAGGGCCAGGCGGACCAAACCTAACCCGATATAGGGACTCCTTAAGCATCAGGTTAGGTGTAAAAGAACAATCCACTTCTGCCTGTCATTCTGAGCGAAGCGAAGAATCTAATACTCGATGCAAACGTCCAAGCTCGGAGATTCCTCACTTCGTTCGGAATGACAGGGAAAAGGGTGCTTCTTTTGCTGGATGAATCTTATCTTGAAATAGACTTCTCTTAACGTGTCAAGATTAGTTCGTGGCCCTCTCTACAATCCTCGCCACTAGTCTGAACGCTTACTCGTTATACACCGACATCGTATAACTGCTCGAACTGGAGGTCCAGGTCGTTGGTTGCCTGCCACATGGCGGAGAGGGCGCGGCGGACGTTGCGGGCCGCGCAAGGTGGCAAATCGTCCTGCGCTGCCAGCTTTTTGAGGGCATTATACACGTCCAGAAGCTCACGCTCTTGTGCGGTGAGGGGATTGCCCAGGATGTCAGTGTTGGTTTGGGTCATAATTGTTTCTCCTTTGAATCAACTTGCTCAGGCGAAATCATAGCCGCCATTTATAGCTCGGATATATCGCTCGGCGGAACGTCTGACTGAGGACTTGCCATCAGCCATAATTACGCGCTCAGGCCAGCTGCTGTAGATGCGGTCGAATGTGAAAGGCTCAACAGCGTCAACTATATGCTGCACGGCTCGCGCCGAGAGAGGTACGTAATTGGGAACGCTACGCATGAAGCTCACGTAGCGGCGGTCCGAGACCACATAGAGAGTGTCGCCCGTGAAGAGGGCACCCTTGCCCTCTGCTCCGGCAGCCCAGTGCAGAACGGTCGAGCCTTTGAAGTGGCCGCCACAACGCACCAAGGTCAACCCCTCACCCAGCGAGCAGGTCTCGCCATCCCAGTGGACGATGGCCGGGTCGGGGCGCATCACCCATTTGCGGTCGTCCGAGTGGAGGTAGATGGGCACGCCGCCAAACGCCCGGCTCCACTCTACCATCGAGGCGTACATATGCGGGTGGGAGATGGCAATTGCGGAGATACCGCCCAATTCCCTTATCGCCTCGACGGTCTTATCATCTATGAGGCTGGTAGCCTCCCACAGCACATTACCGGAAGGGGCCTGGATGAGGCGGGCGCACTGGCCGATGGCGAAAGGAGGTGCCGTCTGGACGTAGGTGAGGCCGGGCCCCTCGCTCTTGACGTTGTTGTGTCGCTCGGCGCGCAGCTCATCAAGGGTAGTCCACTGCTGCCCATCTAGACCTATGTACTGCCGTTCATCCTCGCAGATGAGGCAGTGCTCGGGTGGGTCTGTCGTCTCGGCGTACTGGACGCCACAGGTCTTGCAGATGTAGTTGGTCATAGACTTGCGCTCCTATCTATCAGGTGCTTCTCTTCAACGGTACATTCTTCATAGATCGCTATTCGCTCGAAGCCCAGTCTTTCGTAGGATGCTACCGCACCGGTATTTTCTGCCTTGACGTTCAGCCCAATGTGATCTACCGAGCGGGCTAGTTCCTTGCATAGTTTTGCGACGGCTGATGTAGCGATACCTTGTCCTCGAAATTGCGGATGAGTTGTGACGTTTCCGAGGGCCGCTACTTTATATCGCTCTGAGTAGACGTGTATGCCCGCCACTCCAACCAGTCCGCCGTGTTGCCGGACACCGTAGTATTGGCCTGTCTCCAACATACGCGGGTCGAACCAGTTGCCTGGATAACTCACGCGATATAGCTCTTCAATCTGCGGCAGGTCGCTCGCGGAGAGACTGCTGACATTACTGGTGTTTATAGAGCCAATACGGGATATGTCCGTGAGCGCCATCTTGTAAAAGGTGCCATGGCAATGAACGTCGAACTCCTCTTCAAGCACGCGCCTCAGGCCCTCGGTCAGGTGGGTGTAGAACCTCCTGGGTAGCAGGGGCAGGATGGAGCGGAGGAGGTTGCGCATCTCGTCTAAAGGCGGCTCCGTGAAGACAAGCAACGTTGGCATAGTGAGAGCTGTGTACATGAGGATTACCTGCTTGATTTCCCCTCCTTCTTTGAGGGCATACCAGACGGTGTGTTCCCAGAAGAAATCGTACAGGTCGCCGATGCTGTATATGTGCAAGTAGGTGTTACGGCGCAGGAAGCGCTCTATTGCCTCTTTATCATGCAACGAAACGACTTTCATGGGCAGCGACTCAGCTATCATGGTTCTGCTAGATGCGCCCTAAGTCGGCGACGGTACGCTCGTTCACCACGTTACCTGTGTTCAGCGTGGACTTGGGTTCGAGCAGGAGCACATGCGCCTCCTCTTCGGCAACAGGCTTGTGCTCGACACCCTTAGGGATGATGGTGAACTCCCCCTCTTCCAACCAGATGTCGCGGTCGCGCAGTTGGATCAAGAGCCGCCCCTGCACCACCAGGAACATCTCGTCCTCTGCCTCATGGTGGTGCCAGACGAACTCCCCTTTGACCTTCACCAGCTTGACGTGGAAGTCATTTAGCTCACCCACGACCTTCGGACTCCAGTAGTCGGTGAAGCGGTTGAACCTCTCACTCAGGTTTACTATCTCCATCTCATGCTCCTCTGGTAGCGCCGCTATCGTCTATCGTCTGTCGTCCGTCGTCAATACTGCGCCACCGGGCGGGCGTCCACGAGCCGCTTCGCCTTTAGCTCGAAGCGGGGGAGGGAGCCGTACTCCATGCGCTCGATGTTGAAGCGCAGGCCCTCGTGCGCCTGGGCGAGGTCTTTGGAGAGGTGTAGGTGCAGGTCAAGCCAGTCGTCCTCGAAGTCAGGCTTGACTTCCACCTTGACGGTGATCTCGTCCTGGAGATCGTCCTTGCGCCAGATGTAAATTTGGAACTCGTCAATAGCCGGGTACTCGCGCACGATGGACTCGACGGCGCGGGGGTAGACGTTCGTGCCCCTGATTAGCTTCATATCGTCGGTGCGACCCCTGATGCCGCCGTCGTAGATGTCCCAGGTGCGCCCGCAGTCGCAGGTGGCGGCAGGGACCTTCATAACCAGGTCCTTGCTGCGGTAACGTATCGCCGGGATGAAGCCACGCCCGAAGGACGTGACGACACGCTCGCCCAACTCACCGTAGCCCATAGGTTTGCCCGTGTCGGGGTTGATAACCTCTTCGATGTAATGGTCCTCAATAATGTGCGTCCCGTTCGGCTGGTGGGAGCACTCAAATATCATTATCGTGCCGACCTCGGTCATGCCTGCGGTATCGCCACAATTTGCGCCCCATGCCTCTTCCAACTGGCGCTTGACGGCAGGGATGGAACCGGCAGGCTCACCAGAGACGATTAGCTTATTCACCTTGCTGTCGCGTGCCAGGTCAATCCCCATCTCGCGCGCTTTGTTCCACATGTTGAGCGCGTAGGTGGGAGTAGAGGCGACGGTCGTGACTCCCATCTCCACGATCTGCTTGACACGGTTTTCGGTAGTCTGCGCTCCCCCTGGGATGACGAGCACACCCATCTTCTCGCAGGCGTAATGCAGACCCCAGAAACCGATGAAGGAGCCATATCCGAAGGCGACGTACATGGTATCTTCGGGTCGGACGCCGAAGGCCCACAGGCCATAGCACCACATCTCGGCTATCCAATCCCAGTCCTTGGTGCTATCGAGCACGCGGATGGGGGTGCGTCCGGTAGTGCCGGAGGTGAGGTGGTAGCGTATAGCGTTCTGGGGGTCGGTGGAGAGGAGATCGCCGAACATAGGGGTGTCCGCGATGGACTGCATCCAGTCTTCACGGGTCATAAAGGGGATGCGGCGGATGTCGTCAAGGGTCTTTAGCTGGTCGGGGTGGAAGCCAGCCACATCGAAACGGCTCCTGTGGAAAGGGGTGTTGGCGTATGCCCACTCGCACAGGCGGCGCAGCTTGACCAGTTGCAACTGCTCTAGCTGGTCGCGGGGCATGGTTTCGTTCTTGGGATTCCAGTATTCCGATTTTGGATTTTGGATTTTGGATTTTGGATTGTCTGCCATGACCTTGTTTACTCCTTTGTAATCTCTAAAGACCTGTTTAGCAACTATGGCAAAGGCTGAGGAGCCTGGCGTAACGAACCATCCTTATCCTTGTCATTCCGAACGAAGTGAGGAATCTCCGTGCTTGATCGTATGGACAGATTTCTAGATGCCTCACTTCGTTCGGAATGACACTCTTTTTGCATTTGTTGGTACACACCCATTAGGGTCTCAAGGGATACATTCTTGCGCTAATAACGTGTCGATTGAAGAGTTGACCGGAACCTCCATGAGCTTGGCGGAGGAGATGTGCCATAGCTCGTCGTTTGGGTCCTCGGAGATGCCTATGTTAACGCGGTGCATTATGTAACAGCCTGAGAAGAGGTGCTTGCTGCCATCTTTATGCGTGGCCGTGAGGGCGACTTGTATGGCAGCGTAGATATTCCCTGCGCCTGCACCCTCCTCAAAGTTTGGGTTCAGGGCAAGTGCTACCGAAGTGGTATCTGCGTAGCCTGTGGCGAACTGCGGATATGGCTGGACTTCAGCGCCCTTGTCGAAGTAGCCATAGGCGCGCTCGTATTCTTTGCGATTGATGGCATTATAATATGATTTTAAGGTGCCATCAGCTTCTATGAGGTTTTCGTAGTAAGGCGTCTCGTTCGCACTTTCCGGGAAGCCTAAGACATACTTCGAGTTTCCCAGGTAGGTGCCAAGCTGGGAGAGGAGCACGTCAAAGGGAGGCTTGTTCTCCGGGTGAAGCTCGAATACCGCCCGCTCGAAATATTGGACTGTGTAAGGCTTGCCGTTGAGGTCGCTCGTTTCGGTGAACTCCTCGCTGAGAGGATAGCCTTGCTGGGCGAGGCCTCCGTGCTGCTGCCAGTACGTGAGGAACTTACCGCAAACTTTGTGCCCGGTCTGCGGGAAGTTCTGGCAGCCGCTCTGAGCCTCGGCCAACCTGCCAAGCGTGCCCCAGGCGGTTACGCTCAATATACCCATGATTACGCCAATACCCATAATTACGAATGATCGAAGATAGCTTTTCATTACCAATACCTGCTCTTTCTGTTAGGGGGATAACTGCCAGAATGACCCTGTCATGCCTATCTCCTCGAATAGCGCCGTTGCCTCTTGCATTGTCTTCCTACGCCATTTGGGGTCGCGCCGGTCTTCGCCGTGCCAGGCTTGTGCCAGCTTCCACGTCTGCTCCAGGGTCAGCATCCCGCCGCGTGGTTGGTTCCACATCTCACACCACCTGTCTATATGCTCTTCAGACCTGAAGAGGAGCATCGTCTTTCACGTGAACTTGATGTTGTCCCACCACCTTGCGGCGGGCACCGAGAAGTGCACTATCCCCTCTCCGCCAGTCACGCGCACGGAGTTATCCTCTATCCGCACCTCCATGGCGTCATTACAATCGCCACAGCTTGTGGTAATGATGGCATCCTTGCGCACCATCGCGGCGATCCCTATCGCGTCCCAGATGCAGTTGCCCCACCACGCACTCTCCCCTATCTTTACCAGGAAGGGGGTAGGCACGGCGGAGAAAGGCATCGCCATCAATATCTCTTCATCGCCCTCTTGGAGCACAAGGGTATGCGCTTCTTTCATGCGCTTGAGAGCATCCCGCACTTCACCTATGGTGCGCCCCAGGACTTTCGCAAGCTGAGATGCGCCCGGCACAGCACCGCGCTCGATTAATTCATCATAGATGAGCCTGCGCACTTCAAAGTCTAATGCTGCGAAGTCAGGTGTTGCACTCATATGAATCGCGCCTCCTCTACCTCAGTCCAGTTAGCTTCATACTCACGTCCCACAGACGCCCCTGCACATCCTCGTCGTGCGAGTAGGCGCTTGAACGGGCCGTCTTGCTGCCCTTGAAGAATTCGCCCGTGATGCTCGCGACTTTAGGCGAGGAAGCCAAGTCAACGAGGCTTACGGAGGCGCGTTCAGGCGTTGTAGAGATGAGGCGTAGCAGCCAGCGCAGAGGGGTTGGAGCTTCGCTCATGAGGTTCGACTTCATCAGGCCGGGGTGGAGAGCGTTAACGGTGACGCTCGTTCCATCGAGTCGCCGCGCCAGCTCATAGGTGAAGAGGAGATTGCACATCTTGGACGCCCCGAACGCTGAGAGCGCGCTGAATTTCTTCTCGCCTTGCAGATCATCGAAATCGAGTTTGGTGGTAGTGGGCGCACTGATATTGATAACGCGGGCCTGGGGACTCGCCTTCAGATCATCGAGCAGGAGGTTTGTAAGGAGGAAGTGCCCCAGGTGGTTCGTGGCGAACATCGTTTCCAACCCGTCTGGGGTCGTAGTGCGCTTGCCCTTGAAGACAGAGGCATTGTTGATCAGCACGTCGAGCTGTCCATACTCGGCCTTGAAATTCGCGGCCATTTCCCTGACAGATTGCTGGGAAGCCAGGTCCAGGGCGATAAGCTTGACACTGCTGTTACCGGAGGCGGCTTCTATCTCGGCGCGGTCTGCCTCCCCACGCGCCTTGTCGCGGCAGGCCATAACTACAGTAGCGCCAAGCCGTGCCAAACCCAGTGCGGTTGCTTTGCCAAGCCCGCCGCTCGCACCTGTGATGAGGCAGACGCGGCCTGCCATGTTCTGCGTTGATGTAGCCTTCATTGTGTTGTTCCTCAGCATGTAGGGGCCTGAATTGGGCGTAGCCCAAGAACCCGTGAACTGCCCAATACATATCAAACTTCCGGCGCACCAAGCCAAACTTTCATTTCTTTTTCTTTCAATATTCGACCCTTGCAGGGTCGAATATTGAAAGAAAAAGAATAATTCATTCGTTATTCAGCACGCCCAACCAATTCCCGCGCGATTATTATACGCTGAATGTGGCTTGTTCCCTCGTAAATCTGCAAGCCTTTGATGTCTCTGTAATAGCGCTCGACCGGGTACTCGTTGGAGTAGCCTCGGTTGCCGTGTATAAGCACCGCCTCTGACGCGGCGCGCACTGCCGCTTCAGTCGCAAAAAGCTTGGCTATAGAGGCGGCTTTGGTGGAGGGCAGGCCCTGGTCCTGGAGCCAGGCGGCATGGTAAGTGAGGAGGCGAGCAGACTGAACGTCAGCGGCCATGTCGGCCAGAGTCGCTCCGATAGCCTGGAAGTCTGCTATGCGCTTGCCGAACTGACGACGTTCCTTGCTGTACTCGACCGAAGCATCCAGGCACGCCTGCGCGACGCCCAGCGCGCCTGCGGCCACGCCCAGCCTTCCCCTATCAAGCCCCGACATCGCCACCTTGAACCCCTCTCCCGGCGCGCCTAGCAACGCGCTGCTAGGCACGTGGCACTCTCTCAAGGTGATGCGGACGTGCTCGGAAGCGCGGTGGCCCAGCTCCTTGCCGGGCATCGGCTCCCGGTGGAAGCCAGGCGTGGCGGTCTCTACAAGGAACGCGCATATCTGCTTATGTGGCCGGGTGTCTACAGTCGCATCTTCAGACTTTGGACTTTGGACTTCGGACGTTGGACTCAACCGTGCAAAGACGATGGCGACGTGAGCGCTCATCCCGTTAGTGATCCAGATTTTCTCGCCATTGAGTAAATAGCCGTCCTCTGCGGGGGTAGCTGTGGTCTCTATGCTCGCGGCGTCCGAGCCTGCATTCGGCTCGGTGAGGGCATAGCACCCTATCCACTCGCCCGTCGCCATTCGAGGGAGGTAATGCGCCTTCTGCTCATCGGTGCCCCACTCCCGTATGCAGCCCGTCACCAGCCCGGCGTGGACCGTTAGAAAGCCACGCACCGAGGAGTCGGCACGGCCTAGCTCCTCGCAGATAAGGGCGTAACTCAAGTAGTCGGTAGTCAGTTTCGTCGTCTGTCGTCCGTCGTCCGTCGTCGGCCCTGCCAGGAAGCCGAGCACGCCCATGCGCTCGACTAGGTGTGCAGGGAACTCACCGCGCTCGTCAGCTTCGCGGGCGATAGGTGCAACTTCCTCCTGCGCGAACTGGCGAGCAAGGGATTGAATGCGTTGCTGTTCGGGTGTAAGCTCAAAGTTCATGTATCACCGCTATCCCCTCTATCTCCACCAGCGCCTCATCATCGAAGAAGCGTGAAATCTCAAGGAGAGCAGTAGCGGGGTAATAGGAGCCAAAGAACTCTTTGTGGACCTGACCCAGTGACTTGAGATGCGCTTTGTAGCCGTCGAGGTCTTTGACGAAGATGGTAATCTTTATGATGTTCTGCATCGTGCCCCCCGCTTCCACCACCACCGCTTTCAGGTTACTTAGCACCTGCCTGTATTGGGCTACAATATCGCCCGGCGCAATTATGTGCCCTTCCATGTCGAGAGCGGTCTGTCCGGCGAGAAAGAGTATGCGCCCGCCGGTGGTGAGAATGCCATGATTGAAGCCTTTTGGCCGTGGCAGTGTGGGAGGGTTGACAATCTGGGCTTTCATAATTATCGCCCTGTGAACTTTGGCTTCTCTTTCGCCTTGAAAGCTTCGTAGAAGCGGCGATGGTCCTCCCCCATGAGCATGAGCGCCTGGGCCTGCGCTTCCGCTTCGAGGGCGGTGACGAGGTCCATGTTCCACTCGCTATTTATCATGCGCTTCGTCATGGAGATGGCCTGGGTGGGGCCTTGCGCGAGGCGTCTCGCCCACTCCTGTGCAGTCGGCATGAGGTCGTCGTGGGGGACCACCCGGTTGACCAGGCCGTAGCGGTCCGCGGTGGTAGCGTCTATCGTGTCACCGAAGAGGAGCAGTTCTAAAGCCCGGCCCTGCCCCACGATGCGCGGCAGTAGATAACCTGAACCCATGTCCACCCCCGCCAGGCCCACCCTTGTGAAGAGGAAGGCGAACCTTGCCTTTTCGGACGCAATGCGCAGGTCGGAGGCGAGAGCGATTACCGCCCCGGCCCCGGCGGTCATACCGTTCAGGGCAGCGATTATCGGCTTATCCAGGAGGCGCATATTCTGGACCACCGCGCCCGTCATGCGGGTGAAGGCGAGATGGTCTTTCACATCTCCCTCCAGGAGCGCGCCGATGATCTTATGTACGTCACCGCCGGAGCAGAAGGCATCTCCCGTGCCTGTCAATACCAGCACTTTCACGTTGTCGTCATAGCGTAGCTCTTCGAGCAGGTCGCGGAATTGAGCATAGACCTCGAAAGTGAGCGCGTTCAGCACCTCAGGGCGATTGAAGGTGAGGGTGGCGATGCCGGTCTCGTCTACTTCGTAGAGAAAATCATAGGACGGTTTCGGATTTCGGATTTCGGATTTCGGATTGAAGTCCATTATGACATTACGCTCCCGCCATCTACGTTTATGGCCTGGCCTGTTATGCCCTTGCTGCTCTCCTGGGCGAGGAAGAGGGCTACCGACGCTACCTCTTCAGGTTCGATCAGGCGCTTCTGCGGGCTTGTCTTCTCAAGAGCTTCGCGTGCCTGAGATTCGGATAGGCCCGTGCGGCTCATGATGTTATCTATGCTTGCCTGAGTCATGGGGGTGTCTACGAAGCCGGGGCAGATGGCGTTCACCGTTATGCTGTGAGGCATCAGTTCGACGGCGAGGGCGCGTGTCAGGCCAAGGACGCCATGCTTGGCGGCGGTGTACGCAGCGACGTACTTCGCGCCCACCCTCGCTGCTACGGAGGCGATGTTGATGATGCGGCCACCACCTCGCTCTATCATGGCTGGCGTGAACGCTTTGGTCACATAGTACACGCTGGTGAGATTGACCGCAAGCATCCTGTGCCACAGATCGTCGGGGTGATTGAGAAAAGGGTGGCTCTCGGCGTTGCCGGCGTTGTTCACTAATATGTCAATCCCTCCCAAACCCTCCAGGGCACGGGCCGCCATTTGCTCTACCTGCTCCGGGTCGGTCACGTCGCATGGCGCTGCCAGGCAGCGGCGTCCCAATCCCTCTATCTCTGTGACGAGGATATCGAGGTCGGCAGCAGTGCGCGCCGTCGCCGCCACATCCGCGCCTGCCCATGCAAAAGCGAGGGCGATAGCCCGGCCAATGCCACGGCTCGCGCCGGTTACGAGCACTCTCTGTATGCCTATCTCAGATCCGTGTGCGGCTTGCAAGATCATCACCTCATCTTTGGTGATCAGCTTTGCCCTAACCTGGTCTCAGAACCCTTCAGCAGACGCCCAATGCTATCGCCAAAGCCCGCTACCACCAACAACCCCCAGGCTATAGTCCCAGGAAGGAGCCAGGGCGTGACTTGCTTCAATAGGACGAGCAGTATGATTGTTACCATGCTTGCGGCTATACCAGCAAGAGTGCCAAGCACTACGTAACGGGTCATGGCGAGGACCGTGATGCCGGCCAGCACCGCCGCCAGAATCACCAGAGGCTGGACGGTAAGCATAGCACCCAGCGCGGTAACGATGCCCCGGCCACCGCCCCATCTACCCGCGAGGAGGCGTACCCATACAGACCAGTTATGCCCTACAATGGCAGCCGACGCCGCCAGGCCCATCGCCACCGCCAGCCACGCCTCATTGGGCCAGGAAAGGAGGCGAGCTAACAGTACCGCAGCCACCCCCTTTATGAGGTCGAGCGCGAAGACGGCGATAGCTGCGGGCCGCCCCAGGACGCTCAGGGCATTGGCAGTGCCGGTCTTGCCGCTACCGCCCTCCAGCAAATTGCGCCCCATAATCATGCCTACCAGAAGGCCGCCTGGTATAGCGCCAATCAGGTACGCACCTGCGATAATGAGGGTAAGCTGTAGCCAGTCTGACATTACGTAGTCCGAAGTTCGAAGTTCGAAGTTCGAACTTCAAAGTTCAAATACCCGATTGTTCCATCGTCTGTCGTCTATCGTCTGTCGTCTATCGTCTATCGTCAAAATACATAGGTCTGCGCGACCAGCCGCCAGGATGGTATTGGCTTCGTTGCTCGTGGTGATATACCCGCCCACCATTGTGAGCATTCCCGCTTCGTTGCGCAGCCTATCGCTGTAGTGGGTGAGGAAGCCACGGCCGTAAGCAGGCTCACCCTGCGGGACCGCCTGGCCCGCGAGGACTTGTACCAGATCACACCCATGCTCTTTGAGCGCAAGCGCGAAGAGTATCGCGTCTTCTACCCGCAAGCCGCCCTTTACATGGTCGGTGGCGGAGAGGGCGACAGACAATGGCTTCCCTTCGGGCCAGGCTGCGCGCACGGCATCGAATAGCTCCAGGGGGAAGTGCATCCTCCCCGCTATGTCGCCGCCGTATTCGTCCTCGCGGCGGTTGGTGAGAGGAGACAGGAAGCTGGCGAGGAGATAGCCATGTGCGCAGTCAATTTGCAGAAAGTCAAAACCGGCGTCTTGTGCCATCCTTGCAGCACGAACGAATTCATCCCGGATACAGTCCATATCGGCACGGTCCATCTCCCTTGGGACCTGGCTGCGCGGCGTGTATGGGAGGGGCGACGCCGAGAGGAGAGGCCAACCTCCCTCCCACAACGGTCTATCCAGGCCCTCAGAGCGTGGGCGAGTCGACCCACGTCGCCCAGCATGAGTCAGCGACACTCCGACGAAGCTTCCCTGAGCATGGATACCTTCTACAATCCGCGCCCAGGCCGCACCATGCTCCTCCCTATACATCCCAACAGTGTCAGGTGTGATGCGCCCTTCAGGAGAGACCGCGCACATCTCTACGAGTGCGGAGTGCGGAGTGCGGAGTGCGGAATATGACGATTTTGGATTTTGGATTTTGGATTTTGGATTGGTGTAGTAGTCTATTGATGCTAAATTGGGCATGCCGTCATGAGCGGGACCAAGCTGCATGGGGAGAACGACGCGGCTAGGGAAGGTGAGGTTGCGCAGGCGTAATGGGGCAAATATAGGAGGCGGGGCGAATGCGGAGTGCGGAGTGTGATTACTGCCTTCTGCTTTCTGCTTTCTGCCTTCTGAATCTTCGTCCTTCGTCCTTCGTCCTTCGTCCAGTTCCGCACTCCGCACTCCGCACTCCGCACTCTCCTGGTACCAACGGTCTACCTCATCCCCGAAGCGCGGGTCACGGAGGTGGAGGTCGCTGTAGGAGATACGGCCACTGCGGGTTAGGAGCTGGAAGGCAAACTGCATCGGCGGAAGGTGCCTGTAGCGCGCTATCGTCTCGAAGTAGGTCTGGCTCTCGGAGGCAGCTCGCTGGAAGGTCTCGACTACAGGCTTCCTCTCAAGCTCATAGGCGTTCAGGACAGCATCTATATTGGAGTGTTGTTCAAGCGCGCCCGCCAACGCTATTGCGTCCTCCATTGCCAGTTTGGTCCCGGCCCCTATCGAAAAGTGCGCGGTATGCACAGCATCGCCAAGCAAAACTATTCGATTTTGGATTTTGGATTTTGGATTTTGGATTTTAGAGGAAGCGCCTTGGACTTTGGACCCTTCGCTTCGCTCAAGGGCATGCTTTGAACTTTGAACTTGAATGTGCCAGTTTTTGGTCTTGAGGGTGGGGAAGCTAATCCACTTTGAGTTGTTGGAGAGGAGAGGTACGCCGTTGAGGTCATCGGACAGCAGTTCCTGGCAATATGCAATGCTTTGGGCTTCATCCGCTTCGCCTAATCCTGCATTGAGCCAGGTAGCCTCACTGCACTCGACTATGAAGGTGCTAGTCGTGCCACTGAATGGATAAGCGTGTGTAGTGAAGAAGCCATGCTCGTTTTCATGAAAGATGAATGTGAAAGCATCCAGCACGCGCTCAGCGCCAAGCCAGATGTAACGGGCATTGCCCCATTCGATTCGGGGCTGGAATTGCTCTTCGTAGGTCTTGCGGGCAAGGCTGTTGACGCCATCCGCCGCTATGAGGAGATCGTGCTCCGGTAACTCTGACAGGTCATGTACTTCGGTGCCAAAATGGATATCTACACCCAACTCGATGCAGCGCCTTTGCAGGATGTTGAGTAGAAGCTTGCGCGAGATGCTGGCGATAACGTGCCCGCCGCACCTCACCGTCTCGCCCCTGTAGCGCACATCAATGGAGTCCCAGATTACGAACTGGTCGGTAATCTGCTTATACGTCTTGGAGTCGGCGCGCTCGAAAGAAGCGAGCGTGCGGTCAGAGAAGACCACGCCCCACCCGTAGGTTACGTCGGCGGGGTTGCGCTCGATAATCGTGATCTCTCGTGAAGGATCGGCCTTCTTGATAAGCAGAGCGCAATAAAGCCCCCCCGGCCCTGCGCCCAAGACGACGATCCTGGATTTTGGATTTTGGATTTTGGATTTTGGATTGGGCATGCGTGAGGATAGACGATAGACGATAGACAATGAAACGTGATGCGTGAAACGTGATGCGTGAGATTAGTATCTAACTGGTAATTCGTAATTCGTAATTCCCGAAAACCTCTGCGCTCTCTGCGTCTCTGCGGTGAACCAATAAATAATCTTGGCGTTCTTGGTTATCTTGGCGTCTTGGCGTTTAGATAAGGTCAGATATTACCTGTGCTAACTGCTCAAGCTGGGTGAGGTCGGGGATGGTGGGGAAGAGGACCAATTCGTCGCAACCCACCTCGCGGTAGCCGCGTATGAAGCCTGCGATTGCCTGCGGGGTGGTGAGGAGTCCGGCGGCGATGCGCTCTGCGAATGGGCCTGTGAAGGCATAGTAGTCTCTCAGGTAGCTCATTCCAGCCTCGGCAACCTCTTCGCCGCCCAGCGCGAAGTAGCCCTGCGCCCACAGTTGCGGCTTGCCTGGGCGGCCCGCTTCGAGCCATGCGGCACGTGCTTTATCGGCGGCGCGGGCAAACGCCCTCGGTGGCCCGCCGCCATGCACATACCCGTCGGCGTAGCGGGCCATACGCGCAAACCCCACGTCACTCAGCCCGCCCACCAGAATAGGCGGCCCACCTACACGCATCGCTGTTGGAGCAATCGAGGGTAGGTTCCCATCTACTGCCTTCTGCTCACTGCCTTCTGCCTTCTGACCCGAAGCCTCCCACAGGTCGCGCATCTCGGACAGTTGCTCCTCAAGACGCCTGCCCCTGGAATGGTAGTCAACACCTGCCGCGTCGTAGTCCTCTTTGCGAGCGCCTATTGAAAGCCCAAGCACCAACCGCCCACCCGATAGCGCATCGAGCGAGGCAGCGGCTTTGGCGAGTATCGCCGTGCTGTGCAGAGGGCCGATTACGATTGTAGTGGCGAGGAGGACTCGGCGGGTGACTGCTGCCGCGGCGGCGAGAGATATGAAGGGGTCATAGCTATCGTATACCAGCCGGTCGAGCACCCCCAGGCTGGAGAACGGGCCTTCATCAGCGATACGCGCCCACTCTATAATGAGCGAGCCACCCGCCCCGGGAAGCGTAGTAGGCAAACCAACCCCGATCCGCATACGCGCAAACCTCCTCTCGGCAACAGTAAGAGGAGTATGCCACAAAGTGGGCTTGTTCTCAAGGTGGCGGGGTTATTGACGACGGACGACGGACGACGGACGACGGACGATAGAGTATATACTTCCATAAAACAATCTCTGCGAACTCTGCGTCTCTGCGGTGAATTTGCTTTTTGTCGTCCGTCGTCCGTCGTCTGTCGTCTATTTTCTAGTTGTTCGGGTCGCTGAACAGACCGAGAGCGAGTATCTTGGCGACCTGGGCGCGGGTGGCGGGGGCATTGGGGCGGAAGGTGTGGTCCTCATAGCCTGACATAACCTCCGCGGAGCTTGCCGCCTGCGTGTAGCTGTAGAACCAGTCGCCCTGGCTTACGTCGCTGAATTCCGTCGTGGTAGGAGACTCAAGTGACCAGTCACGTGCGATGAATAGCATCTTCGCGAGCTGGGCGCGGGTCACGTCAGCCGATGGGTGGAAGGAACCGTCGGTGTAGCCGCCTATAACCCCGTGAGCGGCTGCCGTCTCGATGTAGCCATAAGCCCAGTAGTCGGCGGGCACGTCGCTGAAGGTGGGGGTCTGCGGTGTGACGATCTCCCAGCCCATCGCGCCTACCAGCATTTTGGCGAACTGCGCCCTCGTCACGTTGTCGCCGGGGCGGAATGTGCCGTCAGTGTAGCCGGTGATTACGCCCTGGTCTACCAGGTATTGTACCGGGTCGTCGGCCCAGTTGCCCTCTTCAAGGTCGGTGAAGGGGTGGCGGCGGGTAATGGTGATCATGTACGCGGTTGTGGTGAACGCGGTCGTGTCGGAGAGAGTGATAGATGCCTGCACGCGCTCGATGTCAACGCGACGTACTGGCTCTTCGGGCACGGTGACGCCGACGTGGATGACGTTAGCGTAGCCAGGTATGGCGACGGTATTGGATGGCACAACGCGCACCTCCCAACCATTCAGGCTGTCGCCGTCCAGGGTAACATCTGTCTCTTCGTCCAGGTGATTGAAGAGGAGCTTATTGTACCTGGCGGTCTCGCCGGGGAGAGCGTGGCCGAATTGCACCCAGGGCCGCAGCTTGATGGGGCGTGGGACGCCCATCACCGACTGGTTATCAGGCGCGGCTACCAGCTCGCCCGATTGCGCCGCAACGCTCATAGCGAGCGGTCCCGCGGCCAGGGCCACCGCCAACCCGATCCCCAGGCCGACACCAGCCAGGGTCTTGCGTACTCTGGTGATACTTTCCATCTTTTCGTTCCTCCTATTTTGCGAATTGCCTATCCTTAGCGGATGGCTTTTGTGAATGGTGGGTCTGCCCTTACTTTAGCACCGGCCCACCCCGCAAAATAGGGAGAAAGTGTAAAGAGCTTGTTAAATGATTGTAAATAGCCCTCCCTTATAGAGAAGGAATCTTGCTTGACTAAACAAAATCAGCGCCTGCGGCGCTGATTTTGTTTAGTCAAGCAAGGGTTGATTTGTCAGAGGCGGTCGGTCGCGCCGGGCCGCCAGGCGGAGAGGCTGCGTAGCCGCCCGGTCCACACTTTTCGCCATTGCCCGCCACGAAGCTGCCACGTGCCCGCCAGGCCGTAGGGGAAGAAGATCACTATCAAGATGAAGACGATGCCGAATATGAGGGGGGCGCTATCATGGAACCAGTCGCTCAGATAGTAGCCAACGAGTTGCAATACACCCGCTCCCAGCATCGGCCCGATGAGCGTGCCAACACCGCCGATGATGGTCATCACAAGCGCATTTATCGTAGTACGGGCGCTCAACATGTCGGGGTTGGCGTTGGAGCTCCAGAGCGCGAACATGAAGCCCGCCAGCGCCGCCAGCAGGCCGGACACGGTCACGGCGATCAGCTTGTAGATGAAGGTGTTGTAGCCAATCATACGGGCGCGAGGCTCGTTCTCTCGTATCGCTACCATCACCCGCCCTACAGGGGAGCTTACCAGCCGCCGGGCCACCAGGTACATCAAGGCGGCGAAGGCGAGGGTGATATAGTAAAAGCGCAGGCGCTCATTGGTCGGGCTGAGCCATTCAGGGATGGGGATATCGGTAACGCCGTCCTCAGCCCCCGTCCACTTGGTGAAGTCGGACGCTTTCACCATGATGTAAAACATCTGCGCGAAGGCGAGCGTGACCATCGTGAGATAGACCCCTTGCACTCGCAACGATAGCACTCCGATGAGAATGCCCTGGGCGATAGCCACGCCTATGACCGCGAGTATCACGGCCCAGAAATTCCACCCCACGCGCGTGAGGAGTATAGCCGAGGTATACGCGCCACCACCAAAGAACATAGCGTGCCCAAACGACAGGATACCTGTGTACCCCATCAGCAGATCATAGCTGACAGCATACACAGCCAAGATGAAGACCTGCGCCATCATCCCCTGCCAGAACTTTGGCGTGCCCGCGTCCACAGGCTGTCCCGTGATGAGCTGCACAATGAATGGGAAGAGCACCAGCGCTGCCACCAGGAGCGTCCACGCGACGACCCTCGATTTCGGATTTCGGATTTCGGATTTCGGATTTGTCATCTAACCCTTGCCTACTGCCTTCCCATCACGTTTCACGCTTTCAGTCCTTCTTCCCTAACAGCCCCGCCGGGCGTACCAACAGCACTATCGCCATAAGAAGCACAGCTGAGGCGGTGGCAATGAAGGTTGGCGGCTTCTCCCATTCAATATCGGTGAAGGGTATTCCGATGCCATAACGGATGGAGAGGTCGCCGAAGGCTCGCGCGAAGCCAAGCAAAAGCGCGCCCGCAGCAGCGCCCGCATAACTCCCCATACCCCCCACAACGACCGCTATAAAACCGAAGAGCAAGAACTCCTGCCCAAGATCGGGGTGGACACCCAGGAACGGGCCTACAGCCACACCCCCAAGCGCCGCCAGGCCGGTGCCGAGGGCGAAAACCAGCGTAAAGACCCGCCGCACGTTGATGCCGAGGGCCTGCACCATCTCGCTGTCCTGCACGCCCGCCCGGATTATCATACCCATACGCGTGCGCTTCAGGAGGATAGCCACGGCGATGAAGATTACGATCCCTAATAGGATGATAAACGTCCAGTAGCTGGGCACGCGCCGCCCAAATACGGAGAGAGCGGTGCAGTGGTCGCTCAGGAAGGAGAGGAGATCGGGGGACGCGCAGCTACGCCCGTCGGCGCGGGGGGTATTGAAGAAGGTGGGCGTAGCCATATTGAATGTGCTATTGCCCCAAATAACCTTTATAAGTTCGGTGCCCACGAACGTCAGCCCTATCGTAAGGAGCACCTGGTAGATGGGGCGCGCATAGAGAGGGCGGATCAAGCTCCACTCCACAAGCGCGCCAAACGCGGCCCCGGCTCCTGCCCCCGCGATGAGTGCCAAGACAAACCGCGCATCCAACGGCAGCGCCAGCAACGCTGTTTCACCCTCTGTACGCACCATTGCGAGAAGGAAAGCCAGGCCGATAGCCACAATACCCACGAGCGGGCCTAGCCAGGCGCGCTTATTACGTTGCAGTCCGACCGCCCTACGTCCGATGGCGAGACCCAGCACGAACCCACCAGCTATCAGCACGCCTAGCCTGGTGAAATACTGGCCTAATCCCTCCTGCGCCACATCTGTTGGCACCTTACCACCCGCCGAGCTTTCACTGGATGCGAGCGAGAGGAGGCTAAAGCCCCACACGCCAGCCACAATAATGGCTGTCGCCACCCCCGTTAGTCCAATAGTTATAGCACGGTCGGTGCCGGTGGGACGCGTGCCCATTGGGAAGCGACGGCCCAATTGCGAGCCAAGCGCAACCGCGCCCCAAAGTACGAGGGCGAACGGCAGAGTATTCAGCAACAGGCGGGGGTTCTCGTACATCGTGTAGCCGACGTACGCGCCCAGCATGAAGAATAGACCATGCGCGAAGTTGAGCACATCCATCAGGCCGAATATGAGGGAGAGGCCCGACGCGAGCAGGAAGAAGACCGCACCCAAAGTCAGCCCAGATATGAGGCCCGAAGCGGTGTCAGGCCCCCCATAGCGGTTGAGCATATAAACGATTAGCGCCGCCACTAGGAGTAGGGCGATAAGAGGGCCTCGGTTGCGTGTTAAGAGTGTCATAGTTACGAGTTACGCCGCGCCTAAGTATCTGGTAATAGTCCCCTGGTCTCCCACCAGGTCGGCCATGCGACCTGAGTGGACGGTCTGACCATCGTCCAATATGTAATAGTTGTCCGCGAGCTGCGAGGCCATGCGGAAGTTCTGCTCCACCAAGAGCACAGTCATCTGCTCGGCGAGCCTGCGTAATGCTTTCACTATCGCCTCGATGAGGATTGGGGCCAGGCCCTCGCTCGGCTCGTCTATGAGGAGGAGGCGGTTGTCGGCTACCAACGCGCGGGCTATCGCCAGCATCTGCTGCTGCCCACCCGAAAGCTGACCACCCTGTAACCTGTAGAGGCGCTTGAGGTCGGGGAAGAGGTCGAATATGAGGTCAATCTTGCGGGCCAGGTCGCCCTTGCGGCGCTCTGCTATGCGGAGGTTCTCTTCGACGGAGAGGTCTCGGAAGACCGCTCTATTCTCCGGCACATACCCCACGCCCAGCGCGGCGATATTGTAGGGGGGCAGCCCCTGTATCTCCTGCCCGTCGAAGACGATGCGCCCGGTGCGTGGCGACAGCAGGCCCATGATCGAGCGCAAGGTGGTAGTCTTGCCAGCGCCGTTACGTCCCAGGAGTGCGGTGATGCTTCCCTGCGGCACCTCTAACGATACCCCTTCCAGGATATGGAACTGGCCGATGAAAGTATGTATCGTGTCTATGGTTAACAGGTTGGGCATAGGAGTCGATAGTCAAGCTATGCAGGATTTGCAGGCTGCTCGCTCACGATTCCTTTCTCGTCCAAATGGCTTTCGCCTAAATACGCGCTTTGCACAGCGGGGTTCGAAGCGATCTCAGCAGGGGAGCCTTCGGCAAGCACCTTTCCCTGGTGCATTACTGTAATCCGGTCAGAGACGTTCATGACCACTTGCATGTTGTGCTCGACCAGGAGGATGGTCTTACCGCCCGTCTCGCGTATGCGGCGGATGATCTCTAGGAGCATAGGAACCTGCTCGGATGCCATACCCGCCGTCGGCTCGTCCAGCAGGAGCACCTGCGGACCCGCCGCCAGTATGATCGCAAGCTCCAGCTTGCGCTTGTCGCCGTGCGGCAGAATGGACGCGGGCACGAGCGCCTTCTCTTCGAGGCCAACTTGCCTCAACGCCTCCAGCGCCTGCTCCTCATACCTGCGGAAGCGCGAAGCAGACGCCCACAGCTTGAGGCTGTCGCGCCCCAAAGCCTGGGCCGATAGGCGCGCATTCTCCAGCACGGTCAGGTTGGGGAAGACGTTGGTTATCTGGAAGGAGCGCCCGATGCCGAGGTGTGCCATGCGGTGGAGGGGTAGACCCGTAATGCGCCGCCCGCGCAGATAGACGTCGCCGGAGGTAGGCTTAATGTACCCACTTATCAGGTTGAACAGAGTGGTCTTACCCGCCCCATTCGGCCCAATAACGGAATGCAAGGACCCCTCGGCCACGCTAAGGTCCACCCCATCCACAGCCCGCAACCCGCCAAAGTGGCGGGAGAGGGCGCGCGCTTGTAGGAAAGTGTCAGGCATAGTTTGGTAGACGATAGACGATAGACGATGGGCTAAGTATCACGCATCACGCATCACGCATCACGCATCACGTTTCACGCATTCTATCGTCCATCGTCCATCGTCCATCGTCTATCGTCCAAAAGCTACTTACACCTATTCATCGCCGCAGGCACCGCGCACGGTGGAGCGGTCTGCTCAGGGGAGAAGCGCTTGATAAGCTCGAAGAACTTGTAGTCGGGATCGGTGACGTTCTTCAGTCTCAGCAGGAGCATCTCCTGGAGGAGGACGTGGTCGCTGGCTCGTATGGTGTAGAAGCCCTTCGGTCCGTCGAGCTTCAGCCCTTCCCACGCTACTATCAAGCCTTTCGCACCATCAGCGCCGGCATTTCCGCCGGTGGCCTCAAGCCCCCTGACTATCATCTGCGCCGCGAGGAAGCCTTCGCCGGTGAAGAGGTCGGGAGGAGATTTGTACGCTGCCCTGTGCTTCTCTATCAGCCAGTTGTTCACAGGATTGTCATACATCGTGTAGTGGTAGATGCCCAGGCCGATTGAGCCTACAGCCTCCGCATAGCCCTTGGCGAGCGTCTGGTTGTCGCCAAAGCCCGTAGCAACGGTCATCTGGTCGAAGACGCCAAGCTGGGTCATCTGCTGGAAGAGGGGGGTGAAGCCCGCGCCCGCCCAGGTGACGATGACCACATCAGCACCCGAGTCGAGTATCTGGTTGATGTAGGATGTAAAGTTGGTGGTCTCAAGAGGAGCGAAGACGGTGCCGAGACCTTCTGGGGTATCGTTTATCGTGAATTGTCCGCCGCCCGCCTTGATTATGCTATAGAAGGCAGCAGCCGAGCCGCGTCCGAAGGCATAGTCGGGAGCGAGCTGCACGAACTTCTTGCCCATGCCGAGCACGGCGGTGCCCATCGTGAGGGCGTCCTGCACGCTGGTACGGCCGGCGCGGAAGGCGTACGGGTTGAAGTTAGCGCCGGTGAGGTCGGGTGTGCCCGCCGCTACCGCTATGAAGGGCACCTTGTTCTGCGCCGCCAGGCTGGATACAGCCAGAGCAACGCCGGAGCTAGGAGCACCCACCAGTATATCTGCGCCATCCTTCTCTATAAGCTCGCGGGCGACGGTGACGCCCTTGTTTACATCACTCGCTGTGTCCTTGGTTACGACCTTGATGTCGTGGCCCATGACTTTGTTTGTGCCGCCGGTGGCATACTCAAGTCCGAGGGCGAAGCCACGCTCGATCATCGGGCCGTAGACCGCCAGGGAGCCGGACACGTCTGTCATCATACCGACTGTTATGGGATCGCCTGCCGCCGAATGCTTGCGGTTGTACTCGAAGCGTCCCAGGAGGGAGAGGAGTACATCAAAGGGAGCAGCGTTCTCAGGGTGTAGCTCGAAAACGGCGCGCTCAAAGTACTGGACGGTATAAGTCTTGCCGTCCGTAAGGTTCCTCTCCTGGAACTCATCGGTGATAGGATAGCCCTGCTGCGCGAGGCCGCCATTCTTCTCCCAGTAAGCCCGGAACTTGCCGCCGACCGTCTTGCCGGTCTGGCTGAACTTCATAGGGTTGTCGGTGCTAGCCTTCTGGTCAGGCACGCCGTTGGGGTGGTAGCGTTTGAAGCTGAAGACACCAAGTAGCGAAAGAAGCACGTCGAACGGCTGCTTGTTCTCAGGGTGCATCTCGAATACTGCCCGCTCGAAGTACTGAGTGGTATAGACCTTACCGTCGGTGTCGTTCTTCTCCTCCATCTCCGCGGAGATGGGATAGCCCTGCTGGGCGAGACCGCCGTTCTGCTCCCAATATTGCAGGAAGCGGCCCTTGACTGTCTGGCCCGTCTCCGGGAAAGTGCGGCTGCCGCCCTGCGCATAACTCCGGCCCGCGCCCAGCATGGGAAGCATCCCAACCATGAGCGTGAGCGCTACGAATGTGGACAACCACTTGGTTGTAATCCTGATCATTAAGGTTCTCCTTCTCTGGTTTGCAAATAGCTCTTTCAAGACCGTAGATACTTACTGCGCAAGCATAGCCAGGCTATCTTCCGGTGTATTGCCGACCTCAGTCTTGAAATATGCCGTTCAATTGATACTATTTCTGCTATTGCTCAATGTGCCGTGATATGTGCTTATCACTCACCTCCTTCCAGGCTGGTGAAACGCCGAACTGGAACTCATACAATTCGAAGAATCTTCAACAGAAGTCGCCACAGGCGACTACGCCGAAGATTCCCCGACTTTGGGTACACTCTCGCGCAATAGTTTAGCATAGAGTCGCCAAGTGCGCTAGACCCTCCTGCCAAAATCAGGCGCTTTTTTCACGCATATTAATAGCCAGGAGTGCTGTAAGGGTGCACAGTAACTGTAACTCTCCCCCTGTCATTCTGAGCGGAGCGAAGAATCTCCGAGCTTGGACGTATGGAGGCAGCGTTAGAGCGTGTTTCACAACGATGGCGAATGCCGAGAAGCATACCCTGACGAAGCACATCTTTCTGTGTCATTCCGAACGCAGTGAGGAATCTAGAAATCCCTCCAACTGGCAAGCTCGGAGATTCCTCACTGCGTTCGGAATGACAGGTGGAGAGGTGTTGCGCCATGTAACAGGTACTCCCGCTTCGCATCTACCCTGAATTATTCGAGTTATTCCTCGCATAAGAGATGCTATAATAAAGGGTCATCCCTGTGACGAAGAATTACGCTTTAATGAGGAACATATGACCAATAGGAAAATTCGCGGAGCAATATTGTCGGTGTTAGCCGCGCTCATTGCCGCGCTCCTACCCGGGCAACGTGCCTGGGCAGGAAGCGTTGCGGCACCGCCTGCGCAGGCCGGGGGAGTACAGAGGGACGTTACCTATTGCACACCGGGCGGCGTGGCGCTCAAGATGGACGTTTACTTGCCAAGCACCGGCAGCCCTGGCCTCGCGCCCGCCGTGCTATACCTGCATGGCGGCAGCTGGCGCGCCGGGGACAAGTCGGAGGTGGGGCTGCTCGCTCCGGGGCTGGTAGCATCGGGTTACGTGGTGGCCTCTATCAACTATCGGCTCGTGCCGCAGTACAGGTGGCCCGCGCAGATCGAGGACGCCAAGTGCGCCATACGCTACCTGAAGGCCAACGCGGGCCTCTACAACCTCGACCCTGCCCGCATCGGTGTGTGGGGCGCGAGCGCGGGCGGGCACCTGGCAGCCCTGGTCGGGTTGGCGGGGCCGGAAGCTGGACTTGAAGGGAACGGGGGCTACCAGGAGCAGTCGAGCAGCGTGCAGGCGGTAGTCGATATGTTCGGCCCGACCGACTTTACTGTCACGCCAGACCCCAACACATCCTCACTGATAGAGGCTCTGCTGAATAAGCCTCTCTCCCAGGCGGGGGAGCTGCTTGCCCAGGCCAGCCCCGTGACCTACGTGACGAAAGATGCCCCTCCTTTCCTCATCCTGCATGGCGATAAAGACCTGGTGGTGCCATTGAGCCAATCGCAGGAGCTATATGATCGCTTGAAAGGGGTGGGTGCGACCGCAACGCTTGTCGTCGTGAAGAACGCGGGCCACGCGCTGGTGCCGTCAGGCGGGGCAATCAGCCCAACCCTGGTCGAGCTTGGAGGTATAATCGTAGATTTCTTCGACCAGCACGTACGTGACGCGAGGCCGGCCCAGCGCCTCTTCCCGGAGACGGGCAAGACGGTGCAGGGCCGCTTCCTGCAATATTGGACCGCGAATGGCGAGCTGCCTCAACAGGGCTTCCCCATCTCGGAGGAGATGCAAGAGGTTAGCGATACGGATGGTAAAAGCTATACAGTCCAATACTTCGAGCGCGCTGTGTTCGAGTACCACCCTGAGAAGCAGCCGCCCTTCGATGTGCTACTATCTCTGTTGGGCACCTTCAGGTACGGGGAGAAATACCCTGGCGGCGCGCCCAACCAGAAGCCTAACGTCACGGCGGGATCTGCCCTCGTGCCGGAAACGGGCAAGAGGTTGGGCGGCGCGTTCCTGGAGTACTGGAAGGCGCACGGCAGCGTCGCGCAACAGGGCTACCCAATCACTGACGAATTCACAGAAGTATCGGACCTCGACGGCAAGCCGTACCTGGTGCAGTACTTCGAGCGCGCCGTATTCGAGCTACACCCTGAGAACCAGCCTCCTTATGACGTGCTTCTCTCCCAACTCGGCACGTTTCGGTATAAGAGTAAGTATCCTGGTAGCACAACAGGAGGAGACAGCAAGCGATGAGTGACACACCCTTTCACGACGTAGCACGTAGCCGCATGGCGCGCAATCCCCTTTTATGGGTGTTGCTCCTCATTTCCTTGCTTACTCTATTGCTCTATGGATGCGATGTCGGAAACAGCATGAACAGCGTACCCACAGGCACTAGCGCCGAAGCGCAAGCCGCAACGATAGTGCCTACCCAATCGGCACCTACCGCGTCACCTACAATCTGGATCCCACCAACTGCCCTCGTAGGCACGCCCATCCCAGGTGCGCAGGCTACCCTGACCGCCGCGCCCCAGTTGCAAACGGGGGTACTTACAATCACCAACAAGAAAGGCGAGAAGGTGAATATGACGGTGGAGATAGCCGACACCGAGGCCAGTCGCTCGCTTGGGCTGATGCACCGCTCCTATATGGACCCGGATGCTGGTATGCTATTCGTCTGGCCGGAGGAGATACAGGGAGGCTTCTGGATGTTCAACACTATCCTCCCCCTCAGCATCGCCTTCATTTCGGCTGATGGCACCATCCTCAACATCCAGGATATGCAGCCCCTAGACACCAACACCGTCGGCCCGGCAAGCGCCTATCGCTATGCCCTCGAAACCAACCAGGGCTTCTTCCGCGCCCATGAAATCACCGAAGGCGACAAAGTCACCCTGCCAGGAGACCAAGCCGCCGTCATTCCAGGGATGCCAAACTGCTGCTGCCCCGAAAGCGCTGCCTTACCCTAGCGTGAAACGTGATGCGTGATGCGTGATGCGTGATTATTCAATCACAAAGAACACAAAGACACAAAGGACACAAAGGTTTTAATAGATTAGCGCAGAGACGCAGATGGCACAGGAGTTTCAACGTATATTAGTCGTAACACTATTCTCACGCATTACGCATCACGTTTCACCCATCGTCGTCTGTCGTCCGTCGTCCGTCGTCCATCGTCCGTCATCACGCATCACAACTGCCCCCATGGAAGCAAGCAACGACACTCTACCGGGCTGGGACGTGCGGCCTTACAGGCCGGGCGATGAGAACGCGTTGGCTGCTTTGTTCTTGCGGGTGTTCGGCAAGGAGGTAACGCCGAAGTGGTGGCTGTGGAAGCTGAAGGGGCTTACGTCGCCTGTTGAGAACGTTTGGGTCGCCGTCGCGCAGGACGATGAGCGAATAATCGGCCAGTACACAGGCATCCCCGTGCGTTTGAAGCTCGGCGAGACCATACGTGATGCGATGGTGTCGGTTGATATTATGACCGACCCCGATTTCCGGCGTAGAGGCGTGCTCACGAAGATGGCAACGATAGTATATGAAGCGTGGGCCGCCGCAGGGGTGGTAGGGGTGCTTGGCCTGCCGAACGAGCAATGGGGCACGCGCACCTCCGCGCTCGGCTGGGTGAGGCTATTCCCACTCAGATGGCTTCGCCTCCCTCTGCGTTTGGATGTGATGGCGGCTGGCTCCGGTAAAGTGCCCGGTCCACTCCTCCCCCCTGCTAAGGCTGTGGGCGCACTCGGCTCTCGTATCTTGCGGGCGCGCTGGCAGCGTAAGACGTGGCGCAGCGCGGGGGTGAGCATCGAGGAGGTCACTTCCAGCGCGAATCTGCCTGCCTTTGATGCTCTATGGGCCAAGCTGTCAGGGCGATACCGTAACATGGTCGTGCGCGATGGCGAGTGGATCAAGTGGCGCTACCTGGAAGCGGTAGGCAATCGCTATAGGGTGCTACTTGCCAGCACCAGCGGGGGACCTGCTGGTTATATAGCTTACCGCGTGGATATGGCACCAGGCCGTCCTACCGGCTACATTGCTGATCTCTTCACCGCGCCTGACACTCAAAACGTCGCACGAGCGCTACTCGGTACGATGCTTGACGACCTGTGGAGGCGCAAAGTGGGTAGCGTCCTGGCGACTGCTCTGCCTGGTGGCTACCTCGACCACCTACTAACAGCCGTGGGATTCAGAGCTATGCGCGGCGCTTTCAGCACCGAGATGGTGCCCCTCGATCCCACCCTGGATATTGCCGCCCTCTCCGAGAAGGGAGACTGGCACCTCACGGGCGGGGATTTCGACGTACTATGAGGCAGATGCCCAAAGAGATAGTACGCTCCCTGGCTTTCCAGTTAGCGACCGGCTTTTGGGCGCTCCTCTTCTTCCTTGCAGGTAAAGTGTTGCGTCCTAAGCCGGCGCGCCTCCGCGTCACCGGACGCGACCACGTACTGGTAATCGCTCCCCACCCAGACGACGAAACGCTCGGTTGCGGCGGGACGATAGCCCTCCACGCGCAGGGGAACGATAAGGTATGCGTCCTGGTGGTAACGGACGGAGGCGGCTCGCGTGCAGGCGGCCTCACTAGAGAGGAGATGGTGCACAGGCGATGGGCCGAAGTAACGCAGGCGATGGCGTTGCTTACACCCTCCGCTCAAGTCGTACAGTTCGCCCTATTAGAGGAGAGTTGGTCCACAAATGACCTGAGCGAGTCGCTTGGTAAGCTGATAGAGGAGTTTGACCCCACCCTCATTTACGCGCCTTCATGCGTGGACTACCACCCGGACCATATCCGCGTAGCCGAGGTGTTGGTGGATGCGCTCACGAAGACGAGGCTGGCAAGCTGCCGGGCCATACGGGTGTATGAGGTGCAGGTGCCGCTCACGCCCATACTGGCGAACCTGGCGTCGGACATTACAGCTACCGCTATGCGTAAGCGTCTTGCGCTATCTTGCTACCAGACGCAGGCCGAGTCCCTGGGAATTGGGCAGGGTGTCCAGGGGTGGCCTTACAGGCACGCGATATATGTGCGGCTACTCTACAGCGTGAGAGGTCATTCTGAGCTCTTCTGGGAAGTGACACCTGAAGGATATTGCGAGGTCATACAGCGACGCTCCGGTGGGCGATTCCGGTTCAGGGCATTACGTCGCAGGCCGTTTGTAGACGGGTTTGCGTGGGTCGTGGGGTGGCGAGAACGCGTTCGGCTCAGGCACACTGTGGAAAGCTAAGTCACCCATACCTAAGTTACGCGTAGTCAGGGCCGACTCAACGTCAGATAGAGCACATATAAGCTGGAACAGGAGCCTTCGACTTGTCATCCTGAACGAAGTGAAGGATCGGTCTGAGGCAAGATATGAGGCTGGAGGGTGTGGATATGCTCCGTTATGCTATGAAGGTGCTTATAGTCATATTTACCTGTGCCATTCTCGTGGTAGGCTCATTCGTAGAAGATAACTTCGGCCTCACTCAAACACTTACAGAACCGATATTCAATTACCCTACTAGCCACTGGCGTTCACCGTGGTACCTCGAACGAAGGCCTACTATAGTCCTGATCTTGACCATTCTTCTTGCTCTCGTATTAGTTCGTTCCCATCGCATGCCGAGTACGCGAAAACGCGTTCCAACCACAACAACAGATGAAATGCCGTATCCAGCATGGAAAGTGCCCTTCAGGAAATACAAGTACCGCAATTCTGGCGCGATCTTACCGAAGAGACATCCTAAGTATTATAGCCAGAGAGCTTGAGGCGTTTTCCAAAGGTTATCTTGTCAGCCTGGAAGGCTTCGCCACACCCTTGCGCCTGGCGCGCTTGCTGAAGCGTACCTTCCACACCATCAACATTGCCTCGGCTACAATCTTGCCATTCATCTTGCTGGTGCCGAGCTTGCGGTCATTGAAGATGATCGGGGTCTCTACAATCTTGTACCCCATCTGGTGGGCGCGGTGCGTGACCTCTATCTGGAATGAATAGCCGTTAGACCTGATACCGGCTATGTCTACGTTTTCCAGCACCTCGCGCCGGAACGCCTTGAATCCGCTCGTCAGGTCGTGGTAAGGGGAGAAGAGGATCATGCGGGCATAGAGCGACCCGCCTTTGCTGATGAACGTGCGTAGGAATGACCAGTTGCGCGTCCCCCCGCCTTTGATGTTGCGCGACCCAAGCACCAGGTCTGCGCCAGACTCTATCTCGCGTATGAACTGCGACAGGTGAGCGGGGTTGTGGGAGAAGTCGGCGTCCATCTCGAACAGCACGTCGTACCCGTGCGTCAATCCCCACTCGAACCCCTCGACATAGGCCCGCCCCAGACCCTCCTTCTGCTTGCGATGTAAGGCGAATACGCGCCCCTCATGCTCCTCGGATAGCGTATCGGCGAGTTGCCCCGTACCGTCAGGCGAGCTATCGTCCACCACGAGGATGTCATAAGGGCCACGTGCCAGTATTTCCTCCACCAGAGGGCGCAGATTCTCTATCTCATTGTAGGTAGGTAAGATAATTAAGCTCTTCAATCTAACTTCTTTGTCTCTCCTTCACACATATCGGGCGCTGCGCGCCCGATATGTGTGAAGGAGAGACGAATAGTCCTCCCTTTATGATGATAAGACCGTAGATGCCCGCACAACCTCATCCTGGGTGGCCGCCGGGGCATCGCGCTTCCAGAGCGGGCGGAGCCATACGTATAGAGTATAGGCCAGGGGCAAAGTATATACCACCAGCGCGGAGGTGACTTGTATCTCCCGGTTGGGGGCGCGGTTCCAGAGCCAGAGGTAGTCCCAGACGAAATAGTTGAGTACGCCACTTATGCAGAAGAGGAGAGTGCGATGCGCGTAAGTGAAGCTGGCGATGGGCGCGGTGAGGGCTATCAGCCACATCAAATACCAGGGCTGGAACCAGAGGGTGGCGAACGCCAGGTAGACGAATATTATCTCATAAAAGGAGCGCAGGGTGCGACCGACCAACTCATGCCGCTCATCGAGGGTACGGGCATTGCGCCCCAGGAAGAGACGTAAGCTCAGGGCTACCACTACAAGCCCTACTAAAGTCAGGGCACCATAGCGCACGAGCGATTGGGCAGCCCTATCTCCCATACCAACGTCGAATGCCAGCCAATCAGCCAGCACCTTCGGCAGCGATGCGGTGAAGAGGCTCTGCCTGCCGAGCGCGCCGATACTCTGGGGTCCCTCCCAGAAGGGCGCATATAGCACGACCGCCATGCCTATAGCCACGATGCCGCCAATCCACAGCGCCCGCAGAGGCTCGATGAAAGAGCGCGACGGCTCATCGCCATCTCCTCCGACCTCAGCTGGTCCTCCGTCATAGCGGTTGCTCACCCTATCGCGCCAGATAGCCGCCGCCGCTACGGGGACCAGCAAGACCGGCACGAACTTGGTGAGCGCACCTGCCATGAGTGCGGGTATCACAGCTGCATGGCTTGCGCGCACGAAGAAGTAGACTGCCAGCAACAGGAACATCACCACAAAAGCGTCGTTGTGCCCATTGCCCGCAATCTCGAAGATTACAAGGGGGTTCCAGGCGAAGAAGAGGGTGCCACGCAACGCCCACTCCGGCTTGAGAGTGCGCAGGATGCCGTAGGTAAGCGCCACGCTTGCCGCATACGGCACCAGGACTAACACCTTGAAGAATATCAGGTTCCACCACAAGCTATCACCAGCCAGCCAGCCGGTGCCTGCCGACAGCAGCTCCCACACCGGACCATAAGGCGATCCCTCGTCACGCCATGCGACGTAGCGCAGGAAGGTATCGCCGTAGATGCTGTTGGGGACTGTGATGAAGGGGTTGAGGCCGTAGTGGTGAGTGATGCGGGCGCGAAATATCTGGTCGAATATGTCGGCAGCGCCAACAGGGTACATGAAGACCATCTGTATGCTGAAGAGGAGCGCCCACCCGACTACCAGCGCAAGCGCCATCCACCGGAACGCTCTCGACACGTTCTTGATGGAGGGGCAGAGCCGGAACGCCAGGTAGTAGCATACGAAGAGCACCACCCAGGTGAAAGCCCAGGCGTTGGCTGATTGCGGGGTGTGGCCGTTGATCTTCGCCAGGTCAAGGAGGGGAGTGTCATAGTACTCTGAGAGGAGATAGGGCCGTACGAAGCCGAGGTAATAGGCCACGCCAGATACCCCGGCCAGCACCGCCAGCACTGCCAGCAGCAGCCACCTATCCTGTAGCGGCTCTTCAAGAGGTATGGTAGGGGCACCGCGGCGCTCCACCCACTCCATCGTTGCTAACCCTGTGTGAGGCTGCGATGTATCCTGGGCATCCACGACATCACGCCCATTATGCACAGATTGAAGGCCCTGGGGATTTTCCGTCTCGGTAGGGGTAGTCATGCGGCTCCTCCGGCGTGCGTGTCATTATAGCATACGCGCTGGGGCTACGGACGACAGACGACAGACGACAGACGACAGACGACGGACGACGGACGACGGACGACAGATTTCACCGCAGAGACGCAGAGACGCAGAGGTTATTGAGGATTCACGCATCACGCATCACGTTTCGTCGTCCGTCGTCCGTCGTCCATCGTCTGTCGTCTGTCGTCATTGCGCTCACGCTCTATCAATGCTATGCTATTGTGAACGGTAAGCTAAACGCGAGGTGGGTTGATGCAGGACAGGGTGACGCCTGTGGAGGTGACGCTGTCGCCGCCTGAGTTGGTAGTATCTCCGGGCGGGCCGCCGGTGGAGATAACGGCAACCGTCTATAACATGGGTAGCGAAGTTGACCAGTACGGCATCGCTATCGAAGGGCTGCCCCCCGGCTGGTGGACCGCGCAGGTATCCGCCGTCGCGCTCTTTCCGGGCGATAGCATCCCACTCGCCATAACTGTCCACCCGCCGGGGGACGGGAGCGCACAGCCAGGCCGGTACACATTCACGGTGCGCGCCCACTCTAACACCGACCCCACGCTTGCCGCGACAGCCACCGGCACGGTGCAGATCGGCTCGCCGGGTACGCCCGCACTCTTCCGGTTGGAGCTTGCGCCCAAGCGGGTCATGGCCCACAGCGGTAAATATCGAGTAACGCTGGCGAATGGGAGTAGCGAGCCTCTACAGGTCCGCCTCGGAGCGCGAGACGACCGTTCCTCCCTCAACTATGCTTTCGCGAATCCACAGGTAGTCGTGCCCCCGAACGGCAGACTCACCGTGCCCCTCACTGTGAAACCAAAACAGGCACAGATGGTAGGCGGGCAGAACCGGCAATACAAATTCACGGTGGGAGGATGGCCGGCGGATGGCGGGACCATGAAGGAGGATAGCGCCGAGTTGGTGCATACGCCACGCTTCGCCATCTGGCTGCTGGCAACGCTTGCTGCGCTGGCCGTGCTCTTGCCCATCGCAGGCTTTGTGGCCTGGAGGAGCCTGGCAGGTGGGACTGCGCCGGGTGGGGCAATTTCCGACCCAACAGCTACAACCTTGCCCACCTCACAGGCAATAGTCCCTACAGCTACGATACCAACTGTGATCGCGGACAACCCTACAGAGACACCAGGAGAGATCGTTTCGCTCTTCAACACGCCAACCCCCCAGGCTGAGGAGTGCAAGCTCTGGATTATGGAGCATAGGGGTAGCAGGGACACGCGATTCCCGCCCGGCCTGGCGGGCACCCAACCTTACGATTATGGGGGTCGCACTTACCAGTACAAGTCGGAGTACATCTCTACCCTCTTCGTGGACCAGACAGGTGTGATCTCCGACGTAGACGTGGGGCGCATAGACATATTCCGGGTGCCTTACGAGAAGAACGACGCCATCGCGGGCACGCTCATCTCGCCGTCGGGTACGAAGGTGCAGCTCTTTAGCTGGATATGTGGTGCGGGTGCGAGCGGCGGCAACGCGATCAGCATGCACATCACGCTGGATGACAGCGCCGAAGCAGAAGTGCCTTACTCGTGCACAGACAATTTCGCAGGGGTCTTCAGGCCCGCGCCGGGCAATCTCTCACGTGTAAAGGGCGAAGGGGCCAAAGGCAACTGGATATTGCAGATAGACAGGTACTCCGACGACGAAAACCCTGGCGGCTTCTTCAACAAGTGGGAGCTGGGGGTCTGTGCTATTAAGAAGCCGTAGCTGTGAGGGCGGACGACGGACGATAGACGATAGATTTCACCGCAGAGACGCAGAGTTCGCAGAGGTTTATTGAGGATTCATGCATCACGCATCACGCATCACGTTTCACCATATATCGTCCATCGTCCATCGTCCATCGTCCGTCGTCCGTCGTCC
The DNA here is from genome assembly GCA_035274425.1 of Chloroflexia bacterium. Classification (GTDB taxonomy): domain Bacteria; phylum Chloroflexota; class Chloroflexia; order QHBQ01; family JADMIH01; genus JADMIH01. The sequence continues at coordinate 52,717 of DATEOC010000076.1, forward strand.
GTCGTCCGTCGTCCAGCAGTAAAGGGGCTGAGAATAACAAGCGATGTTGAAAGACAAGAGCACAAATCAGGTCCTTTTGGTCGCTGCCGCTTTATTCTTCGCGCTCGGCTTGATCGCGGCGATAGGCCCTACGCTGCCGGAGTTTGCGCGCAATAATGAGGTTAGCCTGGGGGCGGCGGGCGCTATCTTCACCGCTCTATTTGTCGGGGCGATACCAACGCAGGTGGCAACAGGGTGGCTCAACGACAGGTTCGGCCCGAAGCCCGTGCTGCTGGCCGGAGTGCTGGTGCTTGCCGTTGGGCTGCTGGGCGCGACCCTCAGCCGTTCCTTGCCGCTGACGCTTGCATGCATGGTATTCGCCGGACTTGGGGACGGGGTGCTGGTCGTAGGGGCGAACGTCATAGTGGCCCAAAGTTTCTCGAAACAGCGGGCCAGCGCCCTCAACTTGCTCAACGTCTTCTACGGTGTGGGCGCGATAGCCGGGCCTGCCATCGCGGGCGCTTCGTTAGGTCTCTGGGGGACGGCTCTGCCCGCGCTCTGGTCATTAGTGCTGGCCCTCGTTTTGCTCGCGCCCGCTATCCAGGGACTGAATATCAGGAGCGAGGGCAAGAGTGAAGAGGAAAAAGCTCCCGTAAATGTGCCTCTTTACCGCTCTTCTGCTCTATGGCTTTTCAGCTTTCTCCTCCTCCTCTACGTGGGCGTCGAGATAGGGACAGGCGGCTGGATAGCCACGTATATGCAGCGTACCACGCAAACATCCCCTGAGACCGCAGCTCTGATGGTATCGGGCTTCTACATGGCTCTGACGGTGGGGCGTGTAGCAGGCGCGGGGCTAGGCACAAAGTTAAGCTCGAATCGCCTGCTCCTGGCGAGCCTCGCAGGTGCCTTCGCGGGTGGGCTTGTCATGGTACTTGGGGTTGGCAACACGGCTCTAACCATAGTAGCCGTGCTGCTGCTGGGAGGGTCTTTCGGGCCTATCTTCCCGACGGCGGTGGCGATTATCACAGCTCGATTCCCGGTGGGCGCGGGCAGGGCAGCAAGCGTGATGATAGCATCGGGTAGCGTGGGTGGGATGGTAATCCCGCTGTTACAGGGGACATTGCTGGAGGGTGTGGGCGCGCAGGGTCTCGCCCAGGTAGTGGCCGTAGATACGTTCCTTATGCTGCTGATTCTGGGGGCGTTCCAGCTGACCGATAAGCGACCACACTACCCACCTGTTGCTCAGGCTATCCCAGGTTCGACTGCGGTGGAGTAGGATGTGCGCGGCAATATAAGAGCCTAGAAATAGCTTCCGTAACCCATATGAGCATCGGAACGTACTGTTAACATAATGAGACTTAGGATGGCATATGAAACCGCGCTCACTTGCAGGTTGTATTTTGTCTCTCGTGTTGTTGACTTATGGTTGCAATGAGACAGCGCAAGTAAATACCGTAGCGCAAGCTACACCAGGCGTCATCTCTACCCCTGCGCATGGGCAGGCAACCGCCACCACAGCTGCGGAGGTTCAGATGGCTTCGCCAGAGCTAAGGTGGAAGATAGAGTTGGGCCGGGACGATTTTCTCTGGGCTGCGCCTGCGGTTGCGGATGGGGCTGTGTATATGCTAGATGAGGATTATTTATACGCCATAGATACCCAGAGTGGCGTGTTGCTTTGGCAGTTCATGCATGACGTTGAGCTGTTCGGGTCAACAACTCCCCTTGTGAATAATGGCACTATCTATTTCACGATACCGATCAATACTGATTTTAACTCTCAGGAAAGTGGTGCGATAGTTTATGCTGTAGACACCATTACCCATGAGCAAAAGTGGAGAAGGTCGGTGGCGGAAGAGGACGTGACAGACCCCGTGTTGCTTGGCGATACACTGTTCTTCGCTGGACGAGGTCTATCACTCCCTGAGAAACCGCATGGGGGTCACGTTTATGCCGTACATGCTTCTACCGGCGTACTAAAATGGAGCTTTTCAACGATAGAGAATGTCGAATCCCTATTTGCTGACAAAAACTCTGTCTACTTTGGAGATGGGGGTGCGTATGCGTACAGTCTGGACGCGCTTTCGGGGCACGAAAAATGGAAAACATTGCTGGCTAATGTCGAGAGTAGTGTGCTGGCAGTTGCCAATGACGCAGTTTATGCTCTCAGCTCTGACACCAAAGCCCAGTATAAGCCAAACCGCTTATACGCGCTCAATAGTGCAACGGGTAAGCAGCAGTGGGTGTATGAAAAAGGCGATTCCAGGCTTGGGAAGCTATTAGTAGTCAATGAGGATATTTACCTGACGACGCAGCCTATATTGGTCAATTGCCTTACCGATCCCAATTGCCTCAACAGTGAAACGCATAAAGGGAGCGTAGCTATCATAGATACGGCGACAGGCAAGGAAAAAGCGCTTTTCAAGTTAGCAGGCGCCGTCGGTGGCATTCCTATTGTGAGAGATAGTAGTCTATATCTGCAGGTGGGTGTGCTTACGCCGAGAGGTCATATGCTCGATGATGAATATATAATGGCAATTGATAGCACCTCTGGGCAAGAAATATGGCGTTACCTGACCGATGACATAGTAGCTAATGGCCAGCCTGTTCTAAATGGGGACTCCTTATACTTTTGGGAGGGCGGGGCGCTTCAGGCAATAAACGTGCCTTAGAAGTAAGGATAGCCACCTTCCCAGTGCGGAAGAGCACAGCCATCACTCCTCGTTATGCCCATACCGGGCCATGTGCTCCATCTTCATGCAGCGATTCATGACCACAGTCATCCCTGCCGCACGCGCCCATTGCCCTGCCCGCGCATTGGCGATGCCGAGGGGCATCCATAGCACCTTCGCGCCTATTTCGTGGGCCTCCTGGGCTATGGCCGGAATCTCCTCCGGACGCCTGAAGGCATTGACCACATCAACTTTCTCAGGTATATCGCGCAACGATGGGTAGGATGTCTCGCCCAGTATGCTTTGTTGCCTCTGGTTGACAGGTATGATGCGGTAGCCGTGCTCCTGTAGGTAGCTGGCGACATAGTAGCTGGAGCTTTCGGGCTGGCTCGACAAGCCCACTATGGCAATCGTGTTGCCCGCCAAAGCGCGCTCGATAGCTTCGGGGCTGTTTATGGGCGGCGGGGGCAGCTGCGGCGGTACTTCAGGTTCTTCTATGGACATACTCATTTCCTTCTTTATTGCAACACGATATTATAGCCGAAATTGCCGCTTCGAGGCGGCGAATGGGCAGGAATAAAAAGAGCAGAATACCCTATAACAAGGCATTCTGCTCACGGAGCGGGAGATGGGATTCGAACCCACGACATCTTCCTTGGGAAGGAAGCACTCTACCGCTGAGTTACACCCGCGTGTAAACAATTATAGCAGAGCTTCCCTCTTTTTTCAAGATGTGCTTTGGTCGCAATTTATCGGGCGGATAACGGCCAGATGCCCCCAACCTAACCTCCGATGTTAAGAAATAGTTATCGGAGGTTAGGTTGGGGGAGGGTGTGTAACAACGAATGTAAAAATGGTGTCATTCCGAACGAAGTGAGGAATCTAGAAATCTATCCAACTGGCAAGCTCGGAGATTCCTCACTTCGTTCGGAATGACAGGGAAAAGAGTGCTTCAATACGGCTGGCTCCTCAGCCTTTTGCATTGTTGTTAGACAGGTTCCAAGAAAGGTGGTACTTCTGACACTGGTTGAATCTTATCTTCACATAGACTCCTCTTAAGATGGGAAGATTAGTTTGTCGCCCTTTCAGGGACAGAGCATCTTGGTTGAAGAAAGGTAATCCCCAGAGGGGCGACACAACATAGACACAACATAGAACATAGACGACGGAAAGGCATTCTGTCGCCCCTCCGGGGCTTTAGAATAAATGGATTGTTTACCCCAGGCTTACGCCGTGGGGCTACTTTCTATCGCCCCTCCGGGGCTAACTGGCACTCTCTTCGTTTAGGTGTGGTTGACCCGAAGTCAACCTTCAGACCGATTGACAGACCTGACAGCGCGCCGTATAATACCCCTACAATTGAATAGATAGTATGGCAATGAAGGAGAGGAGTAGGACGCTCCGAGACCGCAGCAGAGAATGGGGGTCACCGGCTGAAAGCCCCCTGCGGCACGAAGTCCGAACGTCGCTCCAGAGCCTGTGGGTGAACCGGCAATGCGCGCACGAGCCATCAGCCCACACGGTAGCGCCCGTTACAGCGCCTAGAGAGCAGCCCCTTCGGGAATTCTGAATTCTAAGTTTTGAATTTTGAATTGGTGACGAGGGCAGTTGCTGAATAAAGGTGGTACCACGGAAGACTACAACCCTTTCGTCCTTTGCGGGCGATTGGGGTTTTTGTTTTTAAGTCGCAGACACGGTAGGGGCGTGGCGGCGCCACGCCCCTACGAAGAATAATCATGAAGGAGGAAAGAGACAATGCCAGATAACGAGATGGCGAAGGCGTACAGCCCCGCCGAGGTGGAGGCGCGCTGGTACGACTGGTGGGAGAACCAGGGCTACTTCACGCCACGGCGCGACCCCGCCAGGAAACCATACACCATAATTATGCCCCCACCCAACGTGACTGGGGAGCTGCACCTGGGCCATGCCCTCACCAACGCCGTAGAGGACGTGCTGATACGCTGGAAGCGCATGAGCGGCTACGAGACCCTATACCTGCCGGGCGAGGACCACGCAGGCATAGCAGGCCAGAACGCGGTAGAAAAAGAGCTGGCTAAAGAGGGATTGAGTCGCCACGACCTGGGGCGAGAGAAGTTCATCGAGCGCACCTGGGAATGGATGAACCTCTACCGTCCCAGGATACGCTACCAGCTCCGCAGGCTCGGCGCTTCGTGCGACTGGATCCGCGAGCGCTTCACGATGGACCCCGGCCCAGCAAAGGCCGTGCGTACCGTGTTCAAGCGCCTGTATGACAAAGACCTAATCTACAAAGGTGAGCGCATAGTGAACTGGTGCCCGCGCTGCGCTACGACCCTCTCCGACCTCGAAGTGGAGAGCGAGGAGGAGCAAGGGAATCTGTGGACTCTGTTCTATCCACTGGCGGACGAAGACGACGGACGAAGGACGAAGGACGAAGGCGCAGAAGGCAGTATAGAACAATCCGCACTCCGCACTCCGCACTCCGCACTGGGTATCAGCGTGGCTACGACCCGTCCTGAGACGATGCTGGGGGATACGGGCGTGGCGGTGCACCCTGACGATCCGCGCTGGCGCGACATGGTGGGCAAGATGGTGATGCTCCCCATCATGAACAGGCCCATACCCGTAGTGGCGGACGAGGGAGTGGACAAGGAGTTCGGCACGGGCGCGGTGAAAGTGACGCCCGGGCACGACCCGCTCGACTTCGAGATAGGTCAGCGCCAGGACCTGCCCATCATCAACATACTCAACCTCGACGGCACGCTGAACGAGAACGCGGGGCCATACGCCGGTCAGCCGGTGCTTGAGGCACGCGCAGGTGTGGTGGCTCAGCTAGAGCGCGAGGGTTACCTGTTGAAGACCGAGCCGCACACCCACGCCGTGCCTCACTGTAGCCGTTGCAACACGGTAGTTGAGCCAATAGTGTCGGACCAGTGGTTCGTGAGCATGAAGCCCCTCGCCAGGCCCGCGATAGAGGCCGTGCGCGACGGGAGGGTGCGCATCGTGCCGGAGCGCTTCACCAAGATTTACTTCCACTGGATGGAGAACGTGCGCGACTGGCCTATCTCCCGGCAGCTATGGTGGGGGCACCGTATCCCTGTGTGGTATTGCCCGAACGGCCACCGCTTCGCATCGGCTGAGGAGCCGGAGCGGGTGACGCGATGCGAGACGTGCGGCAGCGCGGAGATATGGCAGGACCCGGACGTGCTCGATACCTGGTTCTCGTCCGGCCTGTGGCCCTTCAGCACGCTCGGCTGGCCCGACGAGACCCCCGACCTCGACTACTTCTACCCCACCGACGTGATGGAGACTGGGTACGACATCCTCTTCTTCTGGGTGGCGCGCATGATCTTCCAGGGGATCGAGAACCTGGAAGAGGTGCCGTTCCACACCGTGTACCTGCACGGCCTTGTCAGAGACCAGCAGGGGCGCAAGATGAGTAAGTCCTCCGGCAACGTGGTGGACCCGATGGAGGCTGTGGATAAGTACGGTTCGGACGCCCTGCGCCTCGCGCTTCTCACCAACTCCTCCCCAGGCAACGACCAAAAGTACAGCGACCAGCGCACCGAGCAAGCCGCCCACTTCGCCAACAAGCTGTGGAACGCGACGAGGTTTGTGCTTTCGCAGACGACGGACGACGTGCCTGCGGCGGGCGGCGGACGGCGGACAGCGGACGACGGAAGTTCGGACAACTCAAAACTCAAAATTCAAAATTCAAAACTCGCGTTAGCGGATAGGTGGATAGTGAGCCGCTACAATCGCATAGCGCGGCAGACGACGCAGATGTTGGAGGACTATCAGCTTGGGGAGGCGGGGAAGCTGTTGCAGGAGTTCGTGTGGAGCGAGTACTGCGACTGGTACATCGAGGCGTCGAAGACGGCGTTGAAGAGTGAGGACGCGCAGGTACGGGAGGCCACGTTTGACACCGCTCGCGGGGTGCTGGACGGCATACTGCGTCTCCTCCACCCCTACATGCCCTTCCTCACCGAGGAACTGTGGCAGCATCTGCATGGCTGGCCGAGCCAGAACGGTGCGCTCGCTGCGGATGAGCAGAGCATTATGAAAGCGGAGTGGCCCACAGCTGGCGAAAGTGATGATGAGGCGGAGCGCGACTTTGGCCTCATCATGGAGATCATCCAGGGGATACGCAACGCCCGCGCCGAAGCGGTGCGCGACGCCCCTGAGCAGGTGAAGAAGGAGATGGTGGGCAGGCGCATCGAGGCGTTTATAGCGGGTGGGACACGCACCACGATGCTCAAGGCTGAGGCCTCAACTATCGCTCTCCTTGCCCGGCTTGACCCACAAAAGCTCACTATCGAGGAGAGCATCGCGCAGAGGCCGGAGAAGGCAACTACCCTTGTGCTAGGCGGCGTGGAAGTGATACTGCCCCTCGCGGGGCTGGTGGACCTCGACGCCGAGCGAAAGCGTCTCCAGGCTGAGGCGGATGCTGCCCAGGCGGAGATAGAGCGCATAGAGGCCCGTCTCGCGAACGAAGAGTTCGTGCAGAAGGCCCCCACGCAGGTGGTGGAGCGCGAGCGAGACAAGCTCACCGCCGCCCGCGAACGCCTACAAAAGCTGCGCGAGCGCCTTAACACTCTCTAATTTATCCTTTATCACAATTTTCTCCCCGCTGGGGAGAAAATTGTGATAAAGTGTTTATAGAAGATTCGGGGGTTACAGAGCTATGGTAACGCGCTCCGTCGAGGACTACCTGAAAGCGATATATAAGTTGCAGCAGAATGGCTCTCCTGCGACCACCAACGCCATCGCGGAGAGCATGGGGTTGCGTGCTGCCTCGGTCACGGCCATGCTGCAACAGCTCTCCAAGCAGGGGCTGGCTGAGTACAGGCGCTACAAGGGAGCATACCTGACCGACGGAGGGATGGCTACGGCGCTACGCGTCATCAGGCGGCACAGGCTGATCGAGCTATACCTGAACCAGCACCTCGGTGTGCCCTGGGACTGCGTGCACGACGAGGCTGAGCGACTTGAGCACGCCATTACCCCTTACCTTGAGGAGCGCATAGACGCCAAGCTCGGCTACCCCAGCTTCGACCCGCACGGCGCGCCCATACCAAGCAGTACGGGCGCGCTGCCGGTGCAAGACCTCGTACCGTTGCTCGACCTCCCCCCTGACACCCCATCTGTCGTGCGCCATATACCCGATGACGACCCGGAGCTATTGCGATATGTCGCCTCGCTCGGCCTCAAGCCTGATGTGAGGATTACGGTCAAGGAGCACGACCCCGCTACCGGCTCGGTCCTCCTCTCCGTTGTCTCTCCATCTGAGGGCGAGACCACTCACGAGGTAAGCAGGGCAGTCGGCCAGCATATCTTTGTCCGCCGCCCTTCGATTGGCAATGAACGGTAAGGTCCAGGAAATATACTTCTATAGCGTCCGCGAAAAGCCTTATGGCTGCTTCTCAAACTTCTCTCCACACGGCTTCGAATTGGATGGCCTCTGGTGGCCGACCAGCGAGCATTACTTTCAAGCACAGAAGTTTCCGGGTACTCCTTATGCTGAACGGATACGCATGACGAAATCTCCCATGATAGCTGCGAGAATGGGGCGCAGCCGCAAGCATCCCATACGTGGAGACTGGTCAGAGGTCAAAGACGACATTATGCGTAAGGCCGTACTCTACAAGTTCAGCGCTAATAAGGACATCCTGGGAGTGCTTTTGTCCACAGGCGATGCCATTCTCATTGAGAACGCACCCGGAGATTACTATTGGGGCTGCGGCAGCGATGGGACCGGGATGAATATGCTGGGCCGCATATTGATGGAAGTGCGAGAAGAACTTCGAGCGGGCGGGTAAACCTACGACATCCCTGGACACGCGCTATGGCACGTAACCTAGCCTTGCTTCCAGCCCCGCCTTTACGCCAGGCCATTCGTCGTCGATGATACTGTACATCACCGTATCACGAAGAAACCCATCCGGCATTACCACGTGCTTGCGTAATGTCCCCTCCAATTTCGCTCCCAGCTTGGCTATGGCGGCCTGGCTGTGCAAGTTGCGCCCGTCGGTCTTGAGCTGCACGCGTATAGCGCCCAGCGTCTCGAAAGCGTGTCGCAGCAGCAGGTACTTGTTCTCAGGGTTGACGAGGGTGCCGTGGTATGCCCGACCTATCCACGTTGAGCCGATCTCCAGGCCGCGATGCGCCGGGCGTATCTCCAGGTAGGAGGTGGTCCCTATTGCCTTGCCTGTCTCCTGCGACACGATAGCGAAAGAGCACCAGTCAGGTATGGACAGCAGGGCCTTGATGTTGGAGCGGAATGCGTCTACGGACGATACGTCGGCCCAGGTCCACATGTAAGGGAAGAGGCCAGGGTCGGCCACCTCCCACAGCTCAGGCGCGTGATCGACGCTGAGCAGCTCAACGCGCACGATTCGGCCCTCAAGCCTTACCGGTTCGACATTCACAAGCCCCTCCAATTCTAGATTTGTTCACCGCAGAGTTCGCAGAGATTTTTCCAATTTAGGACCTTGAACCTTGAACCTTGAACTTTGAACTTTGAACGGTTTACCAGCCACGGTTTGCTTTGCTCCCAAAACGCATTAAAGCCAAACACCCACCGGGCAGGGCGGGTGTTTGGTTGCAAGGAAGGAGCGAAGAGCCATGCGGCGCAAAAAACATGTTAGCTTCGACTCATTAATTACGACGAGTTACCTGGACCCTTTATTACAGCTAACTTATCGATTTCCTACGATTCCACAATGCAGTTACGAAAATCGTGAGCTTACTGCGGCAACTTGATTAGTAGCGACGTGTCCTGCGTCTCATGTCAGCCTCAAGCTCGTTGTGCGCCCAGAAACCCGACAGGAGGGGCACGATGATAAAGATCGCTATGAAGGGATACATGAAACATTGCACCGTGCCCAGGGTGCAGAAGGTGACCACCAGGTTGGCGGGGATCACCACGAAGAGCACTACCAGGCCGTAGACAAACCACAGGAGCATGAGCGAGATGCCGCGCGGCACGTGCCCGGAGTACATGTGCCCTACGCCAAGAAAGCCCACTAGACCTAAAAGCTCAAGCAAGAAACCCATTATTGGGTTCTTGGCAGGCGCATCATCGTCTAGCTGCACCTGGTAGCTCCCGTATGTCGTAGAGGGTTGGGAGAAGGTGGGGTAGCTCTGCACCGGCCCGGCAGGTTGGAACTCGGAGGGCTGGAGCATCTGGGAGTCGCGATAGAGGGGCGGAGGCGGTAGCGCAAGCTCGTCATGCGTCACGGGCACCAGGCTACCGCCATGCGACTGGCCCTGGCTCGTGCTCTGGCCTGGTACAGGTGTGCCTGCGCCACCCTGGACCGATTGGTCGGGAGGGGTGGGCTGCTGCGTTGATGAGGGTTGCGAAGCTGCCGCGAGCTGGCTGCGTTGCTCCTCAGTCAGCGAGCCGAGATCGAGAGTAGGCGTGCCTGCCGAGAGGCCCGGAAGCTGTCCCGTAGCCTGAGCATAAGAGGTCAGGTTATACCCGCACTCCGGGCAGAAGCGCGAGGTGCTGGGTACCTGGTTGCCACACGATGGGCAGGTCACTGGCTCCATGCTCATTGAGTAGTTCTCCTTGGGGACGATAGACGATAGACGATAGACGATAGACGATAGAGTTGCCTGGACAGCTTATGCTATTATGGTCAGCGCCTGATTATATGTAGGCATAACTGTCCCTGTCAATATCTACGCGTCCAACGACAATTCGTTACAATTCAAGCCCCTACCTCACGCCTCACGGTTCATCGTCTATCGTCCTTCGTCCGTCGTCCTTCACCGCCCCTCGCGCTGGCGGCGCTCGTTCAAGGCCTGGCGTACCATCTCTTCGTATTCGGGCGTGCCGGGCTTAGGCCTGGGTTGGCTGGAGTCGTAGGGTGATGCCGGGGGACCCTGGTTCTGGCTGGGAGACTGGGAGGGTAAGGGGCCTGTGGAGATTCCACGCTGGGCGAGCGCTTGCCGTACCATCTCTTCATACTCAGGCGTGCCGGGCTTGGGGCGTGGTTGGCCCGGTTGGGGTTGCCACGCGGGTTGAGCCTGTGGCTGCTGTGGTGATGATTGGTAAGGCTGAGACGATGATGCGGGCGATGAGGGCAAGGGGCCCGTGCCGATACCACGCTGGGCAAGGGCAGCCCTTGCCATCTCTTCATATTCGGGTGTGCCGGGCTTGGGGCGTGGTTGGCCGGGTTGAGGTTGCCATGACGGCTGAGCCTGTGGCTGCTGTGGTTGTGCCTGGGGTGCCGGCGTAGAGGGATTGTAAGGGATGCCACGCTGAGCCAGCGCAGCACGCACCATAGCATCATATTCAGGGGTGCCACGCTGGGGCCTGGGCATTCCGGGCGCGGGTTGCCATGCCTCGGCATTTGCTTGGTCGGCGGGTCCGACGCCCGTGGCATAAGGGTCGGGTGCCCCTGATTGGGCGAATTGCTGCCAGGTTGCCTGCTCCTGGGAGGAAGTCTCTTCCTGAGGAGCAGTGGCCTTGCCGCCTGCCCCACCCATACCTGAGAATGCCTGCCATGCAGCCGCATCATAAGGGGAGACCGCACTACCCTGGTAAGAATTGCCCAGGTTTGGCTGCGTGCTGGAGGTAGGGGTGATAGTAATAGGCATGACGGTCTGCGGGCGTGAAGGTGGTGGAGCAGGCTCGGCCTGCGCAGGCGCTATGGACGGCCCAGCTGGCTCCGGTTGCACCTCAACGGGTGGCTCAGGTGCCGTCACAATGGGTCGAGGGATGGGACGTGCGGAGGTGTCTATCTGCATCTGGTCAAATAACGCAGAGAGGTCAAGCGGACCATCAGCGTATTGAGTAGATTGAGCAACTTGCTCCTCTATCGGGGCCGAGGGACTCACTTCAACGATTGGTTCTGCCGCAAGAGGCTGTGCCTGGGTATCCTCCGTCACAGGTTGGACCGGCGCTTCGTGGATAGGGATGTACTCCTGGTTAGGAGCTGAGTAGGGCTGCTCCACGCCGGACGGTTGGGATGGCAGCACGGGCGTATCAACTGGGGCGACACCCGTCGTGGCGACCGGAGCGGCAGGAGTGATATCGATATCAGACGCAGGGAGCGAACCTGTATCGGCAGAAGTAGGGGGCACGTAGGAGGGCCACACATCTTCATCCGCGCGAATAGATAGGGTTC
>DATEOC010000077.1:0-77617 GCA_035274425.1 Chloroflexia bacterium
TTCTGTATGGCTGCCTTCAACATCTTGGCTGCCTGGCATTGGCATGGTGGTCCTGATTGTCCTGTGGCTGACGAGGCGGGCAGAGTTCATCTCTCTATTGCTGAGTTTAGCCTCTAAAACTAGCACCATTGGTTATCTAACTACTGCCTACTGCCTTCCGTCGTCTGTCGTCCGTCGTCCGTCGTCCATCACGGTCCCTCATACCCTCTCGTCACGATCTTGGAGACCTGGCCGCGGGTGGCGCTGTTCGCGGGGCGGAAGTACGGGCGGCTTTGGTCGTCGCACGGCTCGCCTGGGCCACCGCAGGGGTAGCCGCCTACGATGCCGCTCGAAGATACAGCTTCGATAAAGCCTGCGAAAGTGTGGTCGAGAGGCACGTCTGCGAATCTTGGGCTGGTAGGGGCAGCTATCTCCATGCGGCGGGCGATGGCTACCACCTTACTGAGCTGCCCACGCGTGATGTTGTTCCCCGGCCTGAAGTATGGGCGGCTCTGTTCGTCGCACGGCTCGCCTGGGCCACCACAGGGGTAGCCGCCGATAATGCTGTGGTCCGCCGCGGTCTCGACGTACGTATAAAAGGCGCTGCCAACCGGCACATCCGCGAAGGTAGGCGTTTCCGGGTTCAAGAACGCCCCACCCGCCGCGTTGACCACCATCTTCAGCAGTTGCCCACGCGTCACACTCGCCCCAGGCCGGAAATAGCTCCACGGGCACGGCTCGCCGTCATTGCCGCAGGTGTAGCCGCTCACGTACCCCCGGCACGCCATCCAGTGTACGTACGGATAGAAGGTGTCCCCTTCCGGCACGTCCGCGAACGCTATCGAGCAAGGCTGTTGTTCTTCTGGGACGCCAGGTGTGGGCGTACTGGAAGGGCATGTGCCGACAGTGTACGTAATCTGTAGCTTCCAGGCGTGTATTGTGCCCACATCGAATGCACCCGCGTCGGTCACTTCCAGCTTCCAGGCTCCGGCGGCAGACTGCCCAATCAAGGCAGATAGCAACTCCTCCGGGCGGTAGCTCCCCTGGCCCGGCGGGCAGGTGCTCCCAATGAGCGCGGCTGCTCCATTCGAAAGTGTGAAGCCCGTATTGGATGTAGACCACACGTTGCTCCCGCACTCGTGGCTGAATAGCTCCACCCGCGTGCCCTGTGGGCTGATCAGGAATACCCTGAGATCGCTGGAGTAAGTGTGGGCAATCTTCAGACCCGTTACAGCGATGTCAGCTATCGTTCCCGTATCCCCAATGTTGAGCGTAGAGGTAGTGGTCCCCTGGTCCGGTATCGCTTTCGGCACGTCCAGGCTCGCATACACAGCCTGGCAGCTTGACCCCGGCGTGCTGGTCGGGCCTGACGTTACGGTGCTTATCGCCGTCGAAGTGCGTGTTGCAGTTCGAGTCGCGGTCCCTGTAGCTGTTCGAGTCGGCGTGCGCGTTGCCGTACCTGTGGAGGTTCTGGTGGACGTTGCAATCGTTGTTGAAGTACGCGTTGCAGTTCGCGTTGCGGTAGCTGACGACACCGCTGTGCTAACGCTCGTACGGGTGGGTGTGGCGCTCCTCGTAGATGTGTTGGTGGGTGCGGTCGTCGCGGTCCTGGTTGGCGTGCGTGTGGGAGTGGATGAAGGTATAGATGTGAAGGTAGGTGCAACTGTCGCGGCGGGCGTGCCGGTGCCACAGCTCGCGCCCGCATAGTTGATCCTCAGTCCCCACCCGTTCAGCGTCCCCGTATCGGAAGCGCCGTCGTCCGTAACTTCCAGGGTCCAGACCCCGGTCGCCTGCTGCCCCACCAGGGACGTAAGTGACCCCTCCGGGCGGTAGTTTCCCTGGCTGGGCGGGCAGGTAGAGCCTAGCAGAGTAGCCGCTCCACTTGAGAGGGTGAAGCCGGTATTGGCGGTGGTCCAGACGTTATTGCCGCACTTGTGTATGAAGAGGGTGACTCTCGTGCCTTGTGGGCTTACCAGGTATACAAGCAGGTCGCTGGCGTAGGTATGTGCTATGGTTATCCCCGTGACCTCTATACTGGAAATCGCAGACCCGCCGCTCACCGTCAGGGTAGAGAGCACCGTGCCGGGATCGGGTATCTGCTTCGGCACGTCGGTGCTGACGTAGTTGACCTGGCAGGCTGTAGGCACGGGAGTGGCGCTCTGGAACTGAGGCGTCTGGGTGGAGGTCGCGCTGGCTACTGGAGTGCGCGTTTGGGATGGGGTCGCGCTGGCAATGGGAGTTGGAGTCCGGCTCGGTGTGATCGTCACGCTCGATATGGGCGTATTCGTAGCCGTGCGCGTGCGTGTCGGCGTGGGCGGTGTGCCCGTAGCCGTTGGCGGCTGCGGCCGGGGCGTGCGAGTGGGGCGACTCCCAACGCTGTAGAAGCCATAGGGAGGACCGCACTGCCTGGGGCTACCGTCCCAGTACCCCGCGAAGCGGTCAAGTATGTTCGCCATCAACTGCTCGACGCGATGGTCGGCGTCGTTTGATAGCGCGTAAGACTGGAATACCTGGTTCGGGTAGGAGTGGTCTATCAGCCCCCACGACCAGTGTATGCTCCCCGCCGCGAATACCATCGCCCCGCTCGGAGCTGTATAGATCGTGGAGTTCTGCTTGTACGGCAGCCCGTTGTTGCCAATGACCATGCCATCTGACATCGCCTCGATGCCGGGAGGCGTCCCTCCGCTGCCGAGGAAAGCGTTCCACTCCTCCCCCACGATGTTGTTCACCACCACCCCCGGCTGCAATCCCGTGCAGTCGAAGTACCAGCTACTGGCGGGTGCGCTCACTGTCCAGGGGCCGTTGTACAGCGCATCGTCGTGGTAGCTCTGGTAGCCCGTCCCTACGAGCATATTTTCTGGTCGCCCCAGGTCGCGAAATGTGACAGTGCGGCGCGAAGGGTCCGGGTATGGGTCAAGGCTCGCATCTTTATAGCAAATGATAATGCGGTTCGGTCCGATACTTGAATCGCCCACCCGTATGTTCCAGTACGACTCGTTCCCGGAAGCGAATATGGTGTTCACGCCGGAGGCTACAGCCGCCTCTACCGCATCACGCTCCTCCCAGCTCCAATACTCGTCATGCCCCATAATCAGGTACACGGGGTGTCCAAGCAGGAGGCTAGGATTGCCGGCGCGGTCAACGTCGCTGATATAGGTAACGTCATACCCCGACGCTTCCAGCCACCGTATCATCTCGTGCTCGTGAGTGAAGAATCCTCCCGTGCCAGCGCCCCCCAGGTATGGCCTGTCGAACGACACCTGGTACGCCCTGGTGCGGCCCTCGTTGTTGCCTGAGTAGTAGAGGCTCTCGCCGCCATAGCGGTTGTACGCCTGGTTGGTCTTCGTAGGCTCCATCACCAGGATGTCGGCTGGGTAGCTATCGTTGCGTATCGTGAAGTAGACGAAGAAGCGGAAGCCGTTATTGGAGTCGAGGCGCAGCAGGTAGAGGCCGCTTATCCAGTTGGGATCGGTGTTTATCGTGAACGTAGGCGACCAGGGGCACTGCACGAGGCCCGTGCTACTGACCCGCGTGCAGTTGGGCTGCGCGGGCGTGGAGATGCCGCTGTAGGTGGTGTAGAGCCTCGCCCCGTGGTCCTGGTAGAAGCCGAGGCGGTAGAGGCGAGCGGAGAGGGAGCTACCCAACGACTTGACGTGGATATTGACGGGGCTGCCCGCGTCGACGCTCACCGCGCCCGGAAAGGCCGACAGCGCGTTGATGTCGTAGTTACCGATGTTGGCCCACTCGTCGGTGCCCGGTAGCGCGTTCTCCTGCGTGATACGGTTGGTGAGTGGCCGCCCTGGGAGGCGTGTTTCTACCTCCGGTTGAAGCCGGACCTGGGGAGAATTGGCTTTGGCGTTGCCGGCCCGCTCGTCAGGAGACGCGAATACGTCCGAGATTGGCACGCTCGCGCCGAAGGCCAGAAGAGACAGCACAACCCCGGCGATCAGCCGGAACGCCGGGGTCTTACGTCGTAACAACATTGTCTGTGCTCCTGTAAGTAGTGGAAGGAGAGACTACTTGCATTGACCTTATCTTACAGGAGCTTCCGGGGCGTGCCTATCCCTCAAAGGTGTTACCTTTGTATGAATAGAGGTCATGTACTTTATCCCAATGGTCCTACTACTTACTTGGCCCTCAATAAAAGGCAGGAAAACAGGTTGTGTAGCCTGTTTTCCTGCCTTTTATTGAGAACTTCGGATTCTCTGCCTGGTAATCGGCTGAATCTTATCTGCACATAGACTTCTCTTAACATGTGCAGTTTAGTTTGTGGCCCCTAAGGCACTCGGCTAATTCCCAGGCTCAAGCGCCAATCGCCCTGAATGCGTGTTCGAATCCACCTCGACGTATCCCCCAACGAACTCCCGCCGCCACACCCCACGCGATACCTCCGTGCGCTGGCCTGTAGGCGCGCCCAACGCCAGTGCCGTCTCATACTCAGGGTAGAGCCACAGCGCGTCGTAATAGGAGTCGAACCGCGTGTAGCGGAACGAGGAGCTACCGTTCGCCACCAGCATGTAGCTTGCCAGGGTGTACAAGAGGCGCTCTTTGTCGTCACGAGCACCCTGCCCGACCATCACCAGCCCCTTCCCCGACTGTATCCATTGCTCGGCCCGGTCCATCTGCGCCAGCCACTCCCCATCCGTGCGCCATCCGTCGAGCCAGCGCACCGCGAACGACTCGTCCATCGCCCCGTCCAGGTAAGGCGCGTATGCGTCCCACGCTCCCGGCCCCAGCTGCCCTCCCACCATGTTAGCCCACACGGGCCAATCTCCGAGTCTCTCTCGCAGCCCCGCCAGCCACCCCGCCATCGCATCGCGCCATGCGTTGTCGCTCGCAAACTCGCGCACCCGCCCATCGCTGTTCTTCGCCTCGCGGGTCGTCCTCCCCAGGTCGAGGTCCAGGTTATCGAGCCATAGTCCGTCGTATCCCCAGTGGTCGCGGGCGTAAACGAGCCTGCTATATGAGAAATCCCTCCAGCCAGGGTGACTAGGGTTCATCACGTATGTGTATCGCTGAGTGCCGAAATAGTCCTCGACCAGCCTCTCGCCCTTGCCGTTGTGCAGGAACCACGCCTCGTTAGGGTGGATGTACTTGCAAAAATCACCCTTCTCCCACGCCACGTTGTTGTCATACGGCGTATAATTCGCGTCGCACGCCGCCGATGCGTCGCGGTAAGGTCCAGGGCCTTCCACCGCGTAGGCGGTCACGTAGGTGTAGATTGGCCCCTTGAACCCTGCGGCGCGCAACTCCTCCATGAACGGGATGTCGCTCGGCCCCGTCAGGTGTATATAACGATGCTCGGCAGCGACCGTCTTCGCGGAAGAGCCGTCGGGAGGTTTGTGGAACCAGGCGAGGCCGAAGGCGGGGGTCGTGGGCAGGGGGGTCGAAGTAGGTTGCACCTCAAGCGTTGGAGGCGTCGTGCTGGGCACGCAGAGCACAGGCATACCGGGGATGAAGACCGTCGGGGTACCGGTAGCGCCTGCTTGCGCGAGCACCGGGGCGACTATGGGGGTATACGTTTCCTCCCGCTGCCTCGCCGCCGATGCGACCAGGAGGGGCACGCAAACCGCCAGGGCGACCAGCCCCACTATCCTCAGCATGGCCCAGTCTTTACGCGAATCCCCTTTCTTTAGCCCCATCTCCACCATGTAGCCCAACCTCTACTTTCTACGACCCATCCTGCGACGCACGCATCCATATCGCTCCGTCTATACTATTGTACATGACAGATGCGCCAACCCAATCCCCCAAATGGATTAGTTGTCGTGGAGATATGGGCTACTTTGGGGATCGGGGATCGGGGGTCGGGCATTAGGGATCAGCACGAATACTGAACCCCGACCCCCGATCCCTATTCCCCGACCCCTTACTTACGCGGGCGTGGCTGGAGGCTGATTAGGCGCGGGTTTTTTCTGCGCAGGGCGGTAGAAGCGTGGTAAGGAGGCTATTATCAGAGGCACCCCGGCGAATATCCCGAAGAGGAGCGTGCTGTATTCGACGAAGAAATCCTGAAACTGTAGCACTCCATAAACGCCCATCTCTATCAGCTCACCAAGGAAGAAGGAGGCCGCCGCAAGCATCCAGAATTTGCGATTGACCTGGAACGCCGTAGCCGCATACCCGATTCCTAACAGCATCAGCCATATAGCAGGCAAGTCGGTTAGATACTGTATGTTGTATCCCTTATCGAACTTGATGATATAGAGGGTGAAAAACCACCCTACCGCTATGACCGCTATCCACGCGGCGAAGTTCTTACCCAGTCCGTGCGTCATACACACGACCTGCCCCGCCACCCCTATTACGCTCAATACCCCCCATACGATAAGCGTCGTATCGATACTCAAGCTGAGAAATTGCTGTGCTACTCCTCCGAGCACTAGCATGACTCCCCAGATAGCCATCAGGGATGGAGCCTTGTTTATGTGCAGAGCCTCGCTCACGCGCAAGTGCGTTGCTTTCATGTTTATCATAGTTCTTGACTCCTTGATCCAGAGTGACCGCGCCGGTAGTCAGTAATCGGTAGTCGCTGTAAAACGATCACAATTACTAACTACGGTTCAGGTTTCATCTCCTGCCTACTGCCTACTGCCTACTAACATCACGGCTGCACGCTAATAACCGCAGCCATCCCTTGTCCATCGGGGCCGCCATGCAGGGCGCAGTAGTATTTTAGCTCTCCCGCGCTCTTGACTGTGAAGCTGAAGCTCTGGTCCTTTCGCAAGGTGCCGCTGTCGAAGGCGTTGTTATCGGCGGTGGCGGTGTGGGGCGCATTGCCCTTGTTGACCCAGGTGATGGTAGTGCCCACTTTCACTGCTGGGGCCTTGCCGAACTCGAAGTCGAGCATGTCAATCGTGACACCGCTCCCTCCCCCATCCTGGGGTGCGGTGGTTGGACTTGCCTCTGCGACGGGAGCCTGGGTAGGCGCTACCGCAGTAGGTGGCGTGGCAGCGTTACCCCCACCAACCGGGATGGCCGCCATGAGTTGCGCGTGCTGGTAGCTCGTCAGCGCGCCGCCGCTCCCTGGGACTGGAAGTATCTGCCCCTCGCCACTCAAGTCCACGCCGTTGAGCGCCTGGTTGCCCAGCTTCACTATCTCGGCGACGATTGGCGCGCTCGCTGCCGTATCTCCCGCCTTCAGCGCCTCCAGCGCCTTGTCGCGTATGCTCGTAACCCAGCCCGATACGTTATCTACGGTGATACCTACGTGCCCGGCGTGCAGCTTGATGTCGTCTGTGGCGTCTGCTGTGGTGGCGGCAAGCTCGGCGTGGTCCTTAGAACCTTGCAGATAGCCGAGTTGGTCGCCATTCTGGAGCAGTCCCCACCCATCGCCAGGGTTCGTTGACTTGCCATCCTTATTCAAATCGCCAAAGTTGGGACCTTTCGCCCCTTCTATGATGTTGACCAGATGCTCGGCATGCAACTTCACCCCCGCCAGGTTGCCGGCCGCCTGGGTATCGCGCATCAGCTTGGCGTGCTCGTTCACCTTGTCTACCTCCGCCAGCAGCCCCACTTCGAGGCCAATCTTGTTCGGTGTAGCGTCGAAGCTGACGAGCAGGTGGCGGATATGTACGAGGGCCTTCGGCGGCAATTGCCCGCTGAGCACCATGTCGCTCGAAGGTACTGCCGGAGTTACTTCCAATTCCTCGTTAGTGACCTTGAACGCATCGTATAACGCTAAGAGGTTCTCCTTGCCCGGCGTGGAGAAGTTGATTTTCAGCCCGCCGCTGGCATCGGGAGTGATGCGCCCCAGGCTGGCGCTAGCGCCCGTAGAGCCGTTCACCAGCCACGCGTATTGCGCCTTCCCGGCTGGCCTCTCCGGCAGACTCCCTATAGCTATAATAGCCTGGTCGGTCTTCTGAGCATCGTCTTTGAAGCGCACGCTCCCGGCGGCTTTAGCAGGCTCCGCCGTAGCTGTAGCCTGGGCCACTTCGACCGTCGCGGTCGGTGCCACAACCAGTACGGTTGGAGTATCAGCCGCCGGCTGAGTAGGCGTGTTGTCTGCTACTGCTGGGGTCGGCTCACCTCCCCCTCCCGCGGTGACGATGATCTTCCCGGCCATGCCGGAACCTGGGCTGCCGTGGAACTCGCAGTAATATCCGAACGTACCTGGTGTATCGAACTTCCGAGAGAAAACGGCATCCTTTGCCATATCACCCGACTTGTAGGCGTTGTCGTCCGCCGTGACGGTATGCTTGCGCGCTTCGGTGTTGGTCCACTTGACGGTGGAGCCTGCGGCAACCGTGATCTCAGCAGGCTCGTACTTGTTGTCCTTCATGCTGACTGTGACCTCGCTCGCCGCGCCTGGTGTAGCTCCCGTGTTGGTCACGGGCGTGCTTGCGGGTACCTGTGGCTCGCCGCACGCCGACAGCATCGGCACAAGCAGCAGTAAGGCCACTATAGTAACAAGAAATCGCCTCTTCTTTAGCATCCTGGCCTCCTGGGTGGAATAGCACGACCCTCATGCAGTCTGATGAACAAGGCAAAGAGCGCCCTCATGATTAAGTACCTTCTTGCAAAGGCCCGTGTTGGGTCGCTCGGCTGGGGAACGCAACACGTTCCTATTGCCCTTGGTGTTACGTCTATTTTATGGTCTGTTCGAGTGTAGGAGCAATATACCGCATTGCCTCAGGGTGAGTCAATAGGTTTTGGGCGTGCAAATATTCTGATGTACCCGTTATTCACCGTACCTGCCACAGTCTGATTGGACCGTCATATGAGCTGATAGAGACCGTCTGACCATCAGGAGCCATGGCAATATAGTCCGCGCCATTACTGAATCCATCAAACGTCCGTAGCAACTTACCGTCATCAAGGCTCCATACCCGTACCTTGCCGTCGTTGTACCCTGCTACCGCGAGCTTGCCGTCGGGGGTGAAAGCTACCTTCTCCATAAGTCCGCCCCTGGCATCCAGGGTACGCAATGAAGTACCGTCCTTTGCGTTCCATAGCCACAGCTTATCGTCAAACGTTCCCGCGGCCACAGTTTGCCCATCTGGAGACAAACCCACCCCCAGCACTATCTCGCTACATTGCATGGTTTGTAATAGACTCCCATCTGCGACGTTCCACACACGCACCGTTTTGTCCACCGATCCCGACACCAGGATCCGTCCATCGGGTGAGAGCACAACCTGCGTTACCTGCCCTCCGTGTCCGACCAGGGTTCGAATAAGGCTACCGTCTCCCACGTTCCACAACAGTATAGCCCCGCTATTTTTGCCGGTGACGAGTATGTGCCCATCTGGTGAGAACACCATACTCGTGGCCGAATCGTTGAATTCCCCTATTAGAGGGCCTAACTGTGCGCCATCAGGTACCCTCAAGAGGGCCACCCTCCCATCCAGTAACCCACCAGCAAGTGTCTTCCCGTCTGGGGAGTAGGCAAGCTCGACGTAATCCCTCTTTCGTCCCAATGTGCCGGTCAACTCCCCATCTGAAACCCGCCAAAGGCGTACTTCATCGTCAAGCGTAGCGGCGGCGAGCGTTCTCCCGTCGGGTGAGTAGGTTATATCATTTGCCTCGCGCATTGGCATGGTGCGGATGCACCCGCTTGCGTGTAGCATACTATCGAGCCAGTTACAGGGCCGCAACCCGAACCAGGTTATAACTCCCAGGCTGATAACAATCAGTCCCCCAACTACGCCTATTACCCTCAGCATCCGGCCCCTGTTGCTGGTATTCCGAGAATCGGTCTCTCCATCCATTTGTTTGGACCCTCCCTGAACTGTTCAGACATTGATTTCCGTTGCCGCGTTATTGTAGTATAAGTTTAGCTAATTGGCGACTCGTAAATCCGAACGATCTGACTGATTGGTAGGGCATCAAAATGAGGTTCTGGCACAGCCAGAACCTCATTTTGATGCCCTATTAGTGGTCAATTAATATGTTACCGGCCAACCACATACAGCCACGCCTTTTTACCCGATACTATGTCGTAATCGTAGCCTCCCGTAATCAGCACTCTACCGTCTGGCAGCGCCGTGGCTGCCGTGTAGAACCTGTCGGCGTCTACCTCTCCGCTGGCGGCGGCGAACTTGCCCGCTTGTGCGTCATATATCTCGACCAGCTTCCCGCCACCCGCGACCAGGAGCCTCCCATCTTTGAGGGGCACAATCGCCTCGCGGCTCTTGAAGCGGGGGTTGAGCATACTTCCCGTGGCTGTGAACTCGCCCGTCTCTGCGTCATATATCTCCGCGCTTGAGTACCGTCCTCGCCAATCGCGGATGTCCGAGCCGCCCGCAATAAGCACTTTGCCGTTGGGCAGCATTTCCGCCGCATGCTTGTGGCGCGCCGTCGCCATGCTTCCTGTGGCTGTGAATGTGCCTTTAGCCGGGTCGTATATTTCGGCGCTTGCCAGCACTTCGGTTCGCGAGCTGCTACCCCCCGCGAGTAGCACTTTACCATCCGGCAAGAGGGTCGCCGTGTGCGCGGCTCGTGGCGTGGTCATGTTGCCTGTGAACGTAAAGGTGCCACTGGCGGGGTCGTATAGCTCGGCGCTCGCATACCAGGCGCTATCACTCCCGCCCGTGATGAGCACTTTGCCACCCTTCAAAAGCGTAGCGGTGAAGCCCCCACGCTTCTCTTTCATGCTCCCAGTGGCGGTGAACTTGCCGGTGGCAGGGTCATATAGCTCCGCGCTGGAGAGCAACCCGGTCCCGAACCCGCCCACTATGAGCACCTTCCCATTAGCGAGCGTTACTGCCGCGTGGCAGACCCGTTTCGAGGTCATATCTCCCGCAGGTGTGAACTTGCCTGTCACTGGGTCGTACATCTCTACGCTGGAGGTTACGACGTTATCGCGCTCCATACCCCCCGCGATGAGCACCTTGCCATTTCCCAGCAGAGTTGAGGAGTGGCACGCCCTCCCAACGCTCATCTCTCCTATAAGCTTGAGGCTGCCCGCCCCGCTAGCTTGCTCCTGCACCTGCCGCAGGCGCAACGTACCCAACTGGGACAGCAGCATGTCATAAGGCAGCCTGTTCTCAGGGTGCCGTTCGAAGACCGCGCGCTCGAAGTATTGCACTCTATATGGCTTACCGTCGAGGTCAGACACTTCAGTAAACTCGTTCGATATTGGGTAGCCTTGCTGGGCCAACCCACCATTCCTCTGCCAGTAGTCGAGGAAAGTCCCCCCCAGACGCATCCCAGTTTCAGGGAAATGTACCGAGCCTGGCTCGTTGTTCGCGTCTTGGTCTGGTGCCCCCTTAGGGTATTTTTCGCTGTAGCGGAAGATGCCCAGCAGTGACAGGAGCACGTCGTATGGCTGCGCGTTCTGCGGGTGAGCTTCGAATATAGAGCGCTCAAAGTACTGCACGGTATACAGCTTGCCGTCAGTTGGAGAGATCTCCTGCCTCTCCTCGGTGATGGGGTAGCCCTGCTGCGCCAGCTCGCCGTTTGAGAGCCAGTATGTAAGGAAGCGCCCCTTCACCGTCATGCCGGTTTCAGGGAAGGTGCGGGAGTCGCCCTGCGCCATCGCGCCCTGCAATCCCTGGAGTGGCAAGGCGAATAAGCATAACGTCATTGCTGCGAACAACCACTTTTTCCCAATTTCGTTAATCATAGTGAACCCGATGCTCCTCTCAAGTTGTGTACCTTACATACCCCGGCACGCGGCGACAGGTTCCATCCACACATTCATCTGCTCAAGGAGAGTCCGTTTTAGCATGTTGGCACCGAAATTGCAGCAAGCAATCAAATATGACTGTTCTTGCGGCAGCCTCTAACCCCCAGAAAGGTGTCTTCAAATAGAGCAGGTTCTGAAGATGGCACCCGACAACAAATGCTAGAAACCAGGAGGAAGTTCGCTATGTCAAGATCGATACGAAAAGTTATGCGCGTAGTCACTATGCTGGTCATCTCCAGTATGGTGCTGGCGGCCTGCGGTGAGGCCGGTACGACCCAAACAGGCAACACCCCCGGCGCCGCCAACACGCCAGGGGCCGCCAATACCCCTGCTATAAGCACTATACCAGCGAAGAACCCTGACACGTTTGTCAGGTCTACAATCGGCTCGCCTGAGACCCTCGATCCGGCGTGGGCTTACGATACCGGCAGTGGTGAGGTAATATTCAACATATACGAGACGCTGGTCTTCATGAAGCGAGAGCAGGCTAACGAGTTCGTCCCTATGCTGGCCGAAAAGTGGGATATTACCAACGACGGTAAGACCTATACCTTCACCATCCGCAAGGGTGTCAAGTTCCATAATGGGCAGGAGATGACGCCGGAGGATGTGGCGTACAGCTTCTGGCGAGGCTTGATCCAGGACCGCGCGGGCGGCCCGCAGTGGATGCTGCTTCAACCCTTCTTTGGACTGGAAGTACAGACCTTCAAGGATAACGTAGTCAAGGACAACGGTGGGAATTTCGCGGCAGCGTGCGAGGCGGTAAAGAAAGCCGTCACCTTTGACAACAGCGCCGGCACCGTGACTATGAATCTCAAACAGGCCTTTGGGCCGTTCCTCCAAGTGCTTACAGGCACCTGGGCGGCCGTCGTCAATAAGGCCTGGGTCGCGGAAGTGAAGGGATGGGATGGCGACTGCGCGAACGCCGAGAAGTTCACTGATCCCACGGCGGAAACTGATGAGCTTTTCAAGCAGACCAACGGCACAGGCCCCTACAAGCTTGACCGGTGGACGCCGGGCGAAGAAGTCGCTCTCGTTCGCAATGACGATTACTGGGTGAAGACCCCCCTGTGGGAGGGTGGCCCAACCGGTCCTGCCAGGGTGAAGAATGTGCTTATCAAGGACATCGAAGAGTGGGGCACGCGCTTCGCCAGCTTCCAGGCGGGCGACGCCGACATCACCCACGTAGACCGCCAATATACAACCCAGGTAGACCCCCTTCTGCGGGAAACGTGTGAGTTTGGTAAGGACTGCGCCGTCACTAAGGCTGATGGCACATTGCGAGTCTTCAAGAACCTGCCTACCGTCTCCAGCGTCGCCACTATGTTCAATCAGAAGGTAAACACCTCCGGCGGCACCTCAAGGATAGGCTCTGGGCAGCTAGACGGCAAGGGCATCCCTCCCGACTTCTTCTCAGACATCCACATTCGCAAGGCCTTCAACTATGCCTTCGATTGGAAGGTCTTCATCGATCAGATTTACAAGAATGAAGCCGAGCAGCTGGTAGGCCCGATTATCAACGGAGTGCTGGGATACAACGGCAGCCAGGCGAAATACTCCTTCGACATGGAGAAGGCCACCGAAGAATTCAAGGCTTCTACAATCAAGTCCACCGACGGTAAGTCGGTCTGGGACACGGGATTCTCGCTCCAATACGTCTACAACGCGGGCAACGACCAGCGCAAGACTGCGGGAGAGATCCTGAAGGCTAACCTTGCTAAGATCAACCCGAAGTTCCAGCTTGAAGTAGTGGAAGAACCGTTTGCGGCCTTC
This sequence comes from Chloroflexia bacterium, assembly GCA_035274425.1. Taxonomy (GTDB): domain Bacteria; phylum Chloroflexota; class Chloroflexia; order QHBQ01; family JADMIH01; genus JADMIH01. The sequence continues at coordinate 13,382 of DATEOC010000077.1, forward strand.
CTCAAGGAGACCCAGACCGGCACGCTTGGGATCTTCACACTTGGCTGGCAGGAAGACTATCACGACCCGCACAACTGGGTCTTCGCATACCTCTCCAGTGGTGGGGCGTATGGTGGCACTCTGAACTTTGCCGAGGACGTTAAGACCAAGCTCGATAAATTGATTGTCGATGCTGTGTCGAGCACGGATAAAGACACCCGCACCAAGCTCTACGGCGAGATACAAAGTATCGCCTACGATAACGCACTGAACATCTGGCTGGTGCAGCCCCTGGACCGGCACTACGAGCAGGCATGGGTACAAGGCTGGTATCACAACCCGATCTACCCTGGCATCTACTTCTACGCTCTGTCCAAGGGCCAGTAATCCATAATAATAGCAGATGGTAGCTGTTGCCAGCTACCATCTGCTATCCGTACCCTACGGAGGCGCACATGTTACGGTACATCCTCCGGCGGATCCTAATCCTCCCCTTCACCCTCTTCGGGCTGAGCATACTGATATTCGGGCTGCTCCAGCTGCTCGATCCCATCGAGCGCGCTTCCCTCTATATCACCAGCCCCCCCAGGACGGCTTCTGCGATGCAGGATATAATAGCGAGATATAATTTAGACGCGCCTTTCTATGTCCAGTATTGGGACTGGATATCCAAAGTCGTGCGTTTAGACCTGGGCTGGTCTAAGAGTGCGGGCACGCCCGTCCTTGAGGCAGTAGGCAGGTTCTTCCCGGCAACGTTCGAGCTGGCGCTCTGGAGCTTCGTGCCGATCATGACTCTCGGTGTAACCCTCGGTGTGAAGGCGGCGGTCAGGCAGAATCGCCTGGCTGACCAGCTTGCGAGGCTATTCAGCATCGTAGGCTACGCGTTTCCTTCATTCCTCTTCGGCCTGCTCCTACTCCTCATCTTCTACGCCAACTTACAGTGGTTCCCACCAGGGAGGCTCTCCGACTGGGCTACCGCTGCCATCAATAGCGGGGGTTACAATACGATCACCGGCATGAACACCATCGACTCGCTCATCAACGGGCGGCTCGATATATTCCTCGACGCCCTACGCCACCTGTTACTACCTGCTGCCACACTTTCCTATGTGAACATCGCCCTGGTGTTGCGCGTTACGCGCTCCTCTATGCTCGATGTGTTGCGCGCGGAGTACGTCACCGTAGCCCGCTCCAAAGGGCTGCCCGAGGAGCACGTGATTCGCCGCCATGCGCGCCCCAATGCTATGATCCCGGTCGCTACCATAGGTGGTTTGCTCTTCGCAGGCCTCCTTAACGGCGCGGTCCTTTCCGAGACCGTCTTCAATTACCGGGGCATAGGGTGGTGGGCCGCTAACGCCGCGGGTAGCCTGGATGCAATATCCGTATTGGGGGTTACGCTCCTCGGAGGTACTCTCCTTATCGTAGCGAACCTGGGGGTAGATATATTGTACGCGGTGCTGGACCCGCGCATAAGGCTAGAATAGGAGATTGTAATGGCAAGCACTACGCCACGAGCCATCACCGCACCCGCACAGCCACGATACGTTCCGGACGAGCTTCCTGCCGTTGCTAAGAGGCGACTCCCTGCCTGGGCCAGGTCGCTCCTACGTAATCCTTTATCGGTGGCGGGTTTAATTATCTTGCTCATCTTTGCAATCATAGCCTTGCTCGCCCCTGTGATTGCTCCTCCTCCGGCCGGGTCCGTAGACCCATATATAATCCCACGGGACGGCTTTCTGGCGGAGCCTCAGCCCCCTAGCGCCGCACATCCCTTCGGCACCAGCCAGGGGCAATACGACATCTTTTACGGTGTCATTTGGGGGACTCGCACCGCTTTCAAAGTCGGTATCATCATTACGGCGCTGACCGTGATCATCGGTGGGCTAATAGGCGCTGTATCAGGCTTCATCGGGGGTTGGGTAGATGAGGTAATCCAGCGCTTCGTGGAAATAGTCATGGCCTTCCCCTTCCTGCTCGCGGCCATAACACTGGCTACGGTGCTCGCGCCTAAGATACAGGACCGGCTCCTATCGGCGGGGATCGCGCTCGTAGCCTTCTCCTGGCCCACTTACGCGCGCCTGATACGTGGTGACGTGCTGGCAATCAAGGACAGGGAGTACGTGATGGCGGCGCGCGTCCTGGGGGCATCGGGTTGGCGTATCCTCATGCGTCATGTTGTCCCCAACTCAATGTTTACCCTACTGGTGGTGGCATCGCTCGACATCGGCGCTTACGTGCTCTCCTTCGCCGCTCTCAGCTTCCTCCAGCTAGGTCCGCCACAGGGTTACGCCGACTGGGGCCAGCTCATCAGCTTCGCCCGCAACTGGATACCGAGCCTCAGTGATTACTGGTACATCGTAGTCTTCCCGGGAGCTGCCCTCCTCCTCTTCGTGCTCGGCTGGAACCTCCTGGGTGACGCCTTCCGCGACGCCCTCGACCCCAAGATGAGGGGGAATGGGTAGTCGGGACGACGGACGACGGACGACGGACGACGGACGACGGACGACAGAAAGCAGTAGGCAGACGATAATCTAAACACAGAACCATTAATAATCTCTGTGCGCCCTCTGTGTCTTTGCGTCTCTGTGTTTAGAATGTCGTCCGTCGTCTATCGTCTATCGTCCTTCATCACCCCTCACTGAGCGCGAATGCGACTGCATCTTTCTCCGACATAGCCCGCCCCCTCGACCACACGCTCATCCACTGGGTCTCATCGATCAAGGCTTTCGAGGCTGCCAGGATAGCCTCGTGCTCCGGCCTATCGACGCGCAGGATGAGCGCTCCATTTCCTTTTTCTGCCAGCGCATCGAGCGCACCGAATAGCGTTGCTGCCCGCTCTGCGGTCCCTTCCTGCACTGCTAGACAGCCGAGACCCAACAGGTTTAGCCCTGTCATATAGTGGCTATGTATCTTCCGTGATGCTTCCAGCGAAAGCCCATATAAATAGAGCGCCTCTTTATAGTTACCCTGGCACCTGGCGATGTCCCCCTGGCAATTACGCACTATAGAGGAGATGTACCCGTTGTTGTCAATATCCTCGACCAGCTTCAGGCACTCATTGCACACTGCTGCCGACTGCTCATACGCGCCTTGCCGACGCAAGACGTGGGCGATACCGCTGAGTACCAGCGCCTCATTCCAGGTATGATTCATCCTGCGAAACAGGGATGCGCTTTCCTGATAAAGGCGTAAGGCGTCTTCAAGGGTGCCTAACTGCATAGTATTTCCTGCCAGATTGTTTAGTACGCGAGCCAGCCCGTCCATGTCGCCTAGCTCTCTCCACAACAGCAGCGCCTCTTCAAGCAACGCTTTGGCTCGCTCGAAGTGTCCTGTATAAGTGTTAGCCTGAGAAAGGCGGTGCAACGAGACGGCCAGGCTCCTCACATCCCCTTCCTCCCGCGCCAGTTCAACGCTGCTGTTCGCCCACGCAGTTGCCCGCGCATACTCGTTGCGAGCCATTGCCAGCCACGCCGCGGCGTTCAGTGCCGCGATCAAAAGTGTTGTTGGAACAGGTATCTCTTGTGCTTTGAGTATGGCTGCATCGAGCCACCGCAACCCCTCCTCCAGGTGCCCATAGACGTACCAGAAATGATGCAGCGCACAAGCGGTACGCATCCCCGTCTCTACTTCACCATGCTCCAGCGTCCATGCCAGAGCCGCTCGCAAGTTATCATGTTCTCTTTCCAGTATCGCTAACCAGCGCTTCTGGTTCACGCCCGCAATCTGCTGTTCTGCGGCACGTGCCAGCGCCAGGTAATATTCGGCGTGCCACTCCCTCACCCTGGCGGCTTCGCCACTCTCCTGGAGGCGCTCGGCTGCGTACTCTAGGACCGTCTCTAGCATAGTGTATCGCGGCTCTTCGTCTTCACTCTTCGCATCGTGCCGCTTGAGAAGGCTTTTGTCTAACAGGGAGAGGAGTCCTTCCATAACGTCAATGCCGAGGTCATTGCGTGCGTTGCAGATCGACTCGACAGCCTGGGGCGTGCAACCCCCTATGAACACTCCCAACCTTCTGAATAGACTTTGCTCGGCAGGGGTCAATAAGTCGTAGCTCCAGCCTATCGCGGAACGGAGCGTCTTGTGGCGCTCCGGCAGATCGCGCTGCCCTCCTACCAGCAGAGGTAGCGCCACGCTCACAGCATCAGCGCTACGCCGTTCCAACTGGGTAAGCAACGCCCTTGGTGATAAGAGCCTTACCCGCGCAGCAATAAGCTCGATAGAGAGGGGGACACCCTCCATACGGGCGCAAATCGATGCCACCGATGCCTCATTCTCCTTCGTCAGGGCGAAATCAGCTTCAACTTCCCGTGCGCGCTCTACGAAAAGCTGGAGCGAAGAATCGTCGTCGAGCGACGGCACCGCGAACTGGCGCTCTCCGCGCACGTGCAGGGCTTCCCGGCTGGTCACCAGCATCCTGACCTGGGGACACCCCCACAATAGCTCGACCACTGACTGTGTCGCTGCCACAACCTGCTCGAAGTTGTCGAGCACGAGCAGCACCTTCTGCTCTCGCAGATGCTCTTTGAGGGTGAGGGACATAGGCTCGGTCCCTTTGTCGCGGAGGCTGAGCGCCCCCGCTATCGTCCTCACCACGAGGGCGGGGTCACGCACCGGCGCGAGCGTCACCAGGAAAACACCGTCACTGAAGTTAGAGAGGAGATTTGACGCGGCCTGCAAAGCCAAACGAGTCTTACCGACGCCAGGCGGGCCGGTGAGCGTAACGAGGCGTACGTCGTCGCACCTCAGCAACGACGTGATCTTTTCCAAAGCATCGTCTCGCCCGATGAGTGGAGTGAGATAAGCTGGTAGATTGGTCGGTGTGGCGTCTTGTTCGTTACCATCGTCAAGGCTGCCCTTAGCCACACGCAAGAAGCGGGCACGCTCCTTTGGTGAGATTTGGAGCGCATCCACGAGCAGTTCCGCCACCTGTTGTGAGGGGTGACGCTGACCACCCTCCAACTTCTCCACCGCCGAGGCAGAGAGACCGGTCCGCGCTGCAAGCTGGGCCTGCGTAAGTCGTAAAGCCTTGCGCCTCTCGCGGAGCCATTGCGAGAAGAGATGAGGCTTGGTCATAAGATGCCTCTTCTGCACACCATTCGCCATCTCACACAATTTGTGTGGATTCTTGTGTGGACCATTATAGCGTGTTCGCCACTATGCTGTAAATGGCCGCGCTGGACCATTTCCGGCGCTTCGTGACTACAGGTAAGGCGAGGTTTGCTGCTATGGAGAGAGACGAAGCACCAGATTCCTCACAACTTTTCCTTGTGAGGCTGTGGGCTGACGAAGGGGGCGGAAGGGGTGGTGGGGATGGCCCGGTAGGCGAGGGTACGGGCTATGTGCACGGCAAAGTGCAGCATGTACTTAGCGGCAGAGCAGCACCGTTCAGCGATTGGCACAGCCTTATGGAAAGCCTCTCAAAGATGCTGCCTCACCGGGCTACGGCGGAGCAAAGTAACGACACCTCCAATGCAGGAGAGACAACTAAGCAAGGAGATAACAATGAAACCGGACAATAGCAATCTGCACAATCTACGCGTAACGGAAAATAGGAAGCGTGATACAGTTTCAATTCTCTCGATTGGGGCGATGCTGGGACTGATCGCTGCCTTCGTGATGTTTCTGGCGGTAGGTCTCAGCACAGTCTACGCGGACGACGGGGACCTTGATCCCACCTTTGATGGGGATGGGAAAGTTACTACCGACTTTGGGGGGACGGAGCAGGCCCTCGACCTAGCTGTCCAGGCAGATGGAAAGATCGTAGTTGTGGGAGAAGCCCTTGTCAATAATGCCTATGACTTCGCTGTCGCGCGCTACAATTCAGACGGCTCTTCAGACACCGGCTTCGATGGGGATGGCAAGCTCACCACCGATTTCGGCAGCACTATTGAACAGGCAAATGCTGTAGCTATCCAGCCTGATGGAAAGATCTTGGTGGGCGGCTATACAGGCAATGGCAACTCAAGTAATACGTACGCCCTGGCGCGCTACAATTCAGACGGCTCTTTAGACACCAGCTTTGATGGGGATGGCAAGCTCACCACCAGCTTTGGCCTGGGTGATGCGCGCCTGGAAGACCTGGCTATCCAGGCTGACGGCAAGATAGTGGCAGCGGGAAGCGCTGGCACCGGCAGCGCAGCTTCATTCGCGGCAGCACGCTACAATCTCAATGGCTCCCTCGACACCAGTTTCAGCGGCGATGGCATGGTAACTACCGGCTTCCCACAAGGTGGTAGCGCCGACGCCGTTGCTATCCAGGCCGACGGGAAGATAGTGGCAGCAGGACTTGTGGCCTGGCCCTTTGATTTCGCCGTGCTCCGCTACAACTCTGACGGCTCCCTCGACTCCAGCTTTGACGGAGATGGGAAAGTTACTACCGACTTTGGAGGTACTGACCTTGCCCACGCAGTCGCCTTACAAGCAGACGGCATGATAGTAGCCGCAGGTACGAGGGGCTACAATGACTTCGCCCTGGCACGATACAACTCCGATGGCTCCCTCGACGCCGGCTTTGACGGAGATGGTCGAGTTCTCACCTCTATTGGCGAGGCATATGAGATCGCCATTCAGGGCGATGGCAAGATCGTAGCCGCAGGGAAGGGGTTCTCCACTAACTTTTATGATTTCACACTGGCACGCTACAACCTCGACGGTTCCCCTGACACCAGCTTTGGAGGAGACGGGATCATGTACACCGACTTCGGAATGAACTCCCTCTCTTATGCCATTGGTCTTCAGGGGGACGGTAAGCTCCTGGTGGCCGGCACTGCCGGCGCGAATCCCGCGCTCGACTTTGCCGTGGCACGCTACGAGTCTAGCGGCGGCGGCTTACCAACAGCCACAGTCGTACCCGCAACCGCCACGCCTTGTACGGCGGGCCAATTCTCAGATGTACCCTCGGACCACACTTTCTATCCCTTCGTCACCTGCCTGGTTGGCAGAGGGGTCATCTCTGGATACTCCGATTGCACCTTCCGCCCCTCCAACGAGATAACGAGAGGGCAGATAGCAAAAGTCGTCTCTAATGCTGCCGGATACAACGATAATGTGACGGGTCGCCAGACCTATGCAGATGTTACCTCCTCCAACTCCTTCTGGACTTGGATAGAGAGGCTCGCCGTCCACAACGTCATGGGTGGGTACAACTGCGGAGGCGCTAACGAACCCTGCGACGACCAGAATCGCCCTTACTTCAGGTGGGGAGCGAACACCACCAGGGGGCAGCTATCGAAGATAGTCTCTAACGCTGCCGGTTATGACGACAATCCACCCAACCAGTTATTCACCGACGTTCCTTCCTCCAACACTTTCTACGTGTGGATACAACGTCTTGCCTCTAGAGGAGTAATGTCAGGATACACATGTGGAGGAGCAGGCGAGCCATGCGACGGCCAGAATCGCCCTTACTTCAGGTGGGGCAACAACGTGACGAGGGGGCAAGCGAGTAAGATCGTTGCTAACACATTCTTCCCTAACTGCCAATCACGGTAAGACAACACCGTAGGGGCATGACGCGCCATGCTCCTGCGTGCCCGATAATTCGTAGGGACGTGCCAGCGGCACGTCCCTACATCATCCTAGATGCTAACCCTTACGCACCGGAAATTGCACTTCCACGAGATGCCCTGAGGCGTCCGTATTGTCGTGGTGCAGATATATTTCCTGGCAAGGGCCTGCTATGCGATAGCCATTCTCCTCTATCCAGGCCCCTATCGCCGCATACGCCTGCAAGATCGTCTCGTAACTTCCCTTGTGCAAGACGGATGCGACCGAGTCGTCCCCTTCAAGCTGCCTGAACCCTACCTCCTCTCCGTTGCCTGATAACCCTGCGCCCGGCGGTATTGCCTCTACCGGGGCGTCCATCTCCAGATCAATATCGACGTCGTTTTGCCCATACAACAGCAGCCAGGGACCACTCTCTTTCGCTCTCGCGTTCTTTATCAGGCTGCGCAGCTGCCCCACCATCATATCGCAATGGCGACCTATCTCCTGGGTCAGGTCTCCTTCCGCCGCAACCGCGCCCGACATGGGCGCGAGCTGGCGGTCGGGGACCTTGCTACGAGCAAAGGCTACCGTCTGTGACTCGACCTTCTTCAGCATAACTTCGTACTCTGACATCTTTCCCTCCAATTCTATGTATCTCAGCCTGCCCTCCACCCGCGCCAGCCTCTCCTGCTCCTCCCGCATCCTGGCAGCGATCTCCTGCTGCTTCTGCCTGAATTGTTCCCGCAGGCGCTCAGGCGTCAGGTCGCCATCCAGGAGCGCGGCAATCTCTTCCAGCGAGAAGCCCAGCCCCTTTAAGGTGACTATGCGGTTGAGGCGCGGCAGTTGGGGGATAGAGTAGTAGCGGTAGCCGGTCCAGCGGTCCACGTTCAGCGGCTTGAGCAGCCCCACCTCATCGTAGTATCGCAGGGCCGACACCGCTATCAAGCTGAGCCTGGCAAAATCACCTATCTTGAACATTTCCGTCTCCCCTTAGTGCTGAAGGCCTTCGCCGCTAAGTATGCACCCTCAAGCAGCTTGAGAGTCAAGGGGTAATCTTCTCATATTCCCAGAGGAAAACGTATTCAACATGAAAAATCCGCTCGAGCGGATTTTTCATCAGCGTCTCACTCCCTTTGTGGTATAATATAAGATGCCGCCTTCCGCGCTTAGAATTGGTGGCAGACAATGTGCAGCTATTTACAGTATCCCAGCAGTTTGCCTGTCTTTCGGTGTTGTTATATTCCATCGTAAATGCTCACTGTGTGAGTTTGGGAATGTCTATTCCTGGGCCATCTCAATACAGTATGACATTGGCTGATCTCCTCACCTATCTCCACCAGCAGCTATTGCAAGGCATGGGAAACGAGGAGTGGCGAAAGAAACAACGAGAAGGGGATTCCTTACTCTCAGTGCTTTGTGGACTTCAAGACGCAGCGACTTACCACAAGGACTGGAAACTTTTCGAGTTGCTTGACGACATGATTTATGTAGTTGCTCACGTAGGGATGAATATCACTTGGAAAGCGGAGGCTGTGCTATTCCGTGACTTGCCAAAGAAGCTGGACGATTGGCAGAAATCCCAGCAAGCCCCGGACCAGTAAAATAGAACAGCTATCTGGTATAATAGAGGACAGCATCACATGTGACGCACATAGCGCGAGAATATTGCATAGCTAGTCTTTAGGCCCTGGCAACCCGCTGGGGCTTCTTTATGGAATAGGAATAGGATACACACGGAAGATGAAACCACCCAACTAACGACATCCGACAACCTTACGAAATACGTACAACTTTAAACTTCTAACCTGGAACTTGGAACAAACTTATGCAGCGCACCGACATACGAAACATCGCAATCATCGCCCATGTAGATCACGGCAAGACGACCCTGGTGGACGCCATGCTCAAGCAGAGCCACATCTTCCGGGATAACCAGCAGGTGGCCGAGCGCGTGATGGACTCCAACGCCCTGGAGCGCGAGCGTGGCATAACCATCATGGCGAAGAACACGGCGGTAATCTATAAGGGTATCAAAATCAATATCGTGGACACGCCGGGCCATGCCGACTTTGGGGGAGAGGTGGAGCGCGTCATGAATATGGTGGATGGTGTGCTCATCCTGGTGGACGCCGTAGACGGCCCCATGCCGCAGACCAAGTTCGTGCTGCGCCAGGCCCTCCAGTGCGGCCACAAGGCCATCCTCGTCGTCAACAAGGTGGACCGTCCCAATGCCCGCCCCAACCACGTCCTGAACGAGACCTTCGACCTCTTCCTCGACCTGGGAGCGAGCGAAGAACAGGCTGAGTTCCCCACCATCTACACTAACGCTCTCACAGGCGCAGCGGGCACCAACTGGCGGCACATGGGGCCGAGCCTTGAGCCTCTCTTTGAAGCCATTGTTGAGCACATCCCACCGCCCCAGATAGACGCTGAAGCTCCGGCCCAGCTCCTCGTCACCACCATGACATATGACGATTACAAGGGAAAGATCGTCGTGGGACGGCTTAGGAGCGGGGCGCTTCGCAAAGGCCAGTCTATAGCTAGAATTGATCACCAGGGCCAGATAATTTCAGGGAAGATCACCCAGCTCTTCGCCTTCAACGGCCTTGCGCGGCAAGAGGCGGATGAGGTCGCTGCCGGGGACATAGTCGCCATCGCGGGCATCTCTGACGTGAACATCGGTGACACGATTGCTGACGCCGCCGACCCTCGCCCCTTACCGCCCATACGCGTAGAGGAACCGACCCTTCGCATGACGTTTGGGGTGAACACCAGTCCCTTTGCGGGGCGAGAGGGCACGTATGTAACGAGCCGTAAGTTACGAGAGCGGCTCTACAACGAGCTTGATCGCGACGTGGCCCTCAAGGTGGAGGATACCGAGAGTGCCGATACATACCTGGTGAGTGGGCGCGGGGAGCTGCACCTCGCCATCCTCATCGAGACGATGCGCAGGGAAGGTTACGAGTTCCAGGTCTCCAAGCCCGAAGTTATCTTCAAAGAGGTAGACGGACCGGAGGGACGCCGTCGTGAGGAGCCTTATGAGCAGGTAGAGATCGAGGTCTCTCAAGAGGTGCAGGGCGTGGTGGTGGAGCTGATGGGACAGCGTCGCGGCTCACTTATAGATATGAAGTATCGAGACGACGGCAGCGTGCATTACGTCTATAAAGCTCCCACTCGCGGCCTCCTGGGCTTCCGGCAGGCGTTCCTCACCAACACTCGCGGCCAGGGTATCATGAACACTCTCTTTGCGGGGTATGGGCCGCTGGCCGGCCCGGTCGCTACCCGCTCCCAGGGTTCGCTCGTGGCGTGGGAGAGCGGCGTGACCAGTAGCTTCGGTCTGGACGGCGCGCAGCAGCGAGGCCAGCTATTCCTCGGCCCCGGCGTGGATGTGTATGAGGGACAGGTAGTCGGTGAGCATCTGCGCGAGCGCGACCTTGAGGTCAACGTCTGCAAGAAGAAACACCTGACCAACATGAGGCAAAGCACGTCCGATGAGGGCATCCGCCTTGAGCCTCCACGCGTCCTCTCCCTGGATGATGCCATCGAGTTCCTCGCCGACGATGAGTTGCTGGAAGTAACCCCAAAGGCATTCCGCCTACGCAAGCGTCTCCTCTCCAAGCACGAGCGCGACCGTGTGGCGAGCGCGATGAAGGTACGATAAGGTAAGTTTCTGAGGCTGGCACGTATTGACATTGCTCGTTTCCAGATGTATAAGGGATTTGGTAGTTAGCTTCAAGAAGTGATCAGGAGGTGAGTCATGAGCACAACTGACCAGACTAACATATCAATGCCACCCATTGAGCCGGAGTCTCTAGCTCTCACCGAGGAAGAACGTCGTAGCAAACAGATTGAGCGTAATCAAGCTGCAATCAAACTACTGCGTTCATGGAGGGAAGAGGGGCACGAGCAAGAGCAACGCGAAGCCTGGGAGTTCATAAGCCGTGCGCTCGATGAAGATAGGCTCTCGGACCGGAAGTTCTACTCGTGAGTAGGGTAGTAGTCCTTGACTCAGGCCCACTTGGCCGCATTACCAACCCTGCTGCGACTTCGGATAATGATCTTTGTAATCGCTGGCTAGAGTACCTTTTGGCTGACGGAACCGTTGTAGTCATTCCAGAGATTGCTGATTATGAACTTCGTAGAGAGTATCTGCTCGTAGGTATGGCCGCGAGCATTAGACAGTTGGACGCACTTAGATCAGTCCTGAGATTTGCTCCCATTACTACCCCTGTTATGCTGAAGGCTGCCGACTTCTGGGCGCAAGACCGCCGACGACAAAGCCCTCGATGGCGACGTTATCCTGGCAGCCCAGGCCAGCCTCCTCACTCACCTCGGTGATGAAATCGTGGTAGCTACCACAAACGTCAAGCGCCTATCCATGTTCGTAGATGCCCGCTTATGGCAAGACGTGCCAGCGTGATTAAGTCGCTATGAGTGACTTCGACGGTATTCGTAGCCCCACAACGAGGTCAACTAACTCAACGAAGAGATAGGGGTCTGTTTCATGCGTGATCTATTCTTTGTTGCACTGCCATTCGGCGTTATCGCAGCCCATTTGCTTATCGCCTGGCTGATTGTACGGCGCTTCTCAGCCCCCATGTCCTATCTGGCTTTGTTGATCGTGTCATTTGGAACCTTCGGTGTTTGGTTCTTTATAAGTTTCATGGTGCTATTTGGCGTATACGAAAACCCTGATGCAACCGGGACTGAGCGAGCCGTGGCAGACTTTATTTTTGGTCCTACAATGTGGTTGGTGGGACCAGACTCCATATTTCAAGGCACATGGGGTTTCTTCGCAACAATTCTTACGTGGTTGTTTATCTTCTTCCTGCTTGGACTATTGCCGAAGGTCTTTATCAAGCGAAAAGCGTAATCGCCAAGATGAGTGTCTAAAAATAGGCTAGCTCATTTACCCTAATAGTAGCGCGCTCTTCGCCGGAGTACTGTTAGGCCTGTGAGTAGCAATGGAACGAAAACTTACGCTAAGAGGATAACTGGTCAGGTATTCAACCGATGAATAGTGAAGAGGCACGGTGATTAGATGACATAGTGTAGCCCTACATCTACGTCTATGCGCTTTGCTCCAGTTGCTCCTCAGGGTCTGCAGGGTCGCGTAGCGGGCGCATTTGTCCTCTCAAGAGTGGCTCCGATAGACTGAAGTGATAACGTCCAAGCATATTGATATGCTCATACGCCAGGGGTGACAGCCGTGCAAGATCCTCCGGTCTTACCTGAAACTCTCCGTTCACCTCTTTCTCTCCTTTTGGCGTGCCAACCATGCTGGGTATATGCTCGATATATCTACCCTTCTTGGGAATCCTACCAACAGCACTGACACGGTAATCCTCAGCACCACCTGCCCACTCTGCATGCTCTGCTTGTCCCACACCATATGTATCACGCTGGCCGTGCAGTTCCTCAGAAGTAGAATAAGTTCTATCCGTGCTACTAATGCCGCCAGTGCCCTTGATGCGTAGATGATCTAGAGCCACCTGCATATAACGGGTATTCCACAGCACTATCATGTTGATTACCAGGCCAAGTGCACCCAACTGGTCTTCCTGACCCTCTCGATAGCGCTGGCGCAACTCTCCCTTCTGTCCATGGAAGACTACCCGTGCAAGGCTGTGTCGTGCCTCTCCTCGGTTCAGTTGAATAAGAATGCGTCGTCGATAGGTCTCATCATCTACGTAAGCCAACAAGTATAGCGTTTTGACTATTCTTCCCAGTTCCCCAATTGCTCGTGCTAGGGTAGAAGGGCGGCTTGTGCCGCTTCCCCCATGTAAAGAGCGTATCAATGCAGAAGCGCTCACAACACCCATCTTGAGAGAGCCCGCCACTCGTAAAAGGTCGTCCCAGTTACGAGAGATCAGTCCGGTATTGATACGGTTGCGCGCCACGCCGTTGAGCGGGCCATAATCTGCTGCCGCATCCATACGCCAGAAACGCGCCTCGCCTACATCTGCAAGCCTGGGGCTGAATTGATAGCCGAGTAACCAAAAGAGACCGAATATGAGATCGCTGTATCCAGCGGTGTCACTCATGATCTCTGTTGGGCGTAAGCTTGTCTGTTGTTCCAATAACCCGTCGAGGATGTAAAGCGAGTCCCGGATCGTGCCTGGGATTACGATGGCGTGGAACCCTGTAAATTGGTCGCTGGTGAAGTTATAAAGGGTGACACCTCTACCAACGCCGAAATACTTACTGTTGGGCCTAGCATTGAGCGTACGTACTGGGACCACAAAACGCAAGCCATCAGCAGAAGCCACCTCTCCGCCACCCCATTCTTGAGCCAGGGGTAAGTGGGCATGGTAGTCTACGAGGCGAGCATTAGCCTGGATAAGCGTCTCGGTCCTGATGTAATTTTGCTGAACCCAGGACAACCTGCTGCGCGTCAGTGCCGGAATATCCTGCCGTACAAGGGGCTCAAGTCCAATGTTGCACGCTTGAGCTAAGAGCACGGCGCAGATGCTGAGCGGCAGGTCCTTCGCCCGCTCTCTACCTTCGCTGAGGTGGGTGAATTCGTGAGCAAATCCGGTCCACTCCTGCACCTCAAGCATGAGTTCGGGCAGATCTACCCGCGGAAGCAGAGCCGCTATCTGCTGACGCAGGATCTTCAAGCTTGCAGGGTCCTCAAGCCTGTCTAATCCTGCAACCACCAGGCTATCGCGAGTAGCCTCCTTATGAATGCTGGCGCCTACATTATTAGCATTATTATCTAGATGGCCGTCAGCATGCAGACGCAACTTGGCAGTATCATTTCCGGTATTGTTGCTGGTCTCATTCTTTGTGGCATCGGGTCTGCTCCTCCTGTTGTCTCCCCTTGTAATGGTAAGGGTCCTCAGGTTATCTCCATGGTTTTGGTGGTTAGCTCTACTTGAATTGGAGTGTGAGCTTATGTGTGAAGGCTCAATACGCATGGCGGAATTCGTCGCCAGGTTCTCAGCCGTCCTGCGGTAAGCTTCACCAAGCTCGTTCGCCAGGGTTTGAAGTTCGACTTCGGGTGTAAGCTCACGCTGCAAGCTGTGACAGACATGGCTCCGCAGCCGCTCCCATGCCTGTCCTTGAAGAAGCTTGGCGCGGGGGTCTCCCCATCGCTCACTCCTCGGTAAAAAGACGTCTCGTTTGCGGAGTGCGTCCTGGAGGCGTTCCAACGTGCAGAGTGTATAATACTTCCGATCTATCTGCCGACGAGTACGGTAGACATAGCGTCGCCACGGCCTGCTCACTACTTCTCGCGGGACATGACGCATAACTGGTTTTTTCTGTCCTTCAATGTCGCGGAGGAACTGCCAAGCTTCAAGTACCGGTTTGCCTGCTTCAGTAGCCTTGAACTCTGTCGTTTCGAGTAATAAGGGCAGGAAACGCCGCACCGTGGTATATCGAGTCAACAGGTCGGCATAGTGACTATGGCTGTCGTCTTTGGGATGTGCAAGATCCCCAATGGTCGCTATGGCAGCTTCTAGCCTGTTTGGGGCAACTCGTGTGAAGACTGCCCGCCGTAACTCCTCATCCCCGTACGTTGCGTCAAGTAAAATGAGGCACGCCTCTCGTAGCTGCAAAGCGGCAGCATCCAAATCGCGGAGCGTTCTCAGCCTCTCTTTCTGCCGGACACGGGCTGCGCGTGCCAATAGCATTTGAATCAGCAGGTCAAGGAGATCAACAGCATCATCCTGGGCAGTTACTTCAAGAGAGCAAATAAAGGCCAGGAGAGTAGCGATCCTACGGTCCTCTGGCATACGAGTAATTGCTTGAGCGCGAGCAGATGCAGCATAACGAGCTAACACCATGAGCCGGGAGGGAGGCACAGCAGAAAGATCAAGTTCCCCTGCTCCTATGGTACGAATTTCCTTCAGGCGTTGGAGGGCACGAACCATTTCATTTGCGCTCACATGGGTAGGTGCGTGACGAAGCCGATCAAGAGGCGACTGGCGTTCACCCGGGGCAATGGTCAGCAATTGCTCCAGGCGCAACTGCTGCTCAGGGGTAACGACTTGAAATAGCGTCCTCCACAGGCGAACAGCTACTCGGTCTCGCACACTTGCGATCAGACGTGCAAGTGTGGTCGCACCTGGGAGAAGTATTTTCCTTTCGACTAACCATGCTGTTGCCAGGTCGAAGAGCACGCTGGGGCGTTCCGCGCTAAGCCACGCTCGCGTATACAACCATCTCACCAGGCGAAAGTGGCCGGGTTGAGCGTTAAAGTCCTTGTACCCATAGGTCTGCTTGATTTCATCGGCGTGGTCCCAGTGTGTAGTTGGGCGAGCCATGTAGCGCTCCAGGCACTGGGGATCTGCAATACGGAGCTGAGATGCCATGAAGCTCACAATGTTCGCTGGTACATCGGTGGGGTCAGAGAGAAAAGTGCCCAAGAAGCGAACCGTGCCTAGCTGGAGAGCGAAGCCGAGTCTGTTATGGGGGCCCCGTTTACTTGCCAATACTGTGCGGTCAGCATCATCTAAATGGAAGTAGCGTGCCAATTGATCCGGCGTGGGTTCGTCGGCATAGCGTCCATAGCGATATTGCTGTTCGTTAGTCAAGAAGTCAACAGGCATGGTATCTTAACCTCTCATAATTCCCCATGATTCCTTATGATTGTTGTTGCCTTGTACATAGCAGTTCGCAAGAAGTAGACTACGTTAGGACCACGCTATCTTTTCGACCTCTTTCTGTAGGTCGCTCTTCGTGCCTCGAATGTAGATCATAGTGGTATCGAGAGAGTCATGCCCCATAATCTGGGCCAGTCGGTGTAGAGGAACCGCCTCGGCCATGCGGTACCCGAACCGGTGGCGGAGGTCATGTGGGCTGACATCCGTAAGGCGCGCCTGTGCCGCATATTTCTTCATCAAGTGTCCAAGTGCTCGCTCCGTTAGCGCTCCTCCTGTCTTCCCCGACGGGAACAGGTTAAGTGAGTTCGCTGGAAGAGTTGGCAGGTATTCCAATAGAGCAGTGCGTACTGTAGCGTTGAGGGGTACTTCTCTGTACTTGTTGCGCTTGCCAAGGATCTGTAATGTCCCGCTCCGCTTCCCCATTTGCACGTCGTGTGGCTTGAGCTTGCAGACCTCCCTGGCTCGCAAACCGGTGTGGAGCATCATCACGATAATTGTGCGATCCCGCAGATTGCCGCCTGCAGAAACTGCTGCCAGCAGAGCCTCTTCTTCTCTGTCGGTGAGGTGTCGTGGAGGCTGATCTTCTTGAGTCACCAACTTGACCACACTCGCAGGATTTCGCTCAACCAGCCCCACCTCAACAGCCCAGGAAAAGTATCGCTTGAGGGTGACCAGCGCGCGGTTTACTGTGGCGGGCTTTAGATTGAGTACTGTTTGCAAATAGGAGCGGTAGCGGGTTATGGTGGGAGTGGTCACAGTACTCGGTGTAAAAGGTTGCCCAACCTCCTGAGCTTCTTCCCAAGTGAGTTCGCACCAAGCAGCGAACTGCCTCAGGTCGCTCAGGTAGTTTCGTATGGTTGAAGGAGTGAAATCCTCATCGTTTCGGAGATAAGCCGTATATTGATCTATGGCTTGTTGCCCAGATGAGGAGACCTTTGGAGTACCGAGGCGTGCCATACAGTTCCTACTGACTGGCGCACATAACAGAGCACAAGATCACCAGCCATTAAGCTAGAAGAGTCCCAGTTGCGACACGTAGGCACCGAGTTGCAGAAGAATAATTTGACAGGTCGATACCGGATACGTTGTTAGAGAATATATTAGCAGACATGGCTCTGAAGAGTTTTCCACAGCGTTAGCAGACGTTCTCTACTCGTGCGTTAGTAGGATGATGTCTGCTAAAGTAAGTTAGCAGTAATCGTTGCCAGATGCGGTTGTCCTGCGTTCGATCTAGTACTCCGCAAACGAGGCGTACTGATCGGCCCTCTGGTAGCAACGGAACCGAAAACCGGAATAAGCTACCCGTCTCCCCGATCTAAGCACAACAAGGTTGCATGTACCCAGGACTGCGGGTGTAAAGAGAGGAGACTTGGTTGGAACTCCAATCATCACACTTTAGCACTCCAAAGCTCAAACCGATGGCTTATTCCGGTTTTCGGCTCTATTGCTACCAGAGGAGAACCCGATATCGTTGCTACGAAGCGCAAAGTAGAGAGCATGAAATTGGGCAAAAACGCTGTCCAGTGAAGGTTTGCCCTGGGTGGACCGTAATTTCGATAAGCACGAAGCTCCATTTGATGAATTCTATATAGGAAGGTCCGCGAAACGAGGTGGAGCCGCCCAGAATATGGACATCGAACCACCCTGGGACAGCATCGCTCCTTCCTACCACAGGGGTGGTCCGCTGTTGCTACAGAACCTACTACCTTCTTCCGATTACTTCTCATGGTGCTTCTCTCCAGCCGGTAATGTTGCCTGGTAATGTTGCAACGCGTCTTGCCGGTCGCCGAACGGTAACTCTGATTGCGATTGTAATGCTTACCACCATCCTAACCGCTTTATCAATCTGCCCGCGCAACTTCTCGGGCTAAGACTTATGCGGTTCCTGGTATTCTTACTACGAGAGTGTATCACAGCGGCACGGATAATGCTGCCGACTCATTTCGCCACAAATTCATAATTGAGACCGCGCTACCTCTGACGACAGCATCCGGAGGCCCTACGGCTCAAACCCACCCAGATGGCACGTTGCGCACGCTGGGAATAAGGCCAGGGGCCACGAGGTCGCAATGAAAGATGCGGAGGGCGAGCTGCACGACTCGCCTCCTGAGGCGAAAGATAGAGCGGCGGCTAGACCACCGCAGGCAGACGCGCGGGAAGATGCTTTGGACAATCATGAAGCATGGTATCATACCGTCTTCACTTCGAGTAATGAATGCATTTCTATCTGCGAAATAATTCTCGATGAGGCGAACCAAGCTGTTGATTACTGGATACTCGATGCTAATCTCGCCTGCGAGCGGAT
The DNA here is from genome assembly GCA_035274425.1 of Chloroflexia bacterium. GTDB lineage: Bacteria > Chloroflexota > Chloroflexia > QHBQ01 > JADMIH01 > JADMIH01. The sequence continues at coordinate 31,760 of DATEOC010000077.1, forward strand.
GACTGGGATCAGTAACAAGGAAGCTATAGGGCGGACGGCACGAGACGTGGTGCCCGGCATTGAACAGTGGTGGATTGAAGCCTACGGCAAGGTCGCTCAGACCGGGCAACCGATACGCTTAGAGAACTACATGGCGGGGCTGGATCGCTGGTTCGATGCGTTCGCATTTAGCCTCGGCGGTGGCCGGTTCGCGGTCACCTTTAGGGACATCTCCAACCAGGTGCGCGCCCACGAACAGGTCCAGTCGCAGCGGTCGTTGCTACAAATAATCTTCGACACTACGCCCGTCGGCATCGCTCTCTATGATCGCGATATGCGGCTCATCGATTTCAACGACGAATATGAGAGCATGATCGATCCACGTGTCAGTATCTCTCGTGGGCAGGTGCTATACGACCTCTACCCGGCTACCCTGGCGCGAAAGCCAATCTATGCTCGCGTCTTTGCGGGCGAATCGGTCAATGAGGAGGAGGTTCGCTACCCGTACTCCAGCGAAGAGGTGCGCTATCGCGATTCACGCTACCGGCCCGTCAGGGACGCTAACGGCGAGGTCATCGGGTTGTTAAGCACGATCATGGACGTGACCGAGCGCAAGCTGGCAGAGGAGGTGGTACGAGACAGCGAAGCACGTTTCAGGGCTATAGCCGACCTTGTGCCTGATATCCTCTGGCGTACAGACGCGCAAGGGCTAACTGAGTGGCACAACCAGCGTTTCACCGAGTACACAGGAGCTTTAAGTAAAGAGGGGCATAGGCAAGATTGGTCAAGTTTTGTCCATCCGGAAGATCGTGCCAACACTCTGGCAAAGCTCCAGGCGGCGATAGCTGGTGGCGAGCCACTGGTGCTGGAGGAGCGAATTCGAGGCCGTGACGGAGAGTACCGTTGGTTCCTGGTGCAGGCGTGCCCGATCCTTGATGATCGCGGCCAGATAGTGCATTGGTTTGGCGCTGCCACCGATGTCCACGAGCAACGCATGGCGCGGGATGAGTTGGAAGAGCGGGTCAGACAGCGCATCGCCGAACTGGCCGAGGCCAAAGTCGAAGTGGAACTTCAACACCACAGGCTCCGCGACATCTTCATGCAGATTCCTGCTCTGGTAGGGGTGTTGCGCGGACCGGAGCACAGGTATGAGCTTGTGAACCCCACTCTTCTGAAGAGAATGAAGAAGCGAGAAGAGGAGATGCTAGGTAAGAGTATCGGGGAAGCTTTCCCTGAAGCAAAAGAGCAAGGTTGGATCGAAGTGGCCGATCAGGTATACCGGAGTGGGGAACCGCGCATTACACACGAAGCGCTAGCCTGGCTGGACCGCCAGGGGGATGGCAGCCTCGAAGAGACCTACTGGAACGGTGTCACAATGCCCTTACGCAATGCCGACGGACAAATAGAGGGCCTACTTACCCACGGCATTGATGTGACCGACCAGGTCCTGTCGCAGCGCCAAGTCGAGGGCTTGCTGATCGAGCGGGAGGAGGAAATCGCCCGGCGCAAAGAGGTCGAAGAAGAGCTACATACCACCAACCGGCGCTTACGAGAGCTATCCGCCCGTCTACTGGAAATACAGGAAGAGGAACGCCGCACTGTCGCCCGTGAGCTGCACGATGAGATAGGCCAGTACCTGACAGGGCTACACTTTATGTTGCAGGCGTCAGGAGAGCAAAATGCAGGTCCAGGAGACCTCCAGTTGATTAGCGCCCTTGCCATCGTTGATGACCTGACCGCGCGCGTGCGTGAGCTTGCGCTGAACCTACGGCCCTCAATGCTTGATGACGCTGGACTGGCAGCGGCCCTCCTATGGCATACCGAGAGATATGCGCTCCAGACGGGCATCCAGGTAGTACTGAAGCACCAGGGTTTGGAAGCACGACTGCCCGCACCCGTAGAGACCGCCGTATATAGGATCATACAGGAAGCCCTCACCAACGTAGCGCGTCACGCCTCTACGAAGCAAGTAACCGTGCAAATCCTGTCGGATGGCAACCTGATTGTGCTGGTAGAAGATGCAGGCAAAGGCTTTGATGTGGGCGAAGTACTGGCCCGGCATTCCTCTACAGGCATCCTGGGGATGCGCGAGCGCGTCGAACTGCTGGGAGGACAATTCACATTGGAATCAGCTCCTGGGGCGGGGGCCAGGGTAATAGCCGAAATCCCACTCAATGACCCACTGACATCACCGCAAGACAAATAAGCAGAAGCATCATCAGTACGAACGGAGCAAACTGAGAGACAGTAGGAGAAGTAGGGTGACAACAATCGTGTTAGCTGATGACCACCCCATAGTGCGCCAGGGGTTGCGAGCCTTACTGGAAAAGCAGTCCAGCTACCAGGTGGTTGGGGAGGCGAGCGATGGGCTGGAAGCGGTGGCAATGGTTGAGCGTCTCAAACCAGATGTCCTGATTGTGGATGTTATGATGCCGGGATTGAACGGGCTGCAAGTGACTAGACAGGTGCGGGAGCGCGCAGAGCGAACTCGCATAATAGTGCTCTCCATGCACACAAACGAATCGTACGTGCTTGAGGCACTGCGTGGGGGAGCTTCGGGATATGTGCTCAAAGCGACCGCGGCTGCCTCAATTGTTGAAGCGGTTCGTGCAGCTTTGGGCGGGCATAGGTACCTCAGCCCCCCGCTGACCGACCATGTCATCGAAGCATACATCCGCAAAGCCGAAGAGGCCACCAACGATGTGGATGGTTACAAGCTGCTCACGGCGCGCGAGCGCGAAGTCTTCCAATTGGACGCGGAAGGCCTCTCCAACGGGGAAATCAGCGCGCGGCTGCATATCAGTCCCCGGACGACGGAGACCCACCGTACCAGGATTCTGCGCAAGCTCGGGCTACGCTCCAGGGGGGAACTGGTACGTTATGCGATAAAGCACGGCATCATAGATTTATGAGGCGGTTTGTGACTCGTAGCCAATCTCGTAGCGACCCGTAGCCAACTTTACGGGTCGCTATCTACTTAATGTACGTGTTCCCCTGATGCCATGGACAGCTTCGATGTGCTTGAATTGAGCACTTACAAGATTCGTCACCGAGGAGCAAACATGGCTACCCCACCTGACACTACGACGATGATGTCAATTGCCGTGATTGATGATGACCCTGGATGTCTGCAACTTATGGAAGACGTTTTGCAGATGCAGGGTTATCACACGATAGTACCCACCAAAGGTGAAGATGCCTATAATCTGATCCTACGGAAGCATCCCGACCTGATAATACTGGACATACGAATGAACCAGGATGCACTATCGGGTTGGCATATATTAGAGCGTATTTGGGCAGATCACATCGTGGATCACACCCCCGTTATCGTCTGCACAGCTGATATTTTCTTCTTGCGAAAAATGAGCGCGCGCTTGCTGCTATATGGATACCAGGTCCTGGAGAAACCTTTCGACATCCGAGAGTTGGAGGCCTGCATTGCTAAAGCCTTTAGGACCACCTAGCAGGTATAGTATCGCAAAATGGCTGTCGAGCAGGATTTGAACGGAGAGCCGGCAATAGTGACCATACTTATCCAACCTAAGCACAATTCTGTCCATATACGTGTTTCCCCGATATCAATGTACGTGTTTCCCTGATGCTGTAGATAGTACATGCATGGTTAAATCAAAATGGCAAAATCCTCCCACTGGGTTGTCATTACCGTAGCTGCCCACCTCCGAATGCTATCTAGAGTTCGGAGCCAGGCAGCAGTTTGATGGGGAGGGCAAATACACGCCGGGATCTGCGAAGAACGAATGAGAATGATGCAGAGTTATTTGGCTCAATAAGTGGCGTAAGCAACGAAAGCTCTGTAAGGCCACCCACAAGAAGAATCCATGATAGTGTACATAGACAAACGCTGATGGATCTCACGCGCTCCGTCGCCTCCACCCTCGACGTTCACAGGATTTTCCGCGCCATAACGACTCAGGTAAGGCAGATCCTTACCTATGACGGGTTACTGATACTCCTCCCACAGAATATCCCTGACGCCCAGCATGGCATAGATAACGGTGGCGATGGGTTGATGGTAGCCTTCTGCTCTCCTCCGAGGCTGGAAATCGGTTCGACCTGGCTGATGACCGACTTCTCATTCGGTGCTCTCTTGATGGCCGACCAACCGTCGGTCATCGACGACTTCACCTTTACTGCCATAGAAGTTCAACTTGAGGGTGACCGTGCTCTCATGGGCGTGGATGGGCGCGCTGCTTTGATAGTGCCTATCGAAGTAGCTCCTCACTCTCGTGTGCTTGGAGCGCTGGTACTCGTCAGCCAGACGCCACACCTTTACGACGTGGGCAATGCGCTGCTGGCCGCGCCCCTCACAAACATGCTTGCCCTATCATTGGAGCACCAACGCCTCAGTCAAGAGGCCAAGGCCCTGGCGATAGTCGAAGAGCGAGATCGCCTGGCGCTCGAAATTCACGATACCCTTGCCCAATTGCTTAACAACATCATAATCAATCTCACTACGCTGCGAACGTATGCTGCCATTCATACCCCCACGGAGGTGGCTATACTGGCCGAGAGCGAGAGCCTGGCGCGTGGGGCATTGGAGCAGACCAGGCAATCTATTCTGAACAGGCATCCCGCTCCACTTCATAACCGCTCGCTTCAGGACGCGCTTGTGTCGGAGCTGGAAGGGCTGGCCAGGCGGTCCGGTCTAATGACGAAGCTTCACGTCACAGGCACGGAACGCGAGCTTGAGCCTGATGTAGCAGACGCTCTCTTCCGGGTGTCTCAGGAGGCGCTTCAGAATGTATATAAACATGCGGACGCCCTCAACGTCACGCTGGCGCTCGAATTTGGTGTGCTGGACCTGACGATCACTGTGGACGATGATGGGATGGGCTTTGTACCCGACACCGCCCGGCTAACGTCGGGTGGCGGCTTCGGACTGCCTAGTATGGCTGCTCGCGTACAAAATCTGCATGGTGATTTACGAGTCACTAGCCGCCCGGGGCAAGGGACCAGCATACACGCCAGCCTCCCCTATACCCGCTCGGATAGTGGCATAAGCGCAACTGCGCGCCAGGGCGTCAAATACCCTCTAGCTGTGCGTCCCATACGCGTCCTGATTGTGGACGACCATCCTATGGTGCGGCAGGGCATCCGCCGCATCCTTGAAAGGCTGCTCGATTTCCAGATTATAGGTGAGGCAGAAGATGGTCTGAGCGCGATTGTGCAAACGGGCCACCTGCACCCGGACGTGGTCCTCCTCGATCTGAAGCTGCCGAATATGTCCGGCATCGAGGTCTTGCCCGAATTGAAGGCGGCATATCCGGCGGTCGAGGTAGTAATTCTGAGCGTATTAGCCCAGGATGAAGAGGTCTTTGCCGGTCTCAAAGCCGGGGCGCGTGGCTATCTGCTAAAGGACGCCGAGCCGGAGACTATTGTCGCCGCTATCCGCGCCGCCAGCAAAGGGCAGTCTCTGCTCCCTCCCACTATGACCACACGGGTTGTGGAGCGTTTCACCGAACTTGCTCAGCGGGAACCAGATCCGGACGCCCTGACCGAGCGGGAGCTTGAGGTCCTGGAGTGCCTGGCACAAGGGCTGACCCACAAAGAGATTGCCGGACAATTGAGCATCACCCCGAAGACGGTCCAGTACCATATCAGTCTCATAATGCGCAAGCTCCATGTGTCAAGCAGTGGTGCGGCAATCGCTGAGGGTGTAAGACGAAAGCTGGTCACATGAGTGCTGCACGCGGCTCCCCAAGCGTGCGCTACGCATGGTTACTGATACCCTAGCCCATCGGCTAGGGTATTTTCCTGTCCTAAGACTAGAGAAAAAATCTACGTGCTTGGCACGTCACATGAGGATGATTAGTCGCTGCTTGTGAATGGAAAGGGATTACCAGAAGGAGGTATCTGTCATGGCAAATAGCACGAAAGACCAGGGCACAATTGACGAGGAGCAGCGCAGTAAGAACGAGGGCCAGGACAGCGGAGATGGTCAACGTGGAATGGCACCCTACAGTGTGCTGCCATCTCCTTTTAGCCTGATGAGACGCTTCTCCGAGGATGTTGATCGTTTGCTCTCAGCAATCAGCACGGGCAACTTGAGCAGCCCGAGTAGCTCCGGCTCATCATCTTCTCAACAATCAACCGGCCTCGCTCCGCTACAAGCTCCGGCGCGCTCTCAAGCGTCAGGAGGAAGCACCTCATTAACCACATGGGCACCGTCCATAGAGGTTACAAGTAGTGGCGACGACCTGGTGGTATCTGCCGATCTGCCTGGCGTCAAGCCTGAGAACGTGCAGGTGGAGGTCGAAGGAAACAACCTCATCATCAAAGGTGACTCACGCACCGAGTCCGAAAAGAAAGATGACGGCTACTGGTACACGGAGCGCAGCTATGGCTCCTTCTACCGGAGCATCGCCCTACCGGACAGCGTGAATACCGATGAAGTGCGCGCCGAGTTCCACAATGGTGTGCTCAAAGTTTTCCTACCGGGCGGGGCAAAAGTGCTCATCCCCCAGCGCCGCCATATCAAGATCAAGGGTGTGCAACTGGGAGTTGATCAACCACAACAGGAAAAAGGACAAAACGGCCGTTGAGACCCATAATCTATTCTTTTTCCTTCTAAAGTATGGAGGCTCGATATGGCAAACATAGTTGGAATTGATCTGGGCACCACTAACTCCGTAGTTGCAGTCGTTCAGGGTGGCAACCCCACCGTGATACCGACCTCCGAAGGCGGCAACATATGCCCATCTGTGGTCGCGTTCGCCAAAACGGGCGAAATCCTGGTCGGGCAGGTAGCCAAGCGCCAGGCAATAGTCAACCCCGAAAACACCGTCTATTCCATCAAGCGCTTCATGGGCCGTCGTTATGACGAAGTGGAAGAAGAGCGCAAAATCGTCCCCTACAAAGTGGTGGCAGGGCCGGACGGGGACGCACGAGTCATGATCCCTCAGACGGGCAAGACGTACACGCCGCAGGAAATCTCCGCCATGATCCTGCAAAAGCTCAAGCGAGATGCGGAGGCGTACATAGGCTCGCCTGTCAACCAGGCGGTAATAACGGTCCCGGCCTATTTCAACGACGCCCAACGCCAGGCGACCAAAGACGCAGGCAGGATAGCCGGCCTGGAAGTGTTGCGCATCATCAACGAGCCTACGGCGGCGGCCCTTGCCTACGGCCTGGACAAACAAACGCACGAGACGATATTGGTGTGGGACCTGGGTGGGGGCACCTTCGACGTTTCAATTCTGGAGGTGGGTGAGGGCGTGGTCGAAGTCCGGTCCACCAACGGCGATACACACCTGGGTGGCGACGACTGGGACCAGCGCATAGTGCAGTGGATGGTGCAGGAGTTCAAGGCCGAGCAGGGTGTTGACCTGAGTAAGGACCGCCTGGCATTGCAGCGACTGCGTGAGGCGGCGGAGAAGGCAAAGGTAGAGCTTTCCAGCACCACCGAAACCGAAATCAACCTCCCCTTCATTACGGCGGACGCAAACGGCCCCAAGCATCTTCAGCTCAAGCTCACGCGTGCCAAGTTCGAGTCGATGACTGAGGAATTGCTCCAACGCTGCGTCGGGCCGTTCGAGAAAGCGCTTGCCGATGCGAAACTCAAACCGCAAGACCTGAACGACGTTGTGCTCGTCGGTGGGTCCACCCGCATGCCGATGGTGCAAAACCTTGTTCGCCGCCTCACCAACGGTAAGGAGCCGCACAAGGGCGTCAACCCCGACGAGGTCGTGGCAGTTGGCGCGGCAATCCAGGCGGCTGTCTTGTCAGGAGACGTAAAAGATGTGCTCCTCCTCGACGTAACGCCCCTCAGCCTCGGTGTGGAGACGATGGGCGGGGTGATGACGGTGCTCATTCCCCGCAATACCACCATCCCCGCCCGCAAGACCGAGGTTTTCTCGACTGCCGAGGATGGTCAAACGGCGGTTGATATCAAGGTCTACCAGGGAGAGCGCCCCATAGCTGCCGACAACATGTTGCTGGGACAATTCAGGCTCGAAGGGATACCGCCCGCGCCTCGGGGCGTTCCGCAGATCGAGGTGACGTTCGATATTGACGCCAATGGCATCCTGAATGTCACAGCGCGTGACAAGGCGACCGGCAAAGAGCAGACGGTAACAATCACCGCTAGCACAAACCTCTCGAAGGATGAGGTAGAGAAGCTGGTGAAAGACGCTGAACGTAACGCCTCCGAAGACCGCCGTCGTAGAGAGTTGGCGGAAGCGCGCAACCAGGCCGACGCCGTAATCTACCAGGCCGAGAAAGTGTTACGCGAGGCAGGTTTCCGTCTTCCACAAGCCGACCAGGACCGCATCACAGCCCAGATAAACGACCTGCGCCAGGCGATGAGCGGTGACGACCTAGCACGTATCCGACAGTTGACACAGTCGTTGGAGCAGGTCGTGGCGTCCATAAGCCAGCAGCCAGGCCCCGGCGACACGGATGAAGCATACGCGGGCGCGGGTGCCGGTGTAGGTGGGGCGGCGGGTCGTGGCGGAGACGGAGCAGGACCTCGTGACGACACCTTCGAAGGTGAGTTCCGAGAGGTGTAACCCGGTCAATTTTGGATTTCAGATTTTGGATTTTGGATCATAGCTCCCAATCCAAAATCTGAAATCCAGAGCGGGAACGGAGGACAAAGATGATCCAATCCGACCCCAATGCGAATGGGAGCAGCGAAGAACAAGCCCAGGCTTACGCTCAGACCGCACAGCCGGGGTTGGAGGCTGCGCTTGAGAGTTGCCGTACGCAACTAACCAGTGCCCAGGTGGAAGCCGACGAGTTCAGGAACAGATTCCTGCGTGCGGCTGCCGAGGTGGAGAACGCGCGCAAGCAAGCCGAGCGCGATGCAGCGGCACGTATAGTTCAGGAGAGGCGGCGTTTCTTACGCGAATTCCTGGAGGTCGCGGACAGCCTTGAAAGAACCCTCTCCGCACCAGGTGACTTGCCCACGCTCTACGAAGGTGTCAAGCTCTCATTGCGGCAACTACAGCAGGTGCTATCGCGTGCGGGTACGGAGCGCATGACCATCAAGCCCGGCGACACATTCGACCCTGTCTATCAGGAGGCGGTAGAGGTGCGCTCCGGCGAGGAGCCGCGTGATACCGTCGTGGACGTAGTGCGTTCGGGCTACATGCATGATGGTGTAGTGCTCAGGCCGGCACAGGTGATAGTTGCGCGAGGACGGCAATAACCTACGATAATTTTGAAGTCTTATTTGCGGTCAAACTCAAAATTGCAAATTGAGAATTCAGAATTGAAGCGTAGCGATAGGGAGGTCTACTGACGTGGCTGCCAGCAGCGAGCGATGGGAGTTCAAAGTGGGTGTGCCGGTTGAGACCCTTGATGGACTCGATCGGACACCTCAAGAAAGTAGTCGTGAACCCCGGTGATGGCCGGGTGACGGCTCTGGTTGTCCCGCATGCGGGTCTCCCTTCCCGGGACTTTGTCATCCCTGTGGAAGCTGTCGAATCGGCAACCGATTTTGTCGTCCGGCTGAAGTTCACCAAAGAGCAAGTTGAGGCCCAGCACCGGACCAGGATTGGCAGCCACCTGTTCCATACAGGCGCGAAGATATAGCCCTCGATATGAGGCGTGACCAGGCAGCAGCCTATAAAGCGGGATCCTTATAGACACTACTGAGTTAGGCAAAGGGTATACATGGATTTCAAAGACTACTACCAGATACTTGGCGTCTCGCCTGATGCCACCGAAAAAGAGATCAAGCAAACCTTCCGCAAGCTGGCGCGGCAGTATCACCCTGACGTCAACCCTGGGGACAAATCAGCCGAAGGGAAATTCAAGGAGGTAAATGAAGCTTACCAGGTATTATCCGACGCGGAGCAGCGCAAGAAGTACGATGCAATGCGTGCGGAGTACCAGCAGTGGCAGAAGATGGGTGGTCGCAGGCAAGGGCAGGACTTCGACTATAGCTCATGGGCTGCCCAGCCGGGCGAAGTGTCGGGCGTGCGGTACAGCGCGGAAGACCTCGAAGACCTATTCGGCGGCGACAGCCCCTTCTCCGATTTCTTCACGTCAAGCTTTGGCGGAGCGCGAGCGAGCTGGTCAGGGCAAGGTGGAAGGGCTGGTGCTGCCTCACGCCCTCGAAGAGGACGGGACCTTGAGCACGAAGTCGAGATCACGCTTGAGGAAGCCTTCCATGGCGCCTCTCGCCTCCTCCAGATAGGGGATCGTCGCATCGAGGCAAAAATACCACCTGGGGTAGATACCGGCTCGCGGATACGGCTGGCGGGCCAGGGAGAGCCGGGGCGCAACGGGGGCGAAGCGGGCGACATCTACCTGGTTGTTCGCGTCTTGCCTCACCCAACCTTCGAGAGGCAAGGGGACGACCTCTACGTAGAGGCGCCGGTAGACATATATACGGCGGCGCTGGGTGGAGAGGTACGAGTGCCCACCCTGGATGGGGCGGTGATGCTCAAGATACCTCCCCGCACCCAGTCAGGTAGAAGCTTCCGCGTGCGGGGCAAGGGGATGCCAAAGCGGGGCGACCGCAAGAATCGAGGCGATTTGTACGCACGCATCAACCTGGTCTTACCGGAACCCCTCACTGAGCGCGAACTGGAAGCATTTCGCGAATTGGCCGCAGCACGACGAGGCGCAGAGGCGCGTGCATAGCTCCTGGAGATAAAAATGGCAGAAACAAATCATCCAATTCCGCAGGTTCTTGGGCAAAGCCCAATTCAGGCACTCCGCACTCCGTACTCAGAAGAGGCCGAGCAGCGCCGAGCGCGAAGGCTGGCGGAGGAGTTGGGCATCAACCCTCCGGGCGTCCAGGTGGTTCTACGCCTACGCCGCCAGGTGGTGGAGCTCCAAACGCGGGTGCAGCAACTTGAAGGGGAGCTGAAGACGGAGCGAACGCGCACCGAGACACGCTTTGTCCAGTACAGGCGTGAGTATCGCGAAGCAATATGGGAAGACGCACCTCCTGAATTGTAAATTCTGAATTCTCAGTTGGAAAGCATTTGAAAATTCGAAATTGGATCCTAGCGACAAGGAGGATATATGAATCTTGAGTTCAAAATAGGCACCCCCGTATTCAGTCGTGAGGGAGAGGCCGGGCGGCTGAAGTATCTCGTGGTAGACCCGGAGGACAAGACGATAACCGGCTTGATTGTCGAGCGAGGGAAGCTTCTGCACAAAGATGTGGTCGTGCCCGTGAGCTGGGTAGAGAAGGCCGACGAGCAAGGCGTCGTACTGGACGCCTATCTGCCTGAGTTGGAGACGATGCCGGAATACCGGGAAGTAGAATATCTCGCACCGGACCCTACTTCGCCCCCGATTGCCGGGCACCCGCCTGCTGAAACGCGGGTCTGGATCGGGCCATATTATGGCGTCGTTCGGCCTCCCAGCGAATTGGGGATGCAAACCGAGCGTCCGCAGGTGTTGCACCGGGGGCGGCTTGGTATTACCGAGGATGAAGTGGTGGTCCGGCGAGGCCAACCTGTCTTTACCAACGACGGGCAGCGCGTCGCCACTCTCGATCACGTGCTCGTGGATAAAGAAACACACCGCATTAAGCACCTGGTAGTCCACCGGGGCCAGTGGCTACAACGAGGGGAGGACCTTATCGTGCCCGCTGATGCAGTGTCCGTCATCTCGGACCAGGACATCCGCTTGAGCCTGAGCCGAGACGATCTGAACGGGCTAGCCCGCTATCGCCCGCCCATGGACGACACGCAACTGGAAGGAGTCATCACCAGAGGCTTGCAGACGCAACCAGAAACGAAAGGCCAGAACCTGAATGTGCAGGTTGACCGTGGCCTAGTGCGGTTGTTCGGTGAGGTATCTGATGCCGTATCCTCGGCAGCATCCTCCATAGCAAAGAGGATACAGGGTGTCATCGGGGTAGAGGACCGCACTGAACGGCCCAGGAACGCGGGCCCCAGCGGTAGAGCATCGAGTGGCGACGACAGCGCTACCGGCGCTCAGATTACTGACGCCTTCCGAAGCCCATTGAAAGAGGACCTGTCGGACGTGCGCGTGCAAGTAGATAAGGGTGTCGCGCATCTGAGTGGCTCTACGCGCAACGTCGCGGGCAAAGCGTTGGCCGGACAGATAGCCGGCGCTGTGCCCGGCGTCCGCTCAGTAGTAAACGACATCCAGCCTGATAGCATAGTCCGCGCGCGAGTCGAGGCGGCACTGGCCCATGACCCGATGACGGCGCTCGCGTCCATTGATGTGATTGCCCGGTCAGGAGTGATTACTCTGCTCGGAAGGGTGACTTCACCTGAGGTGAAGGAGGCGGCAGAGCAGATAGCTCGTTCGACAGCAGGCGTGGCAGCCGTACTCAATGAGCTAGAAGTCCGCCCACCGCCAGACGATGTGCCTGCTCCTATTCCGGTCGCAATCAGGTTACCGGGCTAACATCCCGGTCATCCGTCGTCCGTCGTCCACAAGGAGACTGTGCTTATGAGTTTCAACATCAATCGTTTCACGGAGAAGTCGCAGGAAGCGCTGGTCGCCGCGCAGCAACTGGCAGAGAGCCTCAACCATAGCCAGGTTGAGCCGGAGCATCTCCTGGCGGCGCTGTTGCAGCAGCCGGAAGGTATCGTGCCCCAGGTGCTCCAAAGAATAGGCGCGAACCCACAGTCGTTGCTTCAGATGATAGAGGCCGAGCTAAATAAACTGCCCAAGGTCACGGGCAGCGGCACGCAGGTCGGGATTTCATCCAGGCTGCGGCAGGTACTGGTGCGCGCCCACGATGAGATCCAACAATTCCGCGACGACTATGTGAGCACCGAGCACCTGCTCCTTGCGCTCTTGCAATCAGCAGGTGGGGCCACCTCCAAAATCCTACAGAGCGCGGGCGTTTCGCGTGACCAGGTGCTACAGGTCCTGGCCGACCTGAGGGGAAAGCAGCGTGTAACCAGCCAGAACCCGGAGAGTACCTTCGCTGCCCTGGAGAAGTACGGGCGTGACCTCACCCAATTAGCTCGCGAAGGCAATCTAGACCCAGTGATAGGGCGAGACGAGGAGGTGCGGCGCGTCATGCAGATATTGTCGCGCCGCACCAAGAACAACCCGGTGCTCATAGGGGAGCCCGGCGTCGGAAAAACCGCGATAGTGGAGGGGCTGGCTCAACGTATCGTGCGCGGTGACGTGCCGGAAGCCCTCAAAAACAAGCGTGTGGTCTCCCTCGACATGGGTGCGCTCATCGCCGGTGCGAAGTACCGGGGCGAGTTTGAGGAGCGCCTCAAAGCCGTCCTCAAGGAAATCCAGGAGTCGGAGGACATCATCCTCTTTATTGACGAGCTTCATACAGTCGTTGGCGCTGGAGCGGCTGAGGGTGCTATGGATGCGTCCAATATGCTAAAGCCGCTGCTGGCGCGAGGTGAGTTGCATCTGATCGGCGCTACCACCCTGGACGAGTACGGGAAGCACATCGAAAAGGATGCCGCATTGGAGCGGCGCTTCCAGCCCGTCTTTGTTGGCGAGCCTTCGGTCGAAGATACGATCTCAATACTGCGCGGCCTGAAGGAGCGCTACGAAACGCATCACGGCGTCCGCATCACCGACGGTGCCATCATCGCGGCGGCTACCCTCAGCGACCGCTATATCACCGACCGCTTCCTGCCTGACAAGGCAATTGATTTGATAGATGAGGCAGCTGCCCGGCTCCGCCTGGAAATCACCAGCGACCCGGCTGAACTGGACGAGATCAAGCGGCGCATCATGCAGCTGGAGATAGAGCGCGAGGCCCTCAAGAAAGAGAAAGACGAGGCCAGCCGAGAGCGACTCAAGAAACTGGAAAAAGAGCTGGCCGACTTGAGTGAGCGCAGGCGCGGGTTAGACGCCCGCTTACAGAGAGAACGTGAACTGCTGGATAAAGTAACGCAGCTAAAGGAGCAGATTGACCAGGCTCGCGTAGAGATCGAACGCTCCCAACGCAGCCAGGACTGGGAGCGAGCCGCTCAGTTGCAGTACAGCGAGCTGCCGCGCCTTGAAGAAGAGATGAAGCAGGCAGAGTCCCAGCTCCAGGAGATGCAGAAACAGGGCGGCGTCTTACTCAAGCAGGAAGTTGACGGCGAGGACATTGCGGAAGTGGTCGGCAGGTGGACGGGCATACCTGTCTCCAAGCTGTTAGAAGGAGAGATGGCAAAGCTCATCCAGATGGAAGTCCGCATACACGAACGACTAGTGGACCAGGAGGAGGCAGTGCAGGCGGTGGCCGATGCGGTGCGCCGCGCTCGCGCAGGTATGCAGGACCCTAACAGGCCAATCGGCTCATTCCTCTTCCTGGGGCCGACAGGTGTGGGCAAGACGGAACTGGCAAGGGCGCTCGCCGAGTTCCTCTTCGACGACGAGCAAGCAATGATACGGCTCGACATGAGTGAGTACCAGGAGCGCCATACCGTCGCCCGGCTCATTGGGGCGCCCCCGGGTTACGTCGGTTATGAGGAAGGAGGACAGCTTACCGAGGCGGTGCGCAGACGCCCATACGCGGTGGTGCTATTCGACGAGATCGAGAAGGCCCATCCCGAAGTATTCAACGTGCTTCTACAACTCCTCGATGATGGCCGCCTCACCGATGGGCAGGGGCGCGTCGTCAGCTTCCGAAACACCGTCATCATCATGACCTCTAACATCGGCAGCCAGTGGATCAAGGAGCTAGGTCCGGAGCGCGCTCGCGATTTGGTCATGGATGAATTGAACAAGCACTTCCGCCCCGAGTTCCTGAACCGCATTGACGAGATTATCATCTTCCGCGCCTTATCGCGTGAGGACCTTGGCCAGGTCGTTGACATCCAGCTCCGCAATTTACAGAAGGTCCTTGCACACCGGCGCATCACCCTTGAGCTGACGGATGCAGCCAAGCAGAGGTTGGGGGATGAGGGATACGACCCGGTATATGGCGCTCGCCCGCTCAAACGGGTAATCCAGAAACGAATACAGAACCGCCTCGCCCTCAAGGCCCTTAAAGGTGAAATCAAAGACGGTGATCACGTAGTGGTAGATGTGACCCCGGATGGGGAGTTCGAGTTCCGTACGCAACCCGTTCCAGAAGCGGTCCCGGCATAGGAATTTTGAATTCTCAATTTTGAATTGGGAAAAAGCAATTCAAAATTGAGAATTCAAAACTCAAAATTGACCAGAAGGAGGCAACAAATGATTGACGTAGTTACCGTATCCGCTCGTAATTGGTGGTTGTTTGTACTACGGGGAGCACTGGCGGTGCTCTTCGCAATGCTGGCCCTCTTTTGGCCCAGCTTGGCCATTGAGGCGTTAGTTCTCCTCTTTGGCGCCTACGCGCTCGTAGATGGCGTCTTCGCGGTTGCCGCTGGCCTTGAGAGGATAGGAAAGCAGAAATACTGGTGGGCACTGGTCATCCAGGGATTACTCGGCATAGCAACCGGCATCATCACTTTCCTCTGGCCCGGTATTACCGCGTTGGTGCTGTTGACCTTCATAGGAGTGTGGGCCACTATCACAGGCGTGATGGAGGTAGTCGCGGCCGTCCAGTTGCGTAAAGAGATCGAAGACGAATGGCTATTGGGCATCAGCGGCGTAGTATCGGTGCTCTTCGGCCTCTACGTCCTGATCTTCCCCGGCTTAGGCGCACTCTCTCTCATCTGGCTCATAGCCACTTACGCATTCATAATCGGCATCTTGCTGATAATCCTCGGCTTCCGCTTGCGAAGCTGGCAGCAAGGCTCCGGTAGGGCAGCAGCACCACGTCCAATCTAGAGACGAAGGACGAAGGACGAAAGACGAAAGACGAAAGACGATAGACGCTGAGTTTGCGCGATACTCTCACGCATCACGTTTCACGTTTCAGTCCGTCCTGACATAAGGAGGAAATATGACGTCTCAAGCCACGGGCGAGCAGGCGGCTCCGCCCCAGTCCTCGGATTCTGCCTCGCAGGACACCGACGCTCGTGCTTTGCGAGGTATCCGAGTCAAGGTACGCATCGGTAGCAGAGTCGTGGGACCGGATGGTGATGAGCAGATTGGCACGGTAGAGAAGGTGGTTATCAGCCCTAAGACCCGTGAGGTAACCCACCTGTTGGTCCATCGTGGGCCATTGCGTCTCCTCCACAATGATGTGATGGTCCCTATCGCCGCGGTCAGTGCCGCCAGCGAAGCCACCGTGCGGTTGAGCGCGCCCGTTGATATGTTGAACCGCATGGCCGGACACGACGAGCGGGATTACATTACCCCGGCTGCGAAGTGGGAACCTCCAGGGGTATATAAGCGGGATGATGTGCTCTTTGCCTTGCCGCCAGCGAGTCCGGCGACGGCTCTGTACACGCCACCTCCACTCGTATCCCGCAGCGAAGGCCGCACCGAGGAGACGCAGACCGAGCCTGAAGGCGTGGTGATAGGCACCGACACGAAAGTAGAAGCCGCCGATGGCCCAATCGGCAGCATAGACCGAGTGCTGTTAGACCCGGATACCGGGCGAGTCACCCACTTTGTGGTGCGTAAGGGGCAATTCCTGACGAAGCATGTGCTCGTCCCGGTTGACTGGGCGGCAGAGATCACACCTGAGAGGATCAGCCTGGCGGTCGATAGGGAGCAGTTAGCCTACCTACCTGAGTACAGGCCCGATGACGAGATTGCACAGGGGGTGTTTGACGCACTCAAATCCTACCCTCCGCTTCGGAGGCTTCTGCACGGGGTCGCGTCGTATGACCCGCCTCTCTCCCGCTTCGAGGAGGACACAGTACGAGTGATGGTGCAGGATGGCGTGGTCACACTTGAGGGGGTAGTCCAGACTGGCGGGCACGCCAGCATGGCCGCATGGTTGGCGCAACAGGTGCCGGGAGTGCGGCAGGTTCGTAATCTCCTCGTGGCGGACGAAGACCTGGAGATTGCTGTGGCGAGCGCGTTGAGTAAGGACGAGCGCACCAGGCAAGTGCGAGCAAGAGTGGAATCTAATATGGGGATCATCAGCCTGATAGGGCTGGCCCCATCTGAGGAGGCGCGTATCGCTGCCGAGAAAGTAGCGTCCGATGTGCTGGGAGTACGCAGGGTAGTAAACAAACTATCCCTGAATGCATAGCCTTGATTGCATCCAATAGAAGAGGGGCAGATGTCTATCGCCCTTCGTCCTTAAAGGAGCCTTATGGCCCAACCTGTCATATTTTTAGTAGAGAATGACCGCGAGATACTCCAGACTATGGTGGAGGACCTCCGCCGGAGGTATGGCGCGAGATACAACGTAGCAAGCGCGAGTTCAGGGGCCGAGGCGCTTTCAGTACTCCATAGGTTACAGAGGCGCGACGAACCTGTAGCCCTCTTGTTGGTCGAGCGACACTTACGCCAGGGCGTGCGTAGCGGCGCCGACTTCCTTGAGCAAGCCACCGCGTTTGCTCCAGAGGCCAAGCGAATCCTGTTCACCTCGAGCCTCGATAAGGGCACGGTTCGGATTTCCGACGTTTTGAAGATAGATTACACGCTGCCGGGCGGCAGAGCGACGCCGCAGGAATACCTGTACCCTGTCCTCGATGACCTGTTGGCGGATTGGCACGCCCCATCCGTCAAGCGCCCTGTGGGAATCCGCGTGGTCGGATATCGCTGGTCGCCACATGCGCACGCGATCCGAGACTTTCTGACCCGCAACGAAGTAGCCTACGAATGGGTGGACGCCGAAGAAGACCCCAGGGCTAAAGAGCTGACCACCTCGACAACCGGAGAGACCCGGAACTTGCCGGTTGTGCTGCTGCCCAAGGGCTCAATCCTCGAGGACCCACCAATCGCCCGCCTGGCCGAGCATCTTGGGTTGCAGACCCATACTGCGCGGCCCTTCTACGATCTTATCGTGGTGGGTGGAGGGCCTGCCGGGCTTGCTGCGGGCATATACGCCGCATCCGAGGGACTTAGGGTAGTGATAATCGAGCGTGAGACCCCCGGCGGCCAGGCAAGCCACAGCGCCCTTATCGCCAACTACCTCGGCTTCCCGGCGGGCGTTCCCGGCCCTGAGCTTGCGGCCAGGGCCGTAGCCCAGGCCAGTCACTTCGAGGCCGAGCTTGTCGCTCCCCTGGAGGCCACCGGGCTACGCATTGACGGCAATCGGCGCATCGTTACTCTATCGGACGGTAGCGAGCGAGGCTGCTATGCGCTGTTGATAGCTATAGGCGTTTCGTGGCGCAAGCTTGAAGTGCCGGAGATAGAGCGACTGACCGGCGCGGGGGTCTACTATGGCGGGGCCTTGAGTGAAGCCCGCTTCTGCGAGAACGAGGATGTCTACATCGTAGGGGGAGCGAACTCCGCCGGGCAATCTGCCGTCCACTTTTCTCGTTACGCCCGCAAGGTGGTGCTCCTGGTGCGCGGGAATTCCCTCTCCGAGAGCATGTCCCAGTATCTGATAGATGAGATCGAGCAAGCTGAGAACATCGAGGTTTTATTGAATACGCAGGTCAAGGAGGTGCACGGTGAGCGTAGGCTCGAAGCGATCACAATTGAGAACAGCGTTACCGGCGAGCGACAGACCGTCCCGACCAATTGGCTCTTCATCTTCATCGGCACGGAGCCACGAACCGGCTGGCTGAAGGGTGTGCTACAGCTCGCCGAAGACGGCTCCATCCTTACGGCTCGCGACCTGCCCCGCGAGGGTGAGCGACCCCCAGATTGGGCTCTTGATCGCGAACCCTTCCTGCTTGAGACCAGTGTGCCGGGCGTCTTCGCGGCTGGCGATGTGCGGCACGACGCAGTCAAACGAGTCGCTGCCGCCGTCGGGAATGGCGCTATGGCCATCCAGTTCATTCACAGGTATCTGAGCACCATCTGATCGAGGAGAGCCTGGCTGCCTCTCCTGGCGCGTCGTTAGTCATCTGAAAGAAAAGTAAAGGAGCAAAACAATGGCAACTACATACCCACCCACCACGAACAGGGTAATTACGCGGACGTTATGGCAGATCGACCCTACCCACTCCAGCATAGAGTTCACCGTGCGGCATATGATGATCACCAATGTTCACGGGACGTTAGGACCTGTCACAGGCACGCTTGAGATTGACGAGGACAACCTGGCCAACTCGCGTGTCCATGCGGAGATAGACGTAACTCAATTGAATACGGGAAACGAAGACCGCGATAAGCACCTGCGCTCTGAAGAGTTCTTTGACGTTGAGAAGTATCCGACTATAACTTTCGAAAGCACCGAGATCGAATGGTTGCGCCAGAACACTTACTGCTTGGTCGGCGACCTTACAGTGCGTGGAACGACTCGCAAGGTAGAACTGACAATGGACTTTGAGGGCCGCGGTACTGACCCCTGGAGAAATTCTCGACTAGGCTTCAGCGCTTCTACCGTTATCAACCGCAAGGAGTTTGGTCTCACATGGAACGTTGCTCTTGAGACAGGTGGGGTGCTCGTTGGAGAGGATGTGAAGATACGCATCAATATTTCGGCGATAAAGGCACAAGAGCAAGGGTCGACCGGCAGGGCTTAGAGGTTCTAACAAGACTTCGTGCAGGAGCGATTTTGTAATCCGCCTCTGCGACTTGCGATAACAAACCCCCTTCGCAAGGCATTCGTTGTGAATACGAATTACGGAGCAGGTGGTTCGTAATTCGTAAAGGAGCAGAGATGTGAAGAATGAAGACTTCGTCCGGTAGGTGCAGCAACTGGCTCAATTGGACGATACCGATAAGGCGGACCTGGTTATTCGCGCGACATTGGAGGCCCTTGTCGAGCATCTCTCCGGAGGCGAGGTGCTCGACAAGGGCGAGCAACTTCCCCGTGCATTCGCACCTTACCTGAAAAAGTCGGCGAAGAGGCATACCCGAACCCTAGCCGAAGCCAAATGCACCGTTTTGGGGGGTTATGCAAAAACCCCCACTTTCGTTCGGAGGATAGTCACTGGCCCAATACACTTCTGCGTTTCTACGTTCCATATGAATATTGGGCTACGAGATGTAGTAAAGCGTTGTTTTTTGTTCCATTGCTATCCTTACCCCATATTTCCGCCCTTACAACAATGTGACCAGGGGACAGGCATCGAAGATAGTGGCCAATACCTTCTATCCTAGCTGCCAGGCCGCCGCAGGTAGATGACGAGGGCGTAGCTATGATCCTCGCCGTGGTTCAATATGATATGATTTGAGTGTCATTTCATAATTCTTGAGCGGGGGCGGGAAGGCACATAGCCATCAGTTCGGCGATATGTAACACGTGGATTGGCAGGCGTCGTGCGTCTATCCCGCCGCGAAGGTGCATTATGCAGCCGGGGTTATCTGTCACCAGGGTGCGAGCACCGGTCCGTAATACGTTATCCAGCTTGCGAGCCAGGATATGCTCGGCAACTTCAGGGCGTGTCACGGAGGTTGAGCCACCGAAGCCGCAGCAAACCGAACTTTCCTCCATCTCCCTGAGCTCCAGACCCATCACCTCGGTGATCAGGCGGCGAGGGGCATCTTCGATGCCAAGCACGTTGGCCGACTGGCAGAAGTTATGGTAGGTGACAGGTGCGAAGGAGGCGTTCGGACGGGCGAGCGCGCCGGGCTTGAGCCGTGCGACCGTATCCATGAAGGTCGTGAAGTCAATTACCCGCTCGGCTAATACGCTGGCACGGACCTGCCATAGCGGTTCCCCCTCGAACAGCCGCTCGTAGTCGTGCAGTATAGCGACAGCGCAGCTCGCACCACCTGTCAGGATGTAGTCTGCTTTCACCTTTTCGAGCACTTCTATAGTCTGGCGAGCCATTCTCCGCGCCAGCTCGATCACTCCGGCGTCGAGCGCGGGTAGACCACAACAATGCTGCTGCTCCGGCACCACCATTTCGACTCCACACGCATCCATCAGGCGCGCGATAGACCAGGCCATACGAGGGAAGAGCCGGTCGGTGATGCATTGGATGAAATAGGCTACACGCAACCCTCGTGCCTGGCTCTCGATACGCGTACCACTATAACTCTTCCTCTTTCGCAGGCGGTCCCGCGCCGGGCGGCGAGGCAGGGCAGGAGGCGTGCGCCAACTGGTCAGGCGATGAACCGTCGGGATCAGGGTTGCCCCGCTGCGCCCCATGCGAGTGAACTGGCCGTCACGTAGAGGCGCGCTGGCAAAGGCGCCTGCCCGCATAGCCAGGTCGGCGGCGCGCGGGTGTGACCATAGCTCCATAGCCGCGCCCATGGGCGCGGGCACTCCTTTCTCCTCCACCACCTGGGCGCGCACCGCCAGTATCTGCTGTGGCAGCGGAATGCCCACCGGGCAGACCGTCGCGCAGGCGTTGCACGATACGCACAGCGACTGGGGACCGGCGGCTGCCTCGATGCCGTGGTGGAAGGACGTGTTGACCAGGCCGATAGCGCCTGAGTATATGTGTCCAAAGACGTGCCCACCGACCACTGCGTAAGGGGGGCATACGTCGGCACATGCGGCGCAACGGATGCAGCGTAGGGCCTCCTTGATGAGGGGGTGCTCGCGCATGGCTGTGCGCCCGTTGTCCAGCAGAACTATGTGCATCTCCTTGCCAGGGTCCGGCGGCCCTGAAAGGAAGGTAGTGTAGCTGGTGATCCCCTGGCCCGTGGCCGAGCGGGCCAGCAGCCGCAGTTGCAACATGGCGGCTGCATAATCAGGCACCAGCTTCTCTATACCGGCCAGCACCACGTGTACCCGGGGCAAGGTCGTCACGAGCCTGGCGTTGCCCTCGTTCTCGATGAACATCACCGCGCCACTCTCGGCCACCAGCGCGTTCGCTCCGCTGACGCCCAACCCCGCCTCCAGGAAGTCGCGCCGCAACTCGCGCCTTGCTACACCCACCTGCTCCCCTATATCCTCCCGGCTTACCTCACGTCCCGTGGCCCTGGTGAGGAGGTCGGCGACCTCCTCACGGCTCTTGTGGATGGCAGGCATCACCATGTGCGATGGGCGCTCGTGGGCAAGTTGCTGGATCCACTCGCCCAGGTCTGTTTCCACCGCCTCGATGCCATGCTCCTCCAGAACGCCGTTAAGCTCGATCTCTTCGGAGACCATAGTCTTGCTCTTGACTACATGCCGGATGCCCCGGTCACGACATAATTCGAGCACGTAGCGATTGGCAGCGTCGGCGTCGGCTGCCCTGTAGACATGCACCCCTCGCTCCTCGGCGGCGCGCTGGAAGCGGTCTACGTATTCAGGCAGGCGCTCTATTACCTCGTCTTTGATTGCCGCCAGTCTGTCGCGCATCGCCTCGAACTCGGCAGTGCCTTTCGCCATAGGCAGGTGTGCATCTTGACGCGTCTCCGGCTCAGTTGTGCCCCTCTCCGGGTTCTCACCATACGCGACGAAGGCGCTTTCACGTGACACGCCCCACGAGCGTTGGAAATTGAGGAGGTTCCGCCTCAATTGTGGATTGTCTAAAGCACGGCGGTAGCGCTGCTCAAAGGGGAGAGGATCGTGCTCAAGCCCTCCTGCGCCGGGCGACTTGTCTGTCTTTGATTTCCGATGATGTTCCGTCATCTTTACTCAAGCACCTTCCTCGACTAATACAACAATGTGCAGGGCCTTTGGACCCTGCACGCCGATGGTTAGCACGCGCTCTATGTCGGCGGTGCGGCTAGGGCCGGTCACGAGCGAGACATAACGGTGCCCTCTCTTGTCCAATTCGGCCAATAGAGCGCCCGCTTCATCGAGACTCGATACGATAGCAGAAGAGGGTAAGAGGGCCACGCACACGTCCGCCAGCATACTGAGCAGGCGCGGCGCGAGCGCATCGTCCGCCAGCACAACCGAGCCTGTCTCGGCCACACCGGCCTGGGCGAGCACGATACCCACTCCGCCCGACAGCTTGGCGGCAAGTGTGGATGGATCGGATGCGGTCTCGGCTATCCCTTCGGCTATCGCTGTTTCACTGCCTGCTGCCTCTACAGCCTGGCAAAGCTCGGGAAAGCGCTCCCGAACCGCAGCCGTGTAAATGATGCGCCCCTCTGCTCCACTTGCGATAACCGCAGCAGCCCCGGCCTCAGTCGTGACGATGGACACCTGCGCCCCGGCAGCCCGTGCGTAACTCTCGAACGGCTCAAGAATATCTCTTTGTGCCGTTTGTTCACTATTGGTCATCTGCTGCCTGCATCAGTGCATCAAAATTTCTGTAGGCGGCGTCCCAGTCGCCGGATGCGCGCGGCTCGAAAGTTGCCTGTTGGACTGATGCCGCTACGGTCCTGCGACCGGCGGCAATATCAGGCAGGTGGCCGCTCGCCACCGCCTGGACAAGGACGTTACCCAGCGCCGTCGCCTCGACCGGTCCTGCCACCACTTCCCTTCCGCACGCATCCGCCGTAAGCTGGCAGAGCAGCCCATTCTGGCTACCGCCCCCTACGATACGGATGGTGTCTATGCGGGGACCTGTCATCTCTTCTAGCGCCGCAAGCACCCACCTGTATTTCAGGGCGAGGCTTTCCAGGCAGCAGCGCACAATCTCTCCAATGCTAGTAGGCTCAGGTTGCCCTGTGCGCCCGCAGTATGCCTGGATCGCGGCCCGCATGTCGTTAGGATTGAGGAACTCTCCAGAGTCGGGGTCAACAACGCTCCTGAGCGGGGTAGCTTGCTGGGCCAGCGCGACCAGGGCAGGCCACGTGTATGTTTGCCCTTCGCGCTGCCACTGGCGCCGGCACTCTTGAAGGAGCCACAGGCCGCCTATGTTTTTGAGGAACCGGATTGTCCCTCCCACGCCCCCTTCGTTCGTGAAGTTTAGCTCCCGCGCCCTGTTACTCAGGATTGGCTGCGCTATCTCGACACCTACCAGGCTCCAGGTCCCGCTGCTGATGTACAGACTGCGCTCATCGAGGCCGGGGATAGCGGCCACCGCGCTCGCGGTATCGTGGCTGGCGGAGGCGATTACCTCTACAGGATAGCTCAGCCCTACCTCGTCTCGTACCTCCGGCAGAAGCTCTCCCAGGATGGTGCCGGGCGCGACAACCGGTGGCAGGATCCGCGTAGGCAAGTCCAGCACCTCCAGGAGGTCTGTCGCCCACTGTTGCTCGCGCATGTCGTAGAATTGTGTAGTCGTGGCGTTAGTATACTCGGCTACCGTTTGCCCGGTCATCCAGTAGTGGAACAGGTCGGGTATCAAGAGTAGCGTTTCAGCCATGTCTAGCTGCCGGTCGCGCCCCTGCCCCATGCTGGCAAGCTGGTAGAGTGTGTTAATCGGTAGGCGTTGGATGCCGGTCTGCGCGAATAGCTGCTGGGGTGACACGCGTCGGTCAACCTCCTCCGGCATCCCTTCGGTACGTCTATCGCGGTAGTGGTAGGGGTTGCCCAGGAGTCGTCCCGCGTCGTCAAGGAGCGCGAAATCTACCGCCCAGGTATCGATACCGATACCGGCCGGTGGCTCGTCGTGCTGAGCAGCGTACTTCGCGATACCCGCTTTGACCTCATGCCAGATACGGAGCACATCCCAGTGCAAGTGCCCCATCACCTGGACCGAGCCGTTCGGAAAGCGATGTAGCTCGCGCAGCTCGAATCGCTGGCCATCCCACCGCCCAAGCATAACACGCCCGCTGGAGGCACCTATGTCGATTGCGAGAAAGCTGGCTGCCTGGCTCATATATTATCTACCGCAGAAACGCTTCGTGCAGCCCGCCATCTACCGAGATGATCTGGCCCGTCGTCTGCTTCAACCGGTCTGTGAGGAGCAGGAAGATGGCTTCGGCCTGGTCCGCCGGGGTAATGGGGCGTTTCAGGAGCGTGCGGTCGGCATAGAATTGGGCCAGCTTCTCGGTTAGCGCATCGGTCGGCTCGTCTTCGGTGTAGTCGATCCCGTACTTGGTAAGGGATGCGATCACGCGCTCACGTGGAAACATTGCGCTCCCCTGCACCACCGTCGCAGGCGCTACGCCGTTCACTCGCACCAACGGCGCAAGCTCTATCGCCAGCTCGCGCACGAGATGGTTGGCTGCCGCTTTGCTCGTATCATATGCCAGACTGCCTTTCTTGGCTACCACCGCGTTGACCGACGTGGTCAGCACCAGGTTCGCGGGGATGGCCTGTGCTTTCAGAAGCGTGGCAGCCTCGTCCGCAACCAGATACAGGCCAGTCACGTTTATACCGAAGGTGCGCGCCCACATCTCGTCGGGGATGCGCCCGGAGGTGTCTGGTGACACGAAGATACCCGCCGTAACCGCCACGGCATCGAGGCCGCCGTAAGCGAGGGCCACCTGCCCCAGCATGGCGCGAATACTCTCACGTTGGGTGATGTCTGCGTACAGCCCGATTGCGGGGCCGCAGCTTGAGATGCCGCTACCGGCAACGCCGATACCGACGCCGTACTTATCGATGATAGCCTTTGCGGCGGCTTGCGCTCCACTCTCATCCCGGTCAACGCATACGATGTGCGCGCCCTCTTTGGCCAGGCGCAACGCGACCTCGCGGCCAATCCCGCTCCCCGCGCCTACTACCGCGATCACCTGGCGCGCCAGCTCTTTCTCCGGCGGCATCCTCTGCAACTTCGCTTCCTCAAGGAGCCAGTACTCGATGTCGAACGCTTCCTGGAGGGGCAGCGCCGTATATTCGTCTATCGCTTCCGCGCCGCGCATCACCTCCACGGCGCAGTTGTAAAACTCCGCTGTGACGCGAGACTCGCTCTTGTCCTTGCCCCATGCGATCATCCCCAGACCTGGGATCAAGACGACCGTCGGATTGGGGTCGCGCATAGACGGGGAATCGGCGTGCTTGTGCTCCTGATAGTAGGTTGCGTAGTCCTTGCGGTATTGCTCCAGCCCCGCGCTGAGAGCACGCTTGAGCGCCTCCACATCCTCTTCTTGAGGGTCCCACTCAACATAGAGAGGTTTGATCTTGGTGCGTAGGAAGTGGTCAGGGCATGAGGTACCCAGCGCGGCCAGGCGCTGGGCGTCGTGACTGTTGACAAAGCGCAGGATGTCGAGGTCTTCCTGCACCGTGCCGATGAAACGCTTGTACTGGCTCACCTTCCCGCGCAGCCACGGCGAAATCTCGGCAAAGATATTATGACGGCGCTCTTCATCCAATGATCTATATTTCTGGCCGCCGAATGTCTCCTCGCCCTTGTCGTGCTCTTCGATGTAGCGTCCCGCCCGCTCGATCAGGTCGAGCGTCAGTTCGTAGCACCCTTTGTCGTCATTTGCCCAGTTGATAAGCCCGTGGCTGCCCAGGATAACGCCTTTCGCGTGCGGGTGCTCCCGCACTATCTGCTCTAGCTTCAGCCCCAGGTCAAAGCCGGGGCGCTGCCACGCCGTCCATACGACCGCGTCGCCATATATCTCGCGGGTAAGGCGTTCCGAGTGCTTCGCGGCAGCAATAGCGATTACGGCGTTGGGGTGCATATGGTCAACGTGCCTGTAGGACACGAAAGCATGTAGCGGCGTGTCTATCGAAGAAGGCCGAGGGTTTAGATTGAAGGTGCAGTGGCTGTAGAGCGCCACTATCGCATCTTCTATGGGCGTTTTGGGGCCGCGATGTGGGGAGTGGTGATAATGGCTCTGGAGCGCGATCAGCTTATCCATATATAACGAGGAGAAGTTTTCTCGCCTGGACGTGCGTAGATCACCGCCTGAGCCTTTTACCCAGAGAACCTCCACCGGCTCCCCTGTGAGCGGATCAGGCTCCGTTACTTTAGACGACGTATTGCCGCCCCCGGTATTGGTGATGCGGCCGTCCGCCCCCAACAGGTTCGACCTGTAGACCAGACGCGCAACCGGGTCAAGCCCGTCTGCGTATGCGTCATCCCATTTGTAATTGACATGCCTGAACGCTGATGCTTGTGTTGGCGTTGCTGTTGACATCCTGCTTTCTCCTCACTTATCCTCGTGTGGGTGCCCTTTGGGCGATGACGTTCTTTTCATATGTCTTGATTTCGTCCATAAATCCAATGCCGGTTGGCACGCTCTCTTGTAGGCAAAAATAGTCCCAAACCGCCGCCCACGGCATTCCTTTTAACTCTTCGAGCAGCGCCAGGCGTGCTGTGTAATCCCCATCGACTTCCAATTGGCGCAGTTGCTCGGTGGGTTCGAGCAGGGCCATGAGTGCGGCGCGCTGCACGTTGCGCGCCCCTATAACCCAGGCAGCCACGCGGTTGATGCTGGCATCAAAGAAATCAAGCCCGATATGTACCCTGTCCAAGTTCTGTTTCGCATTCAGGCCGCCTGCCACGACTTCGTGCATGATAGCCGTAGTCTCATCGGTGAGAGTCACCACGTGGTCGCTGTCCCAGCGTACCCCCCGGCTGATATGCAGCACCACTCCAGGTACGTACATCAGCACGGACGAGAGCTTGTCGGCAATAGTCTCGGTGGGGTGAAAATGGCCGCTGTCGAGGCAGAGCAAAATGCCGTTGCTGACGGCGTACCCCATGTAGAACTCGTGCGAGCCGACGACGTAGCTCTCCGAGCCGAGGCCGAACAGCTTGCTCTCTACGGAGTCGAGGTTATGACGCTTATTTATAGGTTCAGCTAATATCCTATCGAGCGACTCCTTGAGCAAGCGGCGCGGTGTAGCGCGATCAACTGGCGTATCCTTGAAGCCGTCAGGGATCCATATGTTGGTGACGCATGGCGTGCCCAGTTCCTTACCGAAATACTCCCCGATGCGGCGAGAGGCGATGCAGTGCTCTACCCAGAAGTCTCTAATGTGCGGGTCGTAGCTCGCCAATGTGAAGCCACACTCAGATAGTGGGTGGGAGAAGCAGGTAGGGTTGAAGTCAAGTCCGTGCTTGTTCTCTTTAGCCCACTCAACCCAGGAGGAGAAGTGTTCCGGTTGTAGCTCGTTGCGCTCCACTTTCTTACCACCTGTTTCAGCGTAGATAGCGTGGAGGTTCAGACGGTGGGTTCCGGGGATGAGGCTGTACGCCTGGTCGAGGTCGCTACGTAGCTCGTCGGGGTTGCGCGCTTTTCCAGGGTAATTACCTGTCGCCGCGATACCCCCGCTCAGCTCCGCGTTGGGAGACTCGAAACCGGCAACGTCGTCACCTTGCCAGCAGTGGAGGCTCAGGGATAGCTGTCCTAGCGCGTCTAAGGCCTTGCCCGTATCGACACCCAGGTTGGCATAGCGCTCTCTGGCAAGAACGTAAGCGTCCTGTAGCTGCCTGGTAGCCGGCGGAGTGCCATAGATTGCATTAGCCATGGGTTGCATAAACCTTCCTCATATATCTTTAAAGTGCATTTCAAAACCTCATGGGAACTCGTTTCGTCCTTCGTCCTTCGTCCTTCATCACATGACTGATTGCAGGTTTTGAAATGCACTGTTATGTCGTCAGTCCAGGTGGAAAATCTCCGTTAGCTCAAGAAACATCTCGTCTGGCCTCATGTTGTCCGACGACTCGAAGAATGGGGCCATGAATTCCTGCCATCTAGTATTGACTTCCTTTTCCACCATGAGGGCCTGGGCTGCTTGTAAGCTTTCAGGGGTTTCGAAGTAGCCGAAGAGCAGGCCGTCCTCACGGACGAAGAGGGAATAGTTGTGCCAGCCTGCATAGCGCAGTGCCTGGAGCATATCGGGCCACACCTCTTCGTGGTGTCGCTTGTACTCTTGCAACTTCTCCTGCTTGACTTTTAGAACAAAGCCTACTCGTTTCATGGTACTTCCGTTGTAGCATGATTATGTAGGGGCGAGGCATGCCTCGCCCTATCTCGAACAGGTGTCGCCACCCAAAGAGCGCGAGTCTCGTACCAGGGCGAGGCATGCCTCGCCCCTACAACTGACTGGTGATTAGAAATCGAAGTTGTCTATGTTGTCCTTGTCGAAGACCGTTGGCTTGCCTAGCAATATGGTCCCGTCAGAGGCTATGGTGTATTCACCTAGCTTGCCCGCCGTGAACTTATCGCCGGCCTTACCGGTGATTTTACCCGTTGCGATGGCGTGGAGCGTGTGGATCGAGAGATAGCCCAGGTCGCCGGGGTTCCACAGCGCGAATGCGGGGGCCGCGCCGCTCTTGACGTAGGCGCGCATCTGATTTGGGGTGCCGAGGCCGGTGACGATAACCTGCCCTATCTTGTTAGCGTCCGTCACTGCCTTTGCCGCCGCCGCAACGCCGACGGTAGTGGGCGAGATGATGCCTTTAAGGTCGGGATAGGTCGTCATCAGACCCTGGGCTTCAGTGTAACTCTTCTCGTCCTGGTCGTCGCCATACACGGTCGCTACCAACTCCAGACCGGAGTTTTCGGGCTTTGTCAGCTCGTCCTTCATGAACCCGATCCACTCGTTTTGATTTGGGGCTGTGGATGTGGCGCTCAGGATGGCGATCTTGCCCTTGCCGCCGATGAGCTTCGAGATAAGCTGGACCTGGCCCCGCCCGATATCTTCCGACTGGGCCTGGTTCACGTGGACCGTGCGGCCACCCGGAGCGATTGCCGAGTCCCAGCTCACGACGGGGATTTTGGCGTCAATCGCTGCCTTGCCTGCCGGGACCAGCGCATCGGAGTCGTTCGCTGAGACTGCCAGGCCGTTCACCTTCTGAGCGATGAGGGAATTGAGCAACTGTATCTGCTGGCTGGCATCTCCCGTTGCAGTACCCTGGTAGGTAACGGTTACGCCTAACTCTTTGGCGGCTTCCTGCGCGCCTTTGTTGGCAGTGTCAAAGTAGGGGTTGCCGAGGTTCTTGGGAACCAGTACATAGGTCTGTCCACCTGTGACCCCTGGTGTAGTCCCGCTCGTTGTGCCCGTTGTAGGCGTGGATGCCGGGTTGTTGTCGCCACCGCAAGCGGTTAGCACCATGAGCATGATGCTCATCAGGACCAGGGCGATACTCTTTTTACGCATGGGAAATTTCCTCCTGTGGTATTGGGCGTATATGCAGCCCATGAAATCAGTTGATACGTTCGTGCGTTGAAACGTGATGCGTGATGTGTGATGTGTGAAACGTGAGTGCGACGTCTATCGTCTGTCGTCCACCTTGGCAATAGGCTTCCTCCTTTTATTGATAGGTTTGTTACTGCATAAAGCTCTGGTTCGCTATTGGGTCAGAATTAGTGAGCGTGACCAGAAGAAAAAGACGCCGAAAATGAGCACGACAGCCACCGCCACGCCCGTCCTCACGAGAGAGGCACTGCGCAATTGCAACCCGGACGAAAGCCGGCTCCCAATCTGGGGCAGCAGAATCGAGAGGATCAGTAGCAAGCCGATGACAATGTCCTGTACCTGGCCCTGGAGGTTGATCAGCCCCATCCCGAAGCGCAAAATGCCGACCAGCAGCAGCGCCAGCACTGCGCCGACCATCGTACCACTCCCGCCGAAGATGCTGACACCGCCGAGGACCGTCACAGTGATGACGGTCAACTCCAGCCCTCCTCCGATATCGGGGCGGGTGCTGCCGAACCGTGCGGCCAGGATGAACCCGGCCATAGCCGCCATGACGCTGGACAGCACGAAGATGATGATTTTGATGCGCTCGACCGGCACGCCGGAATAGCGAGCAGCGGCTTCGTTGCTCCCTATGGCATAGAGGTAGCGTCCGAAGGTAGTCTTGTGCAACACCAGGCCAAAGACTAGGGCCAGCACCGCGAAGATGAGGAGAGCGAAGGGAATTTCAGTATCGCCTAGCTTGCCCTGCCCCAGGTATGTAAAAGACTCCGGGTAGCCACGTGCGGCCTGGTCCCCCAGGAGCACATAGGCGAGGCCGCGATAGAAGGATAGCGTACCCAGCGTAACGGCCAGCGCGGGCAGCTTCAGACGGGCAATCAGCACTCCATTGAGCAGGCCCGCAAGGATGCTGACAAGCAGAGCCACAATGACTGCGAGCCATATATTCCACCCGCCCATGTACAGCCAGCCCATGAGGGACGCGGATAGTCCCAACGTGGAGGCAATCGAGAGGTCTATGTTGCCGGTGATGATAATGAAGACCATAGGCAACATCATGATGCCGATCTCCATGAAATCGGAGGTGGTACGCAACAGGTTGCTGGCATCCAGGAAGTAAGGTGAGCGCCATGTGTTGAATGCGCTCACGGCCACAATCAGCACCACGAGTAGCCATTCCCAGCGTAAGAATATGCGTTGCCAGGAGCCTCTGTTCTGCTTCATCTCACATCACCCAACTTCCATCGTCCATCGTCCATCGTCCATCAAGCGTTTCTTCTCGGTATGATTCGCTGCAATCGCCGCAAGATAAGAGCGTCGGCAATCACCGCCAGCAGGATGAGCAAACCCTGCACTGCCAACTGCCAGAAAGGGGATATACGCACCAGCGTGAGCGCGTTGTTGATAATGCCGAGTAAGAACGCCCCCAGGCCTACACCCAGCACGCTGCCGCTGCCTCCGAAAATATTGACCCCACCCACGACCGGAGCGGCTACGGTCTGTAGCTCGAAGCCCATCGCAGTATTCGTCTGGGCGGCTTCGTAGCGCGAAGCCCACAACACTCCGGCCAGGCCGCACAGGATACCCGAAAGCATATAGACGAGGAAAATGATGCGCTGCATCGGGATACCTGCGAAGCGCGCCGCGTCCGGGTTACTCCCCACAGCATAGATGTCGCGGCCCGTACGCGTAAACTTGAGGAAGAGGCCCACCGCGAAGGCCACGAATAGGGCAAAGAGGATAAGGTTGGGGACGATTAGAGGTGTGCCTTTGGCGAGTTGCTTAAAATCGGGAGGCATCTCGAATGCGTTGATCCACTGGCCCTCGCTGTAAAGAAAGATAAGCCCTCGATAGATGCTGAGCGTGCCGAGGGTGGCGATGATTGGCGGCACCCCGCCGTAAGCGATGATCAGCCCGTTGATGCTGCCGAGCACCGCCCCAATAGCCATACCGAGAGGCAGAGCGAGCACGATGGGCATCTCGGGGAAGGCGACAACGGTGAAGGAGACCATCATGGCGGTCAACCCGATAGTCGAGCCAACGGATAGGTCAATGCCGCGCGTGATGATAACCATCATCTGGCCGAGGGCTACGATCACGAGAATTGAGATATTTAGGAAAATGTCCCGGAAGTTAGCTGTCGTGAAGAAGGCCGGGTTGCGCAGGCTCACCAGGGCAGAGAGGGCGATTATGAAGAAGATAATGCCTGCCTCCCGGAATCTGACGACTGCCTGTATCAGGCGTCGTTGAGACTTGAGGGAGGCTTCTGCGTTTGCGACCATCCGGCTCTCCATTTTGTGGCTGCTACGCAGCAGTAGCGGCTGACATCAATTTTTCTTGAGTGGCTTCTGCGCGGCTAAACTCCCCGGTCAATCGCCCCTCGCGCATGACCAGGATGCGGTCGCTCATGCCCAGGACTTCCGGCAATTCAGAGGAAATCATGAGGATAGCCATCCCCTGTGCCGCGAGTCCGCTCATCAGCCCATGCACGGCTGCCTTGGTGCCCACGTCAATCCCACGCGTCGGCTCGTCGAGTATCAAGATACGTGGCCTGGTGCCCAGCCACTTTGCCAGTACTACCTTTTGCTGGTTACCCCCTGATAGCTGCCCTGCCTTCTGCTCGACGTGGGCCATCTTTACTTCCAACGTCCTGGAAGCCTCTATCGCTGCTTGCCGCTCCTTACCCGCATCTAGCCAGCCCCGGGCTGCAAAGTTGGACAAGACAGGCAGGGTAATGTTGTCGGCAATACACATTGGGAGGACCAGGCCGTGTTCTTTGCGGTCCTCAGGGACATACCCGATGCCCAACGCCATAGCGGCGTTCGGGCTTTTTATAGTTACGATTTTGCCGTCCAGCTTGATCGTGCCTGCGGTGGCCGGCTCGGTGCCGAAGATAGCTCGCGCCACGTTGGTGCGACCTGCGCCAATCAAACCCGACATTCCCAGGATCTCTCCACGGCGCAATTGAAATGACACACCGGAGAAGCTGCCTTCGCGACCTAGCCCCTCGACCTCCAGGACCACCTCGCCCGCCTCTACCGCCTGCTTGGGGAATAACTCGCCCAACGTCCGGCCCACCATCATGCGGATCAAATCTTCGGTCGTTACGCTGGACATGTCGCGGGTGCTTACGTAGGTGCCGTCGCGCAAAGTCGTCACCCGGTCTGCCAGGGCGAACAGTTCCTCCAGGCGGTGAGAGATGAAGACGATGGCGGTACCGGCTTCGCGCAGTTGGCGGACGATGGCGAACAACTCTTCGACTTCGCTCAGCGTTAGAGAGGAAGTCGGCTCGTCCATGATAAGCACCTTAGCGTTGATGGAGAGCGCGCGAGCGATCTCAACAACCTGCTGCTGCGCCACGCTCAAATCTCGGGCTTTCGTTCGAGGGTCTATGGAGAGGCCCAGGCGACGCAGCAAGCTCCCGGCTTCTTGATACATCTCTCTCCAGTCAATGCCCCATCTGCGCATCGGCTGGCGACCAACCATGATGTTTTCGGCTACGTCCAGGTCTGGGAATAGGCTCGGCTCCTGGTAGATGGCGGCGATACCATGTTCCTGTGCCTCGCGCGTGTTGGCAAAACGGACCGGTTGCCCATCGAGATGTATTTCCCCGGTGTCCGGTTGGTGAAGCCCTGTAACGATTTTGATCAAGGTTGACTTACCGGCTCCATTCTCGCCCAGGAGCGCGTGTACTTCGCCCGCGAAGATTTCAAAATGCACATCCTGGAGCGCGTGCACGCCGCCAAAGGATTTGGAGACATGTTGCACCTGGATAACAGGTTTCTTATCGCTCAACTTCGCTTGCCCCCATAAAGCTTCTCTAAATCAGGCTCGATACTGATACCCTGGGTCCTCGCCTTAGAGATGATCATGTCCATTGCGTGTATGGCCCGGCTACGAGAATGACCCCTGACCATATGGGAGGGTCTGCCTCTTCAAATAGTGAGAAACTTTCGAAGCTGTTTGCTTTCGATTGCGTTATCATATCACTGAATTCTCGGAAAGTCAATATTTTTGAAAGAAATTGCTTTCGATTTGGTTGCGAATACTTGTTCTTCGTGCATTTTTCTGCTATGATGTGGCTAAATTGCTTTTCGGAGTCATAGCTTGTTTCGAATTGCCTCCAAATTTTAAGACGATTCAACTAGGGAAACATATGATCCAAGCAGATCAAGGTATGTCGCAGGAGCGGCGGCGGGAGCAAATTTTATCTTATCTGAGCGCCCAGGAGCGAACGTCCGTCGGTGAGCTTAGCCAGGCTCTGGGCGTCTCCGAGGTCACGGTACGGAAAGACCTGGACCAGCTTGAGGCCCAGGGCTTGTTGATCCGTGTGCGCGGTGGCGCTGTGGTCTCCGGTCGAGGCAGGCTCGAACGGTACTTCGCGGCACGCGAGCAAGAGCATATTGAGGAGAAGCGGCGAATTGCTCAAGCGGCATCAGCGCTTATCTCTTCAGGACAGCAGATTTTTCTCGATGCCAGCACGACCGCGCTCCAGGTGGCGCGGCTGATCAAGGACCGGGAGGACCTCATCGTGGTTACCAATGGCCTCTATACGGCTCTCGAGTTGAACTTTTGCGAGGGTATTACAACTATAGTCGTCGGTGGGACCATGAGGCGTCGCTCAAGCTCGTTAGTCGGCAGCTTCAATTATAGCTCGTTACAGCGACTACGCGTTGACATCGGGATCTTCGGTGCGCGCGGTGTGAGTGCTCGTGATGGTTTGATGGAGTCCGATATGGAGGAAGCGCAACTAAAACAGCAGATGGTGAGCGCGTCGGGCAGTGTCATTGGTGTCATTGACGGAAGCAAGTTCGGCACGACTGCTTTTAACGTATTTGCGTTGCCAAATGAGATTGACAGGATAATCACCGACGAGAGCGCCCCAGCGACCATCGTCACTGAGTTGCACTCGCTAGGCATCTACGTCGAGCTTGTATGATTACGAATGCTATTCCAGGGCAAGGATGGGTGTTGGTCTTAATGAATGTAGGGTCTTAGCGCGTCGCGGGAGATCAGAAAGCCGCGCTTGACGAGTTCCTCGGTTTTCTCGAAGGCGCGATCCTCATGCTCAATGCTTACTACATAATCATAACCAACCGCGTACAGCGCCCCGATGAACTGGTCCCACTTCACCTCGCCCAGACCGGGTAGGCGCGGAATCTGCAAACCCATACCCAGCGACAGTATGCCACGTTGATATAACTGCTCCCGGTCGATGCGCATATCCTTCGCATGTACGTGGAGGATGCGACTTCCGAACTCATATACCACGCGCACGTAATCGATCATTTGCCATACCAGGTGCGACGGGTCGAGGTTGAGGCCGAAGTTCGCGTCCGGGATGATCTCCCACATCCTGCGCCAGATAGCAGGTGTCGTCGCCAAATTGAGACCTCCAGGCCATTCGTCGTTGGAGAATATGGCCTGTTGGTATCATTAGAACGGAAATGTACGCTAATGGTGCATCCGGTAAGTTCTATGCTATAATCTCGCTTCTTTACAAGCAGGAGGCAACAGGTAAGAGGAGAGGAGGTGAGATGATGCGTGCACCAGTCCGCACCCGCGGCTTCAGCCAGGAAGAGTATGAGGAGTTGAAACGTATGGCACGCTCTCGTAAGCTCAGTGCAGGTCGTGTGAAGCGTGCTCAGATTATCCTGCTATCAAACCAGGGTTATCTCTCCCCAGAGATCGGGGAGAGGCTCAGTATCCATGAGAAGACAGCTCGGCGTTGGGTTTGTCGCTTCAATCGACTTGGTATAGCTGGTATCGAGGAAGGTCCAAGAAAGGGCCGACCACCTGTTTACTCAACGACAGATGTAAGTATTGTGATCCAAACAGCACTAACCCCACCCAGTAAGTTAGACCAGCCTTTCGGCTCATAGACACTGGACAGGCTGGTAGTTTATCTGACACAAGTCAGAGGTATACCTATCAGACGCTCACGCATCAGTGAGATCTTCCGTCACGAAGGGTTGAGATGGCGGCAACAGGAAGGGTGGTTCGGCGAACGGGTAGATCCCGACTTCGCCCAAAAAAGGGGGCCATAGAGACGTTGTATACGAATTCACCTATCGGGAGCGTGGTGCTGTGCATAGACGAGATGGGGCCAATGTCTGCTCGCACTCACCCAGGACAACAACTCCTACGCCTACACCCATACCCGACCAACAACAACCATACACTACATGCTGAACGTGCCAAACAGGAGATAGATTATGGTCGGAGACCTAATGAAGGTTATGTCTTTGGCTCGTTGCAGCCAGCCACGGGAGAAACTTTGACTGCCACATACACGAGCCGCTCCACTCGTAACTTCATTGACTTCTTGGATAAGGTGGAGGCTAGTGTGCCCGGTTGCATCGAGCGGGTATACGCGGTGCTCGATAACCTGGTAGTTCACAAAGCTGATGACGTTTTGCTGTTCAACCTGGCACACCCGAGATGGGAGTTCGTTTTCCAACCTAAGCGTGCTGCATACCTGAACTTGATTGAGCCGTGGTGGAAGACGTTGAAATCACTGGCCCTCAAGGGGAGGAGGTTTGAGACCTGGCCTGAAGTAGAGGTGGCAGTCGAGCGTGCTACTGAATACTGGAACGCCCACAGACACCCTTACGTCTGGGGTAGGCGTAGAAGGCATCGCATTCCTCGAAAGTTGGGCGTGGCCAGTATGCCTAGACTGCCTATTATTTAGCGGATGCACCATTAGCGTAAGTTTTCGTTCCATTGCTGATACTGTTGGCGAATTATCAGAGTCATGATTGCGCTGCTTCAGGTCATGCCTAATCAATTTGCCCTAAAGCTCGGATCGACCATAGACAGCGAATTCGCCAACAGTATCCATTGCTATCCTTACCCCTATATGAACCTTCTACTCTCCTACTGCCATTTTTACCTTTAACTGGCCCTGCGTGAGACTTTAAGCGTCCTTGATTTGCCAGGTCGCCAAGCAGGGCACGACGACAGAAGCGTTCGTTGCGCTCCTCTTCGGGAACCACCTCCAATCAGAACTCTGGGAAAGGAGTAGTGACCACGCGGGCTACCTTAATATTTCCTGGAAATTCCCGGCACATCAGCCATTTAGCTTGACTATCTTACCGGACAGCCAATATAGTAGCTTGGAGACCGCGATACTTGGGCAGGGGCCGGTATGGGAAGATCGCCGCTGCCGGTCCTTGCTAATACTTATGCGCAGCTTTGCAGCCTATGTCCCTGTTCGTTGCCGGTGTCAGCCATGACACAGCTCCAATACACGTCCGTGAGCAGCTAGCCCTCGGTGGCGACGCTCTAATTGCCGCTCTGCGTCGGTCGCGCGGCCATTTCGATGAATGCGTCATCCTCTCGACCTGCAACCGTTTCGAAGTCTACGCTTTCCGGCAGCAGGGCGCGGATGATGTTAGAGAGCCGGGCGCTTTACTCGACGCCCTCTTCGACGACCTCCCTCCCTCAATAGGCCCTAATCTCTACAGCGACCGCGACGCTGACGCTGCCAGGCATCTTTTCAGAGTGGCCTCGGGAATAGACTCCCTCATCCTGGGTGAGGTGCAGATACTCGGGCAAGCCCAGCGTGCATGGCAGGTCGCCCACCAGGCAGGCGTTGCTGGCCCTGTTCTTTCGCAGCTCTTCCACCGCGCGGTGGCCCTGGGGAAGCGCGTCCACAACGAAACGCCCATCAGCAGGCAGCCAGCGTCGGTAAGCTATGCGGCTGTGGTGCTTGCTCGCCAGATCCTCGGTGCCCAACTCGCTGACCGCCGGGCGCTGGTTATCGGCATGGGCGAAGTGGGAGAAGGGGTTGCCCGCTGCCTCCACGACTACGGAGTGCGCCCTACCCTGGTCACACACCGCCAGCTTGAGCGCGCAGAGACGATCGCACGGCAATACCAGGCCGATACCGCCGCCTGGGAAGACCTCCCTTCGTGCCTGGCAAGGGCCGATATAGTGATCAGCTCCACCGCCGCCCCCCACTACATCATTCAGCGCCACCATATCGAGGAGGCCGTACTGAGGCGTGGCGAACGACCCCTCTACTTGATTGACCTGGCCGTGCCCAGGGACATAGACCCTGAGGTGGCGAAGCTACCCGGAGTGCATCTGCACAACATCGACGACCTCCATTCGGTGGTACGCACCACCTTGCGGGAGAGAGAGTCGGTCCTACCGGAGATCGAGGCTATGGTAACTTCGGAGGCGGCCCGGTTCACCGAGTGGCTCCGGGCGCGCTCAACGGCGCCCACCATCAAAGAGCTACAGACACAGGCTGATGATATCACGCAAAGGGAGCTGGCACGCGCCTTTGCCAGGCTTCCCGACCTCGATGAGCGTGAGCGGCGCGTGGTGGAGGTCCTGGCGTCCCGCATCGCAGGTAAGTTGCTGCACGGACCTATTCAGTGGCTCAAAGCGCAAGCAGAGTCACAGGAGGCACAGGCGGAAGCAGTGATCGGACAGTCCCCTACGGAGGAGCCTGACTACGGGATGAGCAGATTGACTACATCGGAGTTGGCGGAGCTCTTCTATCGCGGCGAAAATAGTGATGAAGGTGCCGGCGACGGGGACAACTAGCAGGAAGAATAGAAAGGCACAGGACCAGATGCAAAGTGACGGAACGGACCACGCTGGACAAGCCCCAGCAGGAGAGGAGGCCAGGGTTCCCGGCGACCAGGGATCCCGCAGCGAAGCGGCAGGGAGCCAGGGAGAAGGCCCACAGTTCGTGCAGTTCCTCTTCTTCAGGGTAGACCCCGCGTGGCGCAGAGTGCCCAAGGAGGAGAGCGCTCGCGGCAGGCGTGAGTTCACCCAGGTGGTAGAGCAGGCAACTGAAGTCAAGACGTTCGCATACAGCACGCTCGGCCTGAAGGTTGACGCCGATCTGATGCTGTGGCGCATCGCGCCCTCGCTGGACGAGCTGCAGGATATGCTCGCGAGGCTGCGGCGCACCGGGCTGGGCCAGTACCTCCACACCACCTACTCCCTCTTTGGCATGACGCGACCTTCCCAGTACACGCGCCGCCGGACCACACAGGAGCAAGCAATAGATGAACAAGAGCGGCATCGCTATCTCATCGTTTACCCTTTCAGCAAGACCACCGAGTGGTACTTGATGAGCAAAGAGACCCGCCAGGGGATGATGAACGAGCATATGCGCGTCGGGCACGAGTACGCTCAGGTGCGCCAGGTCCTCCTATATACCACAGGTCTGGACGATCAGGAGTTCGTGGTCGCCTACGAGACCGAAGACCTATACTCCTATCAAGGTCTGCTCATCGCGCTGCGCTCCACCGAGGCGCGCCGCTACACGCTGAAAGACCAGCCAATTTTCACCTGTATACACCGCCCGCTCAACGAGGCAATTAAGCTATTAGGATAGGCTTGGCCAACAACATGGCGATTTCCGACACCCGTTTCATGAAAGCCTGCCACCTGGAGCTAGCTGATACCACCCCTGTATGGTTCATGCGCCAGGCCGGACGTATGCTCCCCGAGTACCGCAAGGTGCGCGAGCGTTATACCCTGATGGAGATCTGCCGGCAGCCGGAGCTGTGTGCCGAGGTCACCCTCCAACCCGTGCGCCGTCTGGGAGTAGATGCTGCCGTGATGTTCGCCGACATCATGCTCCCCCTGATCGGGATCGGTGTAGGTGTGGAACTGGTAGAGAACGTGGGGCCTGTGGTGGCTAGCCCTATCAAGGGCATGGAGGACCTAGAAGTGCTGCGCCCCATCGAGCCTGAAGAGGACGTGCCTTTCGTTATGGAGGCGGTGCGCATCACCAAGCGGGAGTTGGGTGACCGCACCCCCCTGATTGGCTTCTGCGGCGCGCCCTTCACCCTTGCGTCGTACCTGATCGAGGGGAAGCCGACACGCGAGTTCTCCAGGACCAAGGCGATGATGTATACGCAGCCCGATGTGTGGCACAGCCTCATGGAGCGCCTCACCGGCATCATGATCACGTACCTGCACGCCAAGGTGGACGCCGGCGTGGATGCTCTGCAGCTTTTCGACAGCTGGGTCGGCGCCCTCAGCCCCCGTGACTACGCGGAGTATGTGGAGCCTTACTCGCAGCGTATCTTGCGGGACCTGCGAACGCGCGGGCTTCCTTTCATCCACTTCGGCACCAACACCGCCACCCTCCTCGAGCAGATGAAAGGTGACGGTGGCACCACCATTGGCGTGGACTGGCGCATACCCCTGGATGCGGCCTGGGAGCACATCGGCTACGATCTGGGCATACAGGGTAACATGGACGCCGCCGTGCTGTACGGCCCCGGCGACTTCTGGCAGGGTCGCGCCCTCGACGTGCTGAGGCAGGCGGCCGGCAGACCGGGCCACATCTTCAACCTGGGTCACGGCGTGTTGCCTGATCTGCCCCTCGACAATGTGACTCGGTTAGTGGACTTCGTGCATGAGCATGGGGCGGACTTCCGTTCCAGGTGGGTAGATGCACAAGCGCAGGGACAGCCGCAGGCGCAGACCAACTCAACCGACCACACCACCGCGGGCGCACGCTAGAGAGGACGTAGATGACCGATTTGGGAGAGAACGAGCCTATTGGTGTGTTACTCATGGCCTACGGCACGCCCGAGACGCCGGACGAGGTAGAACCATATTTCACCCACATACGCGGTGGGCGCGCTCCCTCAGCCGAAGCGGTGCAGAACCTAAAGGAGCGCTACGCCCTGGTAGGTGGAAAGACACCACTCCTTGCGATCACCAACGAGGTGGCCCGATTGCTCCAGGAGCGGTTACGGCAGGAGGGCGACTTCAAGGTATACGCGGGCATGAAGCACTGGCACCCCTTCATCGGCGACGTGATGGAGCGCATGAGGGATGAGGGGGTGCGCGACGTGGTAGCTTTCGCGCTCGCCCCGCACTGCTCTCTCATCTCTCTGGGCGGCTACCGCAAGTCGGTAGAGGAGGCGCAGGCCAGGCTGGGCGAGCCGTTCACCATCCCGTTCATAAAGTGCTGGTATCGTAACGAGCGGTGGCGCGAGATGGTGGCGGCGTTGGTTCGCGAAGGGCTGCGGCAATTCCCGGAAGAAGCAAGAGGCGAGGTGACGGTGGTCTTCAGCGCTCACAGCCTGCCGGAACGTATCCGCACCTGGGACGACCCTTACGAACGCCAACTGCTAGAGAGTAGCCAGGATGTGGCCCAGAGGGCGGGTGTGGAGAGGTGGAAGTTTGCCTTCCAGAGCGAGGGGCACACCGGAGAGCCGTGGCTCGGCCCGGACATCGTAGACTTTCTGGAGACTCTGCACTCGGACAACGTGCGCAACGTATTGAGTGTGCCGCTCGGCTTCGTATCGGACCACCTGGAGATACTCTTCGACATAGACCACGAGGCGCAGCAGAAAGCCAAGGAGATTGGCATAACTTACTTCCGCACCCAGATGCCCAATACCCGGCCCGACTTCATCGAAGTGCTGGCCTCCGTAGTGAGGGAGAACTTGCAGGGGCCGTATCCATGCTGGTGCTACCCCGACCTGAAAGGCGCGCCAGTGCGGTTCGGTGTGAAGTATGAGCCTGCCCACCAACAGCTGGCACGCAGGAAGGCTCGTACGTAGAGTAGTTAGACCCGTAGAAAGCAGGCAACGGTGCTGGGAGCGACAGAAGGGACGACACAGGGTAAGGGAGCGCGGGCCACGCTCGTGATTGGCACGCGAGGGAGCAAACTGGCCCTTGCGCAGACCGAGATCGTACGGATGTGCCTCCTTGACGTCCATCCCGATCTCGATGTGCGTATAGAGACGATTAGCACGAAGGGCGATGTCGTGCAGGATAGGCCCCTCAGCCAGATCGGCGGCAACGGCGTGTTCGTGCGGCAGATAGAGCGGGCGCTCCTCGAAGGCACCGTGGACGTGGCGGTGCATAGCGCCAAGGACCTCCCCTCTCTCCTCTCCCCAGGTCTCACCATAGCCGCCTACATGACCCGCGAAGACCCACGCGACGTGCTCGTGTCGCGTGACGGCAGCACGCTTACGGGATTGTCGACAGGCGCGCGGGTAGGCACGAGCAGCCCCCGCCGCGCCTGCCAGTTGAGCGCGTTGCGCCCCGACCTCACGCTGCTTGATATACGCGGCAACGTGGACACTCGCCTGCGCAAGTTGCGCGAGGGGCAGTACGATGCCATAGTGCTGGCGGCGGCAGGCCTCTCCCGCCTGGGGTTGCTGCATGAGGTCAGCGAATGGCTGGAGCCGGCCGTCATACTCCCCGCCGTGGCTCAGGGTGCCCTGGCGGTCGAGGTACGGGAGGGTGACACGGCGGCGCAAGACCTCGTGACCCCACTCAACGACCCGGCGACCTCCACCGCGGTGCGGTCGGAGAGAGCGTTTCTGCGAGGGGTTGGCGGCAGTTGTGCGCTGCCTATCGGGGCATATGGTATCGTCCGGGGTGACAGGCTCATCTTGGCGGGCATGATCGGCTCGGCACATGGTGGTATGGTACGAGGGGCAATAGAGGGCGCCGTGTCCGAAGGGCAGGAGTTAGGTGCCTCTCTGGCTGAACGGCTGCTATCGGAGGGTGGGGCCGCTTTCCTCGAAGAGGATGCCGTTGTGGAGCGTCCGTCGTGATGCAATTCTCTTCACCGTCCATAGATAACGCGGCATACCCTTTGCAGGGCAAGCGGGTGGTGGTCACGAGGGCGCGCGAGCAGTCGAAGGGGCTGGTAGAGCAGCTGCAAAGCCTGGGAGCCGAGGTGGTGGAATCTCCGGCAATTACTATCGCCCCGCCCGAAACCTATGCTCCCGTAGACGAAGCGATTATCGGGCTGGACAGATACGACTGGGTGATCTTCACGAGCGCAAACGCTGTTGAAGCATTTACCGCGAGGCTGGCGCAGATCTCGAGAAGTATGGAAACGCTCTCTACGCGGAAATTGTGTGCGGTTGGCCCCGCAACCGCTGCTGCTATCAACAAGCTTGGTTGCAAGCCTGCGCTTGTTCCAACTGCCTACCTCGCCGATGCTGTCATCGAGGAGATCGGCGACGTGAAGGGCCATAGAATCTTGCTGCCCGCAGCTGATATAGCGCGCAAGACCCTGGGTGAGGGATTGCGTAGCAAAGGCGCCCATGTGGACGAGGTTACCGTATACAGGACCACAGCGGGAGATGGCGGCGGCACGTTGGCCGACCTGCTAAGCACTGATAAAGTGGATGCGGTAACCTTCACGAGCTCTTCTACGGTGCGCAACACAGTTGACAATCTTGCCTCTCGCGCGACCTATACAGAGGGGGCTGTACGATTACTAAACCGTGCAAAAGTGGTGTGCATAGGACCGGTGACGGCCGGTACTGCTCAAGAACTCGGAGTGCGGGTAGATGCTGTGGCAAGTGAGCACACGGCCCAGGGGCTGGTAGCGGCGCTGGTGGCACTATTCGCCGGTGACACAGAGGGAAA
Source organism: Chloroflexia bacterium (assembly GCA_035274425.1). Lineage (GTDB taxonomy): Bacteria > Chloroflexota > Chloroflexia > QHBQ01 > JADMIH01 > JADMIH01. The sequence goes on from DATEOC010000077.1 coordinate 74,808, forward strand.
GACGAGTTAGAAGGGCAAGCGGGGATATAGGAGGTCGAAGGAGATGCTTGAAACACGCAATATCACAGGGACCACGCCGTCCCGCAGGCTGCGACGCCTGAGAGGCACACCCGGCATACGCCGCATGGTGTGCGAGACCGACCTGACTACTAGCGACTTCATCTTCCCCTTGTTCGTGACTGACGGCGAGCGGTTCAGCAAGCCTATCGCCTCGATGCCCGGTCACTCGCAGCTCTCGGTGGACCTGCTCGACCGCGAGATAGATGAGGTGGCAGGTCTGGGCATCCCTGCCGTCCTCTTGTTCGGTATACCCGCCGAGAAAGACGCCGAAGGCATGGGCGCGTGGAGCAGCCAGGGTCCCGTGCAGCGCGCCATAGTCGCCGTCAAGCGGAGCTCCCACGAAACGGTGGTGATCGCCGATGTGTGCTTATGTGAGTACACGAGCCAAGGGCACTGTGGTCTCCTCTCGCCCACCGGCGAAGTGCTCAACGACCGGACGCTGGAACTGCTGGCCCGCTCCGCCGTATCGTTCGCGGACGCGGGAGCCGACATAGTAGCCCCCAGCGCAATGATGGACGGGCAGGTGGCGGCGCTCAGGCGCGGTCTGGACGACGCGGGACACAGCGGCGTCTCGATACTGGCCTACGCTGCCAAGTTCGCCTCGGCCTACTACGGTCCCTTCCGCGAGGCCGCAGAGTCGACACCGCAGTTCGGCGACCGCAAAGCCTATCAGATGGACCCGGCAAACAGCCGAGAAGCGTTGCGAGAGGTAGCCCTCGACGTGGAGGAGGGCGCCGACATGCTGATGGTCAAGCCTGCGGGGCCGTACCTGGACATAGTGCGACAGGTACGCGACCGCTACGACCTGCCCCTGGCGGCGTACCAGGTGAGCGGCGAGTACGCTATGCTCAAGGCGGCGGCACAGAACGGTTGGATAGACGAGCGGCGGGCGGCGCTGGAAAGCCTTATTGGCATCAGGCGCGCCGGTGCCGACCTGGTAATCACCTACTACGCGAAGGAAGCCGCCAGGTGGCTCTCCGAGGAGAGGTGAAGGGCAGCGTGATGGTAGATGCATATTTGACAGGCACAGAAGCCAAGACTCGGCGCTCCGCGCAGCTATTCGAGGCGGCAAAGCAACTGATACCAGGCGGGGTCAACAGCCCCGTGAGAGCGTTCAGAGGCGTGGGAGGAACCCCGCGCTTCATAGAGCGGGGCGAAGGTCCCTACTTGTTCGACGCCGATGGCAATCGCTATATCGACTATGTGCTCTCCTGGGGACCTCTGATCCTAGGGCATGCCCACCCGGCGGTTGTTGCAGCCATTCAGGAGCAGGCTGCTAAAGGCACATCCTATGGTGCGCCAACCGAACTCGAAACGCAACTGGCTTCTCTGATCAGGGAGGCGATGCCCTCGATTGAGATGGTGCGCTTCGTATCGTCGGGTACTGAAGCCGCGATGAGCGCCCTGCGCCTGGCGCGCGCCTATACAGGCAGAAACAAGATCGTCAAGTTCGAGGGGTGCTACCACGGGCACGCCGACTCCCTGCTGGTGAAGGCAGGCTCGGGCGTTGCCACCCTGGGTCTTCCCGATAGCCCCGGTGTCACGCCGGGCGCGACTATAGACACCCTCGCCGCACCATACAACGACCTGCCTGCCGTTGAGGCGTTGATGGAAGCGAACCGCGGGGAAGTGGCCGCTGTGATCGTCGAACCCGTCGCCGGCAACATGGGCCTGGTCCTCCCCAGGCCAGGTTTCTTGGAGCGGCTCAGGGCGCTCACCGTGAAGCATGGAGCCCTCCTCATCTTCGACGAGGTGATGACCGGCTTCCGCGTCGCCTACGGCGGGGCGCAGGCACTGTATGGCGTCACGCCTGACATAACCTGTCTGGGCAAAGTGATCGGTGGAGGGCTGCCAGCAGCGGCCTACGGTGGCCGCCGTGACATCATGGAGCAAGTAGCGCCTGCGGGAAGTATGTACCAGGCGGGCACGCTATCCGGTAACCCCCTTGCCATGGTAGCGGGCATAGCGACAATAACCACCCTGCGACAGCTCCGGGAGACAGGCGGCACGGACGGCACTTATGGGCAACTCTCGTCGGCAGCGCTAGCCTTGAGCAAAGGGTTTCAAGATGCGGCCAGTAAGGCGGGTATCGAGTTGCAGGCCACATCTGCCGGAAGCATGTGGGGCTTCTTCTTCAGCGGCGAGCCTGTAACTGATTACGGGTCGGCGAAGCGTGCCGATACTTCGCTTTACGCGCGCTTCTTCCACGCCATGCTGGCGCAGGGGGTGTATCTGGCCCCATCGCAGTTCGAGGCGGCGTTCGTCTCGACCACGCATGACTATGAGATCGTCAATATCACCTTAGGGGCGGCACGCAGAGCCTTTGAGGAGTTGTCCGCCGACTCGGCTACATCGCCAGATCGACGCTGAACCTTTAGTGCGCACGCTCTGCCCGATCTGGCAAGTATCAAAAAGGAATCTTTTTGGCACGAAGGTTAAGCGGCCAGATGGTGTGGCAGCCTGGGAATAAGGTCAAAGCTCTAGAGCGTAACTGGCTGCCACACCCGACGACATTGCTTTTCCCTCGGCCCATGCCTCTACCCAACGTTCTTCACCGAGTTGGGCGCGGGCGCTCTGCAGGTTGCGCTCATATTCAGCTTGTTCCGGGACCAATAGCTTGAAGCCCATAGAGCGCATCTGTGCATCTGCCGCCCCGAAGAGGCGTGTTGCACGCTCCCCATCTCCGTGCATAGCAGCTATCTCTCCTATCGTTATGAGGCACTCGGCTACACTCTGATTGTCACCCAGTT
>DATEOC010000078.1:0-33862 GCA_035274425.1 Chloroflexia bacterium
TTCTGTATGGCTGCCTTCAACATCTTGGCTGCCTGGCATTGGCATGGTGGTCCTGATTGTCCTGTGGCTGACGAGGCGGGCAGAGTTCATCTCTCTATTGCTGAGTTTAGCCTCTAAAACTAGCACCATTGGTTATCTAACCATATTCATTATATTTTTATGGCTCCTACATCTGATTATGCTGAAGCAATCTGCCTGATTTCTCCCTTCTATGGTTCTTCCTTCAAATCACCAATCGCCTACTGTTCTATATCAGCTAGGCGGTCCCTGATCTCGTCGGGAGAGGGAAGATAGCGCGCGATGCGCTCTGGCAGTTCCTGGAGGGTAGAGTAGTGGTTGTAGGTTGCTACAGCAATAGGCTTGTTTACATCCCGTAGCGTGTACTCTACTATTGTGCGCTTCTTGCTCTTGCAAATGATTATGCCTATGGAAGGGTTCTCATGTGGGAGCTTCACAGTGCTGTCCAGGGCGGAGAGGTAGAAATTCATCTTCGAACCGTACTCCGGCTTGAACTCTCCCGTCTTTAGCTCGATTGCCATCAGGCACTGTAGCTCCCGGTTATAGAACAACAAATCGACGAAGAATTCTTCATCCTCTACCTCGATGCGGTATTGCCGCCCTACGAAGGTAAAATAGCCTCCAAGCTCTCCTAGGAAGCGGGTGATGTTGCGCACCAGCTCGTCCTCAAGCTCATGCTCCAAATGCCGCTCGGCTATCTCCAGGAAATCGAAATTGTAGTCATCGCGCACCGGCGAGTTTGGCTTGTCCCCGGTACCTGTCCGATTGGCCGGCTAGTGTTGCATCAAAATTGGTCTGATTCAGGAGCCAGCGCTCGTAAGCCTTGGAGTCTACCTGGTGGCTCAGCACCCGGTACGACCAGCCGTGCTTGGCAGCCATCTTCAGGTAGAACTCCTGCTCCTGGGGGCTTTTGCAGACGAGGATCACTATATGATGTGTCCAACTCAAATTTGCAAGCAGTGCCTGCAAATTTGGCTGGTCCTTGTAGGTGAGGTAGAAACTCCTCATGTAGCGCAGGTTACGGGTGGAGAAGCCACGCACTCCCGGGAACTCTGATTGCAGGTCATGAGCTAGCTGGCCAATCACGGCCATGTTCTCGCCCCAACCTAGCGCATCCTGTTGCTCCACGATGATGTGCCCAATGTCCCAGTACAGCCCGATCAGTTCCTTGTTCACTGCTTTGAGGGCAGCGAGCTGTGCCTGGGCTACACGCTCCTTGAGGGTTTGGAGTACGACCTTATATTCGTCCGACCTGTGGACATCAGTTGGGTTGGATGCTCTCAGAGCTTTGGGAGATTTCGAGGGGTCCATAGGGGAGAGTATAGACCATGCTAGGGGCGAATAGTCAAGCTGCAACTGGGAAAGAACGTATTGCTGGCTATCTTAGCTACCTGTCCGCGGGTAGCATTATTGCCCCAGCGGAAATACGGCTTGCTGTCGGGTCCACATGGCTCTCCTGCCCCGCCGCAAGGGTACCCACTCATGATGCTGCGTGACGCAAGCCGCTCTATGCAGACATAGAAAGGATTGGCCGGTGGTACATCTTCGAATGCCTGACCCACAGGAGGCTCGCTGAAGCCCGCGCCATTAGAGACTATTTTGGCTATCTGTCCTCGTGTAGCCTGGGTACTTGATCTGTAGTAAGCCCTGTTATCCGGAGCTATACACGGTTCTCCTGGATCTGTGCCGCACGGATAACCGCCGATCAGGCCACGATTAGCCAGCCTGTTTATCCAAGCATAAAAGGAATTAGAGGCGGGCACATCCTCAAACACTTGTGGACCCGGGTTCTCGTTGAAACCGGCAGACGCCGACACGAACTTTGCCAACTGGTCCCTACTGATTGGAGTGTTCACGCGGAAGTATGGGTCCTGGCCCGGGTTGCATAGCTCATTTGGGCCGCCGCAAGCGAATCCCCCTTCTACGCCCCTGTAAGCCAGGCAAGATGTGTACTGAAAGAAAGCTGAACCCGGCAGCGAATCGGCAAACTTGAACGGCGCTAGGTATCCTACAGGCCACTCTGTGGTTTTACCCTCGCAGGCAGGGTCCCCCGATACAAAGTGGTTGAGAGTCGTAGGGTCGAAGCAGCGATACACGCGGCGAGCGCCATCGAGGGGCACTGTTGATATCCAGCCCATTTGCCAGGACTATACCTCCACAGAGAAGCTGAGGCTTGAGAAAGAGGTCATGCGTTTCTCTGTGAGCCATAATGAGATGGAGTGGCTGGAGGTGTCAGGAGCTATTCCATCGAGCGAGCTGCACCTCCATGCGGATCGTGCGGTGCAAGTAGCGGGAGTGGCTGTGGCAGGGCGCAGGCACATGGGTAGGGATAGCAAATGGATGCTCTTCCTCTCTCTACAGGACCGCGACGGCTTGATAGAAGTGGTCCTATTCCCGGATGCCTACCAGAAGAGCGGTAAAGTGCTGGCCGACGGCGGGCATTGGAGGAAACCCAAGCGGTCAGTTTTATGCCGACGTGCCAGAGGATCATCCCTTCTACATCTGGGTTATGCGCCTTACTCAGTTGGGAGTAATGTCAGGATATCCATGTGGAGGAGAGAGCGAGCCTTGCGATGATCAGCAACGCCCGTATTTCCGCCCGTTCACCAACGTGACGAGGGGACAGGCGAGCAAGATTGTGGCTAATACTTTCTTCCCAGGGTGTGAGACGCCCGCAAGACGGTAGAAGATTGGCACTGGACAGTGATTCATGACTATGGCAGGCGAAGAACCTGCCCTTCTTTCTTGGTCTATTACTGCCGGTCTCAGATAATAATATGGGAGATAACGCCCAGGGCATAGCCAGAGCGGATATGTAAGGGAGTAAAGCGCAGAACACGCCCACCTAAGAGGAGCGATCCGTTATAGTTCTCGCAGTCGGCCTCGAAGCCAGAGCCTAAGGTGTGGCGGGAACGTCGGTTAGAGGGGTCGTCTGGAGGGAGCCAGATGCCCACCCAGGATTGCCGGGAAATTCGATCAGGAGCCCGATGGCGCAGGCATACTGAAAATTGATCCCTCTTGCGGTGTCAGTGCCAGTCAGTCAGAATATCGCTTCCTGTCGGCTCCGTTGATTACATCGTTAGCATCACTTGCGTCGTTAGTGTTCACCTTCTGCGGACTTCGACAAAACTAGCAACAGGCTAATCGACCGGGATGTGGAGCTTCTCGGCAGCTTTAGCCTTTGCAGTCTCACCCCGCCTGTCATAGCGAGCGGTGGTGGTAACCTGCGCGTGTCCCGCAAGCTGCTGTACCGTGGATATATCGACCTGGGCATCCAACAAGTCGCCTATCATGGTTCTCCTGAAGTCGTGTGGCGTCACATCTTTCACTCCAGCCTGCTTAGCTCTCTTCTGGACTATATCCAGTATCGAGCGCGCGTCCAAATGGCGTAGCTTGCCGATCTTGCCCCCCTTCACCATCGGCACGAACATCGGCCCCGAGGAGGGGGGAGCACCTGTCTCTTCCCGGATGCGTAGCCATGCCTCCAGCAGTTGCCGCTCGCCCTCCGCCGTATAGCACAGCCTCTCTTTGTTCCCTTTGCCGTGGCGCACCCGAAGCGAACCTGTCTCCGGATTGTAGTCAGTAACGGAGAGGCCCGCAGCCTCAGCCCTGCGCAGGCCGGAGCCATACAACACGGCCAGCAGAGCGGCGTCTCTCGCCCCAATGCTTTTATACCGGTCATTCTTGCAGGCCCTGAATAAGACCCTCCGCTCCCCCTCGGAGATAGACCGCCCACGGGGGACCGTTTCCCCCCGCACAGCCTTAACTGATACGGCTCGATGGTAGGAGTCGGTATCTATTTGCTGAAGGACCCAGGCTGCCCGTAGTACACCTCGCACGGCGGCCAGCATTTTGTTGGCGGTGGCCGCGGCGTAACGGTCTTCGAGATTCGCTCTGAGAGCCTGAGTGTGCTGGACACGTAGGAGGTGCCAGGGCATTGTCTCCCAATCACACCGTCCATCAGTGAGTAACTCGGCCACCACCTGTAGGGACCCTCTCATCGTATGTCGGGAACCTTTCCCCAGCGAAGCCACGTAGACGCGCGCCGGGTGTTCGTCAGCCGCAGTCTGTTGGTGGGCCGATACCGGGATCAATTCAAGATTGGGTGGCGGCTTGGGTCCAGGATCCATTATATTGGTAGGAACTAGCGAGCGAGTCATATCGTTTTCCTTTCCTTCCGGTCAGAGTTTATGAATTTATGAGATGGTGTCAAATAACTTTGAAGAAATGATGCCATTTAATTCTGAAATAATGAGAATCGCGATTTTCGGATATTCCCAGTGAGAAACCACATTCTAACGGATTATCTTGCCTATTTTACACGCTTGTTTTTACCTTGAATGAGTTTTCCCCAATTGTCACTTACATATTTCGTCTGCACTGGCTTGCCGAGTTATTCTGCACTGGTTTATCTGTGAATCAGTTGCCATCGAGGTCTATCGATACGGCCTCGTATAAGCAATAACCACTCCTATTTGCTTGCCTTCCTTATTCAATACACTGCAACTGCTCAATAAGGGATAGATCCAACACTACTGCATTTTGACGCAATGCAGCGAGGAATCGGGGGAGCGGTTTGGGGTAGGTCTTATTGGCTACCAAGTCAATTAGGATGGTTCGACTTTGCCCTAATACGTTAGCGTGGTGTGCGAATGCACAGAGGCCGCAGCCGCCACAGTTAAAACCCTAAACTTCGCTGCACCTTTGAACTTTTAGGAAATAGTCCTTGAGCACTGAACTCTGGCTCGTAGCAGGCCTCGTTGCCTTCCTGCTCGCCTCCACGCTCGTCATCGCCCTCACCGTTGAGAGAGGCAAGTCCACCTCAACCGCCAACCTCCCGTACGAGAAAGAGCCCCATCTTCTCACCCAGGGCGCACGGGCCTTCTACCGCATTCTGCTCAGGTCTATAGGTCCAGATGTCACCATTTTCGCCAAGGTTCGCCTCATTGACCTTGTCAGGGTGCGCAAAGGCACAGAGAAGGCGCGGCTCACAAGAAGCGTGTCATCTCCAAGCACGTCGACTTCGTCCCGTGCAGCAACGCAACCTCTGTGCCTCTGCTCGTAATGGGCCCCAGCCCAACGCTCCTGTAATCAACCGCAAGGTAGAGGCATGAAAATGCCAATTTGAAGCTGACCACCTTTGGGATAGGAAGGAGCGCTGCTGCCCGAGGACGTTTCGATGCCCATATTCTGGTCGGCTCCTCCTTGCTTGGCGATCCTTCCTATATTGAATTTATCAAATGGGGCTTCTTGCTTCTCCAAATTATGGTCCAAACCCAGGCATTACTTCCCCGGACGGCGCTTTTGTCCACTTTCACGTCTTCTACTTTGCGCTTCGTAGCAGCAATGTTGGGTTCTCCCCTCGTAGTAAGCAGCAGTTGAGGCCGACCCACTCAACCATTCAGCGACAGTATCAACATGGTTGCTATGGAGGGCAAAGTGGACCAACCCTCATTGGACCGGTAGGCAACAAAACCTGCCTCAAATCGCTTCCCCGCTCCCTCGCTACCTTGCGTCAAAATGCATGTGAAGCACAGAATTAACCTATTCTGGTGATGTAGTAGCCAGGCAGATGTGCTACCATTGTTATAAGCTACCATACTAGAAGAAGTTCAGCCTAATACCTCACCAGAGGAGAAGTCGCATAAGATTAGCGTAAGCAGATGCCAGATGCTATTTTTAGATAGCTTCTAATAAGCGCAGTTGAACCTTGGCTGAAAACATATCGAGGCCCATAGGGCCAGTTGCGCGCGTTTCGTTCTGATGCTTCCGCAGTGATTGAGTAACCAAAGGGAGCATAATATGATTGACGAGACACTGGTGTTCAATGGCATCAACGGAAGTAGCGGTGAATATCTGTTGCCGCCCCTGACCACGCAGGAACTGGCGACCCTCGTGCGGCAAAAGGGTTCACCCCCAAATGAGGTGATAAGCCAGTTACGATGGCGCAACTACACAGTTAGCGAAGATCACCTCAGCATGGTGGAAACGGTTGAAGACCCACAAGACCTGGCCCAGGCCGGCTGGGGTGTGATCTTCCCTGCCGCTATGCCAGAAGTCGACCTCGCTGCTCTCAGGAGCGCACTCAAACCGTTATTGGATCGGCGAAAAGCACAGGCCAGCAAAGAGGATCCGGTCCGTTACAAAGAGTACAGTGGGGCTGACGGTTATGTCCAGGACGATACCGGGTTCACGTGGCTGCCGCGCCATGGGCGCTCACCCGGAAGCGCTGCCGACCCGGACATTATTCCCTACTACCTGTTGATTATCGGCAGTCCAGAGGTAATCCCTTACCCCTTCCAGTACCAACTTGATGTGGTTTACGCCACTGGAAGGCTCTACTTTGAGTCATATCCCGGCGAGAGTGAAGAGCAAAGACTGGACAAGTACGCCCGATACGCTCAGAGCGTGGTTGAGGCCGAGGAAGCCACCGAACGAGGCGAGGGCTTTCGGCCACGCCAGGCCACATTCTTCGGCGTAGCCAACCCGGATGACAAGGCAACGCAACTCAGCGCCCACAATCTAGTGGCTCCACTTCATACCGACCTCATGAAGCGCCGCAAGGATTGGACTATGAGCCTCGTACCACCAGAGAAGGCAACCAAGGAAACACTCACCGACCTGTTGGGCAGTGAAAATACCCCAAGTCTGCTTTTTACTGCCAGCCACGGCATGAGCTTCAAGCTGGACGATTCTCGACTCGAGCCCCACCACGGTGCACTCCTTTGCGGCGACTGGCCAGGTCCAGACGAATGGTTTGGACGCCGCATCCCCGAGGAGCACTACTTCTCGGCCAACGATGTCGACGACGATGCTCGCTTGCATGGCATGATCGCCTTTCACTTTGCTTGTTTCAGTGGTGGTATTCCAAAGTTTGACGACTTCGGCCACCGTGTGGGCAAGACCGCGCAGATCGCACCGCGCTCAATGGTGGCCCACCTGCCGCAACGGCTGCTGAGCCATCCTAAGGGTGGAGCACTTGCCGTTATTGCGCATGTAGAGCGCGCTTGGAGCTACTCATTTTCATGGACCCAGGAAGTCAGTTCGGAAACCGACACCTTCCGTGATACTCTGTTGCGTATCACCCGTGGAGAGCGTATTGGCTGGGCTATGGAGCATTTCAATGATCGCTATGCTGCCCTGTCAACCAGCCTCAGCGACATTCTAGGCCAGATCAAGCTCGGCCGGAAGGCCGACGACGTCAACCTCTCCAGCATCTGGACGGCGAATAACGACGCCCGCAGTTACGTGATCCTCGGAGACCCGGCCGCGCGGCTGCCACTGCCGGAGAAGGATCACGAGGTTGCCAGGCCACCGGAGATCAACTTAAGCTCGGCCCTAATCAGCTGATTATATTGCACATCAGTACCTGTCCAAATCCAAAAGGAGGATCGCAATGGTTACCACCAACCGGAAAGCTTTGCTGGCGCGCTACTTACTGCTCTTGCTTGCCCTCGTAGTTGTGCCGTTCCCTCACACGACCGGGATGGCCTCTCCTCGCGCTCAGTCGGGCTGCATATCTTTTCCAGCGGATTTGACTGGTATTTATCATCAGGTGTGCGGCCGCTTTGCCACTTACTGGAATTCGCATGGTGGACTCGCCCAGCAAGGGTATCCACTTACGCCCGAAATCATAGAAATCAATCAGCAAGACGGCAAAACTTACAAGATACAGTACTTCCAGCGGGCTGTCTTTGAATACCATCCTGAGTTCGCAGGAAGTACCAATGATGTGCTTCTATCGTTGCTCGGTGCCTCTTTTTATCGCATCAAATACCCCAGGGGCGCGCCAGGACAGCAGCCCAACTTTAGCTCTGGTTCTAGGAGCTTTGAACAGACTGGCAAGAGATTGGGCGGCCGATTCCTGGAATACTGGCTGGCAAACGGTAGCCTGGCTCAGCAGGGGATGCCGGTCTCTGATGAGTTCCAGGAAACGAGTGCTATCGATGGCAGACCGTATAAAGTCCAGTACTTCGAGCGCGCGGTGTTCGAGTTTCACCCCGGAAATGCGCGACCCAATGATGTGCTTCTTAGCCTGCTTGGTGTGTTCCGCCTGCGCACCGGCCTCGTCCAGCCATACGAGGGTTACCAGGGTTGGGTTTGCCATCCCCCTCAAGTGCACGAACACTCGAATTGCGTCCAAAGGGAGTCGGTGGGGCCGACCATGCCGAGCGAAGCAGCGCAGGGAGGGCCCCCACCCAACGCCACCCTGGCTCAACCGAACGATATCCTCCTTGCTAATGCCGACAACATCCTTCCCGTGCGCTATGCGGCACGCAGTCTGACGTTAAGCAAAGCGACGAAACTGGGCCTCTGGCGGAGCAACCCCTGCACCCAGACGGAAAGTGTCACTCTGCTCGACGGCAATCCCAATAGGGACAGCAAGGTCGTGATGAATCCAGGGGTGGTCGTGGTGAATGACGGGAATTTACCCTTGGAGGTCGCGTTCGGCAAAGATTGTGTCAAGCCCCAAGGCACCCAAGGCACTCAAGGCACTCAAGGCACTGTTTATGGCGTGCGCCTGTGGCCCGACGGCGGCGCCGATGTGGCGGTCAAGAGCGGCGCCCAGGGCGCATTGGTGATTGAGCCATCGGGCCGCACGACCACGGTATTACCCGCACAACAAGTTCATGCTTCCCCTGCCGGAGTGGTTGGCAAGGTGGTACCTATCGACGCAGAGTTCGCACAGGACTTTGCTCGCCATAGCGACCCCAATAGCCCCCCGCCGCCCGATCTCCCACGACCACCCGGCTGGGAGTCAAGCCTGGTGCACAACGGCGATTTCGAGACCGGCACCCTGGCGCCCTGGACCACGCAAGTCGGGGGCACTAGTGCGTCCATCGCCACCAGCCCTCGACGGGCCGGTACTTATTCCGCCATGGTTGCCAGTTCCCCCAAGCCTGATGTGTTCAGCGGCGTTTCTGGAGGTGGTAATTGCCCCGGCGGTAATCGCGTGCCGGTGATACCTAACACTCGCTACTCCTTCTCGGGCTGGGTCTTCATACCAGAGTCGGATGCACACGTAACCGCAGGTCTGCTCCTTGGATTTTATAAGGGCTGTTCTGATGATAATAGCCTCTTCATTGACTCCTCGGGTTATGCAACCCCGGTCACCGGCCAGTGGATTCAGTTCAGCGGTGAGAGGGTCGCGCCTGGTCAGAGCATGTACGCGCACCTCCAAATGACCGTCGAACCCGCACCCGCGACCAACACCGCAGGCGTCGCCTACTTCGACGACCTTCAATTGAACGTCATCGAAGGCCCTGGACATGTACTGACCAGTTCACCCATCGCAAATCCGGTAACATACCCGCTAGCCCAGGGATTCGAGACCGGCTACGGAAATTTCAGACGGAATACGCTACCCAAACCAGGGCCGCCCGGCTGGATCAGACCGGCAGATGTCAGGTAGACAGATGGTGGTGCGAGCTGGCCGCCTCATACCAATTCCAGCTACTGGGTGACGGTGCTTGCATTTTCGTGCGCGACTAAGAGGATTGGTAACGTTTGGCGCTGTCTACGCTACTCTCTCAGGGGCCGTCAAGCGGCAGGTTTGAGCAGGTTGCGCGACGTGGCAGGCCCCTCGGCAAATACTGCTCCCACTCGAGAGCAGATAGGTTCCTATTGGCGATGGCGCAGGCCCGGCGAACCCATGAGTTGGGATCAACATCGAACAACCGAAGCGCAGGCTCACCACCGCCGGCCGCAGCCAGCAGCCGTCCGTCAGGACTGAAAGCCAGGTCGTTCTCGGCCCCCACCTGTCTCCAGAGGGGGACAACTGGCGATACCCCGCCGCGCGCCGGCCAGAGGTGCACAGTGCCGTCCTTCGAGGTCGAAGCCAAAGTGAGATTATCAGGGCTGAAAGCCAGCCCGGTAACCGGCCCCTGGTGGCCCTGTAGCGCCGGTCCAAGCGCGCTGAGGGTGGGCCAGTTCCACAACCGGATGCTGCTGTCGGTGTAGCCGGTGGCCAGGGTGTGGCCATCGGTGCTGAAGGCCACCGCCGCAAGCTCGGTTGGCAGGTCGGACGGAAGGCTGGCCAGTAACCGGCCGTCGGGCATCTCCCACAGTCGCAATACGCCACTGGGGCAGCCAGACGGTGTGGGAGCCGAGCAGCCGCCAGCCGCCAGGACTCGACCATCCGCGCTAAAGCGAAGTGCCGAAATCTGTGCCTGTGCATCCAGCGTGCTCTTCGGCCCTGCCGTGTCATTGGTATCCCAGACGGCGACCTGACTGCCGCGGGCTACAGCCAGCGTATGGCCGTCGGCGCTGAAGGCGAGGCGGGGCCGAAACTTGTTTACATTGCCCGCACCTGACGTAAGTACACGCGGCTTCTCCCAGGGCTGGCTCCACAAGAGCAGTTCTCCGTCTATCCCGACGGAGACCAACGTGCCGTCCAACAAGCTGAATGCCAGTTCACTCACCCCCGCCTGATGACCACGTAACGGCTCCCCATGCGGGGAGCCAGCCGGCAGGTCCCAGAGGCGAATCAGGCCGTCGGCCCCACCCGCGGCGAGTATACTTCCGTCGCGCGTCATCGAGGTGCTGGTTACCACACCCACCGGGGCGGGCAAAGTAGCTGTGGTCGGCCAGCTCAATCCCACGTCCCACAGCCGCACATCCGCAAGCAGAGGGGTCGCACCCCCGGCTTCACGTCCCTCGCCAGCGCTGGCTAATGTGCGGCCGTCGGGGGATATCGCCAGGGCATGCACGATTCCGGTGTGCCCGGTCAGCGTGTATTCCTGCTGGTTTCCAACGCCCCAGGCGTGGACCGTATGCTGGCCCCCTGCCCAAAACAGTATCTGGCCGTTAGGATTGAACGCCAACGCATTTATCATCCCTTCTGAGCCGGGCACGATCTTAGGCTCTCTGCCAGACGTGCCCACGTCCCTGCCGCTCGCGTCCACATCCCACATGAGCACTATGCCGTCATCGCCCGCGGCGACGACCCTGTCGCCCTGCAGACTAAATGCGACGGCACGCAACGGATTGTTTACCCCTCTGCCACGTGCACTCAACGGCGGCGTGATCTCCCGGCGCGTGTCCAGATCCCAGCGGCGCACCAGGCCGTCACTGCCCACGGAGAAGACCACAGACCCGTTTGTCCTCGGCGAGAATGCGACTGCCAGCGCTGCCCCTACGTGACCGCCCGGCAGCACGCCAAGTGGGACCTGTGCCACGGGATCCCAGAGCCAAATCGTGCCCTCTCTCCCAGTTGAGACCAGGGTCTTGCCCCCGGGCGCAAAGACCACGGCGGTCACGTCGTCCGTGTGCCGCTTTTCCAACTCGGCTAGCTGCCGCCCGCTACCGGGTTCCCACAACCGCACCTTCCTGTCCCAGCCGCCGGAAGCGAGAATGCCACCGTCAGGACTGAAAGCAAGCCCGGTTACCGGCAGTTCACCATGACCTGTTAGCGACCGGAGGAGCCGGTGGGTTTGTGTGTCCCATAGCCAGATGGCACCATCATCGCCGGCACTCGCGACGATGGTGCCATCTGGGCTAAAGGCAATGGCATAGGCCCACCGCGGCTCACCCCAGAGAAAGCTTGCGAGATATGGGCTCTGGGTCAGCCCACTATAGAGGCTGGAGCGCGCCTCGACTGTATCACTGAAGGTACGTGACTCTACACTCAACAAGAGAGATAGGTCGAGACGGTCTTGCAGCCGGCCCAACGCTCCCAGCGCCAATGCCCGTGAGTTAGCCAGGTTTGCCTCAATGGTTGCCCGAGTGCTTTCGGCCACTGCCGTCGTCTCAGCCTTCCTGGTCTGGTCCCAGAAGAACAGCACCACCACTAGCGCGGTAAACAAGATGGCAAAGAGCGCAACCATACTCAGCAACCGGCGGCGACGGGCGTCTGCGGCCTTCAAAGATGCGTCGAGAAACTCGCGTTCAACCTTGCGTAACCCAGCAGGCTCTTCGCGCGCGTCACGTGCCTGCTGCTCAGCCTCACGCAATTCTGCACCGATTAGCAGCAGACCCTGCGGTCGGCCTGTATCAGCCCACTCCGGCGCGCGCTTCTGCAGAGTGCTCAGGTACTTCTCGCGCCAGCGCTTGTTGTTCCGCCGCACCGGTTCGATCATCCTGTCGTGGGCTAACTCGAACCAGCTTGTGCCATACCGGTCGTCACGACGGATCAGGTGTGTATCGACCAGTGCATCGAGGGCAGCTCGCGGCAACGCCTGCTCGCCTTCCAGTTCGAGCGGCACCTGCCCTCTTGTACCTTGCGGCGTGATCAGTCGCTCGAACCAATCCCGGATACGCCTCTCGTGGACTTTGTACTTACTAAAGACCTCAGTAACGCTCTCCGAATAATACTCGGTTAGAGCATGGCTTACATAGTCGCCGTCGCTTACCATATCCTCGCTGATCTGTTGAGCACCTACAGGCTTATGATTCCAGATTCGACAACAAACAACCTGTAACTGCACCGGCTCGATGAGTCCTTGCCCGCTCTGCCTGCCGCCCTCTGGCGATGGTATCACTACCGTTCCCAGGTCCTTTACCAGGCGATTGACCGCATCTTCGGTAAAGGGTATACCAGCGGCTTTCGCCGGTCCGTGGATTGCCTGAGCAGCGGCGATAGGTCCGAGCTGCGCCAGGCGGTACGTGGCGCTCAGGTGTCCAGGCAGCAGATCCCTGTACGGATCGAGTTGGCCAAGAAAGTCCTCGCGCATGGAGAATAGCACCCAGCGCTTGCGGTTGCCCAGCACGAAGCCAAGTTGCTCGAAGAAATCGAACTTGGCGTCCACATCCAGCGGCTCGACCGTCAGCACGTCTTCGAACTGGTCAAATATCCAGACGACACCGGCTGGCGCGTCCCGATTAGTTCGGGCGCGGGGTTGCGCTGTTTCGAGTTCTTCGCTTGAGAGAGCCTTACGTTCGCCGTAGCGCATCTCCACATATGCTGGTAGTGTAAGCCCAGCCAGTTCAGCAGGCGCGATGACCTCCTGCCCTCGCGCCTGCTCCAGCGACGCAAGGAGCCTGAGCACGAAAGGATTGGCTTTATGGCTGACCGTCAAGTATTCAGCAGGCAATGCGGCGCCAAAACGGGCGATATTGACCACTTCGAAGTGTGGTCGCCGTGGGGTCGGTGCCTCCTGATCCTGGTTCGGCTGGCCCATCTGTCGCCCCCTCAACCTGGGGATCAAGCCGGCCTGGATGAGCGAACTCTTGCCCGCGCCCGACGGGGAGTGGAGTAGCGTGATACGCTCGGCGATCAGCAGGCTGTACAGCTCACGCAGTTCGCGACTGCGTCCGTAGATGACATTCTGCTCGCTCAGGGCGAGCGGGCCTACGTAGGGCCAGCACCCAGTCACGCCTACACCGGTGCCACGTGCATCAGCCATGTGCGGCACTCCGTTTGGCAGCCTCCCTCGCCGCCCAGCGCTCTTGCAACTCGCTGGTGAAGTCGTCTACCCGGCCCCAGTATATGCTGATCCTTTCGTTTCTGAAGTAGCGCTTAAGGTAATTGCGTGCGCCTTGCGGATTGGCGTATGCACCCTCTTCAGGGTCAACTTGCGCCGCCACATGGTTATATTCATCCAGCAGTCCCCCTTTTTGCCCGGTCACCAGGAAGCGGAACAGAGTTCGGAAGTCCCAGTCCTCTTGCTTGAAGCCCAGGAAGAGCAACGCGTTCTGGCTCAAGGCCTCCCGGACCACGCTTGGGATGCGCTTTTTGTTGCTAGTGACACCGACCAAATAATCGAAGTAATCGTCCTCTTTTATCACTAGGGAGAGTGGCACCTTGATGTGGCCGAAGAGATAATAGACCAGCGGATTGGCTTCATCAGGCACGTAATCTGGATCTATCTGCCACAGATCTTTTGGCCAATCACGGTCGTCGTTCCAGCGACAGATCTTAAACGTCGGTGTTTTGCCTGCGTCTCCCAGTGCATCAAATAGCAAGGTGTCGGGGTTGGTGGTCACATAGACCTTGAAGGGCAGGCTGGCCAGCACCGCATGCGGCTCGACATGGCGTGTGGCGACTGGTTCATCCGAATGTAAGGAGCGCAGATAGCGACCGGCGGACTCCACTACCTGCCCAACATCCTCGGGGTCAATGTCCTTGGGAAGATAGTAGCCAAATCGGCGGAGTAGTTCCATGCGTAGATGGTTGATCAACTGGCGCTTCGGTGTGATCTGTTGCTGGCTAGCCGCCAGGTATTGCGCGACCTGGGGCAGGTCGTCCATGTCGCCTGGCGACATGGGATAACCGTACTGCTCTGCCCAACTTTGCGCCAGCGCCCAGGTAGGTCCAATCAGCTCTTCTAGCATGCCTGATCCGAGGATGGGCGTGCATTGTTCATACTCAATATTCTCGAGTACGGAGTCCCAGCCGGTGAAATCGTCATCACTGCTCAGGACGAAGCCCGGCGAGTACCAGATTCGCCCGCCCTGTAGGCGCGAGAAGAGCGCAGGCATCCAAAAGTCCGGATACTCGCGTATGCCGCCTCGAGCCGTGGCCACCGCGCGGTCGATCTGGCCGTGCTGTTTCAGTTGGCTGAAGAAGACAGGCATGAATCTGGCCACGGTGCGCATGCTGATGTTGCCTTGCATAGCGAGTACCGCCGGCACTCCCGCCTCTGCAAGAAGAGGGCCTAACGACGCAAGAGCGCCATCATCATTGCTGGTGCCCATCGCAGCGCTCTGACACGAGGCCAGTACCATCAATAGTGGGCGTTCTTGTAGCTCGCGTATGCGGGTGACAAGAGCGCCACCTGACGCTGGCTTGGCACCACCAGCACCGTCTTCCAGCAAGATCACAGGCTCTTTATTGCTGAAGCCGCCATGGGCGACCAAATAGACAATGTCGTAACCCTGACCCAGGACTTCGACCAGATGCTCCAGGGTTATGCTTCGAGCCGGCAACGTTTCAACCCGTAAACCGGCCAGAGCCGTCAAAGCACGGTCAAGTTCGCCTTGCTCGTCAATTGCGGCAAGGGAGCTGCCATCGAACGAGAATTCATCCTGTGCCAGGCTTGGGTTGGCAATGGCAATCAGCGCCTTCAGATCGCTACGGGCGCGTAATCGCAACCGTCGTCGGTCGGTACTACTAGTCAGGAAGCGCGAAAAGAGGATGTTTTGATCAGTGGCCAGCAGTTCTCCATTTTTGGGATCAGATAACATCTCCCAGTAAAGCTCATGAAGCCGGAGGGCGCCGGGCCAGATGAATAGCCGTAAGTGCAGGGGAACGGAAATCCTCTCTGCCGTCTGGCGGGCCTCGCGATATCGGCTGAGGACTTGAGCATCAGCGAACAAGCTGTGACTGAGTAACTTGCCGTAGGTGATAGGGTCGGTCGTTGCTCCAAGCAGACGCTCGAAATCGAAGGTCGCTACACCTTTGACTGGGTCTGGGAAAGCCTGGTCGTTCGACACGGTGAAACGCAGCTCGATGGCATAGCTGTTTTCCTCCAGGTGGTGAAGCCCAATTTCAAGATCGGCGGAAACATCCATTGTGCTCCCCTCCGCGAGTCTCTGGTAAGCTGAACCACCCAGGGCACCCAGCATAGTGGCCCCGCGAGATACAGCCCAGTCAAACTGCAGGTCGATCTTCACGAGGACTTATCGCCTTTGCTATGTATATAAGTATACAATTGAAGAATAGGCCGTGCAAGGGGGGAGCACTAAAAAGCCGGGGGCATCGCCACCCACGTCGTGCCTCTGTCATGGCTAATATAGCGATACGCATGGAGAATTGCTCCTCTTCCGCTTTGTGGTATGCTGAAGCGCCGATAGGCCTGTAGGCTCATGTGTGGCAATCCGAAGGGATATCTGGCTGTACTAGGAAACGTTCGTTTCTTTGAGCACCACAGGGCACCATGGGGCACCATCGTTCCTACCGTTTCAGCCCTCCGAAGCCATGGTGCCCCATGCTGATTGTGATTGTGCTGCCAACTGAAACAGCATAAGCATAGGAGCTGGACGTGAGCGACGATAAGCCCCATCAGCTACATGAGCTACATGAGCTACATGAGCTACATGAGCTACATCAGCCACAAAGCCAGACCAGCGTCCAGGTGTATCAACTCAAGGTGGTGCTACGCGATTGTAGCCCCATGATCTGGCGCCGCCTCCTCGTGACGAGCGACATTACCATCGGTCAGTTGCATACCATTCTCCAAATCGCCATGGGCTGGCAAGATCTGCATCTGCACCAGTTCCGCATCTTTGGCAAGGAGTACGGCATTTACCGTGACGGCGGCATTTTGTTCGACGACAATCCCTTCCAGGTCAAGCTCTCCGATTTCAAGTTGCGTCGAGGTGAACGCTTTGAATACGAATATGATATGGGGGACTTCTGGCAACACGACATCCGCCTCGAACAAGTGCTCCCGCTCGATACCCTTGACCCACGCAAGACTTACCCTGTTTGCGTTGCTGGCTCCGGAGACTGCCCGCCAGAGGACTGCGGTGGTCCACCAGGCTACCGGCGCCTCCTTGAAGAGCGCTACTCCTGGCGAGCTATGGATGAAGTGCGCGAGGACGTGCTCCTGGTGGCGCAGCGGCTCCTCGATTTCTGTGATGGTGGACCTCGGCCTACCTATGAAGATAGAGAGTTCGTGGACGCGTTGGAGCGCATGCGGGAACGCGAAGCGAATGCTCCGGTCACCTTCAAGCGTCGCACGGTGAACGCGGCCCTTCGCAAGTTGGCAAAAGGATAAGGATGATGAAGGGTGATAGGTGAAAAAGGGTGATGAAGGAGCCGAAATGCAATTCCGCATCGAATTAGTAGTCATTGCCGACGATGGCACCGAACAACGGCAGGAGTCAGTCACCTTGACACGTAGCGAGAACGAGGTCAGGCTGGAAACCGTAGGGTTGACCCTGGCCGAGAGTAAGCAGGTGCTGCACCAACTGCAGCAGGCGGTAGTCGAGCGGCAAGTAGAGGCTTATCTCGATCAACAACGGCCTTGTCCGCATTGTGGCAAGAAGCGGCGCCTCAAGCAGTCCGATCCAGCACTATTCCGTACGCTGTTCGGCCTGATTAGAGTGAGCAACCCACGCTGGAGGCAGTGCAGTTGCCACTGCCGTCCTTGCCATACTTCCCGTCCTTCTCAGCAGCCGCAAACGACGAACTCGGACACGGCCGAGCCACACACGACCACGACCTTCCGACCCCTCGCGGCACTGCTGCCCGAACGGACCAGTCCGGAGTTGCTTTACCTGGAGACGAAGTGGGCTTCGTTAGCCTCCTATGGGCTGACCACGGAACTGCTCCACGAGGTGTTACCCATCGACCGGAAACATAGCGCGATCACAGTGCGTAATCACACCTTGCGGGCGGCACGGCGTAAGGAGAAAATGCTGGGAGACGAACAGGCCATATGTATGGAAGGTTCCCCGGCGGAACTGAGTCGGCTACCGATCCCGGACGGTCCACTCTCAGTAGGATTGGACGGGGGTATTGTACGTGCTCGGCGCGGCACCAACAGCACCAACGGCGACCGGTCGGGCAACCTGTTCGAGGTCATAGCGGGCAAGAGCATCCTCTCCTTCCGCCGTGATGACCCTGAAGACGCAGCAGTACCAGCCTCGGACAAATGCTTCGCCCTGGTGCAGAGCTTCGACAAGAAGCCGAAGCGGCGCCTGTTCGAACTGCTGCAAGCACAGGGCATGAAGGCCAATCAGCAGGTGACCTTCTTCTCAGACGGCGGAGATACGGTTCGCCGGCTACCAGCTTTTCTACACCCGGGTGCAGAGCACATCCTGGACTGGTTCCACCCGGCCATGAAGATCAACGTGCTGCAACAGTGTGCGCGGGGTTTGGAGAAGCAATGGTCTGCTCATGTGGCTCATATGGCGCGTGACCCCGAGGAGGAGAGTTTGGAGCGACGTCTGGAGAGTGTAAAACACTATCTATGGCATGGGAACACGAGCAAGGCGTTGGAGCAACTGCGATGGCTTGCGGCGGATTTGGATTGTTGAGATTACGATGAGGAAGGTAAGCACAAACCGCAAGCGGGCAGCGAAGGGGCTGCACGCATGGTCAAATACCTGAGGGATCTGGAGACCTACATCATCAACAACGCCGGTTATATTGTCAACTACGGGGAACGGTATCGCAACGGCGAACGGATCAGCACCAGCTTCGCCGAGTCGACGGTCAACCAGGTGATCAGCAAGCGGATGGTAAAGAAGCAGCAGATGCAATGGACGCCGGAGGGAGCGCACCTACTCCTACAAGTGCGGACTGCGGTGATCAATGAAGATTGGGAAGACACATTTCGGAGCTGGTATCCTCAGTTTCGACCTGCGGTGGCATAGGCCGGGCAACTCTCCCCGGCAGCCTGATGCCCCGACTTTTAAGTGCTCTCCTGCATTAAATAAGGAAGGCAAGTGAATGGGAGGAGTTATGGTTTATGCGAGGCCATATCAATGGAGCCCGGTGACCACCGGTTAACATATGAACCCGTGGAGAATAACTCGGTAATCCAGTGCAAATGATATATGCACTCAATGCAGAGTAGATATGTAAGTGACATCATGTGGAAAACGGTTGAGATTGGTGTCACTTACATATTTCGTCTGCACTGGATTACCGAGTTATTCTGCACTGGTTTATGGGTAAACAAATCTGCTCTATTCTCTATGAGCTCGGGTTAGCAAGTAGCAGGTGAGCTGAATACACAGTCAAAGACCATTTCTTTCGGGTCCCAAAACCCCGCGCGCAATAGAGTAAATGAAACGATAATTGCGGAACGACTTTTGAGACGCGATACGATGCACGAAGAGGGCTCAAATAGAGAGGTACCTTTGGTTTGTCAAAAAAAGCCCTTTGGGGACGCTCCTGGATCAACAACTGTCATGGACATGATCATCGTAAGCGTAAATCCGCTCCGCCTGAGTTCCAGCAACTGCGGTTGTTGTAAAGATAGAGTAAAAGCCGGGCGCATGCAGGCGATTTTGTGTTATATTAGCTGGCACATAAGCGTCCGTAGCTCAGTGGATAAGCTCAGGGGATACCAATCCGGCTTTCTCCAGGCGCGTCAGCCGGTCGGCTAGAATGGTCGAGGCTATCCGCTCCTCCGACCGGGTCAGCAACTCGCGAAAGTGACGGTGGTTGCCGAACATCAAGTCGCGGATGACGATCAGGCTCCAGCGATCCCCCAGCGCTTCGAGAGTCAGATGGATTGGGCAGCCCTAGCGTGGGGTGTCTATGTGCGCTCCAAAACCCAATTGCGATATAAAATCAGTCTGTCTAACTTACAACCGATTGCATAACGCAATCACAACCGCGCGGATGTGCCGCGTAAGGACATAAGGAAAGGAAGTTGGTATGGCTAAGCTTGTGTTCGGAATGAACGTGTCCCTGGACGGCTACGTTGACCATATGGCGTTTGCGCCAGGCCCCACGCTATTCCGCCACTTCATCGAGCAGACTCAGGGGCAGGCGGGCAGTGTGTACGGTCGCCGAATGTATGAGGTCATGCGTTACTGGGACGACGATCAGCCTGAATGGGATACAGAGGAACACGCCTTCGCGGCGGCGTGGCGGAACCAGCCGAAATGGGTCGTCTCGCGCACGTTGAAGTCGGTCGGCCCCAATGCCAGGCTTGTTGAGGATGATCTTGAGAGCATGATCCGCGAACTGAAGGCCGAGCGCGACGGGGAGATCGAAGTTGCTGGCCCGACCCTGGCGCAAAGCCTCACCGAACTTGGCCTGATCGATGAGTATAGGATCTACCTGCACCCCGTGGTGCTTGGCCACGGCAAGCCATATTTCGCCGGACCCCGGCCACCGCTCCGCCTTATGGCTAATGATCGGATTGACGAGGACGTGATCAGGTTGACCTACGTTCCTGCTTAGTCTCGCGACTGCCAGATGGAAATCGCCGCGAGTGCTCCATCAATTGCAGCATAACGCAGCAGATATGGCCCATCGCGCACAAATCCTACTGCTGTCAGCTAGTGGTTGATCGGTTCCAGCCATTGCCGAGGCTTATGGTCATTGCCACAAAACTATTCGTGGCTGGATTCACGCCTTCGAGCACGGCGGCTTGCTTGTGCTGCTTGGTAAGCCCCGCGGGCGACCGCCACGGAGAGACGCCTGCGTTTCCGCCATGACTTCTGCGCCAGCGGAGGGCACGCCAGCGGCAAAGCGCCAGGTGCCAGTGATCCCGCTCACGGTGGCTGTGAGGCAGTGCTCAAGAGACAAACCCAATTTTCAGCATAATTATAGTAGGTATGGTAGGTTTGGTAAGCCAGGATCTCCCGGCCTTTCTCCAATTCTTCACTATCCCGGTTCATTCGTATGCCCAGGTTCACAACGACGCGGCTAGCCGCCGCACACCTTCGGCTAGCTCTTCACACGACAGGCCAGTATAGCCTAACACCAGGCCCGGCCGGTCAAGAGTGCCACTGTTCTGCCCATAGGCATAAGCGGAGAGCGGTCGGACTTCCACGCCGTTGGCGAGCGCGCTACGGGAGGCAGCACGGTCGTCAGTACCCCGAGGCAGCCAGCCAACCAGGTGCATGCCCGCTTCGCCTGGCGCTAACTCGAGCAGTCCGGCCAGTTCCCGACGTCCAAGCTCAATCAGATACTCCTGGCGCTCAGCATATAACTGGCGCATTCGCCTGATGTGGCGCATGAAGTGACCTTGCTCGATGAAACGGGCCACTACGACTTGCTCCAGCGCAGGCGGCTGACGGTCACTAACTGACCGAGCTGCCGTGAAAGGATCAACCAGGTCTTCGGGCACCACCAGGTAGCCCAGGCGCAGGCCTGGGCAGAGCACCTTGCTGAACGTGCCGACGTAGATAACTCTGCTATGCAGGTCGAGGCCCTGTAAGGCGGGGATCGGGTAGCCGGAATAGCGATACTCGCTATCGTAGTCGTCCTCTACGATCCAGGCGCCATGTTGGTGGGCCCATTCCAGCATGGCCAGCCTCCGGTTTATACTCATTGTCACGCCAAGTGGATATTGGTGCGATGGAGTGACGTAGACCAGCCGGGCATGGGGCGCAGTGGCCGCGCCGGAGACGACATCCAATCCTTCATCGTCCACTGGCACCGGTACTACATGTGCTCCGGCGCCAATCAGTGCCGCACGTGCACCTATGTAGCCCGGTTCCTCTACCCAGGCGCTATCGCCGGGATCGAGCAGAATGCGGGCAATCAAATCGAGCGCCTGCTGCGAGCCGGAGACGATGATTATCTGCTGCGCCGTGCAGCGCACGCCACGTGATAGTCCCAGGTAACCTGCAATAGCCTCTCTCAGTGGCGCATAGCCTGCGGGATCGCCATAATTGAGCAAATCAAGCGGGAGATGGCGGGAGGACTCGGCGGTGACGCGCCGCCAGATGCTCCAGGGAAAGGCGTCGAGGGCAGGTACCCCTGTCCGGAAGGCGCGAGGTTTTCCTTCGTCACGCATAGTTAGTACTGACGTGGATGCGATAACAGCGCCACGTCCCGACAACTGGCGGCCAGGGCTCTGGCTAGCCTGCGGGACAACAACCTGGAGAGGCTCCTGGCGCTCCTGGCGGCGCACGCTCAACAGATCGTCCGGCAGGCTGCGCGACACGAACGTCCCGGCGCCAACTTTGCCTGTCAGATAGCCTTCAGCCATCAGTTGCTCGAACACTTGTACAACCGTCATGCGCGAGACGCCGAGTTCGCGCGCCAGGACCCGCGTGGCAGGCAACTGGGCGCCCGGCTCAATTCGTCCGTCAAGCACCAGGTCGCGCAAGCCCTCATATAGTTGCCGGTGCAGCGGCTTCAGTGGCTTGTCTGTGCCCTCACCGTCCACGCTCCTCGTCAGCACCAGCAGCGGGCTGAGTACTGCGGCCACCTGCTTCGCCATCGTAATTCCTCCCTTGTAATATTCCTCTCTAAACAACCGACAGAGTCACGGCGTAGCAGAGCCTATTGCCGAGTCGAGGTCTGCCCAGAGAGCATCGGCGTACCATCATCACGCGAATATTCGCACCCGCTGCCGAGTATGTAGTTCGATGCAGGGATCAGCGGCACGTTCAGTGGAGCGCCAGGCTCGGAAGCGCGGCCTGCCAAGACGAGCCACGATTCTCGTTTGATTCCAGATGGGTGCTTCTCCATTCTTTCGATTACCTCCAACAAGAAGAAATATGGTGCGGCGTCCCTGGGCCACCTATGTAAGATGCTCAATTGGTATAGCCAGTATACTCGAAAATGGCACTTGTGGGTATACCAATATGCGGCTAATATTATAAGAAGCCAGAAAAGAGGAACACCCCTACCACGCTCATAGGTGTTGAAGTTGATGCGCAATCACGCGGATATTGATGTGGCGAAATGTAACGTTTCGGGAGTGATTCAGGAGAAAAAGGTCTGTCAAATGATAGAGCTTTCTTGCGGAGACAATAGACAACGTCAACAATGGTAACGTCGCAATATGCAGAAGGAGTAGCAAAACATGAAACGCGTCGCCTTAGGCCTGACTCTTATCGTTGTAGCTGCTTTCTTAGTGATAGGTAGTCTATCCAACACCGTGCAAGCAGCGCGCCCAAACCTCGATACGGGAGGCAGAGGGCAGCCCGAGCAAGCAGAGCAGCCAGGCGGAGCCACGAGCACAGCAACAGCTACCTGCGTGCCCTTTGTACGCATAGCATCTGCTCAGAACCCTGTGATAGTAGACGGAGGCGTGAAGCCAGCCCGCTCGGAGAGCAGGCAGGCCTCAGACCCACTGCCAGCGGTCGTCAAGAGCCAGTCAGGTTCGCCGGCTAAACTGGCCCTCCCAGCCGCTCCCAACGTGGTGCTGCTCGACCAGTACAATAACGATCTCGGCAATGGCATCGTCTCGGCGAACCGTACGGACAACCCAACCTTTTCTGCCGAGGCCGCGGACGACTTCGTCGTTCCAGCCGGTCAGACCTGGCAGATCAACCAGATGGACGTGCGGGCACGTGTTGGCTTCCCCAACCCGACCTCGTTCAACGTCTACATCTACACAGAGTCGGCCACCCTGCCAGGTACGCCCGTCTACACAGCAACCAACCTTGCAGTCGGCGGCACCAACCCTGACTACGTTATCAATCTGACCACCCCTGTCAACATAGCGACCGGAACCTACTGGGTCTCGGTACAGGGGAACATCGTCGGGGCAAACTGGTACTGGCAAGGTCGCTCAGTACTCAACAACAACTCGACCGCCTGGCGCGAGGGTGGCGCATATGCAACAGGCTGCACCAGCTGGACTCGCCTCACAACATGTGCAGGATTCTCATGGCCGGGCCAGATGTTCCGCCTCAACGGCACCATTGGCGGTGGCAGTTGTCCTACCAGTACAATTGTTCCGTCTTCCACGTCTACCTCTACAGCGACAGTGACGCCCATTCCGACTAATACGCAGACCAGCGTGCCTACTGGCACTACTGCCGCTTCAGCTACGTATGTATCTACTTCCACAGCTACCTCTGTATCCACGTCCGTAGCTACCTCCACGGCTACCGTCACTGCCTGCACGATCACCTTCTCTGACGTGCCACCGGACCACACCTTCTACTCGTTTATCAGGTGCCTGGCGTGTAGAGGGATCATCTCTGGTTATTCTGACGGTACGTTCAAGCCTGGTAACGAGATAACGAGGGGGCAGATAGCCAAGATGGTGAGTAATGCTGCTGGTCTGGAGAATGACCCAGGAGGGCAGCTATTCGAGGACGTACCACCTACCCATACCTTCTATGCCTGGATCAACCGTCTGTCCCAGCTAGGCTATATGGGAGGCTATCCATGCGGTACTATCCCCGAAGAGCCATGCGAGCCTCCTGATAACCGACCTTACTTCCGCCCTTTCGCTAACGCCACCAGAGGGCAGCTGGCGAAGATCGTCTCTAACACAGCAGGGATAGGAGGCACACCGAGCGGACTGTACTTTACAGACGTACCAGAGGAGCACCCATTCTACGTATGGATAATGCGCCTGACCAACCTGGGAGTGATGGGTGGATACCTGTGCGGAGGGGAAGGTGAGCCTTGTGACGACCAGAACCGTCCATACTTCCGGCCCTTCGCCAACGTGACGAGAGGGCAGGCGTCCAAGATAGTAGCTAACACCTTCTTCCCTAACTGTGAGACGCTTGTAGGGCGCTAAACATCGAACTGCATACGCTGCACATCGTGGTTGGCCCAACGAGATAGGGAGTTGGGCCCAGGTAAGGCTTCACCCAGGTGCGTCTGGCCTGTTGACTTACCTTGACCTGCGCAGTGTGCTCGCTCTGAGTGCCCGTGGTCGTCCACCCTGCGTTATGCAGCCAAGCCCCGACCTCTGCTTCGTTTAGCCGCCAGCACTCGCCCTCACATATCGGGAAGTCGCTCCCGGTCGCCGTTAATAGGCCCAATGATCGAGAGCATCTGCCCTGTATCCTGTGTGCCCGAGTTGTTCCTCGTACTCCCTTGTGCTCGCATTCTCGGCCCCATCCGTGTCCGCATAGGTCAGCCACATGATACTCTCAGCCTTCTCCGAAGCTACAAGTTTCATCCCGTCAAGCGATCCCTCATACGGAGTGCGCCTGAGCCAGCCTCCTAGCTCAGAGCGCACCATGTACAACTTACCATCGGTGCCTTCTATGATCCACTCGAGATGGAGCGGCGTGCCGTCTGCCAGCCTGAGGTGTGCTTCCTCTGCGCAGTACACTCTTCGTGTCGTCCTTGGTAAGAAGTCCGTCTCAACCGTAAGTAGCGATTGATTTAGCATTTCACCTGCCTTATCCTTTCTCTACGCAGTGCGCTTTGGAGCTATCAAGCTAGTCCGCGCGTATCGAGCGCATCGGCGACCCGCTGGATACCGAACATATAGGCACCGGTGCGCAGATCAACTTGATGACGGCTACTGAAATTCCATACGTCGTTGAAGCTGCGCACCATCACCTCTTCCAAGCGCTGGCGGACGGTGTCGAGGTCCCAGTAGTAGTTGTTCAGGTTCTGCACCCACTCGAAGTAGGAGACCACTACGCCACCGGCGTTAGCCAGGATGTCGGGCACTACAAGTACGCCTCTCTCCACCAGTGCATGGTCCGCTTCAGGGGTGGTCGGGCCGTTGGCTCCTTCCACGATCGCCTTGGCCCGGACGCGGCCGACGTTTGCGGCCATTATCTGGTTCTCCATAGCGGCGGGGATGAGCACCTCCACCTGCAGGTAGAGTAACTCCTCGTTGGTAATGGGCTCGGCATCGCCCTTATATCCTTCGAGCAGGTGGCTTGGAGAATCGGCAACATGTTGGATGAGGCTCTCCACGTCAAGGCCCTTGGGGTTGTAAAACCCTCCAGAGATGTCGCTCACCGCCACTACTTTGCAGCCCATCCCGGCAAGTATTCGTGCCGTGTGTGCGCCTACCTTGCCGAACCCCTGGATGGCCACGGTGGTATCCTCAAGCTGCATCCAGGCTTTCTTCAGCATGCTGACGGTTGCTATTGCCACGCCACGTCCCGTGGCCTCGGCCCGCCCCTGCGACCCACCGAGCGATAGAGGCTTACCGGTAACGATGCCGAAGACGTTGTGTCCAGCCATGCTGCTTGCGGCCTCCACCATCCAGGCCATCGTCTGCTCGTTGGTGTTGACGTCAGGGGCGGGAATGTCTTTGTGAGGGCCGATAATTGGCATAATAGCTCGTGTGTAACCCATCGTGAGCTGCCGTAGTTCGTTCTTGGACATGGTGGCGGGGTCGCAGATTATGCCTCCCTTGGCGCCACCGTACGGTATGTCGACGACGGCACACTTCCAGGTCATGAGGGCGGCAAGGCCCTCCACTTCTTCCAGCGTTACATGCGGGTGGTAGCGCACACCTCCCTTTCCAGGGCCACGAACGGTGGAATGCTGCACGCGGTTGCCCGCGAAGACCTCCACCCGGCCGTCGTCCCGTACCACCGGCACCGACACCAGCATCTCACGCTCCGGCCTCTTCAGGATCTCACGTGTCCCTGCGTCCAGGCCCAGGCGTTCGGCGGCGTGCTCAAAATAGACTGTGGCGCTGTTCAGCAGCCCCTGTTCATCCTTTATTAGCGGCTTGGCCATTGGGGGCATAAGTGGAGCGGGGGTGGCCAGTAGTGCCGTGCCCCTTCCGTTGTGCCCGTTGTGCCCGTTCCCACCCGGCATTTGGTCTGTGTCGTGATGGGTCGGACCGGTTGACATCGTCGAAGTTGCGCTTTTCATGAGTAGTGTTACCTCCTTGTAACATAGGTGACTTATGACAATTACCGCTATGCTCTTGAATTAATGCGGCTCTGCCTACCGGGAATGCAAGGCGCTTCCAGCGGTGACCGGTGACAGCTACCCCCGCTTCACTCGTACCTGGTAGCTGGCGAAGCTAAGAGGTCAAGCTGCTCGCTAGATTCGTGTGCGCCAGTAAGCCGCGTTCCTTTCGATTCTGGCAGCCCAGGCACAACGTAGAATAGGGCCGGACCACCAGGCGATCACTCTCAATCCGAGTAAGGCAGTTGGTGCATAGCCCGTATTTCCCTTGCTCAATCTGCGAAAGGGCCTCACTGATCTGCTCTAATTGACTGTGGATGTTGGCCTGAAGGGCACGTACCATCGCGACGTCACGATCGTCATCGGCCTCCAACTGGGTCTCTAGCCGCGTTCTCAAGGTGAGCAACACCTCTTTGACGTGGGACGCCTTTGGGCCGCCCATGTGGCCTACCTGATTAATATGGTTGACGTTGGTATTAATGGCGCTGTCCGGCGTCCGTTCCGTCCGTCTGGTGCGAAGGACCATTTCTGTATCTCCTCTCTGTAATTTTTTCGCTCGCTGAATGCTCGACATAGCTCCTGGTGCGCATTGGGCTTTGGAACCCAGACTAGGATCGAAGCTAAAACGATGTAATCCAGCGTTGTGCTGTTACTCTAATTCTAGGCGAGGAGCTTTAGGATAGTGCAAGGGTAGTGCTAAGATTCCGTTAAGATCGAAGGCAAGGCGCGCAGACCTGCGAGGTGTGGCCCGGCGGCGTGGAGTGCGAGGGAGGAGTGCGATTGCTGATTGGCGGATCGCAGGCAGGGGTATTACAAACGCCGGTGGCACGCGCGTTTCACCCGGTATGTAAGTAACATGTGCAATACGGGGAATGTGGGGGTTTAGGAATACGGGGGAAGACCCTCTAGGAAGGGGTATGATCCGCCGATAACAGCAGAGTAAAGGCGAAAGAGCTACCTTTTCCGAGACCCAAGCTTTCAGCCCATATCCTCCCTCCCATAGTTTCCACGAGCGCCTTTGCGACGGGCAGGCCGATCCCGGAGCCGCCAGTAGCCCGGCTGCTCGACCTGTCCACCCGGAAGAAGCGCTCGAATAAGTGAGGTATGTGCTCGGCTGCGATCCCCATTCCCGTGTCAGTTACGCGGAACACGACTTCGCGGGCACCAGGCGCAGATGATGTACCTTCAGGAGGCTCGCTATCATCAGTGGCTGCGGTGTCCGCAAAGAGCTTGACGGCTACAGTTACCATGCCGGGGACGGAGGTGTACCGGAGCGCGTTCGTCAGCAGGTTCACCAGCACCTGAATGGTGTAGTCGGGGTCGGCCAGAACGTGCGGTAAGCCTGTCGGAATGTCGGCGACCAGTTCCAGGCCTTTCTCGTCGAAATGTAAGCGCATGCGGTCGAGTGCTGCTCTTGCCAAAGCATCCGGGGCAACAGATTGGAGATCGGGTGGTTCCCGCCGGGCTTCGGCTCGCGATAGGACCCTGAGGGTATCGACCAGGCGATGCACCCGGCTTGCTACATCGTAGAGCATCGCCCAGGTCTTGTCGGTAGGTTTCACGTGCCCATCGAGGAGGCCCTCGAAATATCCTTCTAGAATGGCTATAGGGGTGCGAAGCTCGTGCGTAATCTCGTCAAACGATTCTGTGCGCCGCCGCTCGGCTTCTTGCAGCGATACGGAGAGATCGTTGAGGGCAGAGTCTAGCTCGTCCATATCGTCGCTACCCGTGGGGACAATTTGCTCGTTGCTGGGCATGCTGTCCGGATACTTCCCTTTCGCAAGGAGCCGGGCCAAAGATGATGCGCGCCTCAGGGGTACGGTGATCTGCTGATAGAGCCAGCGAGCAGCCACTATGGCAGTTGCCACCCCGGTAAGTGCTACCGTTGTCAGCAGCACGAAGGCTGGCACTACCTGCACACTAGTCGGCGGCCAGGGTGTAAATATCAGGGATGCCAGCAAGAGAACCGCTACGAGGGCAATCAGAGACGAGGCGACAACGAGCAGATGCGTCGCTATGATCTTTTCTCTCAATCCAAAGCGCGACCTCTTCATCTATGGCCCATCTCAACTTTCATCCTGCTCTTTTGGCTCGTTGCTCGACGTGGGTAAAGGCGAACGCGCTGATGAGGTGCTGCGCGTACCGAACCTGAATCCTACCCCACGCACGGTCTCTATATATTGCGGCCTGGCCGTGTCGTCCTCCAGCTTCTTGCGCAGGCCCGCCATATGCACGTCGACGAGACGCTCCTCGTAAACCTCATCACCCCATATTCGGTTTAGCAGTTGGTTACGGGTGAAGACCAGTCCAGGGTGCGCCGACAATGTTACCAGCAGCTCGAACTCGCGGGGCGTAAGATGGACAAGCTCCCCCCGCTTGCGCACTTCGTGGCGAGCAGCATCTATGACCAGGTCACCGAAGATTACGGGAGGCGGTATATCGGACGACATCCTGCCTGTGGCGGGCGAACCCGCCATCTCGGTTCGGCGTATCATCGCCTTGACCCTGGCTACCAGCTCGCGTGGGCTGAACGGCTTGGTGAGGTAATCGTCTGCGCCAACCGAAAGCCCGATCAGCTTGTCCACCTCCTGTGATTTGGAGGTAAGCATTAGCACATAAGCATTGGAGAAGTGGCGCAGCCGCCGGCACACCTCGATCCCATCTATGCCGGGCAGCATCACGTCAAGCACCACAACATCGGGCTGCTCACGCGCAACTGCCTCCAACGCGGAAGGGCCATCGTATGCCTCGAATACGAGGTATCCTTCGGCTTCAAGATAGCTGCGCACCAGATCTACGAGGCTAGGCTCATCATCTACGACCACTATTCTTGCGGGACCTGCTCGTTCGTTCAACATAGTTTCCTAATGCTCATGCAAGCTACATCAACGGTTCGTCCAGCCCACACTCCGGGCACTTCGACTCGATGAAGTAGAGCCATCTCAGGATGCCCTGTGCCGTTGGGAGAGGGGGCCCGTCGCAGGCGCGGCTGGACAGATAGACCTTTCCAAAGCGCCCGGCAACGTAAACAGCCTCACATACGGACCTCCCATCCGAGGCCACGGCTCCATAGTCCCTATGAACCTGTCCGTCTTCGTCGGCGAGGACAAGAAAAGGCAGATCATATCGCTTCTTGAAGTGTGCGGCAGCAGCGGGCGTGCCTCGCACCACCACTAGCACCTCAGCACTTTCACGGGCAATCTCCGGGTAGTGTCTGGCGAGATCCGAGAGAAGGCTAGTCGCGGTCCTGGGGCTGCACTCGCCAGCGAATAGAAGCACCAGGCACCGGATTTTACGGTAATCAGAGGTCTGAACAGGCTCCATCTCAGCAGAGGGTAGCCTGAAATCAGGCATGAAATTTTCGGCTACGGGCCAAGCTCTTCGTGCCTCCATTATACTCACGGTGTCTACGGTGTCCACGCTACCAGCAACATACATCGGCTAATCCCTTCCCTTCGGTCGGCGCAATACGAGCTGAAGCCCGTGCTTAGCGCATCAGACCGGCATTAGCGCAGGCTTGCTGCCAGGTGCTTCCCCTTGGTGACTGCTGCCTGTTTCAGCCTGATAGCGGCGTAGAAACTTTCTAGCGACTTGGCGAAAGCCTCTATGCCGTCCAGCTGCAGCTTGTCCGTCACCTCTTTCATATTGATGCCTGCAGCGCTCAGCGCTTGCATCGTCGCCCGCGTCTCCTCAAAATGCCGTTGTCCGTCTATCGTGCGTGACACCTGCCCGTGATCCTCGAAGG
The DNA here is from genome assembly GCA_035274425.1 of Chloroflexia bacterium. GTDB lineage: Bacteria > Chloroflexota > Chloroflexia > QHBQ01 > JADMIH01 > JADMIH01. Next base: position 29,922 of record DATEOC010000078.1, read on the forward strand.
CCTCTATGGTGGCGGCGGGCATAGTGTTTATGGTGTCGGGGCCAATCAGCTGCTCCACGTACATCACGTCCCGGTAAGCGGGGTTCTTAGCACCAGAGCTGGCCCAGAGCGGACGCTGCACCCTGGCTCCCGCCGCTCGCAGTTCTCTAAATGTCTCACCATAGAACTTCCGCTTGAAGTGCTGGTACGCAAGGCGTGCATTGGCTATTGCTGCCTTACCCTTCTGGTCTTGCAGATGTCGCCTCTTCTCCTCATTCTGCTCGGCCTCAATGAGCGCGTCCAACCTTCTGTCTACCTCGACATCCACGCGGCTGACGAAGAAGCTGGCAACGGAGGTTACCCGGTCGATTGGTTCCCCTTTCGACCTGAGGTCATGCAGACCGCCAATGTACGCGTCCATGACCTGCTCGTAGTAATCAATTCCGAAAATCAGAGTGATGTTGACGTTGATCCCCTCGCCCGTAAGCTGGCGTATAGCGGGCACCCCTTCGTCCGTGGCAGGCACCTTGATCATCACGTTGGCCCGCGCTACCTCCCGGAAGAAGCGCCGTGCCTCCTCCACAGTGCCCCGTGTATCGTGGGCCAGGTAAGGCGACACCTCGATGCTGACATACCCATCGAGGCCGCCAGTCTCCTCAAGTATCGGGCGGAACAGGTCCGCCGCCGAGCGGACATCCTCGATCAACAGCCGCTCATATATCTGGGAAGGATCGAGTCCTCGTCCCAATAGCTCCCTTATCTCATCGTCATAGTCGGCGCTGCCTGCCAGCGCTTTCTCGAATATGGTTGGGTTTACGGTCGCCCCGCGTATCCCCATGCTGATCAAGGTCTGCAGTTTGCCCGAATTCACAAGGCCGCGATGGATGTCATCGTACCAGGGGCTTTGCCCCATCTCTAAGAGTCGCTGAAGTTGAGTAACCATTGTCTCAATACCTCTCTCAATCTTGCTCTACATACACATATATCCGCCCTGTTCACTTCGCATCGCCAAACATGTAGCGCAGGAAGAGATGGCTCCCCGCACGCCTCGCGTCAAGGAGCGTTCCCCAGGCTGGGTGCTCCGGGGCCAGGCTCTTACCCGCTACAAGCCCCGGGCGCTCCGTCTTGTTGTCCCGACCGGCAACTTGCGGGGAGAGGGTCAGGAACATCTCATCCAGGCACCCTTCCGCGAAGAAGCTTGCCATCAGATGGGGACCGCCCTCAACCAACACCAGGCCGCCATTGCCGGTGCGCACAATCGCGTCCAGAACTGACCTCGCGGTAACCGAGTCGACGCCTGGCGCTGACTCAACGACGACCTCGCGGGGCAGGCCGCTTTGCGCGACCCTGCGCGCACCTTCTTCAGTCGTTACGACGAGCGCTGGCACCTCACCACTGAGAACCGCGAGGTCGGGGCTGAGATCGCCGCTGCCGCTGACTATTACGTTGAGGGGGATCTGCGCCTTCCCAAGGGTAACCCGTAGCTGCCGGTAAGGCTCCGCCATCGCGTGGAAAGCGTGATCAGGAGTCAGAACATGATCGGGCGACGCGCGTAGGGTTCCAGCACTTGAGACCACAGCATCGGCAACGGCCCGCAAGATGCCCATGAGCACCCGGTCGTGCGTATTGAAGCCACTAATCTCCTTGCCGCTTGCCATGCCCGGCACGCCGAGCGACACTACTCCGTCGAGCGTAGTGACCAGGTTGCCAATCACGTACGGGCGGTCGTTAGGGTGCGGCAAGTGGAGGGAGCCGTAGATGCGCTCAAGCTCGGCGGGCAGCGGCAGCTCGGGTCCATGGCTGGCGTCATACAGCGTCTCGAATGGCGTGAGGAGGTCCGGAGATGTTAGCGTCTTAGTTGCTGTCGTCATTGTTTCTAATTGTGCTGGTACCATTGCCACCATCGTTACCACCGTCCTCTCTAACGCTGTAATCCACATCCCGTGAAGAACTCGGAGCGGAGGGACGGGTTGCCATCGTACTCACCCCGCCAGACGCTGGTGCGGGTCATCGGAGAGACCTCTCGTACGCCGCGCATCTGCATGCACATGTGGTGCGCCTCCAGGTAGACGGCTACTCCGTGCGGCTGGATCAACGAGACCAGGGTGTCAGCGATCTGCTGGCCGATGCGCTCCTGTACCGAGAAGCGTCTGGCGTAGAGGCGTACCAGCCGCGTGAGCTTGGATATGCCGATAATCCCTTCGTGCGCTATGTACCCGACGTAGGCGTTCCCATAAAATGGGAGAGCATGATGCTCGCAGAGGGCGTGGAAGGGTATCGGCCCCTCTATTACCTGACTCAGATGGCAATCAGACCCTCCCCTGCATTCCGTATGGAAAACTTTGAGGAGCTTGGGGTCGCCGTCGTAGCCACTGGTCGCATCGAACATCGCTCGCATGAAGCGACGTGGCGTCTCCGCGGTGGCGGGCGTATCGAGGTCCAGCCCCAAGGCCGTGAATATCTCCGCGACATAGCCTTCGAACCTCTGCATCTGCTCGCCTGACACCAGGCGCGGATGGATATTCACACCGCTATCTGTATATATGTCCTCATCTATTTCTTCATCTATATCCAGCTTCAATGCCACTTGCTTATCCTTTCATGTAAACTATTAGTTGTCAGTTCCTGTAGAGCCGTTTGCTGATAGCTGATAACTAACCAGGCAGCCTCCCCTTGAGGTCTTCAGCCCGGAACGGCCCAGGCTCAGCTATGAGCTTGCGGGCGGCATCTACCTGCCCCCACACGTTCCACAGGAGCACGCCTCGCACATGTCCATCCCGCAGGTAGTAGACGACGCCCTCGCGGTAAGGCTCCTTCCAGTCGGCGACGGTTTCGAGTCGGGGATCAAGCTCGCCCACCGCCTCATACCCCAGATCGAAGAGATCGGAGTAGAAGAACGGCGAATGCCGGTACGTCTCGTTGGCTCCGGCCATGTTCCTGCCTGCTGCTTTGCCCATCGTGTTGGCGTTGTCCTCGTGTTCAACGCGGCGTATCCTCTCCAGGAGCGGGTCGCAAAAGAGGGCGACATCCCCCGCGGCGAAGATGTCCGGGTGGCCTGCGCGCAGAAGTTCGTCCACCGGTATGCCGCCATTTCCACTAACTACCTCCAGGCCCGCCTCCCCGGCGAGCCGAACGTTCGGCTCGATACCGATGCCGGCTACCACGCCATCTACCACGATTTCCGTGCCGCCCTGAGTTTTCAGAGCCAGATGGTCCCCGCATCTCTCCAGGCCAACTGCTCGCTCTCCGGTGAGTAGCTCTACCCCTTTTTCCCTGTAGTAACTGTTCAAGAACTCTACCATGTCGGGTGGGTACAACCGCTCCCCGATCCCTGTTTCGGGGAGGACCATCACGACTTTCTTGCCGTTCATCGCGAGGGCAGCGGCGACCTCCGAGCCTATGAAGCCGCCGCCGATGACGGCGAAGCGCTCCCCGCGTTCGGTCAATGCACGCAGCCGCAGATAGTCCTGGAGCGTGCGGAAGTAGATAATATCGTCCCCACCGAACGGGAGTTGCCTGGGCGTGCCGCCTGTGGCGAGGAGGAGCTTGTCGAAGGCGTATTCGGTACCCTCGGTGTCGGTCACACGCTTATTGCCGGGGTCTATTGCCTTGACTGTCCGGCCCAGGTGCATCTTTACTCCCAGGTCGTCGATCTTGCTCCAGACGGTCTCCAGGCGCTTACCCGCCCACAGCTTCTTGGAAAGCGGGGGACGCTTATATGGTGGGTCGCTCTCCTCGCTGATGAGGGCTATGGAGTCGTCCGGGTCTATCTCGCGGATGCCGCGAATCGCTGCGTGAGCGGTCATGCCGCCCCCGATGATCAGGTACTTATAGTGTGTCATGTTATTTGCCTCTCTTGTAGTTATCTTTACTTAGTTATTACCTTCTGATTACTGATAGCGTCTGCATCGCATAACAGGTGTATGGTCATCAATCGACTCTCCCCGGCTGGGTTGGGTGGG
>DATEOC010000079.1:0-180658 GCA_035274425.1 Chloroflexia bacterium
GTTACTTCCAAGCAAGGCTTGCTTACACGATGGCTATGTTCAATCTTCTCGTTAGCTGGCATGGCTTGCAACCTGATCAAGATGGTAGAACTCATCTTTCTATTGCTCAATTCTCCTTGTGAACTAGCACCATTGGTTCTCCGAGCTTGGACGTGTGGGTAGATTTTTAGATTCTTCGCTTCGCTCCGAATGGCAAACAAATGGATGTTTCGTTATTCAAAATCGTCAGCTTTATGATGCACAAACTGAACAGTCCCTAAGGCGCACCGCCCGCATTACGCTTGGGCTTCTTGCCGCGCGGGTCCGACTGCGCTACGCGGTAATGATAGCCGTAAAGATACCTGAATCCAAGCTTAGTGTACAGGTTTATGGCTGTACCGTTGGTGAGCATGACCTGGAGGTATGCTTGGGCCGCTCCATTCTCCAGGCCCCACTCGGCCAGGGCACGCACTATCCCCGTGCCCACACCCCTGCGCCTGTAGTGGGGTAGCGTGGCTATGTTGAACATCCCGATCCATTCGCGCTCGGCCACGCCCATGCCAATACCTATCACGACTCCATCCTGCCACGCTTCTACGAAGCACGCGGGCGGGCCAATAGACCCCATGATGCGCCTGTAGGCTCCTCTCCTGGCCTCATCGTGACCCTCGATGCGGAGGAAGGAGTCGAGCCACTTTTCTTCAAGAGTGTTGGAAAGAGTCAGACGCAGACCATCATCCTGGGAAGAGCGCGTAACCACATCATGGCAGCGCGCTACGTAGACGGCACTATGAGCTTCCGCCGTGTAGCCCATACCTTGCAGAATAGCATCAAGCCCTTCTGGGGCAGCGTCGCTGACCTGGAACCTGATAGGGAGCCGACGCCTCTCATAAAAGGAGATGATTTCTTCGTACCAGCCCGCGTACGCAGGCATCGCGCCAAGTGGGAGAACGCTGTTAGCTCGCCGTGTGACATCCTCCGAGGCCCGGAGACGCCACGACCCCAGGTGCTGTTGTATATGCGCGGGCCATGCATTGGCGGCCAGCTCTTCAAGGGTCCGCATGAGAGCGCCCTCCGGTCTCATAAAGGCGATCTCCTTGTTCTGCACGAAAACGTGGACGAAGGACGAAAGACGAAAGACGAAGGACGAATGATCCAACTTCGTCTTTCGTCTTTCGTCCTTCGTCCACGTTTTACAACAGATGCGACGTGTCTTTCCACCCGTAGCCCACTTCGTCCAGCATCACGTCGCCAAGCTCGAACTGCTGGCGGCGAAGCTCTTCCCCGCCCAGCGCTTCGTAGAACTTCTGCGCGGGGTTGCCCGCGATGACCCACACCAGCATCGAGCGGAGATTGGCCTTGTGCATACGTTCTACCAATGCCTTAGCAAGCTGCCGCCCTATCCCTTTCCCCTGGTAGGACTCGACGAGGTAGATGGCGTATAGCTCTCCATCATATTGCGCATCTCGCTCGTCCTCCGACCTCGATGGGCCGCCCGATACGAACCCCACTACTTCTCCACCCTCGTTTTCAGCGACGTATATGAAGCCTCTGTAACCAGGGTCGTTCAGTATCCGGTCCCACATACTCTGCCGGTCCTCGTACCGCAGGCTCGCCAGGTAATCGTCCAGCACCAGCCCGCGATAGGTAGTGCGCCAGCTATCAACGTGGACGCGAGCGATGCCCTGGGCATCGGTGGGGCGCGCCGCCCTGATTGTCACCATACGTCTCTCCTCCAAATCAGGAGTGATTAGCCTCCAGCGGCAACTGCCAGCCCTTTATCTGCCTGTATCGTAATGTCTCCCACCAGGCGTTCTCCCAGTCATCCGCGTAGAACTCCACTAACTGCACATCCTGGGCCAGAAGATCGTGCGTGGGTAGATTGTCGAATATGTGGCGGCATAGCGCCATACCCTGCATAATGATGCCAGGCTCGGATGGCAGGTCCGATTGCACCAGAGTGATGTGAGGAGCGAAGTCCTCTCCCAACGGTTCAGTAGGTGTGAAGAGGCAGTCCTGAGCAACGAACGGCTCGATGATAGACCATATAGAATTATGCAATTCCTGTATAGCCCCGGTCCTCTCCAGCCACAGTAGCACACTCTCGCCACCCGTGCCCGTTGACGATACCCAGGGTGGGTGTATTTTGGTAGTAAATGCCGGGGTTCGGGCGAATAGATCGTCCAATGCGGATATGACATCGGCGGAAGAGGTATGAGGAGCCGGCTTGAAGAAGCCTTTGAGGGTACAATGTACCATAAACTTGCTCGCCGTGCGTGCGTTAAACTCGGCGGCCAGCACCTGGTGCGCCAGGCTGAGAGAGTAGAGTAGAGATGGAGGCGGTGTGAGGTAGACGCCGTAATATATATCCATCGTGCGTCATGCCTTCAACGCCCGGCTACCGCACTTCCAATCACCAGCAGCGGAAGCGAGCATCAGCATCTTCGCGATAACCATAGTTGAGCTAGCTCAGGCGAGCAACCCGGGTATCTGCGTCGGTATCTTAGCGACCTTCACCCCCGCATCTTCCATGGCGTCTATCTTTCCCTGGGCGGTGCCAGCGCCGCCGGAGATGATGGCACCGGCGTGGCCCATGCGCCTCCCTGGGGGGGCGGTGCGGCCTGCGATGTAGCCCGCGACGGGCTTGGTAACGTATTCTTTGATGAAACGAGCGGCTTTCTCCTCTTCGTCGCCCCCTATTTCGCCTATCATCACTATCTTCTCGGTGTGGGGGTCGTCCTGGAACATGCGGAGGCAGTCAATGAAGTTAGTGCCGTTGATGGGGTCGCCGCCGATGCCGACAGCCGTGCTCTGGCCCATGCCTATCTCGCTGAGCGCCCATATTACCTCGTAGGTGAGGGTGCCGGAGCGCGATACCATGCCGACGTTGCCCGGCTTGCAGATGTAGCCAGGTATGATGCCCAGCTTGGCCTCGCCTGGCGTGATGAGGCCGGGGCAGTTGGGTCCGATGAGGCGGCTCTTGCTCCCCTTCATAGCGTTATACACGCGCATCATGTCGAGCACAGGCATCCCCTCGGTGATGCACACCACCAACGGCAGCTCGGCGGACACCGCTTCGAGGATGGCGTCGGCCCCGAAGGGCGCGGGCACGAATATGACCGATGCATTTGCCCCGGTCTCTTTGACGGCATCGGCAACGGTATCAAACACGGGCACGTCGAGGTGCTTGGTGCCACCCTTGCCAGGCGTGACGCCGCCAACGACGTTTGTGCCATATTCGATCATCTGCTGAGTGTGGAAGGTGCCTTCGCGCCCGGTCATGCCCTGCACGATGAGCCTGGTGTTCTTGTCGGCGAGTATGCTCATTTAGTTCTCCTCGGAAGTTAGAAATCAGAAGTTAGAAGTTAGAGATTAGGAAAAAAGCTGAAATTGGTGCCTGGAAATGGAATAGCGCGGGGATTATAACACAGGGGTCGTCGGCTATCAATTAGAAACCGGCCCGGAGGTGGTGTCTTTGCTAGAGGCTCGACGCTTCCGAGGTGGTTCTATGGCATCTACAATCATTTTGGCATACGCCTCGTCCATTGTGGCCAATGCATTGGCACGTCCGAAAGTGCCACGTAGCTCGACCACATAAGCCTTTGTTGCCTGACGCCTATCCTTTATCAAGAGGGCAATGGGCCACATGAGTATACCGGCGAGTCCAAGTGCAGAGAATAGCCCGTGGTTGGGGTCCGTTGGATTGTCTACCAGCCATTCATAAAACATTTTTGTGACCCAAAACAATAGCCCAACGAAGAATACTAAATCTAACAAGTCACTAATGCTATCGACTTGCACCTCCGATAGGCGAGCAGATTTGATCGAAGGCCGAGGATAACTCTTTTCATCTACCTTTACCTCCCAGGGCGTGATACTGACAACTCCGTCAGTGAGATATGTATCTTCCTGCGAGGACTGTTCAGAATCTGATTGCGCTTCCCTATCAACCAGGGGAGGAGGTTGCCCTTCTGCCGGTGCCTTGTCAGCTAGGGCTTTATTCACTGCTTCTACAATGCGCTCAGTGGCGCTTCTGTCTAATGACGCAAATGCTGTGGACTTCCCAAAGGTTCCATGAAGGAGTATCAAATAGATATAGCTGCGCGGTGTGATGACCAATGAATAAAGAGAGTAGACTAACGCCAGGGCAAGAATTACAGAGAGAATAAGTAGGCAACCGTTGAGAATATATATGAAACCACCAACCACAGGTATCTCTGATAGCCCTGATAGCAAGTCCGTATCGCGCCCAAAAAGCATCAATGCTAATAGCACAGCACCAACAGGGAGGTAAAAAGCTGCAAACAGCAGGTTACGATTTGACCCTACGGTCCGGGTGGCGACAGAATGGACATCGTGGACACGATACGACCTCTCCCTGAATACAAACCAGGCGTTGCTTATACGAGCGAACGTACTTTCAAGGTAGATGGTCTCAGACATGGCTCCACCAGTGTTGAGTGAATTAGACCAGGTACGCTATTATAATCAGCTTCCCTCACCCATGCCAACTACGTCCAATCGCCTCCCCGACAGCAGCTTGAAGGTAATCAGGAGGGCGAAGGAGACGACGACGAGTATGGCAGACAAGACGATGGCGGCGTTGAGGTCGCTCTCGAAGGCAGCGTAAATGGCGAGGGGCATCGTCTGGGTGTGGCCCTGGAAGCTGCCCGCGAAGAGGATAGTGGCCCCGAACTCGCCGAGGGCACGCGCCCACGCCATAACCGCGCCACCCACCATGCCTGGGAGGGCGAGAGGCAGGAGGATGTGCCGGAAGCGCGCCCAACGCCCCGCCCCGTCCGTGGAGGCCGCGTCCTCAAGCTCGACGGCTACGCTCTGGAAAGCTGCGCGCGCCCCCCGCACATAGAAGGGGGAGGCTACGAAGGTCTGCGCCAGCACCACCGCCGCCGTAGTGAAGGCAATCTCCAGCCCTGCACCCTCAATGGCTGGACCTAACAGCCCGCGCCTGCCGAACGCCAGCAAGAGAGCCAACCCGGCGACGGCGGGCGGCATGACGAGCGTTATCTCGATCAGGGTCTCAAGGAGGCGCTTGCCTGGGAAGGAGTAGCGGGCCAGGAGGTAGGCCACCGGCGTCCCCAGGAGCACCATCAGCGCGAGGCTCAAGAGGCTGGTATAGAGGCTGAGGAAGAGCGCATCTACCACGACGGGACGCGTCACGTAGTCGGCCAGAGTGGACAATGGCACGCGCAAAAGCAGGGCTACGATAGGGAGGGTAATGAATGCCGCGAAAATAGCCGCAACCAGGCCAAGCATTACCCAACCTAGAGTAGAGCGTAGTGTCGTCGCGCTCCTCGGCTCCGAATCTCTCTGTCGCTCCAGGCTCAACTACGGATTCGCTCCAGGCGGCCCGAAGCCATAGTTTTGCAGGACCTTCTGGCCCGCGTCAGAGAGGACGAATTGTACGAATCGCTCCGCCGCCTGTGGGTGTGGGGCATCCTTCATGCGTGCTATATAGTATGTCGCGAGCACATTGTATGGGTCGGGCAGATCGATGGTGCCAACCTGGCCCTTCGCGGCTTTAGCGTCGGTCGTATATACGATGCCCGCGTCCGCCTCTCCGAGCTGCACCTTCGCCAGCACCTGCCGGACGTTATTCTCGTATGAGACCACATTTGCGAGCGCCTTATCCTTGAACTCTTTGCCGTAAGCTGGGTCAGCAGCTAGCTTATCGAGCGCCTGCAAGCTGTAATTGCCTGCCGGGACTGACTTGTCGGCAAGCACCAGCTTGAGGCCGGGTTTGGCGAGGTCGGCCAGCGTGGATACTTTGGTGCTGCCAGGCGCTGTGACCACCACCAGCCTATTCGTGGCAAGCGTCTGTCCGGTACGGCTCGAAATCACACCTGCGGATATTGCGGCCTGCATATTCTTGAGATCAGCAGAGGCGAATACATCTGCTTTGGCCCCTTGCGATAGCTGTGTTGCCAATGCCTGAGAGCCACCGAAGCTATAGGTAACCTTATCCCCTACACTCTTAGCTATCTCTCCGAAAGCGTCCTGGAGTGACGATGCCGCAAATACTACTACCTCGCCCTGGGGCTGAGAAGTGGAAGTACCGCCGGTGCCACTGCACCCTACCAACACGAAGAGGCAGGAGATGAGTAACGCGACGAAGGACGAAAGACGAAAGACGAAAAGCAGGAGCGTCCTCACAGACCGCCGCCCTCGCTTTTGCGGGTGGTTATCATCACGGAGGTGGACTTGAAGGTGGCAATCGCTTCCATGCCAACCTGAAGGCCCATCTCGTCGGCGGCCTCGGTGGTGATGACCGCCACTACGTGATTATCCCCCACCTGCATATCGACCTGGCACATCACGTCGCCGCGCTTCACGGCGGTGATTACTCCCGGCAGCTTGTTGCGGGCGCTGGTCAGCGCTATCGGTGTAGGCTCCTCTTTCATGTCAACCCTCCGTAGAAATCAACAGGGCTATTTGCAGGGCAAGCCGGGCATCGGCATCATCCGGGTCGAGGCCAAGCAACGCCTGTATGCGCGCCAGCCTGTAGCGAAGCGAGTTGCGATGCAGGTAGAGCGCATTCGCCGCCTGGGTCGAATTACCGCCGTGGCGCAGGTAAGCAGCAAGGGTCTTCAGGAGGTCGCCGTGATGCTCGATGTCATACTGCCGGAGCGGCTTCAAGAGGTCGCGGTAATACGCCAACTTAGCTGGATCAGCCCTCAGCGCGTGAAGCAGAGGAGCCAGGTGCTGAGGGGTATCGCCTGTATGCTCCTGCTCGCCCACGCCCGGCCCTCCTCGCTACCTCTGTTTTACCATAGTCAATAAGAAGTTATATGTGCAATCTGCACAAAAGAGTCAGAGTTTTTCTCTTACAATTATTCGACCCTGCGGGTCGAATAATTGTAAGAGAAAAAGCTTTGGTTGGGTACGTCGCGCCTCTACCTCGTGGCGAGTGTCAGCCACACGTCTCCTGTGGGAGAGGGCTTCGACCTAGGTGTGATGCCGGGGCCGCCTACCACGCGGATGGCGTGGAGCGTGCCGTCTTGCAGCATCTCCTCTACGACACGATCCGTTACGCCGGGGTCCCAGTTGAGGAGACGGGGAAAGACCTGGACAGGGGCAGCTATCGCGGTTTGGAGATAACGCGATATGAGGTAGCGCATGGCGGTACGGCTCGTGTAGCGCCGCGCCTCCTCTCCCAGGGTGGGAGACCAACGCAGGAGAAGGTCGTATATGTAGCAGTATTTCCATCTGTTCGAGTCGGAGATGCCCGACTTGACTATCTTCAAGTCGGTTTGCAGCTCCGCGATGGCGCGTTCGAAGCGGCGAGCGTTCTCCCCGCCTCCACCCAGGCCGCACGCCTTCCTGAGCGTGCTGGTGGGCATCGGCCCCTCCGCAAGCAACACCTCGTACACGGTCTTGGCCTCGCTGCTCATCATGCCGTCGGCGTAAGCTTCCAGATAGTCATCAAGCTCCCCATAATTGGAGGAGAGTGCATATACCGCTGGCAGGTCTCGCAGGGAGAGGAAAGCAGGCTTGCCACGCACCAGCTTACCGTACCACGCCTCTTTACGCGCCGGTATGGTATCTTTCCAGTCCCAGGTCTTGTGGAGGGCCTGGTCATGGTGGTGCTTGGGCAGCTTGCGCTCTATGCCATTAATAGCGGTCCACAGGTCGGGGAGCGGTATGTTGTCGCCCGGAAAGAGCAGGGCGATGCCTACCCTGTCTATGAACTGCACCGCATCTCCGCGGGTGCGCAGCTTGAGATCGGAGTGGATACAGTAATGTGGCTTGCGCTTGTTCGCTATATCTGCGTAAGGGACTACATCTAGAGAAACGGCTTCGGCTATCATACTTCAACTTTCCAGCTTCTAGGTTTGAGATTTACAGTTTTCGTCCATCGGCCAGACCTGACGATTCTTTCGTATTACCGGCATATCGTGGGTAAGTTAGCCTGAGCCTCCTCGCGGCCAGGTAATTCCACACGTAGGGGCCAAGCTCGGCAACCAGCATACCGGAGAGGATGAGGGCCGCCCCGGTCCAGCCAATAGCGGTCAGGCGGTCGCCTTGCAGCCAGATGCCAAATATGGCGGCAAATACAGGCTCAAGGGTGAAGATAAGAGCGGCGTGGGCGGCAGGTGTGAAGCGCTGCACGGTCATCATGACCACTATAGTCATGGCGGTCACGACGATGCCCAGGAATGCTATACCTGCCCACACTTCGGCGGTAAGGCCCGGCACGGGCCGCTCGAACAAGGCCACGCTTGCCGCGCTCAACACGCCCGCCACGAGCACCTGTACCAATGTCATCCTTATGGGGTCGCCAAAATGAGCTACGTAGGAGATGAGCACTATCTGAAAGGTGAAGGCAACAGCGCACCCCAGCACCAATACGTCACCGATATTTACGCTCAAGCCTTCATCAAAGCGCAAGCTCAGCATCGCCAGGCCGACGATAGCGAGCACCACCCCTATCCACGCCCACCTGCCCGGCACCTGCCTCAGGACAGGTATCCCCAAGATGGGTACGAGCGCAACCGACATCCCCGTGAGGAAGCCCGCGTTGCTGGCGGTGGTCCACTGCATACCTACAGTCTGGAAGGCATACCCACCCCAGAGCGCGACGCCCACCACGCTTCCCCAGGCAAGCTCGCGCATCGTGAGGCCGCGCCAGCGGCGCAAAACCAGCAATACGAGAGCGAGAGCTACCACGCCTATCGCGAAGCGCGCCGCAAGCAGCACCATCGGCGAGACATGATCCAGCACGTCCTTCACCAGCACGAAGGTCGAGCCCCATATTAGGGTTATGAACACCAGGGTGCTGTCCGCCAGCACCTGCCGCTTGACGTTGGGGCTTTCGGAGGAATGTAGGGCTGCCATGTGGTAATTATACCGGATTACGAAGTCCGCGTTGAAGTATAAAGCCAAGAGACTGAGGTATGACACAGCCCTGAAATAATGTTGTTTAGTGTTGTATAATGTTATGCACTATACTATAATGCGCTGGTAGGAAGTGCTTGATGATAAAGGGAAGGCACATAAGGGAGTGAAAATGATAGAACTGTTGACAGTGGAAGAAGCTGCTGATCTGCTAAAACTGACGCCTTACACAGTTCGCCGCCTGCTGAACGAGGGCAAGCTACCGGGAAAGAAGGTAGGGGGTGGGAGACAGTGGCGCATAAACAGGGAGGCCCTGGAGCGACACTTTACAAGCAATAGCGGACCGGAAACCATCGGTGACAATGCATTTGCACGCGAACCGGCCTCCGATGCGCATACCATGTCGTTGATGAGCGAGGCAGCGCTGGCCCAGGATTGGCTGCGGCCTGATGAGGATGAGGCTTGGGCGCATTTGTAAAAGGCGACGTAGTTGTCGTACCTTTTCCCTTCTCCGACCTATCCGAGAGCAAGAGGCGTCCCGCGCTGGTCGTAGGCAACCTGAGCGGAGATGATGTTATCCTTTGCCAGATTACGAGCCAGGCGACGAACGACCGGTACGCTATACCCCTTGAGGACCAAGATTTCGCGAAGGGCACGCTCCAGCGCCCCAGCAACATCCGCCCAAACAGACTTTTCACCGCCGACAGCAATATCGTCCGCTATAAAGCGGGCAATCTCACTCGTGAGAAAATAGAAGAAGCTACTGAAGCCATTATTGATATTCTTCGGGCATAAGCTCTCTTACCGGCTCCCTCCTAAGAACAGCTAACAAACCCGACGGGCAACTCCATTTGTCCGTCGTCTATCGTCCGTCGTCTATCGTCCGTCTTCTGTCGTCTATCGTCCATCGTCCATCGTCCATCGTCCATCGTCCATCGTCTATCGTCTATCGTCTATCGTCTATCGCCCACTTGCAACCCACCACAGCTTGACATATAATCGGCTCAGAGAGGGTTACGCACATATAGAGAGGGGTACGTTAGCCATGCCTAGACCCAAGCCGAAGGTAAAGACCGAGCAGGAAGTGGTGGAGAGCAAGCTGCAACAGACCTTGCCGGTGCAGGCTCCCCTGTTCGGCCTGAACAACCGTGGGGAGCTTACGCAGCCTGTAGCCGACATACCGGCCCTCACCCCTACCTCCAGCCTGGACGTGGCGCGGTGGTGGTACAGGCGGCACCTTGAGCAGCAGCGCCGCCCCATCAACACGATAGACTCCTATATGTACGATCTATCCCTCTTCCAGGAGACCGTGGGGAACAAGACTGTAGACCGCATATCCCCCACCGACATCGCCAACTTCCTGGGGCAGGCTAACAACAAGTCCACCCGCAAGCGGCGGCTCACCTCTTTGCAAGGTATGTATCGCTACCTGGTAGACAAGGAGAAGGTGCTGACCAAGAACCCCGCCGATAGCTTTTTCCCCGACTACATCCCCCTCAAGACCCCCCAGACCTTATTCCCTCATGAGCAGGATGCGATTCTCGACGCTGCCCAGGAGGAGAACTCACGCACCTATTTGATAGCTTACCTGCTCATCAAGCTCGGCTTGACGCGTACGGAGTTGTTGGCCCTCAAAGTAGACCATATAGACATAGGGGACCCGGAGAGGCCGATAATCTACATCTATTACGAGGACACCCGTTCGCAGAAGAAGGAGAGAAAGCTGTCAGCGGGTCTCGACTTCACCGAGGCCTATCAGCGATACCTGGAGGAGTACAAGCCGGTTTCAAGGATGTTCAACCTCCTGCCCCAGTCGATCAACAAGATCGTGGACCGCATAGCCGAGACCGCTGGCATCAACAAGATAGTCACCCCGCAGTCGTTACGCGACACCTTTGCGGTTGAGCAGGCCAAAGCGGGGGCAGATGAGAAGAAGCTGCTGGCGATACTCGGCCTTGCCCCCGACAGCCGCAATCGCAAGAGCGTGCAGCGCTACATCAAGTTGGCCGCGCCACCCGTAGCTGGAGTTGTGTGAGACGAAACGGTCCAAACGCAAAGACGCAAAGATCACAGAGGAATCGCAGAGGTTTTAATGGATTCCCGACGCCCAACCCTTGATCCCCGACCCCTCTCCATCGTCGTCAACCATACCTTTCGCGCGCGCTACGCGGAGACCGATGCAATGGGCATTGTGCATCACGCCGAGTACCTGGTGTGGATGGAGATGGGGCGCACCGAGTTCATGCGCCACTTCGGCTTCACCTACCGCGAGCTGGAGAAGATGGGCGTGCTGCTTCCCGTGCTTGAGGTAAGCGTGCATTACAAGCAGTCTGCGCGTTACGATGACGAGATAAGAGTCTCTACATGGGTGGAGGCGATGGACCGCGTGCGCCTCAAGCTGGCGTACAAGATGGAGCGGGTTGAGGACAATGCACTACTGATCGAGGCAAGCACTACCCACACGTACATGGGACCAGATGGGCGGTTGCTGCGCATAACACATCATACGGAAGCCTGGAAGAGGCTCCAGGCTATGATTCTGCCAAAGGAGAACGACGCACGTTAGCCTTCGATTGGCCGGTCCTATTATTGGGTACGCATAATATGTATCAAAGGCACAACTCATACGTGAGGTGAAGCATGAGCGGTGACGGTGAAAGAAAGAGTGGGGTCCAGAAACTCTTCACTGGGAGAGTTTCACCCACCACACGTGCAGCGATGGAGGCCGAATCCCGAAGCTGGATGATAAGGTGTCCTTACTGCGGCCACGAGCGATCTGTCTGGGAGACTGGAGGCGTTCGCTACAAGGCCGCCGGGAACTCCCGGCAGTTGCGGCGGTGTCCGCAGTGCGGGAAGCTGTCCTGGCACATAATATACCGGCGGGAGAATCAACAGAGCACAGACACTCCCCTTGCCCCTCTCCCCCTCGCGGATAGCCGCAGGCGCTGGCTATTGTGGGTCCTGGGCCTGGGGCTGCTGGGCACAGTCATCGCCGCCTTTGTCGCCGTCCTCCTATTCGTGATAGGCACACTCACGCAGCCAGTAGTCACTGCTGGGGACGCGTTCATGACGGCGCTGAAAACCGGCAATTACGCTGAAGCCTACGCTCTTTGCACGCCTGAGTTACAAAAGGAATTGGGAAGCGTGTCCGGCATGGCGACCTTGCTAGAACCCGACCAGCCCTCCCAGTGGAATTGGACGAACCGGAGCATCCGCAATGGTGTAGGCCGGCTGGATGGCTCCCTTACTTATGCCAACGGCAAAACAGGCACGGTGCACCTCGTGCTCAACCAGGTGGGCAACGACTGGAAAATAGTTAGCTTCCGCATGGACCCGACCTAAAGAGTCTTACTCGCACCTCTCCCCGCAACGTGGAGGCCTGGGAGAAGCATAGTCTGTAGCTTCTCTCTGGATAGACTCTCCATCCTACTACACATAGAACTAAAGTCATGTGCAGACTTCCCACTTTTAGGCGATACCTGAGCATACCGGCACCTGATATAGTTGTGACATAACTTCGGAGCTATTTTGCTATATCATAGGGAAGGTGCTTCATGCCTTATTGTGTCAACTGTGGAAGCAGTTACAGCGTTTCAGAAAAATTCTGTCATGACTGTGGGCAACGACTGAAGAAGACGCAACATCATACCCACCCTCAGTTACGGTACTCGACATCTCCACTGGGCAATAGTGCTTCTGCGGTCATAGCTACAGAAGTCATTGTTGATGCACTGCGTGAGGGAAGAGCAGAGGAGAGAGAAGAGCGCCGCAAAACTAGAAACTATAACCGAGCAATGCACGACTCGGACGAAAGTTTAGAATTATTCCTGAAGTGCGTCGCTATACTGGGTATTTTCCACGGAATGTCACTAATAGGCGCTAATTGGTGGCCGGTATTGAATGGACCAATAGGTTATTTCTTAGTCGGCGGCGCATTCCTGAGTGCATTTGTGAAGATTATTATAGATGTAAGGCACGGCCATTCTTTCGGTAAGAGTCTGTTGGTTGTCACGCTCCTGGGGCTGCTGATATATGGTATGGAATATGGAATATTCTGGTACATAAAGAACCAGGTTATGGCACACCCAGAAACTTGGTTCCAACTCAAATTCCCTACCCCTACACCAACGGCACACCCCCAATAAGCAAGAACGGCTTCTGAGCAGCCGCTTTCTTATGCATAACTGAGATACCCAGGCACCCTATCCTCAAACTTCGCCATCTCCAACTCTACCGACAGAGGTACTTTGAGGAGGGAGGCTATGGGGGTCATGTGGTTGAAGAGCCGTATCTTGCGGTTGACTTCCTCGACGGCGGCGCGGTGGCGGGCGGAGGCACGCTGGTGCTGAGCCTTCAGCCTGGCTACCTCCTGACGCAGCCGGCGGATAGCGAAGGGGTCGCTGCCTAGCTCCTTCAGGTTCTCGCGCAGGCGGGTAAAGTGGCGGTCGGCGTCGTGGCGCAGCCTCTCAAGATCAGCTTCAATCTCCTGGCTCACCACCATCCAGTCGGGGGCGAAGCCGCTGTTAGATAGCACCTTGAAGGCCGCGCGCATCTCCTCCGGCACGAAGGGGTTGTCCTCGTGCGTGAGGGGCTTACCCATGCCGGGGAGGTTGTCGAACTCCCCCGCGTCTATAGCTTCCTGTATGCGCCTCTCGCTGATGCGCTCCAGGCCGATGAGTATCTCGTCAGCGTCCATACCTCAATTATACCAGAAAGATTGTACAAATAATCACAAAACCGGCTCACAGAGCCGATTTTGTGATTATTTCTGTTGAGGAAGAAGAGTTACGGTTCTTCGTATGGATCGGAATCGGTGGCGTCGAAGGCGCGGTGATCGGGCGCTCCCAGTAGCACTTCGCGGGGCTTGCCGCGATTCTCGTTGGTGGCGGGCGCGATAAGGCCCATCTCCTCCATCTGCTCCACCAGGCGGGCGGCACGGTTATACCCTACCCGCAGCTTGCGCTGAAGCATAGAGACAGAAACGTACTGGTGCTTCTTCACAAGCTCGATGGCTTGCTCAAGCATCTCGCTCTCGGCGTCGGGGTCGCCCGTGCCAAGCCAGTCGGGCATCGGCATCGGCTGGACCGCAGGCTCTATACCGTTGTCCGCCAACTCTTCCTCCGTAGGGAGCTGCTTGCGCCAGAAGTTGACTATCCTATCCGACTCGGCGTCCGACACGTATGTGCCCTGGATGCGCACAGGCTTGCTCTCGTCGGAGGCGGTATAGAGCATGTCGCCCCGCCCCAGCAGCTTCTCCGCTCCGCTCCCATCCAGAATTACTTTGCTGTCCACCTGGGATGTCACTGCGAATGCCGCACGCGCCGGGAAGTTGGCCTTGATCAGCCCCGTCACCACGTCCACCGACGGGCGTTGCGTGGCGACCACCAGGTGTATACCCGTAGCGCGGGCAAGCTGCGCAAGGCGGCACAACGAAGTCTCTACCTCCTCCGGCGCGGTGAGCATCAGGTCCGCAAGCTCGTCTATGATGATTACTATGTACGGAACATGCTCCATCTGGGCGTCGGGGTTGTCCTTAACGAAGTTGCGGTACTGCTCGATGTTGCGGAAGACCTTGTTGATCCCCTCCTTGTCCCTGGCACCTTTGGCGAAAAGCTTATAGCGACGCTCCATCTCCCACAGCGCCCACTTGAGCACCTCCACCGCCGTCAAAGGGCGCTCCCGGTCATTTTGCACTTTGGGTTTCTGACCCTGTGAGTGGTTAGAGTGGCCCGACTCTTTCTCCATACGGATGTCGGTGACTACGGGGCGGAGGAGATGGGGGATGCCGTTGAAGCCGGTAAGCTCAACGCGCTTGGGGTCTATCATCAACATGCGCAGGTCGTCGGGGGTGAATTGGAGGAGGAAGCCTATCACCAGGGAATTGAGGAAGACCGACTTGCCGCTACCCGTCGCGCCCGCCACCAGGAGGTGGGGCAGCTTCTCCATGCCCGTCACCACGGCGCGTCCATGCGTGTCCCTGCCGAGGGTAATTTTCAGCTTCGCTTTAGAATTGTAGAATTCCTCCGACTCCATGATACTGCGCAGGCCGACCACTTGGAGCGATACGTTCGGCACTTCGATACCGATGCGCGACTGGCCTGGTATGGGCGCTTCGATGCGTATGTCAGGGGCAGCGAGAGCGAGGGCAAGATTGCGGTCGAGGTTGGTGAACTTATTGACGTGGACTCCCACGCCCGGCTCGATGGCGAACTGGGTGACGGCAGGCCCGGTATTGACCTCGCGCACGGTCGCCTCCACCTTGAAAGACATCAACGTCTCTTCGATAGTCTTTATCTTCGCCTTGATGTCCGACTGGCTGACCTTGATCTCTCCGGTGTTCTCGAGGAGGGTGAGCGCGGGGAGGTTCCAGGTGTAGCCCAGGGGAGACATGACCTGTATGGGAGGACTTTGGAATTTGGACTTTAGATTCTGGATGTTGATTATGGGAGAAGGCTTCTCCTTCCCTTTCACTGATGGAGAGGCAGGCGTAGCTTCGCCCAGGACGCTGACGGCCTCGGTGGGGAGAGAGTGGGAGTCGAGCGGGGTGCCGTCCTCGTTAGTGATTTCCAGGGTCGGGTGCATCGCGGTCTCGCCCACGATGACATCCTCACCGTTGATGCGCACGGACTCGTGGCTCCTGCCACCCTGACCTGAGCGCTCCTTGAGCATCTGCGATACTTCACCACGCACTTTGTCCAGGGCCTGGCCCGCTGCACGGCTTGCCGCCAGCGTAGGGCGACCCACGCCGCGCACTACCTGCGCAAGCGATAACCCGAAGGCCAGCATGATGCCGAGCACGATGAGGGCCAGCAGCACCACCATCGCGCCCAGCTTCGTCAGGTAGTCTGAGAGGAAAGTGGAGATAGCAAGGCCCAGGTAGCCACCTCCCTGCCCCAGGTCGGCTGCGCGCTGGCCGTTGGCGAAGAGATGCAAGAAGCCCATTACGCCCAGCAGCAAGATGAGCGAGCCGGCAGGCACAAGCGGTGAGAGCCACTTAGCGTCGAGCTTGGCACCGATGAGGAGTATGCACGCCCCCGCCATCATCACAACCGGCACGAGCCACGCTGCCAGGCCGAATAGCTGCGCCAGGAAACTCCCCATCGCACCCACCATGTTCTGAGCGCCCCCGTTCCACCCAACCAACCCAACGACGAAGAGCATCCCCACGACCAGCATCAAGAGCGCAACTATCTCCCGCCTCACGTGAGCAGGGAGTTTGAATGCGGAGTGCGGAGTGCGGAGTGCGGATTTAGGACTTTGAACTTTGGACTTTGGACCCTGAACCTTAGACTTTGCGCTTTGGACTTTGGGCTTCGCTTTAGAGCGGCCACCTTCAATCTTAGTCCACGTGGGAGGGGAGGACTTTGGGGCTTTTTTAGCGGTTGCGGAAGGCATGGTAATTTACCTCATGGATGCGTAATGCATCTCAGGCGTGAAACAGCACATATGTTTGGGTATAGATATTATATCACGAGGATGAGGTATGGGGAAAAGTGGTGGATTGGGGAGTGGTGAGAAATGAAGTTGATGGGTAAAATGGGGTGGTGCTGGGAACGTAAAACGTAATGCGTGATGCGTGATGCGTGAAGTGTGGGGAGGTACAATGAATTTGGACATGACTTTGACTGCGGAGCAAGCCTCGCGCTTCTCGCGCCTTGCATTGGAGGGAGTACGGCGGGAATACCCTAACAGCCCTGGGCACGTCCTCAATGGGCCGGAGGAGATGCAAAGCCCACGCAAGTTACACCCCGCCTTCTACGGGTGCTTCGATTGGCACTCTTCGGTCCATAGTCATTGGATGCTGGTGCGTCTGCTGCGCACACTGCCCAAACTGCCGGAAGCGAGCGAGATACGCTCCGCGCTGGCTGAGAATCTTACTGAAGAGAACTTGCTCACCGAAAAGGCATATCTCGAACAGCCGAACCGCCGCTCCTTCGAGCGTATGTATGGCTGGGCTTGGCTACTGAAGCTGGCCGAAGAACTACAGGCGTGGAACGATCTGGACGGCAAGAAATGGTCGCGCAATCTGCAGCCCCTGGCTGATACCATCGTGCAACGCTACACGGACTTCCTGCCCAGGCAAACATACCCCATCCGCGTGGGCACGCACAGCAATACAGCCTTCGGCCTGACCTTCGCGCTAGACTATGCGCGAAGCGTAGGAGATAGAAAACTGGAAGAGCTAATAGTGAGGCGCACCTATACCTATTTTTCAAAGGACAGAGATTGCCCGGCAGCATGGGAGCCGGGCGGAAATGATTTTCTCTCCCCCTGCCTTATAGAAGCTGACTTAATGCGCCGCATTCTCTTACCTGTGGAGTTCCGCTCCTGGGTAGGTCGATTCTTGCCGGGACTACGCAACCGTAAGCCACAGAAACTCTTCCGACCCGCCACAGTCGCTGACCGCACCGACCCCCAGATAGTACACCTCGACGGCCTGAACCTCAGCCGCGCCTGGTGTATGCTCGGTATAGCCTCCTCTTTTGCACCGGACGACCCCTCTCACCGCGTGCTGACCAGGTCTGCTCAATCGCACGCGCAAGCCGCGCTGCCACACATTACCAGCGGAGACTACATGGGCGAGCATTGGCTGGCTTCGTTCGCCGTGTATATGCTTTCCACGCCTGTAACTTATAGTAATCGCTAGCTCTGTTTTAACCTCCATCCACCACCCCAATTAGGGAGTTTGAAAAGGATAAAATGAAGGGTCGGCTGCGCCGACCCTTCATTTTATCCTTTTCAAGAGGTTATAGGCGCGTTTGTATATCTGGTAAAAATTCGGGAGGTCTCATATTGCCCCTGAAGGGCCGAAACGAAATGTATTTATCTCACGTAAATATAGTCCCTAACTAATACGCGACCTTGCGGTTCTCTCTTGACATACTAAAGCCTCCTTTGGCTCAGGTGAGGGGTTCACAATGTATTCGCTTCCCTGATCCTGGGTGGGATAAGGTCAACACTTTCGTGTTATATATTTACCTCAGAATCAATGAGTGCAGAAATACTATACTTCACCCAGGTTAAGTCTCTTGGATTTCAACGCCTCAATAAACGTCTAAAATTATGGCTTTTCCTCGCATTTAGGTGGTACGAATCCTTGCGGATACGCTTATATAGGGGAGAGGGATCATTCACCCTCCTACTAGGAGGCCATTATGGACAGAGGAGACAGTGATTATCCGTCGGACTCTGGCGGTATCGACGATGAAGACGAGACCGATTACTCTAAAGAGACTCCCACTCAACAGCCGGGTGATAAATGGGGGCGCTTGTTCACCCTAATCCCATTTATTCAGAAGGAGCAACTTGCAGGGAATGGTCAGAGTCAAGCCGTAAAGGATGCAATAGCTGAGCTATATACGATCTGTTATCCTACGCTCTATAGTGTCGCGTTTGGGGGACTAACGGGGGTCACATACCCAATTGAGGACCTGCGGTACTTGGCAGAATCCCTTGCTTTAGAGCAGATAACCGAATTTGTCGTTACACAGCTCCTTAATGGAAGTTTCAAATTCGAAGACGCCCACAAAGCTATGGGTTTCCTTTGCCAGGGTGTTAGGTGGGCGGCAGAGAAAGCAAGGAAACCCATCTGTAGAGTGGTATCCTTAGAGGATCTTCTTAGGCACGGTCGTGGTCCAGTTGTGGAGGACGCAAACCTCTCTAGGGTAGAGTTGAAGCAGTTGCCTTTAGCCAGGCTAATGAAGCAAGCAAAGCTAACACCTCGCGAGGTGAAGGTGATTCTCTATACCTACTTTGATGATCGAAGGACTAAGGAGATCGCAGAACGCATACATACGACACCTGAACAGGTAAGGCATATACGCTCACGCGCTGTTCACAAGCTGAGGAAAGTGATATCCAAGGATGGGCAGGACGGCTGGCGAATAATGGGTCTATGAGATGCTCTGGATAGGTATCAGTGGCTCGATTACTACTCATTCTTCGTTGGCCAAGCTCCAAGCTTACGCATCAGCCATTCTTTGGATATAAGTTACTAGAAGCTATCTCGAAAGCACCAGAATAACCTCGTAGGGGCGTGCCAGCGGCACGCCCCTACACCTATCATTACCATTTTTGAGATGACTTCTAGCTAGTGTTCGGTGAGAATGCGACAAGTTACGGAAGGTTCTCGCACGCCACTCCATCATTATCACCATCCAGGCGATGCGGGTCTTGCTCAGGCCCACCGGCTGCGATGAAGAAAGCCTGAGCTTCGGCTTGCGTGGCGAAGTCGGCGCAATCACGGTCTGGGCCGTTGGGATCGTAGCGCAGCCCGGTAGTGGCTGTTGGCTGAGATGCCTGGGTAGCCGTAGGCGGCGAGCTGGTAGGGGTCAATTGCGGTTCCGGCGATGAGTGCGGTGTAGGAGAAGGAGCAGGCTGCATTGGGAGTGAGGTAGGCTGCGATGTAGTTGTAGGTGTAGGGGCGTAACGAATTGTAGGAGTTGGCATAGATGACGGCCCTGTGCCAACTCCTATGGCTGTGTTGGTAGGGATGGTAGCTGGTGATGGACGCTTTGTTGGCGCCGGCGCTGACACAGATGGTGTAGGTGAGCGCACAGGTGTAGGGTTTGGGCGAACAGTAGGAGATACCATGCTGGCGGTGGGACTCTTCACAGGCACAGTAGATGTTACAATGAGTTGAGTTGGCGAGGGAATAAACACTGTAGGAGAAGGTGGCATTTCCGTAGGGAGAGGCGCGCCAAAAGCGCCACATACTCCCCATAAACCACGCCCCTGGACCTGCGCATCGTGTTCTATAGTCAAGAAGCGGTCTTCATGCCTGGTATCGGGTGGAGAAATAGCGGCTTTAGCATAACCTCCAACCAACATAGCCTCATTGAGCATCTGCTTACCGGCGGGTAACTCCAGCCAAACGTAGCGCAGCAGTCTCCCGGCGCGGTCCATCTCTGATACGTCTCGTTCAAGCCACACCCGCCGACCCGACTCGTCCACCATCTTCTGCGCTTGCTCCGATGCCTCCCGCCCGAAGCATACAGGTTTTGGAGTAATGCCGGGAGCGTCCACGCCTGACAACCTGACTATCACCGCCCAACCATCTAACCCTACCTCTAACGTATCACCATCTACCACGCGAATTACAATTGCTTCAACCAACGCGCTAGGAGGAGCGGTAGAGACCGAGGCTGCCGAGGTTGGCGATCTGGGTGTAGTCACTTTGGGGTCTTGGGCAGGCCGAGTTGCTGAGTACAGAGTAACTGTCGCAGTTGGGGATGCAGTAATTTGAGCAGATGGAATAGATTGCTTGAGCAGCAGAGGTATAACGACAGCACCTGTTCCAAGTACGAACAGCCCGACACCCAACAAAGCCCAGCGCGATTTCGCGCCTGCCATAGAGCGGGCGCGTGAGACGCGTGTGGCGGGAGGCTTCTCCCTGTGTGACTCGGATGGCTGTGCCATAGCCACCTACTCTTAAATTCTATATTACACTACGTACCAGGCGGAGCAAGAAATGGGCGAAGGTCGAATTCACTACCTCGAAGGTTTGCTCCTCGAAAGTGAGGTCGGGTATCCACTGCACGACCGGGCACTCGTTATCGTCGTTCAGACGGGAGGTAGCCAGGCAGAGGATATCTCCCTCTCCCGTATCTTGTATCACGACGAGGTCGCCGGGGAAGAAGTCGTCGGCCCCGCGCAGGGCATCGGTGGCCCACACTACGTTGGGAAGGCTCGTGTCGGGCACGCCCAAACCGTACACATCCCTACCTCCGAACGACCCCGCGCCATAGCGCTGCAAGAACTCCCTGTAGGAGTCGGGGAAGCGCACGCCAAGATAGCCTTCCGCCACCCATACCTCCTCAAAAGGCACAGGCCCCACGAAGTTCGCCAGGTCATAGTTTGCGTCTATAATGTCGGCAGCTTTAGTGATACTAACCATGAGAGAATTATAAGGGAAAAAGGATATTTTATACTTCCACAACTACGGGTAGCACCATCGGTCTACGGCGGGTCTGCTCGTACAGGTACTGGCTGGCGGCGTCACGTATCTTCTTGTTGAGGTAGTTCCAGTCAGGGGCCATCGTCGCATGGCGGTTGAGTCCATCAACGGCAGCGCGGATACGCTCTTTGGTCTCATCGAGGAGCGCGCCCGCTTCGGCGGCGTATACGAACCCACGTGTCACTATATCCGGCCCCGCGACAAGCTCACCGCTCTGCTTGTCTACCGTCACGACCACCAGAAGTACTCCGTCGCGGGCAAGTAGCTGGCGGTCACGTATAACCACCTGCCCGATGTCACCCACGCTCACCCCATCTACGAAGACGTTGGTAGCGGGCACGCGGCCTGTGACAGTAATCTCATCCTCGTCCAACTCAACTACATAGCCATTATCTACCAGCAGGATATTGTCTTTAGGCATCCCGACGGATTGGGCCAGCTTCTGGTATGTAATCAGATGGCGGCGCTCACCGTGTATGGGCACCACGTACTTGGGTCGGAGCAGGTTGAGCATCAGCCTATGCTCCTCCTGGCTGGCGTGGCCCGATACGTGGACGGGGGCAACCGCACTGTATATAACCTCCGCGCCCTGGCTGAAGAGGTTGTTGATAACGCGTCCCACGCTCGTCTCGTTGCCAGGTATGGGGGTAGCCGACAGGATGTAGATGTCGCCCTCCTTGACGTTCCAGTGGCGGCTATCATCATTGGCTATGCGCGATAAGGCGGAGGTCGGCTCACCTTGCGCGCCTGTGCATATCACCAACACCTCGTTGTCGTATAGCTTCGATGTCTCAGCTACCTCAATAAGGAGCCCTGGTGGGACATTAAGGTAGCCCAATTCCGCAGCTACCTGCACGTTGTTGTGCAGGCTGCGCCCCAGTAGCGCCACGCGGCGGTTGTACTTATACCCTATGTCCATTATCTGCTGCACGCGTGAGATAAGGGAGGCAAATGTGGCGATAATCACTCGCCCAGGCGCATTAGCGATGATGGGGTCAAGGTTCCTGCCCACCACGCGCTCGGAGGGGGTGTAGCCGGGGGTCTCAACATGTACGCAATCGGTGAATAGACCAAGCACGCCCTCGCGCCCCAGCCTGGCGAGAGCTTCGTAATCACTCAACTGGTCATCCACCGGCGTGGGGTCTAACTTGAAATCTCCAGTGTGGATGATGGTTCCCAGGGGGGTATGGATCGCCAGGAGGCACGCATCGGGTATGGAGTGGCACATGTGAACGAATTCGACGCGGAATGCGCCCAGGGTAATCACGTCACCCGCCTGTACCGTGTTCAGTTCGGCTTGCTGGAGGAGACCGCGTTCTTTCAGCTTGTTCGAAATGAGGCCGAGGGTGAGAGGTGTGCCGTAGATGGGCGCGTCAAGCTGGGGTAGGAGCCAGGGAAGACCGCCAATATGGTCCTCATGTCCATGCGTGATGCATATGCCGCGTATCCGGTCTTTCTTGCCATCAAGGTAGGAGATGTCGGGCAGCACGAGGTCTACGCCAAACATCTCCTCTTCGGGGAAGCCCATCCCCACGTCTATGATGATTATGTCTTCGCCGTATTCGACTACGGACATGTTTTTACCGACTTCGCCGAGGCCGCCGATAGGTATGAAGCGAATGCGCTCTGTCGTAGGCTGTGGGTCTATGTAATCGGGTTGAAGTTGTACTGCCAAAAGGGTCTCCTAGGGGTAATTACGAGTTATGAGTTACGAGTTATGAGGTTGGGGTAAGTGCGAGGTGATTTCGTTGAGGAGGTCGTTCCTGCACTCTATGCCTCCGTAGAGGGGGAGGGAAGCTCCATGCGATAGCTTGTGCAGGATGCGAGCCAGAGGGTTCTGTATTTGATTGATGCGGTCGGGTGTGTTGAGGAGTCGTGTATCAGGTTCGGTATCATCTTCACTTGGGGCCGCGTCGGCGGTATCATGGGCAGATTCGTCTTTATCGTCGCCCAGGAAGAAGCGGGCTATCTTACCCTTGCGGCCTGTAGCCTGGAAGTCCGATAACTCCTCCCATTTGTAGAGGAGGTCGATGCCCATGAGTGAGCAGTAGCGAATGCCACTTTCGCTGGTGGTGATACGACTGTTTGCTTCCTCCAGTAAAGCCCAACCTACTACGGGAGCCACCAGCACGATGCCCAGCATCAACACCGCCGACACCCACTCTATGCCGCTCAATCCTCCGTCGAAGAGGGTTATCAGGCTCCAGACAGCGAACAGCCACAGAGTCGCTACGCCGAGTAGCAATACAATGGCTTGCCGCCGACCTTCCGGAGAGATAGGGTAGTCGTTTGCGTTGGTGCCTGCCGGGATATTTTGTGGTGATGCAGTTGTGGCGGCCCCTGTGGCCGCGATGTCCGATTCGGTCAAGTAACCCTCACGTATCGAAGAACGAAAGCTGTTTGTACTCTGCCCCTTTTTCGGAGGCTTTCTTGCGCCGGGAAGCAGGCGCAGGCGCGACCTCACTTTCTGGAGCGGCTACGGCCTGCACCTCGACAGGTGGAGTGGGTATCTCTGCCTTGTAAGCCGCAGACTCCTCCAAAACGGCGGAGGTCTCAGGCTCATACACGACTGCCTCACGCGCCTCCTCGGCTTCTGCAACCTGCTCGGCGGCTACCTCAATAGGTGGCCTGGTCATCAGCCGCGCCTGCTCGACAAAGATAGGGAGCTTGCGGAAGTCGGAGCGAATGACATCAGCGAGACTTGCCTGGTGCAGACCCGCTGCGGGGTGGTACATCGCCACGCACATACGGCCATCAACCATGCGGGCGGTGCCGTGTATCTGGCTGATACGCTCTCCGGGAAAGAACTGAGCCATCGAGTAGCGGCCCAGCGTGACTATAATACGGGGGTTGATGAGGGCCATCTGCCGCGCAAGGTATGGAGCACAGGCTGCTATCTCATCAGGCATGGGGTCGCGGTTCTGGGGCGGCCTGCATTTCACCACGTTCGCTATATAGACGCTCTCCCTTGACAGCCCCGCGATGCCCAACAATTCATTCAGGAATTGGCCCGCCGCACCAACAAATGGGCGGCCCTGCTTGTCCTCATGGTAGCCGGGGCCTTCCCCGATGAACATCACCTCAGCCCGTACATCCCCCTCGCCCGGCACAGCTTTGGTACGGGTCTTGGCGAGGCGGCACAACTGGCAGGTACGAACCTGCCCCTCCAGTTCCTTCATGCCGGCCTCTGCTTGTGCCAAGCCTTTACCCTCACGTCTTGCTATGGTGTAGGTAACTGTCCTGAAACTGATTATACGCCATGAGGTAAGAGGCGGCAACTACGAACCGCAGCCGGCTACAGTATCTAGTGATCGTCTTCGTGAGCTAAAATATCAGCAATTGAGCGTTGCAGAGCAGGTAGTTTGTTCTGAACGATGTCCCAGATTCGGTCTAAATCAACCACGAAATATTGATGGGCAAGCACAGCCCGTAGACCCGTTATCTTACGCTATTCCACCTCCGGATATTTGGTTCTAATATCCTCTGGAACGCGTTTAGTTGCCTCTCCGATGACCCGGAGATAATGCAGAACCGCGCCAACCATCATGTCATTGGCTCTAAACTCTTCAAAGGCGACGCGATCTGTAAATCGGTTTATTATCTGAGCAGCCTCGATTATATCTTCGAGATATTGTCTATACGTTCGGGGCATAAACGACATCTTCCATGATGTAGGGGCGTAACCTGGGCTTGATGTCCTTTTCCGGGACTAAGTCTACATTACACCCGAACAAATCCTCCAGGAAGAATTTCAGGTCCATGTAATCATCGAACGAGGGTCGCTCTAAAGTTACCAGGAAATCCATATCGCTATCAACTGTGGCCGTACCCTTGCGATATGACCCAAACAATCCAATGTTCTGCACGCCCCAACGACGCAGTTCCTCTCGGTGTTGCGCTAAAGTGTCAAATATTTGTTGGGTGGTCCAGCGGGGAGAGCGAATATCAGTTCTCGGCATATCTCAACCCTATCTGTTTGGTATTCATTATCAAAT
Organism: Chloroflexia bacterium; assembly: GCA_035274425.1. GTDB lineage: Bacteria > Chloroflexota > Chloroflexia > QHBQ01 > JADMIH01 > JADMIH01. The sequence continues at coordinate 24,784 of DATEOC010000079.1, forward strand.
TCAATATTACACTTAATCACACCCTCTCCCGCCAGTAGTCAAGCAGATCGTTCATCGTCTGCGTGAAGGGGATGGTGGGCTGCCAGCCGGTGGCGTCCATGAATTTGCTGGAGTCGGCCCAGAGGATCATCACGTCGGATGGGCGCAGGCGGGTGGGGTCTACGCGTACTTCGACCTGCACGCGGGAGAAGCTGAGGAGGGTGTCCAGCACCTCCTGCGCCGCTCGGGTAGTGCCTGAGCCGATATTGTACACTTCGCCGGGCTTGCATTTTTCCAGGAGGAGCCAGTAGGCGCGCACCATGTCGCGCACGTCGGTGAAGTCGCGCTTGCTGCTGAGGTCACCAACATAGATGACCGGCTCCTGCACGCCCTTCTCAATGCGGGCTATCTGGCGGGCGAAAGTAGATGTGACGAAGTTTTCCCCACGACGTGGGCCTGTGTGGTTGAAGCCTCGAGAGACGATACTCTTCAGTCCGTAGCTCTGATGGTACTGGTAGGCGAGCATCTCCTGGGTCACCTTACTGACCGCGTAAGGGGAGAGGGGCCGCAGGGGGTTGCTTTCCTTCATCGGCACCTCGTCCGGGTAGACCATCCCGTACTCTTCGGACGAGCCCGCTATGTGGATGAGGGGGTCAATACCTGCCTGGCGCACAGCCTCAAATATATTTAGTTGCCCGATGATGTTGTCATGCAAGGTGGCTGCCGGGGCGTTCCAGGAAGTGGGGACGTGGCTTTGCGCGGCGAGGTGGAAGATGCGGTCCGGGCGAACCGAGGCGAGGAGCTTGTGGACGCTGAACGCGTCGAGCAGGTCGCAATCTACCAGGTTAATCTTGCCGGGCGCGAACGCCTTCTCCAGCGTGGAGACGCTGGCGACTCCAGGCTCCACCATGTGAAGCAGGTCGCGCACATCCTGTAGATGCTCAAGGCGGCTGCGGCGGCGGTAAATGCCAAATATCTCCACGTCGGGTTGCGTAAGGGCGAACTCCGCCAGGTGGCTACCAGCAAAACCCGTTATGCCTGTGATAAGTATTCTCAAAAATAATCCTCCGAAACTTCGTTGTTTCTGTTACCTTCTATTATAGGTGAACACGTGCTATAGTCGCTACTTTATCCGATATAAGAGCATCAGAAGCTCACGGACCTCTCCGGCAGCGTTACTCCGGGCCAGACCTTGACACCATTCGCCAGGTGATTGCCCGCGCCTACAGAAGCATTGTCACCTACGATAGTCACCCCCTCTATGCAACAGTCGGGGCCGATATGGGCACGAGTGCCTACGATAGAAGTATGGCAGTGGCTCTTGGCCTCGAACCTGGCACCCTGCCATGCGACTATACCCTCAAGCTGCGCTTCTTCACCCACCTCGCAACCAGCGCCCAATACAGAGGGACCAACTATTGAAGCGCCCGTAGCCACTTTGCAACCTTTGCCGAGCACAACCGGGCCGGTAAGGCGAGCACCATCGTGGATGGACGAGCCTTCTCCCACCCATACCATATCGGCGAACTCCTCCCCATCAGGCTCAAGAGAGTGCTTGAGACGCCCAGCGAGGAGGTCGGTGTGGGCCTGGAGGTACTTGGCGGGCGTGCCGATATCCAGCCAGTACGCGCCGGTGCGATAGCCGTATAACGGCTTCTCCTGCTTCAAAAGATCGGGGAAGAGGCCGCGCTCAACCATGTGGAACTCGCCCGACGGTATGTGGGCCAGCACCTCCGGCTCCAGTATATACGTCCCGGCGTTTACCCAGCTGGAGGTGGCTTCTTCGCGTTTAGGCTTCTCGGTGAAGCGCTGGATGCGCCCGCTCTCATCCATATCTACTACGCCAAAAGCGCTCGGATCGTCCACGGACGTGAGCGAGATGGTGCATATCGAGGCGCTCTCCTTGTGGAAGCGCAGCATGTCGGTGAGGTCCAGGTCGGTGAGGATGTCGCCGTTGAAGACCAGGAAAGTCTCGCCTGGATCAAGGTGAGACTCTACGTTCTTGATGGCACCACCCGTGCCCATAGCCTCCTCCTCGCGGACGTACGTGAGCTTCATACCGAGGTGCGAGCCATCGCCATAAGCCTGCTCGAAGCTCTCCGACAGATAAGCGAGCGCTAGTATCACATCTGTAATCTCGTGCGTTCGCAGCAAGAAGAGAACATGATCAAGGAAGGGCCGGTTCACCAGGGGCAAGAGCGGCTTAGGGGTATTTGTAGTGAGTGGCCGTAGGCGCGTACCGCCCCCGCCGACCAGGATAACTGCTTTCATTCTTTCTTCATCGCTTTATTCCCCGCTTTATTCACCGCAGAGACGCAGAGTTCGCAGAGATTCTTTGGAGATTACGAATTACTCTCACGCCTTACCATCTATCGTCTATCGTCTATCGTCCCTTCTCACGCATCACGTTTCGCGTTTCACCCGTTCCCTCCAATAGTCCAGTATATCCTTCAGCGTTTGCTCGATGGGGATTTGGGGCTGCCAGCCGGTTAGCTCGTTGAATTTTGTGGGGTTGCAGACTAGCTGCGGGATGTCGGAGGGGCGCATACGGGAGGGGTCCTGGCGCACTTCGACTGCTATCTTGCTCATCGTAACGAGGGTATCGAGTATCCATTGCATCTTCCGAGCCACACCTGAGCCGATGTTGTACACCTCGCCCGGCTCACCCTGCGTGAGAGCAAGGTGGTATGCGCCCACGGTGTCGCGCACATCGGTGAAGTCGCGCTCAGCTTCCAGGTTGCCTACCGATATGACCGGCTCCTGCAAGCCCGCCTCGATGCGCGCTACCTGGTGAGCGAACGCGGCTGTCACAAAGTGCTCCGTCTGGCCGGGGCCAATGTGGTTGAAGGGGCGCACCCGGATGGTCGGCTGTCCGTAGCTCAAGAAATACTGGGTAGCGAGAGCATCCTGGGCTATCTTGCTGACTGCATAAGGGTTGTTAGGGCGGAATGGCGTATCCTCGTCAATGGGTATATCTTCAGGGCGCACCAGGCCATATTCTTCGGAAGAGCATACCACCAACACGCGGGCACCGGGCACGCTCTCACGCAACACGTCGAGCAGGTTCAGTTGCCCAATTACGTTGGTCATGAAGGTCCTTTCGGGGTCCTTGAACGCCTGCTGGACGTTGCTCTGGGCGGCGAGGTGGAAGACGAAGTTGGGCCGCACCTCGGCCACCATCGAGGCGACCGCCTTGCGGTCCGTCAGGTCGCTCGCCACCCAGCTCACACGCTCATCGCCGGGGTGTAGCGACGCCGCGTGCGCATTCCCGTAGATGTGCCAGTCAGTATGGGCGAGGAGATACGTGAGCAGATGCTTGCCGACGAACCCACCCGCGCCGGTGACGAGTGCGCGAGTTGCGCCTTCGGCGGACGGCGGATTGGGCGCGTGATGCGTGATGCGTGATGCGTGAGATGTGGTGGTATCAGTCATTCTTTATCATCCATCCGTCGTCCGTCGTCCGTCGTCTATCATCTACCGAAAGTACCACTGGCGGGCGTTCCAGAAGCTGCTGGTGAGGGAGTTGGTGATTTTATAGTTGGCGAGTTTGTCCTTTACGATCTCGATGTTGGCGCGTTGAACGAGGGGCACAACCACAATGTCCTGCATGAGAGTGACCTGGGCTTCGGCGGCGGCAACGACCTGGGTCTGTAGTTCTACCTCCGAGATGAAGGTATAGTCTGCGATTGATACTTTCTCATTACAGTATGCTTGATCATTTCCATATCCTACAGGTATAGGATTGTATAAGCCCTCGCGGCAACTCCACGAGCTAAAATCGCTCTCTCTCGTGGTTTGCCATGCGAACTGAGCTAGCTTGATAATGCCGTTAGCGCGAGGGCTTTCGACGCTGGTGTCGAAGAAGAGAGAAGCGGGATAATTCTTCGCTATGGCATCTACACCGATGGCTTTGAGGTCCGCCACCACCAGGGCCTGTATCTTCTGGCGCAAAGCCTGGGTCGTGGTGCCGTAAATAAATGATAGTTTCACGCCACCCTTTGCGCGCACCCCATCCGGCCCCACCTTCCACCCGGCCTCCTCCAATAGCTGCCTGGCTCTTTCGGGGTCATATGGGTAAATCGGCAGCTTATATTTGGCTGCAATATCGGGGAAGTTCCTGGCGAAATGAGGGTTCTCAAGGGAGAAATAAACACTTGGAGGCACCACACCATTCATTATTCCCCCTACCCCCCCATAAGCTTGCTCAATTATTCGCTGGCGGTTGATAGCACGGAAGATAGCTTCACGGACAGCATGATCTTTGAACGGCCCGTAATCGAAGCGGAAATCCAGGTGCTCCCAGACGACCGCGGGCCGGCTCACAACGGAGAGGCCTCTACCCATAAGACTATCAGGATCCCCAGGAGGAGAGGTAAGGAGTTCGCTACTAACCAGATCGTACTCACCAAAAACAACATGAGACCACCCCGCATTCAGATCGGCATAGAATTTGAGAGTTATCTTCTTAATAGCAGGTTTGGCGGTCAGACTGTAATAGTCGTTAGGCACCAGCAATATTTGACTGGCTTCGATCCACCTTTCCACCCGGTATGGCCCCGTGCCTACAGGCGCGCGAGATACAGGATCATTCTGCATCTTGGCAGGGGGTATCTTGCCTAACAGATGCTCAGGGTATATGGCCCCCACCTCTGCGTAAGCTCGTGAAGTCACCGGCTTCTTCATGAAAATGTAGTCGTGTAAGTAATAGTAGTTTTCCCGATCGCGGAGGCTATTGTAATAGGTCTTCAGTTGGTTCAGCGACCGATAATTATAGATGACAGTGTACTTGTCGGGGTTATCTACATTTTGTAGGCGCACGTACTCGGAGCGACCGGGTGCCTGGACTTCGGAATTCATTATCAGCCTGTAGGCAAAGATAGCGTCGTTGGAGGTAAGCTCCACCCCGTCGTTCCACTTGATACCCTGGCGTATCTTGTATTTCACACGCAAGTAGCGGTCGTCACCCTCTCCCATGAACTGTGCGCCGCCGTTTTCGAGGGTAGGCACGTACCAGGCATCTAAGGGGAAGAGGTTGTCATTGTCATCCCTCCCCACAAGTTGGTCTTCGATGAAGGAGCGTACCCTGCGCGTTGCCGGTTCGTTGTTGAGCACGCTGAGGGTGTGAGGCTCCTGCCACAAAGCAATTGTTATGTCACTCTTCGTACTCTTCACATCTTTGGGCGGGGCTACCGGCAGCGCGTCACCGGGGACTGCCATCAACCCATATTGCTCCACCCCCAGCAACCCTAGCTCCACGTCATAAGGCGCGGGCTTCTCAGGATGTAGCTCGAAGCGGTTGCGCTCGAAGTATTGCACCATATACGCCTTGCCGTCCGCCTCTGATACCTCCTGGAATGGCTCACTGAGGGGGAAGCCGAACTGGGTGAGACCACCATAACGGTTCCATGCGTCGAGGAGCTTACCGGAGAGGGTGTGGCGCGTTTCGGGAAACCATAGCTTGCCCGCACTCAGGTCGGCGGGTTGGTCTACACCCAAGAAAGGCTCATCTCCGGGACTGACGACTTTGCCCGTAGCGGGGTCTATCTTGCCACGACCTTCGGCACGACTCGCGCCTAACCTTCCCAGCATTACATCGTTCGGAGCTTTGCTCGCGGGGTGCATCTCATAGCGCGCCCGCTCGAACCACTGCGTTTCATAAGCGCGCCCATCTTCGACGGAGATTTCGGGCCGGCGGGGGGTGATGGGGAGGCCATTCACATATACGCTGTCACGCTCACTTCCATGCCTGCTCCACATCTCAAGAAAGCGCCCTGACACCTCTATCCCATTGATAGTGCGAGCAGCCGTCTGGGCATGGGCAGAGAGGGCAGAGATAGGCATGGTAGGCAATGCAATCACGCCCACCATGCCTATACTGAAGATAAATCGTATAAACTTACGCCTCATTCTCCTCCGCGTACTCTGCGCCTCTGCGGTGAACCCTCTTCGATTTTCAAGTAGAGCGCGAGGCGGTTACCGCGCTCTTGGCGTGATGGCCGTTGGCGTCGTTAGACATGTCTGGGACGAGCACCTCCAACTTGAGCTCTTCGGAGAGGCCTGCTTCTTTGCGCAGGATAGCAGCCTTGTCCGTCTTCTCCCAGGGGGCGTCTATATCGTTGCGCCCGAAGTGCCCGTATGTAGCGGTTGCCGTGTAGATTGGGCGGCGCAGGCGGAGGTCGCGTATAATCGCGCCTGGGCGCAGGTCAAAGTGCCTGTTGATTAGCGCCTCTATCTGCTGGTCAGGCACGCGCCCGGTGCCGAAGGTCTCTATCATTATAGAGAGGGGCCTGGCGACACCGATGGCATACGAAAGCTGTATCTCGAAGCGTTCTGCGAGACCCGCCGCCACGACGTTCTTGGCGACGTAGCGGGCCGCGTATGCCGCCGAGCGGTCCACCTTCGTCGGGTCTTTACCGGAGAAGGCCCCACCGCCGTGCCGGGCCACCCCGCCGTACGTATCTACGATGATCTTTCGCCCGGTGAGGCCTGCATCACCCTTAGGGCCGCCCGTTACAAACTTGCCCGTGGGGTTGATGAAGTAGTGCGTCTTGTCGTCCAGCAGGTGAGAGGGGATTACCTTCTCGATGACCTCTTTTCTGATGGCATTCTCGATCTCTTCGTGCTCCACCTCAGGCTCATGTTGAGCGGAGACGACTACCGCGTCCACGCGCACGGGCTTGCCGTGGCTGTACTCTACCGTCACCTGCGACTTGCCGTCGGGGCGAAGCCAGGGAAGGTGGCGGTTCTTGCGCACTTCGGCGAGGCGCTTGGTCAGCTTATGGGCGAGGGAGATGGTGAGGGGCATAAGCTCCTCAGTCTCGTTGCAGGCGAAGCCTATCATCATCCCCTGGTCGCCCGCGCCTATCGCCTCTACCTCCGCATCGGTCATCTCGCCGTGCTTCGATTCGAGGGCTTCATCCACGCCCATCGCGATGTCGGGTGACTGCTCGTGGATGGAGACGACGACGGCGCACGTATCGGCGTCAAAGCCATACTTGGCACGATTGTAACCCGCGTGGAGGATGGTCTCACGGGCTATTTTCTGCACATCCACCCAGGCGGTAGTGGTTATCTCTCCCATGACGACGATGAAGCCGGTCGTGGTGGCGGTCTCGCACGCCACGCGAGCGTCAGGGTCCTGGGTGAGAATAGCGTCAAGCACCGCGTCCGATACCTGGTCGCACAGCTTATCGGGGTGGCCCTCCGTCACCGACTCCGAAGTCATGAAGAACTGCGGGGAGGACATAAAGGTTGACTGGTAACCACTCAGGTTCTGTTTCTCTTCTTTTGCCATTATTACTCTCCTTTTTGTTGTTTGTTGTTCGACCTGTTTCTTCTTGCCAGGCTATTCAGCATGGCGGTAGCACGCTCCGTGATGGGCGCGCCATGTCCACAAAGGATGGTTTGCGGCTCCAGCGCGGCCAGCTTGCGCACGGAGCGCATATTCTCAGGCATGTCCACGGTGACGACCCTGAAAAGGGGGTCCAGCCGCCCGAATAGGTACATCATCGTGTCGCCCGCGAAGAGGATGCGCCGCTCAGGCTGCCAGAATGAGAGATGGTCGGGCGCGTGGCCCGGCGTGGAAATCACCTGGAGACCGCCCATCACCTCCAGCGTCTCTCCGTCCTTGAGTATGCGATGCACCTTACCCGGCTTCATTTTGGCCGGGGGGAGTATGAAGCGTAGAATGCGCTGCGGCCAGGGCACGCTCCGTACGGGAGGGCGCGGCACGGGCATCTCGCCCCTGATCACGGCTGCCTCACCCTCGGAGGCCCATACCTCGGCACCCGTCGCCCTCGCCAGTTCCGGCAGGCCGCCCACATGGTCAGGGTGAGAGTGCGTGATAATGATGCGCTTCACGTCGGAGGGGGCGCGCCCCATCTCCTGCAACTGCTTGATGATTCGCTTGGGAGCGAAAGGCAAGCTCGTGTCAATTATCGTCAGCCCATCGCCGTCCTCGATGAGGTAGACCCGCCCGACGATCAGGCCGGTAAAAGTGTATAGGTTGGAGGTGATTTGCTTCATATCAGCTCAGTTCAAAGTTCAAAGTTCAAGGTTCAAAGTTCAAAGTAATCGCGTTTCGCGTTTCGCGTTTCAAACCTTATCATCTGTCGTCCGTCGTCTACCTGAAGTACCACTGTCTCGCGTTCCAGAAGCTGCTCGTGGTGCCGCTGGCCAGCTTGTAGTTGGCGAGCGTCTCCTTTACGATTTCGACGTTGGGGCGCTGCACGAGGGGCACAACCACTATGTCCTGCATCAAAACAGCTTGCGCCTCAGCGGCGGCTTCCACCTGGGCATGGAGGTCTGCTTCTGAATTGAACTTCGCGTTTGCCTCATCCAGCTTCCGATTGCAATAGTGCTGGTTGTTCCCAGACTGGTAGTCAAGTAGGGGGTCATAATTGCCACAAAGCCATATGGCAAAGTCGCTGTCTCTCGTGCTTCCCCAGGCGAATTGAGCGAGCTTGACAGTGCCATTGACGCGCGGACTATCGTAGCTACTGTCAAAGAATACGCCAGCAGGATAATTCTTCGCGACAGCATCCACGCCAACGGCCTTGAGGTCTGCTACCACAAGAGCCTGTACCTGCTGGCGTACAGCCTGTGTGGTCGTGCCATATATAAAGGATAGCTTCACTCCACCCTTAGCCCGCACACCGTCCGGCCCCACCTTCCACCCCGCATCCTCCAAAAGCTGCCTTGCTTTCTCAGGGTCGTAAGGGTAAATCGGCAGCTTGTACTCGGCTGCAATATCGGGGAAGCTCCTGGCAAAATTTGGGTTATCAAGGGAGTAATAGATGTCAGGGCCGACTACGCCATTCATTATCCTCCCCTGCCCTAGATAAACTTGGTCAATTATGCGCTGGCGGTTGATGGCCCGGAAGATGGCTTCGCGGACGGCATGATCTTTGAACGGCCCGTAGTCGAAGCGGAAGTCAAGATGCTCCCATAAGACTGCCGGGCGGACCACTAAGCTGAAACCCTTCAAAGCGTCGCCAGCTACTGGTGATGAGCCGAACGCTTCGCTTGTGATTAAACTTATCTGATCAAGTTGGCCAGGTATTATATACGAAAGGAACTTAATCCTAATCGTCTTAATGAGAGGCTTAGAGGTCAGGTTGTAATGCTCATTTGGGACCAGGAACATCTCCTGTTGCTTGTTCCACCTCTCCACCTTGTAAGGTCCTGTGCCCATAGGTGCGCTAGACACAGGGTCCTGCGGTATCTTAGCAGGGGGTATCTTGCCAAGCACATGCTCCGGGTAGATTGCGCCTACCTCCGAGTACATCCTGGAGATAACAGGCTTTTTCAGGGAAATGAAATCGGATAGGAAGCCATAAGACTGGCTCTTCGAAACGTCCCTGGCTTGCCTAATGGAGAGATAGTTGTAGATAACCGTATATTTGTCGGGGTTGTCTACGTTGTGAAGTCGCAGATATGCGTCTCGCATGTACGATTGAACATCGGGGTGCAGCACCAGCCTGTAGGCGAATATGGCGTCATTGGAAGTAAGCTCAACCCCATCTGACCACTTCATACCCTGCCGTATCTTGTACTTCACCCGCAGGTAGCGGTCCTCGCCCTCTCCGATGAACTGTGCGCCACCATTCTCGAGGGTGGGCACGTACCAGGCGTTCAAGGGGAAGAGGTTGTCGTTCTCGTCCCTCCCCACCAGCCCATCTTCGATAAGGGAGCGTACCCTGCGCGTTGGCCCATCATTGTTGAAGACGCTGAGGGTATCAGGCTCCTGGGTCATCCAAATCCTGATTTCGTCCTTCGCACTCTTCACATCTTTCGGAGGGGCTACCGGTAGCGCATCACCAGGGATAGCTGTCATACCATACTGCTCTACCCCCAGCAAGCCCAGTTCCACATCGTAGGGCGCAAACTTTTCGGGATGTAGCTCGAAGCGGTTGCGCTCGAAGTACTGTACAGTGTATGGCTCGCCGTCTGCCTGTGATACCTCCTGGAACGGCTCGCTGAGGGGGAAGCCAAACTGGGTGAGACCTCCGTAGCGCTTCCAGTATTCCAGGACCTCGCCGGAGAGGGTGTGGTGCGACTCTGGGAACCAGAGCTTGCTTGCACTCAAATCGGCTGGTTGGTCTACGCCCACGAAAGGCTCATCTCCTGGGTTTGCAATTATGCGGCCAGCAAGGTCTATCTTGCCTCGCCCCTCCACGCGAGATGCACCGAGGCGGCCTAACAGCACGTCATTCGGCGGTTTGTTCTCAGGGTGAGCTTCGTAGCGCGCTCGCTCGAACCACTGCGTTTCATAAGCGCGCCCATCCTCTACGGAGACCTCCGAACGTTGCGCGGTAATGGGGAGGCCATTCACGTAGACGCTATTACGCTCGCTCCCTTGCTTGCTCCACACCTCAAGGAAGCGCCCTGACACCTCGATGCCGTTAATCACGCGGATAGGGGCTTGTGCACGAACAGAAGCGGCAAACGTGGTGCCAACCGGCAAGGCCACAGGACCTGCCACGCCCACGCAGACGCAGAAGACTACACTGGCAATATTCGCTTTTGGCCTCAGTGCTCTCATGACGTCATGGCTGCCTGAAATACCACTGTCTGGCATTCCAGAAGTTGCTGGTGGTACCGCTTGGTAGCTTGTAATTGGTGAGCGTGTTCCTTACAACTGCGACGTTGGGGCGTTGAACAAGAGGCACGACCACAATGTCTTGCATAAAAATGGCCTGAACTTGGGCAGCGGCTTCGACCTGGACATGTAACTCTGCCTCGGAGTTGAACTTCGTGTGTGCCTCGTCCAGCTTCTGATTACAATAGTTCGGGTCGTGCTTAAGTTCGTAAGATGTAGCAGGATTATAACAGCCACGCTGTAGGACAAAATCGCCATCTCTCGTGGTTGACCATGCGAACTGAGAGAGTTTGATAGTGCCGTTAGCGCGAGGGCTGTCTGCGCTATTGTCGAAGAAGATATCAGATGGGTAGCTCTTCACTATGGCCTCCACACCAACGGCCTTGAGGTCTGCTGCCACAAGGGCCTGCATCTGCTGGCGCGCAGCCTGGGTCGTGGTGCCATAGATAAATGATAGCTTCACCCCACCCTTTGCGCGTATACCATCCGGCCCCACCTTCCACCCTGCTTCCTCCAACACCTGCCTGGCCCTCTCAGGGTCGTAGGGATAAATCGGCAGCTTGTACTTGGCGGCTATGTCGGGGAAGTTCATTGCGAAATCGGGGTTGTCAAGAGAGTAGTAGATGCTGGGAGGTACTACGCTGTTCATTACTCCCCCCGTCCCTAGATAAACTATATCAATTATTCGCTGGCGATTGATGGCCCGGAAGATGGCTTCACGGACGGCACGCTCTTTGAATGGCCCATAATCAAAACGGAAATCAAGATGCTCCCATATAGGTCCGGGGCGAGTGGGCATACTGTAGCCTGCGGCTTTTAGGCCAGCGACATCTGCCACTGGCGAGTTGAACGACTCGCTAGTGAACATATCTATTTGGCCTGTTTTGAATTGCGAAAGGCCGGAATAGAACTCAACTATAAACTTGATTCTCAACCTCTTGATAAGAGGCTTTGCCGTCAGGCTGTAATGCTCGTTGGGGACCAGGACCAGCTGCTGTTCCCTGTTCCAACTCTCTACTTTGTAAGGCCCTGTACCCACAGGTGAGCCAGACACAGGGTCCTCCCGTAGCTTAGTAGTAGGTATCTTGCCAAGCACATGTTCTGGATAGATAGCGCCTACCTCCGAGTACATCCTGGAGATGACAGGCTTTTTCAGGGAGATGAACGGGTCGAGAAAACTATACGTCCCCTGAGTAGCGGCTGGCAGGTTGTTCACTAAAGCCTTAGCTTGCTTGTAAGAGCGGTAGTTGTAGATGATGGTGTACTTGCCAGGGTTGTCTACATTCTGGAGTCGCAGGTACTCGTTGCGATTAGGCGCTTCGACATCAGGGTTGAGGATCAACCTGTAAGCGAAGATAGCGTCATTGGAGGTAAGCTCCACCCCATCCGACCATTTTATGCCCTGGCGCAGCTTGTACTTCACCTGCAGGTAACGGTCCTCTCCCTCTCCTATGAACTGTGCCCCACCATTCTCAAGTGTTGGCACGTACCAGGCGTTCAGAGGGAAGAGATTGTCGTTCTCGTCCCGTCCTACCAACTGGTCTTCGATGAGGGACTTTATCCCACGCCCAGCTACCGAATTGTCGAACAGGGTGAGGCTGTAAGGCTCTTGCGACATACCAACGATGATCTCGTCCTTCGTGCTCTTCACATCTTTTGGCGGGGCTATCGGAAGCGCTTCGGCTGGGACTGCCGTCATGCTGTACTGCTCCACCCCCAGCAGGCCCAACTCCACATCGTATGGCGCAGGCTTCTCAGGGTGTAGCTCCATGCGGTTGCGCTCGAAGTATTGCACTGTGTATGGCTTGCCGTCGGCCTGTGATACCTCCTCGAATGGCTCACTCAGAGGGAAGCCGAATTGGGGGAGTCCACCATAGCGGTTCCAGTATTCCAGGAGCTTGCCGGAGAGGGTGTGGCGGGTTTCGGGGAACCATAGCTTGCTCGCGCTCAAATCGGCCGGTTGGTCTATGCCTACAAAAGGCTCATCACCTGGGTTGGCGGCTTTGCCTGTAGCTGGGTCTATCTTATTACCGCGCCCCTCTACACGAGATGCACCCAACCTCCCCAGCAGCACATCGTTGGGAGCTTTGCTCGTGGGGTGCAACTCGTAGCGTGCCCGCTCGAACCATTGGGTATCGTACAGCTTCCCATCCTCTATGGAGATTTCGGGGCGTCGGGCCGTAATGGGGAGGCCGTTCACGTAGACGCTATCACGCTCGCTCCCCTGCTTGCTCCATACATCAAGGAAGCGCCCTGCCACCTCGATGCCGTTAATCACGCGAGCAGAGGCTTGTGCGTGGGCAGGGGCGGCAAGGGTGGCATCAACCGGCACGGCTATAAGACCGGGCACGATCATGCAGGTGGAGAAAGCAATGCTGGCTATATCCGCTTTTAGCGTACGTCCTCTCATTACAATATGCTTACCTGAAATACCACTGCCTGGCGTTCCAGAAACTGCTCATAGTGGAGTTGGTGATCTTGTAATTGACTAGTTTGCTGGTGACAAGCTCGATGTTGGGACGCTGTACGAGAGGCACGGTAACAAGGTCTTGCATTAGATTGACCTGGGCTTGTGCGGCTGCGGCGATAACTACGCTACCCAGATTGTTATTTAACGTGGTGTTAGCATCATCTACAGCCCTATTGCAATATATTGTTCTATTATCCTCAGGGCCCCTTGGATCGTACGGAGGTGGGCAGAGCCATTCGCTAAAATCACTATCCCGCGTGCCTACCGAGGAGAGCCCCTTCAGCTTAATGATCCCGTTGTGCCAGATATCATCGGGGCATTCCCAACAGCTCGAACTGGCAGGGTACGATTTCGGCACTGCATCTATACCTACAGCTTTGAGGTCTGCCACCACGAGAGTTTGCATTCGCTGACGCACACTGTTGATGACAATACCATACTCGAACGACAGCCTAAACCCACCTTTGGCGCGGATGCCATCCGGCCCAGCCTTCCAACCTGCGTCTTCCAGCAGCTTCTTGGCACGTTCAGGATCATATGAGTAAATTGGGAGCTTATACTGGGCGGCTATGTCGGGATAGTTCCTGGCGAAATCTGGGTTATCGAGGGAGTAATAGACGCCTGCGGGCACGGGCGCATTCATGACCCTCCCCGCGCCCTGGTAGACCTGGTCTACTATGCGTTGGCGGTTGATTGCTATGAAGATAGCTTCCCGGACCGCGCGCTCTCTGAATGGGCCGTAGTCGAAGTGGAAATCAAGGTGCTCCCAAGTGGAAGCCGGGCGGCTCGCTATGACTATGCCCGCGCTCTTGAGGCCGACGTCAGCAGGAGGAACAGTGAAATAGTCGCCGGCAACCATATCTACATCGCCCGTCCTGACCTGTGTGGTCACCTGGTTCGAGTCCACAACAAACTTTAGTGTGATTCTCTTGATAAGGGGCGCAGAGGTCAGGGTGTAGTGCTCATTTAGGGTCAGGACCATCTCCTGCCCGGTAGTCCACCTCGTTACCTTGTATGGCCCTGTGCCAATGGGTGCCCGCGCTATAGGGGCTTCCCCTATAAGGGAGATAGGGATCTTGCCAAGCGCATGTTCAGGGTAGATAGCCCCTATCTCGGAGTAAGCTCTCGATATGACGGGCCTGTTCTGGTCAACGAACGGCCGCAGGAAACTGTATGTCACCTTGTCGTTAGCCGGCAGGGTGTTCAGCAGGGTGCGAGCCTGCCGGCTGGAGCGATAGTTGTAGATAACGGTGTACTTGTCCGGGTTGTCCACATTCTGGAGCTTTTCGTACTCGGCACGGTCAGCAACCTGGGAATCGGGATCCATCACCAGCTTGTAGGCAAAGACCGCGTCATTGGAGGTAAGCTCCACACCATCCGACCACTTTATTCCGCGCCGTAGCTTGTACTTCACCCTTAGATAGCGGTCAACCTCGCTCCCCACGTAAGAGGCCCCGCCATTCTCAATGGTAGGCACGTACCAGGCGTCAAGAGGGAAGAGATTGTCGTTGTCGTCACGGCCCACCAGCCCATCCTCGATGAGTAAGCGGATTCGTTTAGCGGCAGGGGTGATACTTCTGAACGTCAGGTCGCCCGGCTCCAGGAGCATGCCAATCCTGATCTCATCTCTGGGGGTCGTCACATTTTTGGGCGGGGCTATGGGCAGCGCGTCAGCAGGGACGGCCCTCATGCCGTACTGCTCTACCCCCAGCAAACCTAACTCGACGTCGTAGGGTGCGGGCTTTTCGGGGTGTAGCTCAAAGCGATTACGCTCGAAATACTGCACCGTGAAATATTTCACCTCGAATGGCTTACCTTCTGCCTGTGATGCCTCCTGGAATGGCTCGCTCAAGGGGAAGCCGAACTGCGAAAGTCCACCGTACTTGTTCCAGTATTCCAGGAACTTCCCGGAAAGGGTATGGCGCGTCTCCGGGAACCAGCGCTTTCTTTCTCCCAGGCCGCCAGGCTGGCTTACCCCCACGAAAGGAAAATCTGTAGGGTGAGCGACTTCGCCCGTGGAGACATCTATCTTGCCGAGGCCCTCAACACGAGATAAGCCCAACCTGCCCAGCAGCACGTCGTTGGGGCCTGGGTTCTCTGGGTGAAGCTCATAGCGCGCCCGCTCGAACCACTGCATCTCATACACCCTGCCATCATCCAGTGAGATCTCGGAGCGGCGGGGGGTAATGGGGAGGCCGTTGACATAGACGCTATCACGCTCGCTCCCCTGCTTGTTCCACACTTCCAGGAAGCGCCCTGACACCTCGATGCCATTGATCGTGCGGGTAGTCTGAATTGCGCTCAATTGGGCGTAGACAGCGACAGTAGACACAGGCAGGGCCAGCAAGGTCATGAGTATTCCCATGCCTATACGGAATGTCGTGTGAGAGACCTTACGGGTCAAGTTGCCCATATTGTTGAAATGTATCGTCGTGGTAAGCGAGGATTTAATCACAAGGAACACAGAGGGGCACAAAGGACACAAAGTCTACTTGAGGTTGGTTCACCTCCGAGTGCGGAAGGTCTGCATCTGGCAGGTAAATCCTTACAGGACCCCAACCCATGTTTCGGAACAATGAGGAACAAGGAGTTTCGGGTGACGAAGCACCTCTCTACCTGTCATTCTGAACAAAGTGAGGAATCTCCGTGCTTTGCCGAATGCATAGATTTCTAGATTCCTCACTTCGTTCGGAATGACAGGTAAAAGATTACACTTCTCGTACGCAGCTATACTTCTTATCGTCCTTCCTACGTTCCGCTCTCCCAGGAGGCCAAATACTTCTCCTGCTCCTCGGTGAGGGTGTCTATGTTCATGCCCATCGAGAGGAGCTTGAGGCGGGCGATTTCGTGATCAAGCTCTTGAGGGATGACGTACACCTTCGCCTCAAGTTGCGCGGCGTTCTTGACCATATACTCGGCGGCGAGGGCCTGGTTGGCGAAGCTCATGTCCATCACGCTCGCGGGGTGCCCCTCGGCGGCGGCCAGGTTCACCAGGCGGCCGTCGGCCAGGAGGTAGAGGGTGCGTCCATCGGCCAGATTGAACTCCTCCACGAAGTCGCGGATCATGCGGCCACGCTCGCCGCCCCCAAGCTCCACCAGCGCGGGGATGTTGATTTCGTCGTTGAAGTGGCCGGAGTTCGCCATGATGGCCCCGCTCTTCATCACCTCCATGTGGTGGCGGTCAATCACGTTCAGGTTGCCCGTGACCGTGATGAAGATGTCGCCTAGCTTAGCCGCCCCCATGAGGGGCATTACCTCGAAGCCTTCCATTACCGCCTCAAGCGCCTTCACAGGCTGCACCTCGGTGACGAGCACGCGAGCGCCCATCCCCTTTGCGCGCATGGCGATACCGCGCCCGCACCACCCGAAGCCGCAGATGACCACTATCTTGCCGGGCAGGAGGATATTGGTGGCGCGAAGCACGCCATCTATCGTGCTCTGGCCCGTGCCGTAGCGGTTGTCGAACATGTGCTTGGTGTCCGACTCGTTCACCGCGATGACGGGGAACTTGAGCACGCCATCTTTCTCCATCGCTTTGAGGCGAATGACGCCGGTGGTAGTCTCTTCGCTGCTCCCCAGCACGTCGTTGAGGAGCGCGTGCCGCTCGTCCGCCGACAAGCCGCCCGCCCATTCGCGCACCTTGGGGTGCACGTCGTCCAGGCGGTCTAGCGCGATGAATAGCATAGAGGAGACGAGGTCCGCGCCGTCGTCCATCGTAATCTGGGGATAGTGGGCGAGCGCGGAGACGATATGGCTATAGTAGGTATCGGTATCCTCACCCTTGATGGCGAAGACGGAGATGCCGTAGTGCTGCACGAGTGCCGCCGCCACGTCGTCCTGCGTGGAGAGGGGGTTGGAGCCACACAATGAGAGTTCGGCTCCCCCCGCCTGCAACGTCCGCATCAGGTTGGCGGTCTCCGCCGTGACGTGGAGGCAGGCAGAGAGGCGCACGCCCTCCAGGGGGCGCTCTCGCTCGAAGCGCTCACGTATCTGGCGCAGCACGGGCATCTCGGCCTCGGCCCACTCGATACGATTCATGCCGCGCTCCACCAGTCCCAAATCCTTGACGTGGGCAGGGACGCTTGCCTCTTCAGTCCTGTACATTGTGCTAGCCGTGTTCTTCGCCGGGGTTTCTAGTACCATCTCTTTAGTCTCCTCTGTTGTTTGCTGGGTTATTCTTGTTGGTAATGCCCGCCTCGGGACTACTTGTGTGTGTCAGTGGGTCTTCGGTATCTTCAAGCTTCCGCTCTACAAGGTCGAGCAGCTCGTCAACGTCGAACGGTTTATATAGAATGCCGATGTTCTTGGCGGTTAGATAGCCCTCCATCTCCTTCAGCTCTTTGACGGCACCGCTGCACACTATTACGGGAATATCGGCAGTCTCCCTCACCATCTTGAGCTTCTGGATGAATTGCCACCCTATCTTCTCCTCGCCAAATACGTGGTCGCTGATGATGAGGTCGGGCTTGGTGGCCAGGATCTCAGTCATGACCTCCGGCTGGAACGAGGAAATTGTCACCTCATATCCTGCCTCGCCATGCAGGATCTCGCGAAATAGCTCCAGTATCTCTGCCGTGTCGTTGATTACCAGGATGTGCTTGGGCATCGCTTTTTCTTTTCTAGCTGCTGTCGCAGTATGACTTGCTAATGTATCTGTCATCTTCTCCCTACACGCTAACGTAAATCGTACTTATGAGACCGGCGAAGCGCCTAACGCCTCGGCAATAACAGGCTCCTCGCCAAAGTTCTCGACATACCTATCTGCGAACTCCTGGCGGGTGTAGCTGAACGATTGCGTGCCGTAGTTCTCTATGGCGCAGACTGCGGCAAGGGAAGCCACACGCCCTGCCCGCTGTATGTCAAGCCCCGCACCCAACGCGAATACCAACCCACCCAGGTAGGCATCTCCCGCACCGACAGGGTCTACCAACTCACGCGGCCTGGCGGGTGGGATGGCGGCGACCTCGTCTCGCGTCATTATCACCGAGCCATGCTTACCCTTCGTGACGACTACCATCTCCGCATGGTCGAGGATGTCGTGCTGGCTCAGGCCCGTCTTGTCGCGGATAAGTTCATACTCGTAGTCATTCGCGACCACTACTTTGGCCCCGCGCACGCCCTCTGCTAGCTCGTCACCGCTCATGCGGATGATCTGCCAGATAGGAGAGTAGACGTAGGGGATGCCCATCTCCTGGCACTCCTGGGTGAAGCGCACGATAGGCTCAGGCTCGGTGGGGCCGATCACCACAAGGTCCATCTCCTCTCGCGGGATGGTAGTTAGACTCTTCTCTTTGTCGCGGGCCATCGCGCCTGTGTAGAAGCCGGTGATCTGGTTGTTGTCGAGGTCGGTAGTGATGTAGCAGGTGGCGGTGAATTCGTCGGGCACGACCTCGATGAAACGGGTGTCTATACCATGTCGCTCCATCCACGCTTCATAGTCGGCCCAGTCATTCTCGCCTACTGACGTGAAAATAGCGGGGGGCGCTCCCAGCAATGCCATCGTATAGGCGATGTTGGCGGCGACCCCGCCACGTTGCCGCTTCATCGTGCTGACCAGGAAGGAGAGATTGATGACGTGGAGCTTATCGGGCATAATATGGTCCTTGAAATGCCCAGGAAAGTTCATGATGTTATCGTACGCTACCGACCCGGTGATTATCGTGCTCATTCTTATTCCTCTTCCTTCTTCCTTTTCTGACATCTTCGATGTCAGAAAAGGAAGAAGGAAACAATAATTTCTTTTGTCTTTGATTTTCATTTTGACCTTGCAGGCCAAAATGAAAATCAAAGAGGTTAAATCTCCTGTAAGGAGGCGCTATAAGGCTGCCGCAAAATGCCGGACTCAGTGATTATACAACTTACGAGGCGGTTGGGGGTAACATCGAAGGCGGGATTGTAAACCGCGATGCTATCAGGCGCGAGACGCTTGCCACCATGATATGTCACCTCATCGGGGTGGCGCTCCTCTATCTTTATGTCGTCGCCGGTGCGGATATTGAGGTCTATTGTGGAGGTGGGCGCGGCTACGTAGAAGGGGATGTCGTGGGCGTGGGCGAGT
Organism: Chloroflexia bacterium; assembly: GCA_035274425.1. Classification (GTDB taxonomy): domain Bacteria; phylum Chloroflexota; class Chloroflexia; order QHBQ01; family JADMIH01; genus JADMIH01. Next base: position 43,891 of record DATEOC010000079.1, read on the forward strand.
GTCGCAAGGCCATAGGTGCCGATCTTGTTCGCCACGTCGCCATTCGCGGCGATGCGGTCAGCGCCCACCAGCACGGCATCCACACGCCCAGCTCGCATGAGGGAAGCAGCCATGCTGTCGGCTATAAGCGTGCAGGGAACGCCCCACCTGCTCAGTTCCCATGTAGTCAGGCGCGCACCCTGCAACAAGGGACGCGTCTCGTCAACCCAAACGTGGATGCGCTTCCCCTGGCGGCGGGCCGTGTAGATGATGCCGAGGGCCGAGCCTATGCCACCGGCGGCTAATGGACCGGCGTTGCAGTGCGTCAAGACGTTCATACCGTCGTGCAAGAGTTGCGCGCCATGCTCGCCCATACGCTTGTTCGCTTCCTCGTTTTCATGCTCAATGCGTTGGGCGGTAGCGAGAATGGCGGCACGCGCTCCCTGCATATCACTCGCGCCGCGAGCCGCAGAGAGAACAGTGTCGAGCGCCCACCCCAGGTTCACCGCTGTGGGCCGGGTGCTTCGCAAGAGAGAGGCAGCAGACTCTATGTCGGAGAGGAAAGTAAGGAGGTCAGATGCGCGGGAAGACGCTGCGGCTAGGCACAATCCATAGGCAGCCGCCACTCCGAGCGCAGGCGCACCCCGTACCTTGAGTGTGCGTATCGCTCCGGCAAGCTCCTCAACCGAATGGCACGCGATGTACTCCAAACGCGCTGGGAGGAGCGTCTGGTCAACCAGCCGGAGCGTGCCGTCAGGCAACCATGCAACAGGAGCAGGCACTTCGCTATCGCGCCCAATATCAACTTGTGAAGATTGAAGAAGCAACGTTATTTCAAGCTTACATACAGACCGTCGTCTATCGTCTATCGTCCGTCGTCCGCCGAAGGCACAAAAAAAGTTCTCTCGGCATGAGAGAACAAAGCATAGCACAATGTTCGTCTCTCATCTTTCAGGTCTGACGACCTGTCGGATTTGGCACCAACGATCAAGCAAGAATATTGCCTGATCCGGTTGCCGGGCTTCACGGGGCCGTTCCCTCCGCCCATCTCGATAAGAGCCATGTTATTCGATTTTGACGCAGAGAGAATCATATCATAAGGTATGGTTGCTGTCAAGTTTCGCATCCAGCCTGAATCTTATCTTCACATAGACTTCTCTTAAGATGGGAAGTTTAGGATAGGATCTGTAACAAAACCGCGTAGGGGCGTGCCGTCGGCACGCCCCTACATCTGAATGCTCACCATCCAAATTGATTTTCATGAAAATCAAAGACAAAGGAGATTCACTGTAACCTCTGAAGTATTAGTAGGTATATGCCTCGATGCCGCCGCGTAGGGCGGGGTTGCATGGCTACGTGGGCACGTGGGCGCAAAATACCAACCAAAAGGAGACGAGATGACTTTTACGATACAGCATGGCTCCAAGCGCAACACTATTAAAGGTGCGCTCTTTATCATACTCGGAATGGCGATAGCCGGAATAATCATACCAGGGTTGGCTGCAACTTCTTCGGCTGCCGGGCCTGTGGCTAATGTAGCTGCGGTCCCGGCAGGGACGTGTTCATCGCCCAGCTTCGGGCCGCCGACCCACTTCCCGGCGGGGATAAACCCCGTAGCGGTAGTGATAGCCGACTTCAACCTCGACACCCACCCTGACCTGGCGGTAGCAGACTACAACCAGGGTAATCTACTCACCTTGCTCGGCAACGGCGCGGGCAGCTTCAGCGCTCCCATGACCTTCACCGTTGGCAGCGGGCCTTCCGGCATCGCGGTAGGCGACTTCAACCTTGACCTCAAACCTGATGTTGTAGTGGCTAACTTCCTGTCGAACGACGTGTCGGTATTGATAGGCAACGGCACGGGCGGGTTCGGAGCGCGCACCAACTACGTGGTCGAGAGCGATACGCGGTCCGTTGCGGTGGGCGACTTCAACCACGACAACAAGCCCGACCTAGCCGTAGCGAACAGCTTCGACAACGTCGTGTCGGTGCTGCTCGGTAACGGCACCGGTGGCTTTGGCGCACGCACCAATTTCACAGCAGGGCTTAATGCAGACTCGGTAGCCGTAGGCGATTTGAACCACGATACCCATCTCGATCTAGTCGTAGGCACCGCGGGCAACGACAGCGTAGCTGTCCTGCTGGGCACCGGCACAGGTAGCTTTGGCGCGCCCACCAGCTTCCCGGTGGGGGATAACCCCCGCTACGTGGCGCTAGCAGATTTCAACAACGATACCCACCTCGACATCGCTACCGCGAACAACAACTCCGACGACGTTTCAGTGTTACTCGGTAACGGCGCTGGCAACTTCTCGTTCGCAGTGAGTTACGCGGCAGGCAATACCCCATATACTGTTGTGACGGCTGATTTCAATGGTGACGGCAAAGTTGACCTTGCCACGGCAAACGCTTTCTCTTCGAGCGTTTCCGTCCTGCTAGGGAGTGGCACGGGCACCTTCAGTCCCGCCGTAAACTACCTGGTAAACTCGACCGTCTACTCGGTGGCGGCAGGCGATCTGAACCACGATGGCAACCCCGATATCGTCTCCACGAGCGCTAGCTCCAGCACCGTTTCGGTACTGTTGAACACCTGCGGGCAGCCGACTCCTACAGTTACGCCAACGGCAGTGGGGTGTACCGTACCGAGCTTCCAGGCTGCAATGAACTACGCTGTAGGGGACCAACCTAGCGCGATAACCACCGCAGATTTCAACCGGGATGGCAAGCCCGACCTGGCTACGGCCAATAACGCATCCGAGGATATATCTATCCTGCTAAACAACGGCACAGGCGGTTTTGGAGCCCCTACCAATATAACGATAGGTAAAGGGCCGCTCGCCATTGTGTCGGGGGACTTGAACCATGATGCCAACCCCGACCTCGTCGTCTCCAGCACCGGGGGCAACGGTTCCGTTACGGTACTCCTGGGGAACGGTATGGGCGGGTTCGGCACGCCTGCGCCTTACGCTTCAGGATCATTCTCACCCTACGAGATCAGGCTCGCAGACGTGAATAATGACACCAACCCCGACCTCGTGACGGCCAACCTGGGCGGAGACACTATATCGGTGCTTCTGGGTAATGGGACGGGCGGGTTTGCCACGGGCACCACCTACCCGGCAGGGGACGACCCCGCCTCTTTGACGCTGGGGGACTTCAACCACGACAACAACCTGGACGTGGCCGTTGCTAACATCGGCACCGTAAGTGGAGTGTCGGTGCTGCTCGGCAACGGCACGGGTGGATTTGGAGCGCCTACGAGCTTTTCAGGAGGTAGTGGCCCAAGAGCCGTAGCGACGGGTGAATTCAATGGAGACACCCACCTCGACCTGGCAGTGACGAACTTCGGCGCGAATACGGTATCGGTACTCCTGGGGAACGGTACAGGTAGCTTCGGTGCGCCTACCAGTTTCCCCGCACAAGGAGCAGGCTTGTCACTGGTTGTGGCAGACTTCAACCGGGACGGACATGACGACCTCGCTCTTGTAGGGAACTTCCCGTCAGGCGTGGTGGTCATGTTCGGCAACGGCATGGGAGGATTTGGATCGCCCGTCAGCTTCGCGTCAGGCTCAAGTCCTTTTGAAGTTACGGTTGGTGACTACAACGTGGACGGCGCGCTTGATATATCGGTGGTCAATGCAGGCTCGGACAACGTGTCGGTGCTGCTGAATAACTGCGTACCTACCGGCGGGGGCACGCCCACAAGCGTGACTACTTCTACAGCCACTCGCACGGCTACGCGCACCGCGACGGGCGTGGCTACGGGTGCAGCCACCAATACGAGAACAGCAACGCAGGTTGCTACTAGCGTAGCGTCGGCAACTCGCACCGCAACGGCAGGCCAGCCCAGCGCGACGGCTATAAGCACCGCCACCGCAGAAGCTACCGCTACAGCATGCACCATCACCTTCACAGACGTGCCCAATGACCACACCTTCTACTCGTTCATCAGGTGTCTCGCTTGTAGAGGGATAATCTCCGGTTATACTGACGGTACGTTCCGGCCAGGTAATGACATCACACGTGGGCAGATAGCCAAAATAGTATCTAACGCCGCTGGCTTCAGTGAAGACGCAGGTCCTCAGATATACGAGGATGTGCCACCGGATAGCCCATTCTATGCATGGGTAAATCGTCTCTCAATGAGGGGACACATGGGAGGATACCTGTGCGGCATCACACCTGAGGAACCTTGTATCCCACCAGACAACCGTCCATACTTCCGTCCTAACGCCAATGCCAGCAGAGGGCAGCTTGCGAAGATAGTGGCTAATGCCGCTGGGATAGGAGGCACACCCACTGGGATCTTCTACACGGATGTACAGGAGGACCACCCATTCTACGTATGGATCATGCGTCTAAGTCAATTGGGCGTGATGAGCGGGTACGTATGTGGTGGGGAAGGCGAGCCATGCGACGAGGAGAATCGTCCGTACTTCCGGCCCTTCAACAACGTGACCAGAGGTCAGGCATCGAAGATAGTGGCGAACACTTTCTTCCCTAACTGCCAGACCCCTGCGCGACCCTAGCATATAAGTTGTCATGTTCAGGTGATCTCTCCCGGTTGGGGGGAGTTCGAAAAAGATCAAAAGAGACTTTCGGCGTAGCCGAAAGTCTCTTTTGATCTTTTTCCCAGACATATGTTCAGCAGAAAAGCGTCTAACCTGTAGTATAATAAAGATGTAGTGTAAAGGCGAAAAACGGAGTGGATATGGCTCTTCAATTTGAAAAGCGACACTTTACGGTAGAGGAATATTACCGCATGGGAGAAGCAGGCATCCTCGGTGAGGATGACCGCGTGGAGCTGCTCGAAGGGGAGATAGTACACATGAGTCCCATCGGCATACAGCACATAGCGTGTGTGAACAGGCTTAACATGCTCTTTGCACGTCTCCTGGTGGACAGAGCCATCGTCAGCGTCCAAAACCCTGTTGTACTTAGCGATATTTCCGTACCTCAACCGGACGTAACGGTGTTGCGCCCGCGGGAAGATTTCTATGGTAGCTCGTATATTACACCCGCCGATGTGTTGCTGCTTGTAGAGGTAGCCGATAGCTCAATCGGCTACGACCGTGCCTATAAGATACCCCTCTACGCAAAAGCCGGTGTTGCCGAAGTGTGGCTGGTGGACGTACAGGCGAGAACCGTTACAACCTACAATCAGCCTACTCCCAGCGGGTACAAGGCCAGTACCCAAGCTCAAGGCAACCAGGCACTGATATCTCAGACTATACCTAACATGTCTGTAAATGTTAGCGATATACTTGGGTGATTTCCTGGTAGCGGATGGGCCTTCAGAACGATGCGCTCCAAGCACATTTGTGCTATAATAGAAGCAGATAAGATAGACAGGGCGGCCATCCGGTCGCCCATTTCTGACTGAGAGAGCAGGAGTCGAGAGTATGCCCACTTTTCAGGTAGAAGCACCCTTTATCCCTATGGGCGACCAACCCCAGGCTTTAGAGAAGCTTGTGGCAGGCATCAATGCGGGGTATAAGCACCAAACGTTACTGGGTGCAACGGCAACTGGTAAGACCTATCTAATGTCAAAGCTAATCGAGGCAGTCAACCGCCCCACCCTCGTGCTCGCTCATAACAAGACGTTGGCCGCACAACTCTACCAGGAGTTCAAGGATTTCCTACCTAATAATGCGGTTGAATACTTCGTCTCTTACTACGACTTCTACCAGCCTGAAGCGTATATACCGCGCACAGACTTATATATAGAGAAAGACGCCGATATCAATGAGGAAATAGACAAACTGCGCCACGCTGCCACCCGCGCTTTGTTTGAGCGGAAGGATGTGGTGATAGTGGCATCGGTGTCGTGCATATTCGGCCTGGGGTCGCCGGAGGAGTACGGTAAGACGCTCCTCAACATCAGGCGGGGCCAGACGATGAAGCGCAACTCCATTCTGCGCCGCCTGATAGATATCCACTACTCACGTAATGACCAATCATTGGTCAGGGGTAACTTCCGAGTGCGCGGCGATACCCTGGAAATCATGCCCGCCTATGAAGACCTTGCCCTACGTATCGAGTTCTGGGGGGACGAGGTGGAGCGCATCCTCGAATTCGACCCCCTCACGGGCGAAGTGCTGCTGGAGCGGAGCGAGACCAACATCTACCCGGCAAAGCACTTCCTCACCTCCGAGGATAAGCTGGTCGCCGCAATACGCGACATAGAAGACGAGCTTGTGGCGAGGGTAGCGGAGTTGCGCGCCGAGGATAAGATAGTGGAAGCGCAACGCCTTGAGCAGAGAACGCGCTATGATCTTGAGATGCTCCAGGAGACGGGGTACTGCTCAGGCGTCGAGAACTACTCGCGGCACCTTTCGAGAAGGCAACCGGGAGAGCAGCCCTGGACCCTGCTTGACTACTTTCCTGAAGATTACCTGATCATGGTGGACGAGTCGCACATCACGCTGCCACAGGTGCGCGGCATGCACGGGGGAGACCGCTCGCGCAAAGTGACGCTGATAGATTACGGCTTCCGCCTGCCATCCGCCGCCGATAACCGCCCCCTCACCTTCCCGGAGTTCATGGGGCACATCAACCAGGCTATCTTCGTGAGCGCGACGCCGGGGCCTTTCGAGTACGAGCACAGCGAGCAGATAGTGGAGCTTATCATCCGACCCACCGGCCTGGTCGACCCCTCCATTGAGGTCAAGCCGACCGAGAACCAGATAGACGACCTGGTAGAGCAGATCAGGGAGCGGGTCGAGAAGAAACAGCGCGTGCTAGTGACCACCATGCGGACCAAGTTCGCCGAGCAGATAGCGGACTACCTGAAGGAGATGGGCATCCGCGCCAACTTCATCCACCACGAGATAGAGACTCTGGAACGCGTGGACATCCTGCGGCAGCTACGGCTGGGGGTGTATGACGTGCTGGTGGGTATCAACCTCCTCAGGGAGGGTCTGGACCTGCCGGAGGTGTCGCTGGTAGCGATACTGGACGCGGACAAGGAAGGCTTCCTGCGCTCGCGCGACGCGCTCATCCAGACGATAGGCCGCGCGGCGCGCCACGTGGAGGGGCACGTAATCATGTACGCCGACGTGGTGACGCGCTCGATGCAGGCCGCCATCGAGGAGACTTACCGCCGCCGCGAGATACAGATGGCATACAACGTGGAGCACGGTATCGAGCCTGCCTCCATCCAGAAGGAAGTACGCGACCTCACAGACCGCGTGAAGCTCTCCGCCGTCGCCGAGACCCAGGCAGAGTATGTCGTGCTGCCGAGCGGCGAGATCAGCCTCAACAAAGACGAGATCGCCCGCATGATAAAGGACCTCGAAAGCCAGATGAAGAACGCCGCCAAGATGCTGGAGTTCGAGAAGGCAGCAGCGTTCAGAGATAGAATTGTGGAGTTAAGGCGCACGCTGGCTCTTGAGGTTTAGACAGGTAAATAATTCGCCCAAAGCTCCATATTGAGGGATCAACTTGATCATGTACGATGTAATCGTGATCGGCGCGAGGTGCGCAGGGTCGCCCACCGCTATGCTCCTTGCGCGCAAGGGCTACCGGGTTCTCCTGGTGGACAGGGCTACCTTTCCCAGCGACTCCCCGAAGAATCATTTCATACGGCAGATGGGCGTTGCGCAGTTGGCGCGGTGGGGGCTGCTGGAGAGAGTTGCGGCATCGGGGTGCCCACCTGTGCGAAAGCATACGGTTGATTTTGGAGACTTCCCACTCACGGGCTATCCCCCATTCCCCGACGGAGTTGATGCGGAGTATGGCCCACGCCGGATAGTCCTGGACAAGATATTGGGTGACGCGGCAGTAGAGGCGGGCGCCGAGCTGCGCGAAGGGTTCTCGGTGCAAGAAATAGTGATTGAAGATGGGCGCGTCGTGGGGATAAAGGGAAGATCAAAGGGGAGCGAGAGTGTAACCGAGCGTGCCGCTATCGTCATCGGCGCAGACGGCCACCATTCAATAGTTGCCCGCACGATGCAGCCCCCCACATATAATGAGAGGCCGGCCCTTACCTGCGGCTACTTCAGCTATTGGAGCGAAATGCCGTGCGACGCCCTTGAGGTCTATTTTCGGTCAGATCCGGCATTCCTGCTTGCATTCCCCACGAACTACGGGCAAACATGTGTGGCGGTCCAGGTGCCGGTCCGGGAGTTCGACGCATTCCGCACCAATATAGAAGAGAGCTTCCTCAAGAAGATTGGCCTGGCTCCCGATCTGGCGGAGCGAGTACGCAACGGCAAACGCGAGGAGCGATTCTATGGTACGGCGGACCTGGAGAATTTCTTCCGCAAGCCTTATGGAGCCGAACCTAACGGAGGTTGGGCTTTGGTGGGTGATGCGGGCTATCACAAAGACCCGATTACGGCGTTGGGCGTATCTGATGCCTTCCGCGATGCGGAACTGCTGGCCGAAGCCGTTGATAGTGGCCTGTCGGGGCGGGAGCCAATTGAAGAGGCCCTGGACGGCTATGAGCGCAAACGAAACGAGGCGGCCATACCAGAGTATGAAAATGCTTGCATGACCGCTTCGTTCTATCCGCCCCCACCACAGGTGTTCGAGCTACGAGCTGCGATCCGAGGCAACCAGGGGGCCATCAATCGCTTCATGAGCCAGGGTTAGGTGGACGACGGACGACGGACGACGGACGACGGACGACGGACGATAGAGGTCAGAGGGCAGAAGTCAGAAGTCAGAAGTCAGAAGTCACCTAATACCGTCACGTTTCACGTTTCACTCTGTCGTCTGTCGTCTGTCGTCTGTCGTCTATCGTCTATCGTCTATAGTCTATCGTCTACTTTATCGCATACACCACGCTAACCTCCACCCTCACCTCCTGCTCTCCTGGGGAAACTTGGGTGGGTGGTAAGGAAGAACCACTATCCATTAGGGGACTGTTACTGACAGATTTGGGCGCGACGTTAGCCCCCGCGTCCTGCACGATTATTGGGAGACCCAACCCTACTCCACCCTGCGTGGCAAGTTGCTGCGCTTTCTGCTTCGCATCTGCCATAGCCGCATCTCGTGCTGCCTTCAGAGAAGCGGTGGGGTCAGAGAAACTGAAGCTCATACCCTGTATCCTGTTGACCCCGGCTGTCACCACAGAATCTATCAGCTTGCCCGCCTTGGCTATGTCGCGCAGCTTGACGTTGAGGATGTTGGTCACGCGATAGTAGGCCAGGCGCGGTGGCTCGTTATTCTTATACGTATATACCGGCTCGACGGCCAGGCGCGCCGTGGAAATGTCGCGGTCGGCTACCCCTCCGGCGATGAGCAGCTTCATGGCGGCGTCTATCCTGGTGTTGGCGTCCCACTGCGCGTCGGCGAGTAAGCTGTTATCCACCACCACCCCTATCTGCACCGTCAGCATGTCTGGCCGTGCCGACACGATGCCCATGCCCCTCACGGAGATGTAAGGCTGCTCACTCAGGGGTGCGGCTGATACCGCATAGTTCGTGCTCGAAGTCAGAGAATAGGCAGGCCGCGATACTTCCTCCTGTACCCTCGCGCTTCCAGCCTGTGGGAAGAGCCACAGCGCGAAGAATGCCACCAACAGTAGAACTGCCCCCACCATAGCGCCGAGGGCTTTCACGTATCTGTTTCGCTCCGTATTCATCGTGGGTCTCTCCTTCTGGTAGGACGTAGGCGCTCGACGCTTGCTCATACGCAGACCGCAGACACTATGCGCCGGGCACACTCAAACTACCTTGCTTTATACACTGCTAAAAGCAAGGTAAAGTTCAAGACCCATTACTGGACGAAGGACGAAAGACGAAAGACGAAATATGCTATCCGTCCTTCGTCCTTCGTCAACATCATTTAGGATGAGCTATTTGATAGCGTATACGACGCTAACTTCGACCCTTATCTCCTGCTGGCCGGGGTTGATGGGAACCGGCATAGCAGCCATGTCCTGGGCCACGTTCCTGACAGCGCCCGCGTCCATAACAACAGGGGGAACGTTCGCGCCGCCATCGTCTATTAGGAGAGGGGTGCCGAGGGTAACGCCACCGAGAGCGGCTAGCTCGCTTGCCTTAGCCTTGGCGTCGTTCATAGCCTGCTCGCGGGCCTGCTTCATCAACGCGCCAGGGTCAGAGAAGCCGAAGCTGAGGCCGTACACCGTGTTCGCACCTGCCTTCACCAGGTCGTCAATCACCTTTCCCGCCTTTGCTATGTCGCGCAGCTTGACGTTGAGGATGTTGGTCACGCGGAAGCCGGTCACGCGAGGAGGTTGATTTTCGCGGTACTCCATCACAGGCTCGACGTTGAACTGGGAGGTGGAGATGTCTTTCTCGTCCACGCCTGCCGCCTTGAGCTGCTGCATCGCGGCGTTCATCTTGGTCGTGGCCTCGCTCTGCGCGGCGTCAAGAGAGGTGTTCTGTATCTGCACGCCTATCTGAAGGTTTGCCATGTCGGGCTTGGCCGATACGAGGCCCGTACCCCGCACGGAGATGCGCGGCAGGTCAGATACAAAGGTTCCACCCGCCTGGTTGATGGGAGACATGTTCAGCTTGTCTTGAGTTCCACCTGTGGAGCCTATGATAGTACCGGGACCCTGGCCGCTCTGCACGTTGGCGTTGCTTACCTCCGGCCCGCGAGGGGTGAGCCACACGACCATGAATGCTCCCAGGAGCAATAGCACCGCACCTGCGCTGCCGAGGGCCATCATTACCTTATTCCTACTCTTTTCCATTCTTTTCCTCCTATAAGATATAAATTATCGCTATGTGGGAGGTTTGCGAACCGCCCAACGGGCCAATTATTGGGTGCATATTCTATTGTGTGCCGCCGACCGCAGGTCATCCTATATTATTAGGACGAATGTCGTGCGGAGAAAGTTCCCCTGTTGGGTGGCCGGTTACGGAAGCAATCAGGCGCTGTTTGAGGTCCCAGAGGCGCTCGGTGAGGGAGACGTGGTATACGTGCGGGTTGATGAGGCGGCGAACGCCCGTGTCGAGGCGGTCCATGTCGGCTATGCGGCGCTCGCGCATCTCGTCCACGGGGGGGAGGTAGTAGACCAGCTTACCTTCATCGAGGACATCTACCAGCAGAGGCTCTATACCGGAGATGTGTGCGGATTCGAGTGTGCGGCGCTTAGTGTGGTCGTAGGGGTGATGGGCCGCGATGCTGCTCATCTGGCCCGGGTCTTCGGAGTCGAGGCCGAGGAGGTCCATGGTCGCTTTGCCGCGCTCGTCGTAGATGCGCCACGCCTGCTTATGCCCAGGGTTGGGCGTCTTCTGGGGAGACTCTGATAGCTTGATGGCGGGGTCCCATTCCCCCGAAGTTGCGTCGCGAACGGCCACGAGCTTGTAGACCCCGCCCAGCGCAGGCTCTCCATGAGAGGTGATGAGGCGCGTGCCGACGCCGTAGACCAGGCGCTTGATTAGGCGGTCAGGGTCTACGCCGTAGCGCTGGGCCTCCGCGCCGATCTGAGTGATTATCTGCCATATAACCATCTCATCAAGGTCATTTGAAAGGACGATGGAGGTGTTAGGGAAGCCTGCCGCGTCGAGCATTTTCGCTGCCTGGATGCTGAGGTATGCCAGGTCGCCAGAGTCGAGGCGAACGCCTACAGGCTCGTGACCCCTGCGTCGTAGCTCCTCGAAGACCCTGATGGCGTTGGGGATGCCACTCTCCAGGGTGTTGATAGTGTCTACCAGCAGGAGGCAGTCGTCGGGGTAGACGTCTGCGTAGGCGCGAAAAGCCCCTAGCTCACCCATGCCGAGGGTGATGAACATCTGCACCATGCTGTGGGCGTGCGTGCCCTTCGGTGGATAGCCGAGGACATGCGAAATGCCTACGTTTGAAGAGAAATCGGCCCCACCTATGAGGGCTGCACGCGCACCGGCGTTCGCGCCCTTACCCTGCCCGCGACGCAGGCCAAACTCCATAAGCACCCCACCCCTTCCAACATCGTGTATGAGCGCGGCTTTGGTAGCGATCAGGGTCTGGTAGTTGATGTGGTTGAGGAGGGAGGTCTCCAGAAGCTGGGCCATAGCGAGCGGCCCCTGCACGACGGTGAGAGGCACGTGAGGGTGGACGACACGCCCTTCGGGGATAGCCCGGAGGGTGATGCTATCGAAATTGCACTCTCCCTGGAGCCATGACAGAAAATCGTCGGCGAATACGCGCGTGCTGGTGCGATTGCGCTGGCCTCGCAGGTACTCTATATCCTCGTCCCTGAAGTGCGCCTGGCGTAGCCAATCGAGGAACCATTCGAGGCCGGCGCTAACGCAGTACCCCGCCTGGTGCGTGCCGTAATTGGGGTAGCGGCGGAAGAAGTGGTCGAACTGGGCGGGTTGCTCGTGCAGGCCGGTGCGGTAGTAGACCTGCGCCATCGTCAACTGGTACTGATCGGTGAATAAGATGCCTTCCGCCGTCTCGCGGTCCAATGGTTTCATACGGCAAATGCTCCTGCGGGGTATGCTTCCCACAGGAGTGTAACACATCAATAAGCTTTGAAAAAGCATAAAAATGATGCTCCGGCTGCGCCGGAGCATCATTTTTATGCTTTTTCAACCCTCAGTCCCCTCCGAAGAGAGGACCCTACCTACTGGCAGGTGTTGAGGGCAACGTCGTCTACGAAGAAGCTGGAGATGAGGCTTGAGTCGGTGGTGACTCGCCACTGGACGCGCACCGTCTGGCCTTTCCAGGGTAGAAGGTTCAAGTTGGTGGACTGCACCCATGCGTTGCGGGTGCTCCTGTTGCTCTGAGTTTGGAGCGTGCCCAGGAGCGCGCCGGTCGTGCTGCGCACTTCGACGTACATGAAGTCGAAGGCGGTGGTCGTCCCTTCCTGGGAGGTCATATACCACCAGAAGCTGAGATTGGAAGATGTAGCATTTGCCGGTATGCTCACCGTCTGGTAGATGGTGTCGGTGCCACTATTGTAGCCCCCCAGGTAGGCGCTGAAAGAGCCTGTGTGCGGGCGCGTGGTGTCGATCAATTGGAAGCCGCCGGTAGAAGACTGCACCCATGGAGCCGTGCCGCTCTCGAAGCCGGGGTTGGCGAGTTGCTGGGTGCAGCCACCCGGCACTGGTGTGTTAGTAGGGGTAGGTGGAACAGGCGTGTTCGTAGGTGGTGGGATGGGTGTATTTGTAGCTACCGGGTTAGGAGTATTGGTAGGAGGTGGTACAGGAGTATTGGTGGGTGCAGGCCCGGCGTTGCAGCCAGGGAACTTGAACGCACCGATGCGCGTAACCCAGGAGGCGGTGCCTGTGGTCGCCATGTACTCTGTGGTGAACCAGAAGGTGCAGTCGTCGGTGGGGTCGATGGTGGTCATGGCGTAGTCGCCCCAGCGCGAGCCTGTGCCTGTCTGCGAGCCTGAGCCGTTGATAAGGGTGGCCTCACCCTGCGGTAATGTGCCTAGAGGATCTGTCACCAGGCGGCCCGTGTAGCGGATACCGGGGGAGACAGTGCTAGACGAGACGCTGTAAGCGAGGGCGAGGTTGCCCTGGCGGTCCATCGCCACGCTCCCCATCCACCTGTTGGTGGCGTCGGGCGCGTAGGTCCCCTGCTGGTAGATTGTGGGGCTAACGGGGTTGCGGATTTCGTACCAGCGCACGCCTGCCTGGGTGCCACTGGATGCGGCGTTGACCGAATGGTTCACCACGAGCGACTCGTGCGTGCCGAAGTTGCGATAGGCGAGGCGATGCATCAGGCGGTCGCCCAGGCCATCGAGCCTGACCGTCGTGCTTGGCTGCGGTACACAGCTCCTCGTGGTGGCGCAAAGGTCGTTGTAGGCGGCGGTGGCGACAGTGACGGGACCTGTGAAGGTGGAGTTGGCGCTATTGGCCCAATCTACGTGGAACCGCCAGAAGCGGAGGGAGTTGGTACCCTTAGCCGCGAAGTAGTTGGTCGAGCCTGCGGGCGGCAGGGTGGCACCGTCGAGATCGGATGGGAAGGGGGTGCCATAGGTAGAGCTCAGGTTGAACTGCTGGAAGGTGGCCGGCTGTCCCACGAGCATATTAGCGCGATTGAAGACGATAGCCGAGCCGCCGTTGTAAGTGTTACCCGTGAAGCGGTTGGCACCCATGTAATAACCATCGGGCCACACGCCCAGGTGCGGGTAGTCATAGAAGACTGTCGTGCTGAACTGGAAGAAGTAGCGATTCCAGGTGCCCGTAGGGTCGGGAGTGCTGGAGATGGCTATGCACTCGCCGTAGGGATTGGCGGCGGTGAACTGGCTGATGAGCCAGCGGTCAGCGATTGAGTCGTACAGCACGATGGGGTCGCCGTCGTTGCGGGTCTGGCAGGGGCCACCGAAGCCCGACCAGATGGTGTTGCCGTTGGTGGGGCCGTAGAGGGAGTTGCCGTTCTTGTCCCATATCTGGAGGGAGAGGTTGACCCACTGCACGTAGTGGTTGGGGCCAACGTCGCCGTTGGTGTCAGGGGGGTAGACGCCGTTGCGGTTGTTGAGACCAGCGAAGTTCTTTGAAGGGGCCGGCATAGCCATAGGAGCCATTTGGCCCAGTCCAAAGGTGGATTGCAGCACCGAGTCGCTGATCTGGCGAACGGGAGGTTCTTTGGAGAGAGCGTCACGCTCCGGCATCTCACGCGGTGTGGTCCACGGTTCGGCTGCGATAAGCGGTATCTTGCTGAGCGGGGGTGACACGTCGTTCTGGACAGACTTGCCCACAACGAACTGGGCGTTATCGGCGTCGGTACGAACACCGTCTTCTGATTGTCCGGCCTGGGAGCCACTTACGGCTGCCCTGCGGGGAGCTTCACTATTGGTGCCGGCTGCCGAGGGCGAAGATGACTGCCCCTTGAGCAGGATGGCCGCCTGCATAACAACTGCGAGCAGGAGTAGAAAGACCCCCAGCCGCAAATAACCACGCTTCTTATTGACCATGCCTTATGTGCTCCTTTCGATAAATAGGTGTTGTGGAAGTAGAATATATACTTCGTTGGATTTAGAATATACTCCTTCGAGAGACGAATAGCAAGCGAAATTTAGATGGATTCAATGGTACTTTAGTACTAGCTTTCACTCGAATAGTGAACCGAGTATGAGACGAGTTGTCTAATCTAAACGCAAAGACGCAAAGGGAGCAAAGAACGCAAAGATTCTTTGGGGTTCACCGCAGAGGCGCGGAGGGCGCAGAGGTTTTTATGGGGTTGTGGTAAGGTGGTCCGGTGGTGGGGGCATGGCGACGCCATGCCCCTACGGGCTTGTGCAATGGTAGGGTGTGGGTGCCCCGATGACCGTAACTGGTTCCTGGTGGGTTTCCTCTCCTGTTTGTGGGAGGAGAGTGTGCGGGGCGGCGCTCCACCAGCGGGGATTGACCTGCGCCGCGACACTTTTGCTTGCCGAGTGCTGAGGACTGAGGACTGAGGGGTCAGGGGTCAGGGGTCAGCATACGGCAGGTAGGCCTATTGGGTTGTGATGTAGTGTTGTGATTAGGCGCTCCTTTTGGGAGCGGAGTGATCCTTTCTGTCACTCTATATCGGGGCACCAGCGGGTTCCCTTTGGGTTGATGGCCCTCGCTACGGTCGCGGGGGTTGAGATGCATCTATTATATTAATCCCATTTTGGAGGCAAAATGGGACACGTTTTTGGGGCCAATTTGGGGGTATTTTGAAAATTGGTCAAAAATGGAGGTCAGGCAGTGGATGAAGATTAACAAGGTAACGAGGTAATGGAGGCAAATCGCGTAGGGGCGACCCCAAGGATCGATCTGGTAGCCAAGATGTAAGGTGGGTGAGGGTAGCAGGGCGACCACAAGGGTCGCCCCTACAATCTGTTACTCCGAGGGCTAAGCTGTGCTCTCCAAAGGGATATGGAATGAGCAGCGCAGAGGGGTGCCGCGGTCGCATTCCTCTTGCACGCTGGTGTCCAGCCAACTAGTGAGTAGAGCCTCTATCAGGAGGCAGACTTCCGGATGATTCGGCACGATTTCCGCCACGGGACAACTGTAGCCACGTATGCGGAACTCATCTTCGCCTTCTTCCATCTCCGCAAGGCCTCCTAGATCATTGAGCACTTCGGCTGCGGACATGACCCGGGAGCGGAAATCATCACCCCGCAAAGCCTGGTTGCCCGCGATCTCACGGCCTAAAGCGCGCATCATATCGCGGACCTCCTCAGGGTCTAGGCGCTTCTCAAGCAAGTCGAAAGTATGGTTGAGCACCAGAGAATATGGTTTTGGGAAGAGCTGCTCGGCATCCGGTGTGAGGTAATAGCAATAGGAAGGCTTGCCCTGGCCCCGGCGAACGCCACGCTGCTCCACAAGGCCATCCCGCTCCAGAGAGGTGAGGTGGGCGCGCACCGCGTTGTCCGTCAAGCCGAGACTCTGAGCCAGTTCATCCACCGTGAGGCCGGAGCGGCGCAGCAATAATATTATCTTCCCACGGGTGCTGCTGGCGAACCTGTTACCTTGTAACGTTGCTGACATTCTCCACCTCCTACTGATCTATGATAAGACGATCGCTAATGTTTGTCAAATATGTCAATGTTTTACTTGACACATCAACTTGGCCCCTGTTATAGTTACCTTGCTGCACCATTAGAACCTACTTTGAGAGCAGGATTATGAACACCAAAAGTTTTGAGTAACGAAGCATCCTTTTCCCTGTCATTCTGAGCGGAGCGAAGAATCTAGAAATCTATGAGTTTGACCTGTGGTGGAAATGTTAGATTCTTCGCTCCGCTCAGAATGACAGGGAGAGGAGTCCTGTTCTTACGTTCTTAAACAGGTTCTTATATTCACACCAGGAGGCAAGAGATGAGACCCGGTAAACGTTATCGCGAAGTTGAAGAGGCCAGTCACTCTGAAGATAGCACATCGAGGGGTTATGGCAGGGCCGGTTCGAGAATAGTAAAGCGTGCACGCATCATAACGGCCCTATTGCTACTGGTGTCACTGGTGTTGGTAACTCCTGCCAGGCGTATTGGTGCGCAGCAGGCTACCCCTACGGGCGAGCCGCCGCCCCCACGCGGCTTCGACGTCACTCACATAAAGCTACAGGATGGCTACAGGATCGAGGTGATAGCGGCGAACCTGAGCGTGCCTACAACCGCTATCTTCGATGGGAATGACCTGCTGGTGGCGGAGTCGGGGTGGGCCAATACTGCCCTGCCGAGGGTGCTGCGCATCAAGCCCGACTGGACGGTAGAGGTGCTGGCGAGCGAGGGGCTGAATGGACCTGTAACGGGGTTGCTGGTGAAGGATGGGCAGCTTTACGTATCGCACGCGGGCAAGGTCTCAATAGTGGAAGCTGGGGGTAAGCTGCGCGACATCGTGGTAGGGTTACCCTCGAACGGGGACCACCAGAACAACAATATCGTGCTTGGACCGGACGGGAAGATATACATGGGCCAGGGGACGGTGACGAACTCCGGGGTGGTGGGCGTTGACAACTACATTTTCGGCTGGCTCGACAAGCGCCCGCAGGAGCATGAGATACCTTGCAAGGACATCACCCTCGTGGGGGAGAATTTCGAGACTGACAACCCCCTGACGTCGGCAGAAGACAAGATTACGACAGGCGCGTACAAGCCGTTCGGCACGACCAGTACGGCGGGCGAGGTTATCAAGGGAGACGTGAAGTGCGGCGGGTCAATCGCGAGGTTCAACCCCGATGGGTCGCAGTATGAGATGGTGGCCTGGGGGTTGCGTAACCCATTCGGGCTGGAGTTCGACGCACAAGGGAAGCTGTGGACGGCCTATCACGGTGCGGACGTGCGAGGGAGCCGCTCCATACGCGATGACCCGGACTACTTCGTGCAGGTAGAGGAAGGAGCGTGGTACGGCTGGCCCGACTTCTTCGATGGAGAGTCCGTGGATGCCGACAGGTTCAAGGACCCCACCAAGCCAAAGCCCAACTCCTTATGGAAGGAGCACCCGCCCCTGACCAAGCCTTTCACTACCTTCGAGACGCATGAAGGGGCGAATGGCGTCGATTTCTCGCCGGGTGCAGAGTTCGGCTTCGAGGGGGATGCCTTCGTGGCGATGTTCGGGAGCTTCTTGCCCGTGACCACAGGTATAAATGTAAAGCCCAACGGCTTCCGCGTTGTGCGGGTCGATATGAAGACGAAAGAGGTACACGACTTCGCCTCTAACAACGTACCCGGTCCGGCGTATATCAATCAGACGAGAGGGTTCGATAGGCCATCAGACGTGGTATTCGCCCCCGATAACAGCATGTACATCGTGGATTGGGGCGCTTCGACGGTCACGGACGAGGGCTTGAAGCTGACGCCGCTGACCGGGGCGGTGTGGCGCATATACAAGGATGGGACCAAGCAGGTGCGGCCCGAAGGGGCGCTAATCATAGAGGCCCCGCCGCCTATACCCGAAGAGCAGCGCAAGCCGGAGGTACGCAACGTGCCGGAGGCGTGGAAGGAGCTGCTACCTACTTTCGCGATAATAGGTGGGGTGCTGGTGCTGGGGATCGGCTTCCTGGTGTGGTTCTTCAAGGTACTGAGGCGGAAGAAGGTGTAAGCAAGGGTGGTAACGTACCACTAATCGTAGGAAAAGCATCAAAGAGGTTTCGGCGGCGCCGAAACCTCTTTGATGCTTTTCCGTACTCACTTCCAACGAGTAAACTTGCTATAATGCAGGCATAAGGCTAGCGTGGGATGGGAGACAGTAGCGATTGCCTCAATATCTTCGCTCACGAAGCCGCAAAGGAGAGATATGGGCGAACTGTCCAAAGAAGAAGTAAGTAAACTATGGCGAGAATTCCTGGTAGGCGGGGACGCGGGATTTCACAGGGTCCAGCATCTGTTTCGCGTACTTCCGTCATCACCACGATGCAAGGTATGCTATTCTCCTTTTCGTGGCGCAGGCGGTTTTGCCATGCGCCTCATCGGCAGAAGGCCGGCCAAGATGAACCCTCTCATATGTGGTGCCTGCGAGCGCTTTGCGGAAACCCACCCTGGAGGCGCTGAAATACCTTTAACATTATTGTTCGCGGACATCCGCGGTTCTACCACTCTAGCGGAAACGCTGGGGACGACGCAATTCTCGGGTTTGATCGCCCGGTTTTACGATGCGGTCACTGATGAGCTAGTAAAAAGATATGCATTGATTGACAGGTTGATCGGAGATGAGGTAATCGCGCTCTTCGTTCCTGGCATCGCGGGAGATAAGCATCCAGAGGTAGCTGTGAAGGCAGCTGAGGCGATTCTGAGGGCCACTGGGCATGACCGGAGCGAAGGACCCTGGGTTCCGGTCGGCATAGGTATTCACACAGGAAACGCCTTTGTCGGAGCGGTAGGATCGGCAGGGGTGAGTGATATTACGGCCCTGGGAGATGACGTGAATCTGACGGCGCGCCTTGCCTCTACGGCGAAGGCAGGAGAGATAATCATCACAGAGGCCACGCGTGCTGCCGCGGGTTTAGAAACCGACCACATGGAGCCAACCCGTCTCGATCTCAAGGGACGTAGCACCCCAGTCGACGTGTGGCTTATGCGTATCGGAGCGACTATTGCAGAAAATTGAGGCACAAAGGACATAAATAGCACAAGATGAGGGCTGCCTGGCCAGGCAGCCCTCATCTTGTGCTATTGCATCGCCGCGTCGTCTTCCTCTATCTTGCGCCTACTCTTCTCCTGGTACTCCTTGACGCGCCCGGTCAGGGAGGGGTCGGCGAGGGAGAGGATTTTCGCGGCGGCAATGGCGGCGGCTTCCGGCTCCAGGACCACGAGCGCGCCGAGGCCGGAAGGCATTCGGAGCGAAGAGAGGATGTCCATGCCACCGAAGCGGTCTGAGTAAGGCGGGCAGGCTATCACGGGTGCGGTTACGTTGGCGTCTACCACGCCGGAGAGGGCGTTGGAGCGGCCCGCGACGGTGATGTAGACGAGGGCACGGCCGCTCTGCTCGTACTCAGCGAGGAGGTTGAGAAGATAGCGGGTGGCTTTGTGGGCGGAGGCGATGCGGGTCTGGTGCTCGATTCCGAAAGCGTCTAGAACGGAGGTGATAGCGCGTGCGTGATCGAGGTCGGCTTTGGAGCCGAGGATGATGGGGACGAGTGGGGTCGGCATAGGTTCTCCTTTTGCAGATAATCTAATCTTCCTTCAGCTTCCCTTCTTTCTCAATCAATGCCTTCAATTCCCGGATGGCTTTGTCGCGCTCCTCTTTATCTTGCGACATTACGGCTATCGATAGAGGGTGCATATCGTAAATCTCCGAGTGGATATTATACATGGAGAGAAGGGATGAAGCGGCGTGTGTGCGCACAAGGTCTTCCGGGTCATTCTCTACAGCCTGCCAGAGGCTCTCTATGACGCGTGGGGTTGGCACGTCACGCAGTAAGCGGGCGGCATCTCCACGGTCTCCCCAGAAGGGGGCCGTTCTCAGGATAGTGACGAGTGTATTCGCGGCGGGAAGGTAACGCTCGATTTGCCAGAGCGCGTGGGCGGTCCGTATTGCCGCGGAGGGAGGCGCATCAGGCAGCGCTTCTTTAAGTTTGTCTGCTGCGTTGGCTGAACGGAGGGTTGCCAGCCCTGCGGCGGGGCGATAGTCAGACGAGCCGAGGGCATCTATCAGCATCTGCTCGGCACGCTCCAGCTCCTCACCGTCAAGGGAGAGGAGCGCCTGCGAGTCGAGGCCGTCATGCCAGGCCATGTACGGGTCGCCGAAGTAGCTTTCGTAGAAACGGTCCCAGGCTAGAGAGGACATAGATGCTCTTAAGTTTATGTCTGTAGCTCAGGTGACACTGTATCCACTCCTTCTTTCCGTAGCAGAATGGGCGCGGCTACCGCAGCGGCGAGGAGGCAGAGCGCACCCGCTACGAGGGGAGTAGCGAGGAGACCGTATGCGTCGGCTATGAGGCCGAAGAGGATGGGACCTATGGCGAAGCCGGTCGAGCCTGCGAGGTTGAAGCCGCCCATAGCGACCCCACGCTGCCCTGGGGAGGCATAGTCGCCCACTAGGGCTATAGACGGAGGGTAAAGGATCGCGCCACTGAGGCCCCCTATCGCCATGACCGCGTAGAGCATTTCGGGAGCAACCCGTCCTATGAGTAGGAGAGTAACGCCGTATATGGCGGTGCCGAGGAGCATAGGTTTGGCACGGCCCAGTCGGTCGGAGAGGATGCCGCCCAGGGGTGAGAATAGAGCGAAGCAGCCGAGGAAGATGCCCAGGTAAGCGCCGGCTTGGGCGGCGTCGAGGCTATATACCTCCTTCACGAGGAGGAGGAAGGTGCTTATGAAGAAGCCAACGGTCAGCCTATCGAGGAAGGAGAAAGCGTAAGGGATGATGAGGCGTGGCTGCTCGCGGAAGGCGGCGAGTGCGCGGCGGAAGGAATAGGCGCGGGTCTGCGCGCCAGGCTCTTTGACCAGGAAGAAGATTATGGTAGAGATGACGGCGAGAAGGACCGTGCCCAACCAGAAGGGGTAAGCGAGATCAAGCTTGGAGAGGCTGCCGCCCAGGGGTGTCCCTGCGGCGTTGCCGAGAAGCATACCCATAGTGAAGATGCCCAGGGTCATGCCGCGCCTGGCCGGGGGGGCAATATCGAGCGCCATCGTCATAAGCATGGAGACGACGGCGATACCGAATGTCCCCTCGATGAAACGAACTGCATAGAGGAGCCAGATGTTGTCTATGAAGGGGATAAGGAAGTACATGACCGCCTGCCCGGACATGCCGATGAGGAGGATCGGCTTGCGCTTGCCGCTGCGGTCGGAGAGCGCGCCCCATATGAATGCGAAGGGGATGTAGGCGAGGAAGTGAGCGGTCTGGAAGAATCCTTTTGCGGTGTTCTCAAGAGCGAGGTCGGCCCCACCGTCGGGAAGGAGGCGGCTAACAAATCTGTCCAACTGAGCCACAGGCAGCGTCAGCACCATCATAGCCACAAACATAGCTATGACGAGCAGAACAAGCTGTCGAACATTGAGCCGTGTCTGCGCCGGGACCGCAATATCCCCACCAGATAATGTCATCTCTGCTTTCCTTCCGTTAGCCTCAATATCACAATATAGCAGGTAGGGCATAGGTGATGCAACGCCGACGACAGACGAAGGACGAAAGACGAAGGAGCATCTATTTTCGTCTTTCGTCCTTCGTCCTTCGTCCGTTTCTATCGCTACGGTGCCAACCGATGCATGTCACGGGGGAAGAGGGTTGTCTCGCGTATGTTAGCTGCTTCTATGAGACGCGCTACCCATCGCTCGAGGCCGATGGCGAAGCCTCCATGTGGTGGCATACCGTACTTGAAGGCGTCCAGGTAGCTCTCCAATCCCTCAGGGCTTAGTTGTCGAGCGCCCAACGCCGCCAAATAGTCTTCGTACAGATGGAGTCGCTGGCCGCCCGTCACCAGTTCGAGGCCGCGAAAGAGAAGGTCGAAGCTGTTGGAGTAACCTGGCTTGTGAGGGTCAGGATGGGTGTAGAAGGGTCTCTTCACCATAGGGAAGCCGGTCACGAAGAGGAAATCTGAGCCATACTCGCGTCTGGCCCACTCGCTCAACCAGCGCTCATGCGACGGTGCGAGATCCGGCTCTCCAATTACATCTTCGCCCGTCTCGCGTGCAATCATCTCCTGGGCGTCGGCAAAGTGGACCGAGGGGATCGAGGAGAGCACCTCCGGCAGCGTCAGCCCAAGAAGTGAGACAGCCTCCCCCGCTTCCACCCTGATCGCCTCCACCATGCCCATGATTACGCGCGTGAGACATGCCATGACCGTTGTATGGTCCTGGATGAAGCCCATCTCGGCATCGAGGGAGACATATTCGTTCAGGTGGCGGGGTGTGTCGTGCGGCTCGGCGCGAAAGACCGGCCCGACCTCGAAAACGCGCTCGAAGACCCCAACCATAGTTTGCTTGTAAAATTGGGGGCTTTGCGCCAGGTAGGCGGGCTTGCCGAAATAGTCTAGCGAGAAGACGTTAGCCCCACCCTCTGTAGCCGTGCCAACGATCTTAGGCGTCTGGATTTCAACAAAGCCCATCTCACGCAGAGTCGAGCGAAAGCCCTGCATCGAGGCAGACGCCAGGTGGAAGAGCGCCCTGTGGCGAGGGTGCCGCAGGGTGAGAGGCGCGAAGTCGAGGATGGTAGGCAAGGGAGCTTTGATAGCGGGGCGGAAAATATCGAGAGGGGGCGGATGGGAGGGCGCTATGACCTGGATAACAGGCTCGTGCACCTCCACGCCGCCTGGGGCCTGCGCTTCGGCGCGCACGCCCCCCTCAACCCACAACACCGTCTCATTATGAAGCTCCGCCAGCTTCGCGACGAGGGTCGCGTCCTCCACCACGACCTGCGCCAGCCCTTTGGCGTCACGCAGGATAAGAAAGGTGACATGGGAAAGGCGTCTCAGCCTGTGCAGCCACCCTACCAGCCTGACCCGCTCGCCCAAATGCTCTTTGATGTCAGCAGTATAAATACGTTCCATAGTAAGCACCTCAAAGATCAGAATGCATAACAACCCCAAGTGACAACTCCATTCGTCTGTCGTCACGCATCACGTTTCACGTTTCACGTTTCACGCTAGCGTCCATACCCGTTTTGCCATGCATTCTTAAATAAAATACCCCTTCGCCATGCGGACGAGGGGGCGCTCGTGGTGCCACCGCACTTTGCTGCCACTCGCTTGTCGAGCCACAGCCTCAAGCCCAATAACGGAGGCAACCCGTCAAGTCTTACTAAGGTCAATTGCCGCATCATACATCCGTCGTCCGTCGTCCAGCAACCAACCTTTTCTTACCTGCGCTCCGGAGGGTCTTCGCGGGTTCTGGGTGCTGCCATCTCAGCGCCGGCAGCTCTCTGATACCGAGGTTAGCTCGCTACTCTTCTCCATCACAGCTTTCGTAAGGACAGGATACAAGAGGGGCGATAAAGCTGTCAATCGGGCTATGGAAGTAAGAAGGTGTTGTTGAGTAGCGATAAGGAAGTTGAAGTCTCGCTTTACGAAGCACATCTTTCTTTGTCATTCCGAGCGCAGTGAGGAATCTCCGAGCTTGCCAGGTGGAGGCATTTTTAGATTCCTCACTCCGTTCGGAATGACACTCTTTTTACTTTCGTTGTTACCCACCCTTTAAGAGTCATCAGTGACAAGGCTGAACCAGGGGCTATGATATAATCTCGCATGAGCAACCCACTTACGGGCGTGGATAAGGAAGTCGCGCTCTTTTACCACCCTGCTTCTTTGGAGCATGATACAGGTTATCACCCTGAGTCGCCTGATAGACTGAGGGCCATTATTGCTGAGCTTGAGCGGCGCGGGGTGCCTGAAAGCAAGCTGGTGAGGCCGGAGCCTGTAGACCTGGAGCTGCTGGCGGAGGTACACGATCCTCGATACATAGCCGCAGTCGAGAAGGTAGCGCAGAGGGGCGGCGGGTACTGGGATATGGACACCTACATCTCGCCAGGGTCGTACAGGGCAGCCGTACTGGCGGCGGGGGCGGCTACGGCGGCGGTAGACAGCGCGATGGCAGGGCGCACAGGGTTCGCCCTGGTGAGGCCACCTGGGCACCACGCGCTGCACGCCTCTGCGATGGGCTTCTGTCTCTTCAACAACGTAGCGGTGGCCGCGCAGCACGCTATCAGGACGCACGAGCTAGAGCGGGTGCTGATCGTCGATTGGGATGTGCATCACGGGAACGGCACGCAGGACTATTTCTATGAGCGTCAAGATGTGCTCTTCTTCAGTGTCCACCAGTACCCATTTTATCCGGGCACGGGCGCGGCTGGCGATATAGGATTGGGTGCAGGCAACGGCTACACAGTCAACGTACCTCTCAGGGGAGGCGTAGGCGACGAAGGATACGGCAAGGTATTCGACGAGGTGCTCGCGCCAGTAGCATTGCATTACAGGCCGCAAATGATAGTGGTATCGGCGGGGTATGACGCCCACATCGCGGACCCGATTGGCGGGATGGCGGTTAGCGTAGCGGGCTTCTACGGCATGGCAGCAAAGGTAAAGCGGCTGGCTGAGGATATAGAGGAGTGCGAAGGAAGAGTGGCGGCTGTGCTTGAAGGGGGTTATAATGTCGAGGCGCTGGCCGCCTCGGTGGTGGCGACGATAGCAGCATGGCAACCAGGTAAGGGGTCATCAGCAGCAGAAGCAAGTGAGTACGCTCAACCCGATGCACCTACAAGGCGCAGAGAACCCGACACTAGCCATATCATAGGTGAGATACGCAAGATACACGGGCTGTAACGAAACGCGCACTGTAGAATAAGCCTTACCATCCAATCACAACAAACTATGCGCACTCTGCGTCTCTGCGGTGAATAAAGGGTAAACCATTAAAGAACCTTGGCGCTCTTGGTAATCTTGGCGTCTTGGCGTTTAAGCAATTTGAAAGGGGTCAGGGTATGGTGGATATGCTCAGGTCATCTAAGGACGATGACCAGCGTAGGCGAGACGAGTCGCAGCTTTACACGATCCAGCAGCAGCTTGACGAGTTGCGCCGCCAGCTGAAGGAGAACCTTGCCCGGCAGCAGTGGTTCGAGGAGCTTTACAAGCAGGGAGAGGGGCGGATCGCCCAATTGCAACAGGCGCAGGACCGCATGTCTCAGGACGTAGCCCAGGCGCTGCACGCCCGGCAGATAGACGACAGCCGCACCAAGGCCCAGATATCGGAGCTTGCTATCAAGCTGGAAGCGCCCGATAAGCAGATACGAGACTTGAGAGCGCAGGTCCACGACCTTTCGGAGTCGCGTAAGACCGAGCGCGATTCCGGTGCCGCCAGCCAGCGCCAGATAGACGACCTGCACCGCCAGATACGCGAGACGAACGCCCACATCAGCAAGACCGACGACGCCCTCAAGCAGTTGCGCGAGCTTTTCTCAGAGATACAGGGGAGCATAAGCGAGGTGCGCCAGGAGACGGTCCACATAGTGGAACTCCAACGCATGGAGGAGCAGAGGCTGCGCCGCCAGGGTATGGAGCTACAGGGGCTGTTTGAAGCATTGAGGCAGCAATTCACCGAGATAGCGGCCAGATCGCAGCGCGTAGATGAGGTACGCCACCAACTGACCGAGCGCATTGATGCAATCGAAGTAAAGATGGAACCGATGCGCGATGAAGGGGACGACCTCCGCAAGGAGCTACAGCGCATCGAGACGCTGGCGACCGAGCAGTATATGGAGGAGCAGAGCAGGCTTGAGACTGTTCGGCTGCAACTGGAGACGCAGATAGGCGAGATGCGCCAGATAACTGACCAGCGCACTGACCGCTATATGTCGCGCCTGAGCACTATTGACGAGAAGCTAAGGGATTTAGACCAGGCCTTGAGTGAGTTCCCCAGCAGATTTGAGGCGCTAGAGCGGCAGGACGAGATGATAGGGGCAGAAACTGATACGATAGAAGAGTGGCTGGTGATGCGCCAAATAGCGGCTATGGAGGGGGTACTGGACGAGGTGCGCAAGCGCCGCGCCGAGCGCGCCCCCAACTTGAACCCGCAGGTGCGCCCCGATCCACCGCCCGACCCGATCCCCGGCTCTATATATAACCCCTCCGGCCTGATAAAGAGCGTGCGCGACGCAAGGCCACCCTCGCGCAGAGTGGACGAGGAGTAATGTGGAGTGCGGAGTGCGGAGTGCGGAGTGCGGAATGATTTTGAACGGAGGAGTGTAGAATTAGGCGAATAGGGTTGGGGGATATTCGAATGAAGAACGAGAACCTTAAGGCTCGCACTAAGGGATATGCGTTACGGATAATTCGCCTCGTTGGGACTTTATCGAAAGACCGCACCGTAGATGTTCTCGCCAGGCAGTTACTTCGTGCCGGAACTTCAGTAGGAGCCAATTATAGAGCCGCTTGCCGCGCCAAATCCACCGCCGATTTTATTGCAAAGATGGGCATAGTAGAGGAAGAAGCAGACGAGTCCCTATACTGGATGGAATTACTGATTGACGGAGATTTCGTTCCAGAAGCACGTTTGACGGAGCTAATGCAGGAGGGCAACGAGATTATAGCTATTGTCGTTGCCTCAATCCGAGCCGCAAGAAACGCAAAGGCATGATCCGGCATTCAACAGTCAAAAACACTCCGCACTCCGCAGGTTCTTGGGCTACGCCCAATTCAGGCACTCCGCACTCCCCGAAGAAGAGCCTGGGCCAGCATTTCCTCAAGGACCGCTCGGTGCCGCCGAGGATCGTGGAAGGCGCGGGAGTTGAGGCGGGGGATTGCATAGTGGAGGTGGGGCCGGGGCTTGGGGTGCTGACGGAGGAGATAGCCCGTAAGCTCGACCCTGAGCGCGGCGGGAAGTTGGTGGCGGTGGAACTCGATAGCACCCTGCTGCCGGTGCTGGAGGAGCGATTCGGGGATAGCGCCCACGTCAGCTTCGTTCATGCGGACGTGCTCGATATGCCGCCTCAAGAGTTGGCGGGTGAGCGAGCGTACAAGGTGGTGGCTAACCTCCCTTATTACATCACCTCAGCGGTGCTGCGGCACTTCCTTGAGGCTGAGAAGAAACCGCAGTCCCTGACGGTGATGGTGCAGCGTGAGGTCGCGGAGCGCATGGTGGCGAAGCCGCCGGAGATGAGTCTGCTGGCTGTGGCCGTGCAGTTCTATGGGAAGCCTAAAGTGCTCTTTCGAGTACCGCCTGGTGCGTTCAAGCCGCCGCCGAAGGTCGACTCCGCGGTTGTACGGATTGACGTGTACGCCTCTGGTGAGAGGCCGGTCCCCGTTGGGAGTGAGGAAGGATTCTTCCGGGTAGTGAGGGCAGGCTTCGGTCAGAAGCGTAAGCAGCTTGGGAATACGCTGGCGACGGGGCTGGAACTGCCAAAAGAGAGCGTAGCCGGTCGCCTTATAGAAGCGGGCATACAGCCATCCCGAAGGGCAGAAACGCTGTCACTTGAGGAGTGGGGGAGAGTCAACGAAACATTGGTCCAAAGTTCAAGGTTCAAAGTCCAAAGTCACTTGAACCTTGAACCTTGAACCTTGAACCTTGAACCTTGAACCTTGAACCTTGAACTTTGAACCTTAAACTATGATTACAGAACACGCTTACGCCAAGTTAAACCTGAGCCTCGAAGTGCTGGGGCAAAGGGCGGATGGGTATCACGACCTCGTATCGGTGATGCAGCTTATCGAGTTGCACGATACCCTGGTGTTCAATAGAGCGGATGAGTTAGAGGTGGAATGCGATGACGCTGACCTGGCGGCTGTAAAGGAAGCGAATCTTGTGTGGAGAGCGGCACGCCTGCTGCAAGACAGTGCCGGCGTGCGAGCAGGCGCACGAATAGTCCTCTGGAAGCGGATACCGATGTCGGCGGGTATGGGAGGGGGGAGCAGCGATGCGGCGGCCACGCTGAGAGGCCTGGCGCGGCTATGGGGGCTGAAACTGCGAGCAGACGAGATGCACTACCTGGCAGCGCTGCTCGGCTCGGATGTGCCTTTCCTTTTAGGTGGGCCCGCGGCGCTCGTAGAGGGGCGCGGAGAGATAATAACAGCCCTATCCTCCATACCGCCCGCATGGGTGGTGCTGGTCTGCCCATCCTATAACCTGCCAAACAAGACGCGCCAACTCTATGCCAACCTTGAGCCGGGCGATATGGCGAACGGAGATAGGGCGCGCAGGCTCGTAGCGGCGATCAGCAAGGGGAAGTTCCCAACCCCGGACATGCTACACAACGCGTTCGAGCGGGCAGCGCACAAGGTCTTCGAGGGGTTGGAAGAGGTGCAGAAGCGGATGTCCGAAGTCGGGGGAAGGGCAGCGCACCTGTCGGGGAGCGGACCGACGCTTTACACCCTCTTCCCCGAAGCGCAAGAGTCGCAGGCACGCAAGCTCTGCAACACGCTGCAAGCCGAAGGTCTCCCCGCCGCCATCACGCGTACGGTAACATGACCATTTAACCGCCAAGACGCCAAGAGCGCCAAGAAACCGCCAAGATTATTTATGGTTTTACCGCAGAGGCACAGAGACGCTGAGGTTTCTTGAGGGGTGTCAAGAGCATAGGGTTTCCAGTTATAGAGACATGTAAGGAGGAGAAAGATGAAAGGAGCTAAGCTGGGGATATGCACCAATTGCCAGAAGGCGTTGGTGGAGCCTGTGGAGACGTGCCCGCACTGCGGAGAAGCAAATACTTACAAGGGCATAGACGACGAGCTTATCAAGCTGATCGAGCGTGGGCAGATGACAGACGCGATGAAGCGCGTCATGCGCCTGACAGGTTGGGGACTGAAGGAATCGAAAGATTACCTGGATGTCTTCAGGTCTGGGGGCCGCCGCTAGCACGCTCATCTTTCATTGATCTGGACAAGAAAGTGCCGAGGAGCAGCCCGGCCACGTATATGACCAGGGCTGCTGCCAGCACGCACCCCGCAGCGAGAAGCGCGGCCCATTCTATAGCATAATAGTCGAAGCGGTCACTCACCGGGAAGAACCTGTAGAAAGGCTCAACGAGGGGAGCAGTGAGGGAGTAGACGAAGCCCGGAAAGGGTATGTCGGGGCGCACCCCCAGCAGCCTCATGCCGAAGCGTAACGCGAGGAGCGTAACGGCGAGCGCTGGTACGAGCCAGAAGAGACGAACGATCCAGTTTTGAATTTTGAATTTTGAATTTTGAGTTTTCCGGGGCGTGTTGCCTATTGCATCTACCATCTCACTCACTCACCTCAGTAACTCAAAACTAAAAATTCAAAATTCAAAATTGCTTCACCCTTCCCGCTCTTCGACGCGCACTTTGGTCATCTTGTCGCCAATCGCGATTTTCTTCACCACGTCCATGCCCTCTATAACCTGGCCGAAGTTAGTGTAGTCGCGGTTGAGGAAGTTGGCGTCGGTCTTGACGATGAAGAACTGGCAATCGCTGTTCAATCGCCTGTCGGGGCCGCGAGCCACGCCCAAAGCGCCTGGGTTGAAGGGAAGATTGTTGTATTCGGCATTTATCTTGCCGCCGCCGCTACCCGTGCCCGTGGGGTCGCCACCCTGGATGACCCAGTTCTCGACGCGGTGGAAAATGCGCCCATCAAATGCCCCAGAGTTCACCTGCTGCTCGAAGTGAGCGATTGTGTTATCTACCCCATTCTGCGCACCCTCAGCAAGGGAGCATACAATGGTGCCTTTGGGTGTCTCAATTGTCATTACTTTCATGCATAATCTCCTTTGGAATTGTTGAATTGGACGACGGACGACGGACGATGGACGATGGACGATAGCTGACTAAACCATAAAAGTCTTGGCGGTTAAATCCTCACGTTTCACGTTTCACGTTTCACGCATCACTGCAAGCTGCCTACCACGCGCACCTTCGTCATCTCATCTCCCGCGACTATCTTGTTGACTACGTCCATCCCTTCGATTACCTGACCGAGATTGGTATACTGGCCATCGAGCTGCGGAGCGTTGGTCTTGGCGATGAGGAACTGGCTGTCGCTGTTGAAAGCGGGATCAACTCCATGCGCCAGCGCCACCGAGCCGGCTGTGAAAGGTATCTTATTATACTCTGCCGGGAGGCGAGATGTGGCGTCGGGGTCCCCGCCGCCCTGCACTAACCAATCTTCAACCCGAAAGAAGGTGCTCCCATCTAGCGCGCCGGAGTTGATGCGCTCCGAGAAGTTGGCGACGGTGCGCAAGACATTAGCGCCTGCGGTGGTGTGCAGCTTCGCGACGATGCGCCCCTTAGCAGTCTCTATTACCAGGTATTTATCAGGCTCAACCAGGGTCGCGTCCGATGCCGGGGGCCTGGCCCCGCCTGTTGACGTGGGGGATGCGACAGGGCGCGGCGTGGGGCTTGGGGCGACTGTTTGTGTGGGCAGTCCGCTCCTGGCAGTAGATGTAGGAGTGGCCTGGGAGGTTGATGGCCTGGCGTCCCACGGTCTCAGGAGGATGAGGAGCACGCCGACCAGTGGTATCATGCTGAGGAACCAGATGGCTATATACCGCTGTGCGGTGAAGGGCGGGAGTACGCGGTCTATCCTGGCACGAAAGGGAGATTTCTGCGCTGCGGCGGGCTTGATGGGTTGGTGCAGAGGGTCCTGCACAGGCTGAGCAGGTGGGGGTGCAGGCGTACTGGACTTGCGTTTGCGCGATTTAGACATCTTTTATCCCTATAGGCTTTTCCCTTGCCCTTAGGAATGACTGTTCTTGTTAGTTCGGCCATGAAGGGAGTAAGATAGGAGGATGGATATTAGCCAGGGGTACGGGCACTTTGTAACACATAGACTATTAGCCGTCAAGCGATGGTGGGGCCTAAAAGGAACCGAGGGGAGCGAGCGATGAAGCGAACCGCACTGAACTGGGTCGGGGTATGTCTGGCGGTACTGATATTAACGGGGTGCGACCTGTCCGATTTCCTGGGAGCTATGAGGCCGCAGCCACCCGACCCTGGGTTGAGATTGGTGTTGCAACCGGAGCCTGTCAAGAGCGGGGAGGCAGTGACTGCGGAGCAACTTCAGGTTACACGCGACATCCTGGAGATGCGGGCTAAGAACCTGGGAGTCTCAAATGCCAGTGTCCAAGTTGGCAGTGACGGCACGATAACCGTCAAAGTACCAGCAGTCGACGATCCTGACGCACTAACGCAGGCTATGGTGGGGAGAGGTTTCGTGGAACTACTCGATGGCGGCGATAGTCCTCCTCCAGAAGGTGAAGTCGTCGTCACAGATTTAGGCGGTCCTCCTCTCAATGGACCCCAGCCTGGGAACTCGAAGGTGTGGCAAGTAGTAGTGACGAGCGATGAGATGGATGCGAGTAAGATAGCACTTCAATTTGACGCTATGACAAATGAGCCACAAGTAGCATTTACCTTCAACAGCGCAGGCGCAAAGAAGTTCGCTGATTTTACGTCGAACAATATAGGCAAGTTCATGCCTATCGTGCTGGACAAAAAGGTAATCAGCACTCCCATAATACAAGCCCGTATCCCAGGAGGCTCAGGGATCATTAATGGCCTCGGCTTGGTAGAAGCGCGTACCCTCGCCGCCCAACTGAAGGCCGAGATGCTGCCTGTCAACCTGCAACTCCTCGAAACTGCGACTATCCAGCCATGACAAACAGGAATGGTCATTACGACGCCATAGTGGTAGGCGCAGGTCCTTCCGGTGCAACTGCGGCTTATGAGCTGGCGCGTGGGGGCTTGCGCACCCTCGTGATTGAGAAGGCGAAGCTGCCCCGCTACAAGACGTGCGGCGGCGGCATCACTTACAAGGCGGCACGCGCACTCCCCTTCAGCATCGCACCTGTGACCGAGCGCACACTACACAAGGCTGACTTTAGCTGGCAGACAGGTAAACCCTACGTGGTCGAGAGCCGGACACCACTGGTGTACATGGTTCAGCGCAGCCGCTTCGACAATTACCTGACCGAGCAGGCTGTCGCAGCTGGCGCGACACTGATGGATGAGACCGCCGTCAAATCTGTGGAAGCAGATGAAGACGCTGGCGCGACGGTGCGTACCACGCGGGGCGATTTCACTGCGGACTTCCTGATAGGGGCGGATGGGGCGACAGGTAGAGTAGCGCGGGGCACTGGCCTGATGTCGGAGAGATGGGCGCTGGCCGCCCTGGAGAGCGAGCTGGTAGCGGACGAGGCGACGATGGAGTACTGGCGCGATAAGCTGGGCCTAGACCTGGGGACGCTCAAGGCGACATACGGCTGGGTCTTCCCGAAGGGGGACCACCTGAGCGTGGGAGTAGGCGGCGTGCCGATGCTGGACGACTACGGCAGTCTGCTCAAGAGCTATGACGCGAAGCACACTGCCGCACGCGTGCCGGTGGTGAAGCGAGTGCTGCGGAGTCACGGCTACCTCCTGCCGTGCAGGAAGCCAGGCGCTGCTGTGCAAAAAGGGCGCGTTCTGCTGGTGGGAGACGCAGCCGGGCTGGTAGAAGCGTTCACAGGCGAGGGCATTTACTGGGCGATCAGGAGCGCACAGATAGCGGCACGCTCGATTCTCAAGGATGGGGGTGCGCCTCGATACCAGCAGAGGCTCGACAGGCTGCTGATGCCCGATTTGATGTCGGCGCGGCACTGGATGAGGGTGTACGTGATGCTGCCGAGGGCCTGCTACTCGCTCCCCAAGAGGGTGCCGCTCTTCTGGCGAGCCGTGTGCGGCATCATCAGGGGGGAGCGAAGGTACACCCAGATCAGGAAGCGCCTCGGCCCGCTAGGACTCGTGGAGGGACTGCTGCGCGACCCACTGCGAGATATAGACGGGAAGCGTGAAACGTGATGCGTGAGTAGGAATTAGGAGTCAGGAGTCAGGTCTATCTGCTCTTACTGATTCCTGACTCCTGACTCCTAATTCCTAAGGAGAAATTCATGAACGTGCTTGAGGCTATTCGCCGGAAGAGGGCGGTAAGGCAATATACTGAGCAACCACTCTCTGAAGAAGTGGTGGAGACGATTCTGCGGGCGGGTAGGAGGGCGCAATCTTCTAAGAATAGTCAGCCCTGGCATTTTATCGCCATACGCGACAAGGAGACGCTGGTCAAGCTGTCGCAGATGGGCGATTTCGCGAAGCACCTACCCTCAGCAACGCTATGCGTGGCGATTTTGACGCCTGACCCGATGCAGAGGTGGTCGGTGATGTTCGATGCAGGGCAGGCCGCGGCGTACATGCAGATCGCGGCTGTGGAGATGGGGGTAGGCTCGTGCCCGGTGACGCTACATCGCCCGGAACCTGCCAGGGCGCTCCTGGGCTTCCCGGAGGAGCTGCACCTGAACGTAGTCATGGCATTCGGCTACCCGTCGGACCCCCATGCTTTTGACCCGGCCTCTCGCCCAGGCGGCAGGCGCGGAGTAGACGAAGTAATCCACTTCGAGCACTGGTGATCCCATCCCACCGGGAAGGGGGCTTCTTTCTTCATCAAAATCAGCGCCTGCGGCGCTGATTTTGATGAAGAAAGTTTAGATGGGAGTGGTGTTAGTAGCGGATGAGGGTGACTATGTTGTAGCCTGGGAGGTCCTGGCGGGCGCCAAGCTCCGTTAGCTCTATCAGAAAGGCGATGGCGACGATCTTGCCGTCTAGCTGCTCTATGAGGTCTATGGTGGCGCGGGTGGTGCCGCCTGTGGCAAGGAGGTCGTCTACGATTACCACGCGCTCGCCCACCGTGATAGCGTCGCGGTGCATCTCGACCGTATTGCTGCCATATTCCAGGTCGTACTCGGCTACGACCGTGTCTGCCGGGAGCTTGCCCAGCTTGCGGACCGGCACGAAGCCCGCACGCAGGTTATAGGCGATGGGCGCACCGAATATGAACCCCCGGCTCTCGATCCCCACCACCTTGTCTACATCGAGGTCTCGAAGCTTGTCGCACAACCCGTCTATGGATGAGTGGAAGGCCTCTCCATCCTTGAGCATAGTCGTGATGTCGCGGAAGAGTATACCGGGCACAGGAAAGTCAGGGATGTCTCTTATTAGCGTGGTCAGGTTGTCCATATAGCCTCTCTATAATTGTGAGTAGCGAGTAGCGAGTGGGGAGTAGCGAATAGCCGGTTATGCCCACGAACCCAATGCGCATCAAGTATACCGTATGGCCCTGGTTACTTGCTACTCGCTAATGGGATTATTAAAGATAGATAATGCAGGGGCGCGGCATGCTGCGCCCTGGCGCTGGCAGATATTGTACCCACCCAGGGCGCAGCATGCCACGCCCCTACAAATCCCTACTTCGGGTATTTATCTTTGTACCTGAACGTGCCTAGCTGCGATAGCAGCACCTCATACTGAGTGCCAGCGTTCTCAGGGTGAAGCTCGAAGACGGCGCGCTCGAAGTATTGCACGGTGTATGGCTTGCCATCCAGGTCCGATACCTCGGTGAAGGCGTTGCTGATGGGATAGCCCTGCTGAGGTAAGCCCCCATGAGCAAGCCAGTATTGCAGGAACTTGCCGCAGGCTACCTTGCCGGTCTCCTTGAAGTCGCGGCACGTCCAGTTGTCTACCCTACCTGCCGGACGCGCAGGGAGCTTGACAGCTGGACCATAATCGACCGGGGACGCGTCCCGCACCGTCTCGCCCGCCCTCACCGTCACAGGGATGAGTGCGTGGTCGTTACAGTTCGCGCCAGGCTCGCCTCTGATACAGGGAACGCCCTTCGTGTACGCCATCCCAGGCAGGCCACCGTCGCCCTCAAGGTAGGCCGCGATGTAATAAGTGCCGGGCACGACACCTTCCAAAGTGAACTCAACCTGGTTAATCCACGTCTTCACCCCGAAGGGCTTACCGGTGCCGCTAACGGGT
Organism: Chloroflexia bacterium; assembly: GCA_035274425.1. GTDB lineage: Bacteria > Chloroflexota > Chloroflexia > QHBQ01 > JADMIH01 > JADMIH01. The sequence goes on from DATEOC010000079.1 coordinate 78,910, forward strand.
ATAGCGTATATGCTCAGCGGCGGTATCCCCTCGCTTGGGAAGTTGAGCGTGCCCGTGATCGTGCCCCACGTCAGGTCGTTGCCCGGCGCTTTTGAGAGATTGAGGTACTTCTGTCTTAGCTGGAAGGTGCCTAGCTGCGATAAGAGCACGTCGTACGGTGCCTTATTCTCCGGGTGCTTCTCGAAGACGGCACGCTCGAAGTACTGCACCGTGTACTCCTTGCCGTCCAGATCGGACACTTCCTTTATCTCGCCGGAGATGGGGTAGCCCTGCTGCGGCAAGCCTCCATTCTTGCGCCAGTAGTCGAGGAAGCGATCGCTCACCATCTTGCCCGTTTCGGGGAAGAGGCGGCTGCCTGGGGCGGGCTTAGGGACGGGCGACCCCGTAGGCTCGATAGGGATGCCGCTTATCGTCGCGCCCATGATGTCGTCGCGGCCGCCCTGGAATGACGGATTGCCCACCCACAAGACCTGGCTACCGCTAATAGCCGGGGAGGAGCGGCGGCTATCGTTACCTGTCGCGATTGGGACCTTCTGCTTTGTGCCGAGGTCATAGCCATAGATTTCGGGCGGGGCAAAAGGCTCCTCGACGTCGATCTGCTCCCAGACGACTATCTTGCCCGATATGCCAATCTCAAATGCCGAGGGCGCTGTGGTCACGAGCGATTTCTGTTTCGTGGTGAGATCATATACATATATGTCATGCTTAGGTCCGCCCGGGTACTCGACCCACACGACTAGGCTGCCCGAAATAGATGGATTGCTCTTGCCCCCGGCGGACGTGGATATGGCAAATTCCTTCCCGGTTGCGATATCATAGCCGTATATATCGGCTGCATTTGAGGTAACGGGGTCTGGCGCTCTGCGCCTGTCGAGCCACACGACTACGCTGCCATTCGTAGCGGGGCCGCTCTGCTCACTGGTTGCGGTTGAGACCGGCGACTCCTTGCCCGTAGAAAGGTTGTACATGTAGATGTCGGCGGCTGCATAATCTTCCGGCTTCGTGGCGCGCCGGTAGTCGGTCCAGACCACTACGTTGCCGTAAACAGCCGCTTCCCGCTGCGCGTTGGGGGCCGTAGATATGGGGAATTCGCTGTTGTCCGACAGGCTCGCCCCGTATACGTCAACATTCTGCGTCACCGAGAAGCTGTCAGGGTCGACCATCTTCCTGCCATCCGCCCACACGACAGTCGCCCCATCGGTACGCCTGTCGGAGCGGTAAGCGAACTGCGGCACGGAGCTTGAGACCACGTATGATTGGCGCGTCTGCATATCCATCATGCGAAGGCTGCACAGCCCTCCGGGCGTGAGGCATTCGGTGTATGCCAGGGTATTGCCAGCTAAGCTGGGCAAGTCCTGGCTCCCCTCCCCACCCGCCACCACCGAGGGTGTCGATACCTTCGGCCTGGCGGCTTGCTCGATGGGCTTCGCCAGGGTGAGCGTGGGCAGGCAGCCTATGAGGAGGATCAATATCAACCCTTTACGGGCTAGCCGAGATTGCCAATATGACCTGCTGTTCATACAAACGCCCTCCTTATCGTCCTGGCTGCTCTAATCGTGCCTTCAGCCGGTCATACGTCCGCTCAAGCAGCTCTGGCAGCACCTTTGTCGCGCCCACTACCGACATGAAGCTCGTGTCGCCCGCCCATCTGGGCACAATGTGCATGTGCAGGTGGTCCGCCACCCCCGCCCCAGCCACCCTCCCCAGGTTCATCCCTATATTGAACCCCTCCGGGTGGTACTCCTCGCCTATCGCGGTGACCATCCTCTGCACCAGCGCCAGCATATCACCTACCGTTTCATGCGGCAACCCCGGCAAATCCGCAGTATGGGTGTATGGCACCACCATCAGGTGGGCCGAGTTGTAGGGGTACAGGTTCATGATAACGAAGTTATGCTTCGCTCGTAGCAGGATGAGGCTGGCCCTGTCTTGCGACTCCGGCAACCGCACCCTGTCGCAGAAAACGCAGCCCGTGCTTTCCGGCGCCTTTTCCTCCCCTTGCATTGCCTCAGAAGAACCATCATCTCCTACATCCTCGCCATCATAGGCAGTATCACTTCCGCTCCCGCTGATGTACTCCATTCGCCACGGCGTCCATAGGTATTGCATGCGGGTCTCCATGTACAATTACCAACTGTATCGTTACCAACACAAGCATAAAGAGTGTCATTCCGAACGCAGTGAGGAATCTCCGAGCTTGCCAGGCGTATAGATTTCTAGATTCCTCACTCCGTTCGGAATGACAGGGAAAGAGGTGCTTCAGCACACCAGGCTTCTATCTCCTCACCTTTCTCCTGAACAGTCTCTATAGTATCTCTGTGAGTCCTCTGTGACCTTTGCGTCTTTGTGTTTAGAATCATAAGCGCGGTAGATAGATACCTTTGCGAGCAAGGAGCAATACCACAAAGAAGGCGAATATCACATCCAGCGCGATAAGCGCGGTTGCTACCCACACCAGCACGCTTCGGTTCGTGTTCTCGATGTCACGTATATTAGGCAGTCTCCACGCACCCAGGGCATAACGCGGGCAGAGCACGTACCCAAGCGCGGCTCCCGTTACCAGACCGCCAATGTGCGCCGAATTGTCTATCGGGAAGATGCCGGAGAAACCCAGCCCCACATTCAGCACTATCACGACGATGATGTTCCAAAACTGCGCCTGTCCCATCCTCCCGAAGAGCCTGCGGTGCAACCCGAAATAGACGCCGAGCGCGCCTATCAGACCGAAGATGGCCCCGGACGCGCCCACTCCAGGGTAGGGCGAGAAGGCAAGGCTGGCAACGCTTCCCCCAAGCCCCGATACGAAATATATTACCGCGAAACGCCAGCGCCCAGCGAACGCTTCGAGGTCCATACCTATCATGTAGAGGGCGTATCCGTTGAAGAAGAGGTGTACAGGTGTCTGCGCATGCAGGAACGTGGCTGAAATAAGGCGATACCACTCCCCGGCATAGATATGGGGGTTGCTCTTAGCCCCCCAATTGAAGACCGTTTCATAGGTCTGTTCTGAGAGGAACATCGGCACGTATATCGCCACCAACGTAATCAAAATCGCCTGCGTCAGAAAGGGCTTCTCCAGGGGTATGCGCAGCCAGACGCGGCTGGGGTACGCCCTCTCCACACCATATTCAGGAGGTGAGAAGGAGGCCGGGTCAACGGGCGGCGGATAGGGTGGGTAGACGGGGATAGGGGAGTAAGACGAAGGAGGATACCCTGGGGTCCTGCCAGTGCGCGAATCGGCATCGCCAGCCGGTGAAGGCTCCGGCGACGAGGGCGAGGGGGTGTACATAATGCATTATAGCGTAGCCCGCACCCACTGACCAGATACGCACCGTAGGGGCAGTGCTCCACCAAACTTTTCTTTCTTTCCTTCTAATTTTGGTCCCTTCGGGACCAAAATTAGAAGGAAAGAAGATTCTACTCTCTCATAAGAGATTGTAGACGCATCAAGGACATAACTTGACACGTAGGGGCGTGACGTTGGCACACCCCTACAGCTTATTCGGACCCCATACGTGCCGCAGCACTTCAGCGACACTCCACGCCTGCGAGATACAGCCCTTTGGCGTATGGGGAGCATCACCATCGAATATCTCACTGATGCTTCCCAGGCCCGCATCTGCCAAGTGCTCGCGCCAGACTGGAAGCAGCTCTTCCAGTTCTTTGTGGGCGGCATCAGAGCCTTCGACAGCGCGCACCGCGTCGAAGTAGGGGCCGAGGAGCCATGCCCATACGGTGCCATTGTGGTACGCGGCATCACGCTCGCGTAACGTACCTGTATATATGCCTTTGTACTCGGGGTCATGCGGAGCGAGGGTGCGCAAGCCATAGGGTGTCAGCAGATGCTCCCTCACAGCCGCCAGTACGCGCCTAGCCTGGTCAACGCTCAAGAGGTCGCTATGCAAGGAGACGGCGAATATCTGGTTGGGGCGGAGGGAGGTATCGGGGCCATTCGGGCCGTCTATCACGTCAAAGAGGTAATCGCCCGCGTCGTACCAGAAACGCTTGCGGAATGAGCCGTGTACCTGCTCGGCGAGCGCCTGGAAGTCAGGAGGCTCTTCCCGCCCCGCCACCACCGTTCGCCCCAAAGAGCGCCTGAGTTTATCCATAACCCGTAGCGCGTTGTACCAGAGGGCATTTATCTCCACAGGCTTGCCAATCCGGGGCGTAACCACCCACCCATCCACCTTCGCGTCCATCCAGGTGAGCTGTACCCCCTCCTCCCCCGCCACCAGCAACCCATCCGAGGGGTCCACACGAATGCCATGCCGCGTGCCCCTGACGTGCCACGCCACCATGTCGGCCAGCAGGGGGTAAAGGTCGCGTGCGGTCTTCATGTTGCCTGTGCCGGTAGCGAGCGCATCCACCGCCTGGAACATCCAGAGGGTAGCATCGGCGGTGTTGTATTGCGGCGCGGAGCCGGAGTCGGGGAAGTTGTTGGGGATAAGCCCCTCACGCGAGAAGAGGCCAAAAGTGCGTAGCACCTGGTTGGCCTGGCGCGGCCTGCCGAGCGGGAGGGCCAATCCAGGGAGCGAGATCATCGTGTCGCGCCCCCAGTCGGTGAACCAGTGGTAGCCAGCGATAACGGTAGGCACCTCCGTCGTCTCACCGTGACTTTCGACCTTCCGAGTCACCATAAAAGTATCGGCGGCGAGGGCCAGCTGCGCGGCGAGCGCATTGGCTGGAGCGGACGGTGACGATGCTTCCCCCTCCCAATCCGCACGCTTGAAGCCCGCCGCCTTGAGCACCTTTTGCTGGCGGGAGCGCTCTCGCTCAAATGCACCCTCGAAGAGGGGACCGGTGGCATCCGGCGGCTCGGTACTCGCCACGAGGGTGATGCTCTCCCCCGGCTGTAGCACGACGCGTATGACGCCTGGGAGATAGAGGTCTTCTTTCCCCTCAAAGCCGCGCTCAACTTCGCGCCTGTAGACGAAATTCCAATACCACACACCCGTATGGGTGAACTCAGCGGTGGGCGTGGTAGTCAGCCAGAAGGGTTTGGCCTCCTTATGGGCTGTTACCTTGCAGCCCCCCTCTATAGGCTCTACCCCGAAGTCCCAATCGAACGCGCCCCTCGTGACGCCATGATAGTCGCGGTAGTTGCACATCGGGTGCAATACCAGGCAGCACTCAGCCTCCCCCTCTATGTAAGAGTAGCGGACGTAGCTGGTGTTATGCCCGTACTCCATCCAGATTGTCTTATGCAGTATCGTGTCGCCCATGCGCAGGACAGTGACAGGTATGCCGCAATCCAGGCGGAACTCCTCGATATGCACGAACCCGGCAGGGTGTATCTTGCCATCGGGGTACTCGTTGGCTCCCAGGTAGTAAGTGCGCTCATCTATCTCCGCTTCCTCGTTGATGCTGGCGAGGAGGAGGGTGCGCTCTACTGGGGGTTTGAGGGCAGCTATGAGGAGGCCGTGGTAGCGGCGGGTGTTGATCCCCGACACCGTGCCCGACGCGAACCCGCCAATGCCGTTACCCACCAGCCACTCTTTATCGAGCGCCTGGTCGAGGTCCACGCAGATGTCACGGGGGATTGTTATCATGTTTGTCGGCAGAGGGCAGAAGGCAGTAGGCAGTAGGCAGTAGGCAGTAGGCAGAATTGGGCTGCTACCTATGGGTAAGGCAGCTAATCTGGTGTCAGCATAAAGTATGCCCAGAAAACTAAATGCTGATTATCGACTGCCTTCCGCCTACTGCTTTCTGCCCGCTGCCTACTGCCTTCTGCCTTCTGCCTTCTACGGATACAGCTTCTCCAACACGTCCGGCAGCTCGCCTATGCGCGTAATGGTGGCGTCGGGGGTGATGGTGTAATCGTCCAGGCCATCGGGGCGGCCCTCTACGCGCTTCCAAATGCCTTTCATCCCCATGGCCTGTGCCCCCTTGACGTCGTAGCGCAGAAAGTCACCGACGAAGGCAATTTCCTCCGGTGGGAGGCCCATGCAGTCGAGCGCGGCCTGGAATATCTGGGGGGCGGGCTTCTCCCAGCCCAATTCACACGAATAGATGCGGCAATCGAGGTATTCTTTGATGCCGAACTTGTCGAGGTCGGGGTCGTGGGCGGCAGCGGGCCACGCGGTGTTGGAGACCAGGCCGAGCTTCAGCCCCATCTCGCGCAACTGCCGGAGCGTGGGGATCACATCCGGCTTCACGTAAGTCAGCTCGGAAACGCCGTTGAACCAGACGGGGAGGTACTGGTCGGAGCTCACCTCGCTGATCCCATGCTCCTCAAAGACTGCGTCGAGTAGCTCCACCATCGACTCGCCCTTCATATCCTCCTGGGAGCGCCGCCAGCGGTCGTCCACGCGCCTGTTCAGCATCTCCAGGAACTCATCCAGGGGAGGCAACCGGTGCGCATGGCCCTGCGCCTCGATGAAGCCATAAACAGCCCGGTTCAGCTCGGCGGTTGTGGCAGTCCAGTCTTCGTGCGTGTACTCCTGTAACGTGCTTCCAAGATCGAAAAGCACTCCTCTAAGCATTTAAGTAATTACTCCTTCCAGATAGTAACCGTTAGACCTTGATATGTTACTCCAAAGTCCAAATGTCGGCTACCAATTACCGCCTCTGGCAGTCAGGAAAGAATGTGTTCGTCGCAATCTTAGCCGTTTGCCCCCTGGTGATGTCAGCTGATGCACGGAAATACGGGCGGTTGGCAGGTGGCACGCATGGCTCTCCATCACTGCCGCAGGCGTACCCACCAATAGCCCCTTGCTCAGCCAGACGACCAATATAGTCATAGAAGGGGTGTGTGGAGGGTATATCCTCGAACATCTGGTTCGAGGGCGTGCCAGTGATACCCGCCGCGTTGCTATCGATCTTGGCAAGCTGTCCCCTCGTAAGATTGTTCCCAGGTCGGAAGTAGGGACGGTTGAGAGGGGCAACGCACGGCTCTCCCGCACCACCACAGGTATAGCCACCGATGTACTCACGCCCCGCCAGGCGCTCGATCCAGAGCCAGAATGGGCTGTCCGGTATCACATCCTCGAAGGTCTGCTGGTCCTGGGCGATAGGGTCGCTGATACCCGCCGCGCTGCTGATCATCTTGGCGACCTGCCCTCGCGTGACGCTACTGCCAGGGCGGAAATAAGGCTTGTTCCCCTCTCCGCACGGCTCGCCGGGGCCACCACAGGCGTACCCACTGATGATCCCCTGCGCGCCCATGCACTCTATATACGAATAGAACGCGTGGGAGGGGTCCACATCCTGGAACTGCCCTGCGTGAGGCGGGGGCCGTAGGATACTCTCGTACCTAGCGAGGGCGAAGTCCAAGCCCCCTACAATCGAGTCGCCCTGGCCCCCAACTACGATGTTGCCATCGCTCTGTATCGCCACCGCGTTGGCAGACCCCAGGCTGCCGAACTTCGTAGTGAGCTTGCCCGCCGTACCGAAATCAGGGTCGAGGGAGCCGTCGGCCATATAACGCGCTATCGCGAAACCGGACGGGAGATTCGGGGCACCAAAATACCCCGCCGCTACGAACTTGCCGTCGGGTTGCAGGGTAATAGCCATGATGCCACTGAAGTCCGGGAAATCGGTCATCACTTTACCGGCATCACCGAACTCCTCATCGAGGGTGCCATCGCTCATGTAGCGGGCCAGGCCGAAATAGGTGAATGCCCGGCAATATTGGGGGAGACAGACCCTGTGCGATGCTTTGCCTGCCAGCACGATCTTGCCATCGGGCAGTAAGACCAGGTCATAAGCAGCGTCTATATCCGCTTCAAAGTCGGTATTGACCTTGCCGCCGTTGCCGAAGCTCTCATCGAGGGTGCCATCGGGGTGGTAGCGAAGCAGGGCGAAGTCCCCGGCTACACCGGGTATTGAGACAGTTGCGTGGCCTGCTACTAATATCTTACCATCGGGTTGGACGCGCACGGCATCGCCGCTGTCGGAGTTAGGACTATTCCCATAGAAGGTATAGACCAATCCACCATCGCCAAATGTATCATCGAGGCTACCATCAGGGTTATAGCGCGCAAGGGCGATATTGGCGGTGCAGTGGTGAACGCACACACCATTCACTCTCGTCCCGACCACCACGATCTTGTCGTCAGCCTGAAGAGCAACCCCAGTAGCGCCTCCATAGCCCATCTCGGTCGTGACTTTGCCGCCCTCGCCAAAGCTCTCGTCTAAGCTGCCGTCAGGGCCATACCGTACCAGGGCAAACGAGCTTGGGCAGAAGGGAAAGTATGAATAATCGCACGTGGGAGCTCGAGTCGTGCCGACGGCCAGAATCTTGCCATCCGGCAGTAAAAGGAGAGCACGCGCCTGATCGTACCCAGGAGCAAAATCGGTGGAGACTCTACCGCCGCTGCCAAAGGCTGGGTCCAGCGTGCCATCCGGCAGGTAGCGCGCCAGGGCGAAATCACCTCCGCCTGTATGACTCGATCCCGCCGTCACGATCTTACCATCAGATTGGATGGCGATATCTGCTATAACGTCACTACCCGCAGCATAATCGGTAGTCACGACTCCCTCGGTGCCGAATGCCTGATCCAATGCGCCATCGGACTTGTAACGGATTACCACAGCGTCCCAGGCGGCACTGATCGACCAATAATTGATTGGACTCTTATAACCCACGGCTACGAGCCTGCCGTCCCCCTGGAGGGCGAGACTATATAGCTGGCCGCTGCCGTCACCGAGCACGGTAGTAACTTTACCACTCCCACCGAAGGTCGAATCAAGCTCCCCATTCACGCTGTAGCGCGCCAGCGCGAATCTATAGCGACTGCCGTTGTCAAAGTATGAAAGAGCATCTCCCGCTACGACAATCTTGCCGTTGGGTTGTATGACTACACTTGTCGCTGTGTCTGACGAGGGGTCCATGTTGCCAAAATCAGTTGTCACCTTACCACTATCACCAAAGTCCGTGTCCAGACTGCCATCCTCGTTGTAGCTCGCGAGCGCGAAGTCACGTGTGCCACTGCTGATGTCGCCGGCAAAGCCCGCCGCCACAATTTCACCGCCGGGTTGTATAGCAAGGGCGCGTACTTGAGCGCCGGAACCAAAATCGGTCGCCACGGAGCCGCCGGAACCAAAATCGGGGTCAAGGGAACCGTCAGTCAGGTAACGCGCCAGCGCGAAATTGTACTCTCCCTCCGAACCGTCAATCTCTGTCGAATAGCCACCCGCGACGATTTTGCCGTCGGATTGCAGGGCGAGCGCGTAAATCGAGCTCCAACGCTCAAGCTGCGTAGTAACCTGGCCTCCCGTGCCAAAGGTCGAGTCGAGTGTGCCATCGGGCATGTAGCGAGCCAGGGCGAACTTCAGAGGAGAAGCCTCTCCAGCCGCTATTATCTTACCGTCAGACTGCACGACGACTGCCCGCGCCTGATCGCTATAAAGGCCAAATGCGGTCGTCACTTTGCCACCCGTACCGAAGGTCGAATCGAGAGTGCCGTCGCTATTCAGGCGCGCAAGAGCGAAATGGGAGACTTGCGTGTACTCGTCCGTGTACGTGTAGACGTAGCCTGCCGTAATTATCTTCCCGTCAGGCTGGAGGGCGATAGCGTTCGCCGCGTCTCCTACCCCATCGAAGCCTATAACTACCTTGCCGCCACTGCCAAAGGTGGAGTCGAGGTCGCCATGGGACATATAGCGCGCCACTCCCGTATGCACGCCGGCAGACCCGGCAGTCACTATCTTATTGTCGGCCTGTAAAGTGACCGCCCTGGCAATGTCAGCCCCCCCTGGAAACGAGGTGGTTACTTTCCCGCCACTCCCAAAGGTTGGGTCGAGGTCGCCATCCGCGGCAGGCGCGCCGCTCACCCGCCCAATACCGAGGACCATAGCTAACAGGAGCATAGCAACAACGCCAAACGTATAAAACGCTGACCTGACAAAGAGTCTCATGGCCTCATCCTTTCTGGGTCCGCCGGTCTCGTATTAAGCAAGAACGTACCCATCTAGTATACCACTAATGGAAGTAGATGCGTGGTAGGGACGACGGACGATAGACGATTATGCGTGAAACGTGATGCGTGAAACGTGAGATTAGTGCCTAACTCGTAATTCGTAATTCGTAATTCCTAATTCCTAAAGAGCCTTTGCGCCTCTGCGGTGAACCTATAAATAATCTTGGCGTTCTTGGCTACCTTTGCATCTTGGCGTTTAATAATAACGTTTCACGCATCACGTTTCATACCGGGTTTGACAAACTCTTCTAGTTCTCGGAAGGCTTGCTGGGCGCTTGACCAGCGGACGGTGTACTTACTCTCCCGTCCCGTGCCCGCTATCTCCAGGCGGATGAGGCCCGCGCCCCTCAGCTCGCGTATGTGGTGGGAGACGGTGGGGAGGCTGAGCTTCACTTCCTGCGCGAGCGACTGCAAAGAGCGCGGCTCGGCGGCTATGAGGCGCAGCAAGCGCAGTCGCGTGGCGTCGCCCAGGGCGCGCAACACCAGCAGCGCCTCGTCGGGGACCGACTCGCCCGGCACGAGCTTGTAGCCAGGGGGGTGCGCGCCCCACACCACCAGCAACTCGCGCTCTGCCAGTTGCATCCTGACCGTGAACGGGTGGAACCATATTGAGGGGGCCAGCACCAGCCGCTTCAGATCAATGTCCTCGCTTATCGTGAAGCCGTGAGAGACGCGCTCTACCGTGTCGCTGACGGTGCTGGCGGCGGCCATCTCTCTCGCCTCGTCTACCATCCTCTCAAGCACGCTCTTCTCGCGCTTCTCCTCCTCGGCGAAGAAGGCGGAATAATACTCTCGCATCGCCGCGAGCCAGCGCTTCTTCGTCTCCGCAGGGTCGGCCATCTCCGCGAAAAGCCTGCGCACCTCGGCTGCCGGCGCGGGGGCGACCCCGATTATGCGCGTGATGCCCTTCCGGTAAGCCTCCAGCTCCGACTCCTTTATCTTTTCCCCTTTGAGGGCTTTGGCAGTTACGCGCTCCAGGGTCTCGTCACCGATGTAGGGGAAGTGCATCCGGCGCGAGAAATCTTCGTCCGGGATAGCTTCTACGTAATCGAGGAAGCGGCGGGCGTCCTTGGGAGGGTCCATCTCGTGGATCAGGTGCAGGGGGGTATATGCGCGGTAGCTGTGGGAGGAGTTGTAGAACGCCTTGAAGTCGCGCTGGGACTGGGGGCCAAGGCGCTTGCGCACCCCCGCAGCCCAGGGCGCTGCTATACCGTGCGACCGGGGATTGAGGATGGTATGCGCGCTCAGGAGCAGATCATAAGCCGTACCACAATCCCACTCGACAATGGCAGCCAGCGGGTCGTTCTGAACTTTGGACTTTGAACTTTGAACTTTGACCTTTGAACTGGGTCCGGTCATGGGCAGCCCTCCATCGTCCGTCGTCGGTAGGCTTTGCAGGATTATAGCGGTCTGCGGGATGAATGGCAAGTAGTGTCAGTCTACAGTCTTAATCTTATCTTGAAATAGACTTACTTAAGATGTCAAGACAAGATTAGCGCCTCCCGTGCCTGCTATAACTATTGACACAAGCCTACCCAATGCCCTACTATGCTGCTATACTTGCTGCGGAGCTAGATGCAACCCTTGTACATCTTCTCTCTTCTCTGCTATACCCGCCTTCATACTTGGAGCTTGGAACGTTTGTAGTGAAAGGATACTGTTATGGACCCTACCGCCATCATTATTGTAGCTGCCATCGTCGCCGTTGTCGTCATTGTGGCGCTCGTTGTCTTTCCACGTCTCAAGATCAAAATGAATGGACCTTTGGGCAAGCTTGATATAGATGGCTCTAACGACCCACCTCCTACTGAGGCAGGCATAGAACTCGGTAAGGCAAAGGCTCGCAAAGGAAATATCAATCTTGAAGATCAAATGGGCGGCAGGATAAAAGCAGAGGACCTGGACGCTGGGCAGAATATCGATGTGAAGCGTACCCAGACGGAGACTACCACAGACCCGAAAGCATGACCCCCGGACTCACACCGGGGGTGGTGCAACCCAGCATTGATGCCAGCCAAGTATCGAGCGGGCGCGATACAACCTTTGTAGCTGGTAATTACACAAAGATGGTACAGGAAGCGCCCACTCCTACCGTTAGGAGCCTGCATCAGCTTCGCGCCCCTGTCTCCGACTTCGTTGGACGGCAAGATGAAAGTAACCAACTCGTGCAAGCCCTCAGCAAGGCGACCACAAGCAACTCAGCAGCAATCAGTGGCGCGCGAGGAATGGGCGGTATAGGCAAGAGTGAACTGGCCTATGCTGTGGCCCAACGCTTGGCAAACGCTTTTCCCGACGCCCAACTCCTGCTCGAGTTGCGAGGGGCCAGCGCCAACCCACTAACGTCGGAGCAGGCACTCCAAACCATTATTCGCGCCTTCGAGCCGCTTGCGCAGTTACCCGCCGACCTAAACGGGCTGCGGTCAATCTACCTTTCGCTCCTCAGCAGGAAGCGCGTTCTGGTCCTGGCCGACGATGCGCGAGATGCAAAACAGGTGGAGGCACTGCTACCCCCGCCTGGGTGCGCAATGCTGCTGACCAGCCGCCAACGCTTCAACCTGCCTGGAATGAAAACGGTAGACTTGGAGATACTATCCCAATCTGAAGCCGAGAGGTTGCTTCAGGAAATCTATCCTGCTATCGGCGGTGCTGGCGGTGCTGCTGCTCGTATGGCAGAACTCTGCGGATATTTGCCTCTGGCATTACGCTTGAGCGCTGGTCTGTGTGCCAACTCGGCAATGAGTGTTGAGTACCATCTCAAGGAGCTAGAGAAGGCGAGATTGACACATCTAATAGACCCCGACGACCCCAACTCGAGCGTGGAAGCCTCATTACAACTGAGCTACATTGCGCTCGACCCGCCAGTGCAACAGGTATTGTGCCAACTCAGCGTCTTCCCCGCCAGCTTTGACATGGAGGCAGCAAACGCGGTTGTGGAAATGCCAGGAGCAGAAGACCGGGGGAAAACTGCCACCACTCAACCCCTAGAAGAACTACTTGCTCTCCTCTACCGCCGGAGCCTGTTGGATTGGGACAGGCAAACCGAGCGTTACAGCTTACACGACCTCGTTCGCGTCTTTGCGATGGCGCGGTTGAAAGGTGAGGATACTGTGCGTATGCGGCATGCGCAGCACTACGTTCAGGTTGCTGGTGTCGCAGCGAACCTGTACTTAACGGGTGGGGACAATCTACTTCTGGGTTTGAAGCTGTTCGACCAAGAGCGGACTAACATAGATATTAGCTGGAACTGGGCGCGAGAACAGGTAGGCAATATGTCCCAAGAGGTTGATATACTGCTGCTTTACTATGCCGAGGCAACAGCGTTCATCGGTAATCTGCGCTATGACAAACGTAAGGATCGCATTCCTCAGTTTGAGGCAGCAGTGGAAGCTGCACGGAGACTGAACCGCAAAATGGATGAAGGTTACTCTCTAGGCCGTCTAGGTCTGGCTTACATAGATTTAGGCGAGATTGCCAAAGCTATCCAGTATCACGAACAGCATCTGGAAATCGCCCGTGAGATAAGCGACCGCGTGGGTGAGGGCGTCGCTCTGGGTAATCTGGGTGTCTCTTACAAAAACCTGGGAGATATGAGCAAAGCTATCCAGTATCACGAACAGCGTCTGGAAATCGCCCGTGAGAAAGATGACCGTCGGGGTGAAGCCAACGCTCTGGGCAATCTGGGTACCGCTTACGCGATTTTGGGCGAAACGAGGAAAGCTATCCAGTTTAATAAGCAAGTACTGGAAATCGCCCGCGAGATAGGTGATCGCTGGGTTGAAGGCAACGCTCTGAGCGGTCTGGGTATCGCTTACGAAAATTTAGGCGAGGTACCTGAGGCCATCCAGTATTATGAACAGCATCTGGCTATCACCCGTGAGATGGGTGACCGACGAGGTGAAGCACTAGCTAGTTGGAATCTGGGCCTGTTGTTAGCTAAAGAAGGTGATTTGGCAAGAGCGATAGAGCTTATGCAAGTCAATGTTGATTACAAGCGTGAGATAGGTCACGCAGATGCGGAAAAGGTCGCAGCCATAGTGGAGAGATATAGGAAGAAGCTATCCTGAGAAGCCGTTGTAGCCTTCCAGCTTATCACTGACCAACGTAAGATGCGCCCCTGCAACCCGTAGCAGGTAACAGTGACCCTCAGTCCTCACTTCTCAACACCGCCTGGACTTTCGCCACGAGCATGTCTATCGCCACGCGGTTGTGGCCCCCCTCAGGGATAATCAGGTCGGCGTAGCGCTTGCTCGGCTCGACAAAATCGAGGTGCATGGGGCGCACGGTGCCCAGGTACTGCTCGATGACGGAGACGACGGGACGGTCCCGCTCGGCCACATCGCGGGTCAGGCGGCGAATGAAGCGTATATCCGCGTCGGTATCCACGAACACTTTTATGTCAAGCAAATCGCGCAGCTCCCTCTCGACCAGGATGAGTATGCCGTCCACTATCACCACGGGGCTAGGCTCGATGCGCACCGTCTCGGCCAGGCGCGAATAGATGCGGAAGTCATACTGGGGACGCTCTATAGCCTGCCCCTCCACCAACCGGGCGATATGCTTCACCAGCAGGGAGGTCTCCAGCGAATCGGGGTGGTCCCAGTTGACCTGGGCGCGCTCCTCGATGGAGAGGTGGCTGTAGTCGTGATAATAAGCGTCGTGGGGCAGCAAGGCAGCATTCTCCGCCCCTACCGCCTCCACCAGCGCCCGCACCACCGTGGTCTTCCCCGACCCGCTCCCCCCGGCCACGCCTATCGTGAGAGGTTTCATGGGGGAATTATAGCGTATTCTTGCGGACGATAGACGACAGAAGGCAGAAGGCAGAAGGCAGTAGGCAGTAGGCAGATGACGCACGGCTTCACATAACGCACCGCCGATGCTGAAGTTGTGGGCCGACCGGAGAGAAGGTAAGGGTGGAGCAGAGGACCACAAACTGAACTGGAAACGTTAAGAGAAATCTATTTCCAGACCAGATTCAGCCTGGTTAGTGATCCTTTCCTTGTTAGAACTTAACCTCCGATGTTAAGGAATACTTATCGGAGGTTAGGTTTGGTCCACTAGCCCACTTCCTCTGCCCCTCGTGCTGCAGAGTGAGACCAAAAGCGAACCGCTCACTTAAGGAAAGCCTATGTGCGGTTCGCTTTTACACTCTGCCTACTCGCTACTCGCTACTCGCCACTCGCCTCCCGCTACTCGCCATAGCAAGCGCACCTTTGGAGGCAAGCACTTTATCGTACACTTCCAGGGTAGCCTGTGCGGTGTGCTCCCAGGTGAGATTGGAGGCGCGCTCCAAACCCCTGTAGCGCATATCGGCCCGCAGCGCGGGGTCGTTCAGCACGCGGTGGAGCGCATCTTCAATCTCCTCCACCGAGAGGGGGTCCACCAGCATCCCGGCATCCCCCGCCACCTCGATCAGCGACGATGAGCGCGACGTGACGACAGGCGTACCGCACGCCATCGCCTCGATTACCGGGAGGCCGAACCCTTCGTAGAGGGAGGGGAAGGCCATCGCCTCCGCCATCGTGTATATGGCAGGGAGGTCCTCGAACGGCACGTACCCCGTGAATAGCACATCCGGCTTGAGGCCGAGCTGCTCGATCTCCGCGTAGATAGGCTCGGTCTGCCACCCCGACTGCCCCACGATAACCAGCTTGTGCGGCAACCCGCGCTTCTTGAGGCTGGCGAATGCCTGTACCAGCCTCGGCAGATTCTTACGCGGCTCTATCGTCCCCACATAGAGGATATACGGCTCATGCAGGCCATGACGCGCCCGCACCGCCTCCAACAGCGCAGGGTCGGTGATGGGGTGGAAGGCGGGCGAAGCAGCGCCCATGACCACGCGCACCTTCTCCTTGGGCACCTTCAGGTAGCGTAGTATATCCTTGCGGGCGGAGTTCGACACCGTGATTATCGCGCCCGCCTTGCGCGCCACTCTCGGAATGAGGGTGCGGTCCAGCACGAGCTTCTTGAAGCGGTGTAGGCGCGGAGTGATAAAGACCGTCATATCGTAAACGGTGACGATATACGGGCAGCTCATAGCGAGCGGCGCGAGGTAGTTCGTGAAGTGGCAGAGATCAGGCAGCACCCGCCTCAACGTGCCCGGAAGCACGGCCTGCATCCAGACGGCGCGCACCGGGAAGAGGCGCTCGCTGTGGACCGTCTCTGAAGCAAGCTGCTTCCACCCCTCCCGCATATCGCGGTTGGAGAAGAGCATATATCTATGCTGCGGCGCGGCGCGCATCACGGAGGCAAGCATATTCTCGGTGTAGTACCCTACACCCGACTTGCGCCCCTGGAGCGCCGAGGCTTCGTATCCGATGAGCATTGGGCCAACCTTTCTTGTTGGACGATAGACGATAGACGATAGACGATGGACGATAAACGATGATCAACTAATCCATAAGAAATCTTGGCGGGTTCTTGGCGCTCTTGGCGTCTTTGCGATTCACACATCATATTATCTCGTCTGTCGTCCGTCGTCCGTCATCCGTCGTCCACCTGTCGTCCAACAAACGCTTGCAGCCATCACGAACCAAAAAGCTATATAGAGCGGGGTCGAGAAGAGAAAATAATCGACGAAACCATGTACCAGGAACGCGACGAGAGCGGCGGTCGCGCCGAGGGCCACCACCCACGAGGCGTCCACGCGCTCTCGAAAGAGGTTGCGGGCGGCGCGCCATAGCGCCAGACCTACCAGCCACAGGAAAGCGAACCCACCCAGCAGCCCCAGGTTGGTGAACATCTCTATATAAGTGCTATTCGTGTAGATGTTACGGTTCCACTCGGTCTTGCCCGCATATCTTCCGTAGAGGTGGCGGAAACCGTCAGGGCCAACACCCGTGATCGGGTGGTCCAGGAACATAGCGAACGCCGCTTTCCAGAGTTGCCCGCGAGGTATGGTTGACGTGTCGTAATTCTCGATATCGGCCACCCTAACCCGTGGGAAGGTTGTGGAAGGAGGGATGGGCGCTTGCGGCCTGCCGGTGGATGGCTGCACCTCATAGCTTGCCGTCGCCGTGCGCGAGCGGCTCTTCTGGAAGAACCAAGCCACGTCTTCCTGCACCAAGTCCCATTCAAGCACATAAGTTCCCGGCTTCGGGGGCGCTGCCACGACGGCGTCAACGGCCACGCTCTCGCCCGGACCCACGTCTCGCGGCAAGCGACTGCGTACCCCCTCGAAGACCACGTAATCGGTCTTACCCTCCTGCCGCCAGTGGTAGCTGAGGTGCACAAATGGAGAGCGCTCGGCCTTCCACAGCATCGGCCCCTCGTTGCGGACTGTGACGGGCACGGTTATGTACTCCCCAGCATAGATGGTCGGCATCGTCCCCACCGAGATAGTGTTATTGTACCAGTCCCGGTCGTTCTCGCTGCCCAGGCGTAAAATGAGTAGAGGATGGGTTAAATAGATGTAGACCACGCCCAGCGCCATGACCGCCATAGCCAGACCAAGCGAGCGGATACCTACGGGCGGTGTACCCTCTCCCCTGGAAGCTCGCCTGCGGATGAGCATCGTCAGAATAAAAACCGCGAGCGCGACCACCACGCCGAACCACGCCGCTCTGCTGAAGGTCAATATTAGAGCCATCGTCATCGCGGCCAACGCTACGTAGAGGAGAACGCATACCGCTACCCTGCGCCGCTCAGATAAGCGCCCCTCTCCCAGCAGACCTGAAACGAGGCGAGCAGATGCGAAGAGGATAATCAGGCCGAGTAGCAGAGGGAGCACCATCTCCGAGTAGGCAGCAGCGCCGTTCGCGTACTCGAAAGTGCCGCTCAGGCGAAGCATCCCGCCTACGGTGGTTGGCTGCGGCTTGAAGACCTCTAACCAGGGTTCCAGGTTTATCCAGGGCACGAACTCCAGCAGGCCGATAGAGGCAGCCACTGTGCCCGCCGCGACAAACGTGCCAACCCCTATGAGCATTCGACGGCGGCCCCTGAGCGCCTCCCACGCGGCAGCGAATACGAGCATACCCATGAGCAGCCTGTATATAAACTGTATCCCCAGCGACTTGTATTCACCGAAGAGCGTAGACACAACGCAAGCGCCTATCAACGCCAGCATAGGCAGCAGGAGAGGCAGTCTCAACAGGCGACGCCTCGCCTCAGCATCCACAATCATGAGGAATAGCCACGCGGCCCCCAGAAGGAATAGCGCCGCTTCCAGGTTGGTGTAGGTAGTCCACAACACCTTGCCGAGCGGCGGGTAACCTACCTCGAAGGGAGAAGTAAAGAGCACCAGCAAGAGAGTGCCGAACAACACCCTCTGCGCCACCACCGCGAGTCGCGTCACGTCTCTAACCTTATGCGAAGGCACTCCTTGCGCATCCAGAGGCTCATTCAAAGCCTGTGGAGATGGCTGAATAGTGGCACTCACTACATGCCCTCCGCCCCGCGCTCGTGTAGCGGCTCAACAGGGTGAGGTATGACAGCAGGATGATGTCCGTCCAAAGGACTGTGGACTGATGACTGAGGACTGAGGGAACGATAATTCGCGCCTACGCGGCCCGACACCCGTCGTCCGTCGTCCGTCGTCCGTCGTCCGTCGTCCTTCACCGCCACATACTCCGGTACAAGCCCGTGTTCTGAGCCTAAGGTCACCACTCTTGGGACCGCCTGGCCGCGCCTGCTAAATACCGGCAGCATGGCCGAACCGCACAGCACTAATAGCGTAGCTTCCGAAAGGAACGTGGAAATGGCTGCGCCTGACAGCCCCAGGCTCGGTATGAGGGTCAGGTTGGCTCCCGCATTCACCAGCAGCGAGACGAATGTAAAGGCCGCGTAGACCTGGGGCTTGTCGGAGGCGATAAGCGCGTGGGTGAGGCCGTAATTGAGGTACATCGGCACGCAGGCGAGCGCCAGTATTTGCAGGAGGGGGCCGGAGGCCGCGTACTCAGGGCCGAGCCAGCTCATCACGGGTTGCGCGAGGATGAACATCGAAGCAGAGGCAGCAGCGCCTAGAACCGATAGGATCAACATCGTGTTACCCAGCACCTCCCTGAAACTGCCACGCGATTTGGCGGCCTGGGAGAGTAAAGGGAAGGTAGCGGCCAGCACCACGGAGGGCACGATAAGGCTAGGCTCGAATAACCTGTAGGCGGCATTATACTCACCCAGCGCAGCCCGGTCTAGCATCGGCGCTATCAGCAAGTTGTCCAGCCTGAAGGAGATGATGCTGAATACGATGCCGAAGCCCATAGCGGTTGGCTGCCACGCGGAGCGCCGCCAGTATGCCCAATCGGGGTGCCAGAGCGGGCGCACGTAACGCGTCAACTGCCTGTAGCTGAAGAGGAGAGCGGCAGCTATGGCGATATTGCTGGCTATAGCCAGCCCCCACACCCCACCGCCCATAAAGAGGATACCGACACCCAGGAGGAGGTTGACCGCACGCCCAAGCACATTGGCGAACGCCTCATTCTGGATGCGGCGCAACGCCCGGAAGCAGTAAGCCAGGTATTCCAGCCCCGTAGTCAGCACCATCGAAAAGCCGACCAGCAATAAGGCGGCTTTATTTCCGACAGGCTGGATAGCTACCAGCACCACTATGGCTAGCATAGCCACGCCCGACAGGAGCGCCTTGATAGCGAGTCCACCCCCCACCAGCCTGCCCGCCGCTACTTCATCCGTAAAGTATGGTGAAGACTTAGCGTCAGGGATCGCAAGTCGAGCTAGCTCGCGCTGCACGTACAGTTGCAGGCCGAAGTCGGCGATCTGCGCCAGCATGTAACCTATGCTGAGGGCGAAGGTAAAATCCCCGAAGTTCTCAGGGCCAAGCTCGCGGGCAGCTATCCAGAGGAGCGCGAACTGGAGCAGCCGCCCCAACACGTCAGACCCTAGTTTCCAGCCCGCGCCGCGTGATATGGCAGATAAGAAATGTCGCAAAGATTGTTCCTTGGGGTAGCCGGTAGCTCAAAGCTGAGGTTGAACGTAATCGAGCATCACGCAGCACATGTAACGCTCCCCGGCGACCGTCTATCGTCCATACGCCAAAGGTTACAAAAAGAATGTGTCCCGACCCGGAGCAGTTATCGAAGAGAAGTTATCTCGCGCCCTGCATGCGCTCCAACTTCAGGCTGTCCAATGCGACACCCAACAGCCTGGTTTCGGGCCCAGGGGGGCGCGCTGTGGGAACAAATAATTCTATCACAACTTGCCCCGTGCCCTCCACCGATGGCAAGTCAAGGGTAACAGTTTCCCAGCCTGGGTGAGCCACAAGAGTGCCTACCTCTCGGCCATTGAGCAAGAGGCGTACCGTCGCGTCCGGGTCGGGTTTGCCGGGCCAGGCGAGAGAATGCCAGCGCATGGTGAGTTGCAATGTCCCTGTGCCGGACGGGGGCGTGAGGCGAACGTAGGCGTGTCCGGTAGTCCACCTGTATGTGATGTCGCCCTCCGGGACAGGCTCGGTCTCAAGGGCCTCGAAGCCTTTGAGGTAGCCAATATCGGCCCCTCCCACATCCAGTTCCGAAATGGGTGGGGGCGAGAGATTATCCCACGCCCATACCTGCTGCTCGGCGCGATACTCGGGCCGGGTGAAGCGTACAGGGTCGGGAGCGCGAGGGTTGCCCGCAGCGCGCAGGCGGTCGCTGAGAAGCGCGGAGGTTCGCCAGTCATACTCCTCCCTCGATAGCGCCGTCATATAAGCGGCACGTTCCTCGTCGAGCTGCCCCAATTTACCGTGCGCAAGCCCGATCTGGCGGTAGAGGCAGGCGCACCCCTTATCGATCTCCTCCGCACCCAGGAAGCTAGCGAGCGCGCCCGCGTACTCCCCACGCTCCATCTGCCCCTTCCCCTCAAGGTAGCGCCTCTCGAACCGTACCCCCTTCCACACACCCGGCACCGCTATGAGCGCGCTTTGGACAATGAAGAGAAGGGATACGAGGAGTGCTGCCAATTTTGGATTTCGGGTGCCCTCTGGGCGTGTGGATTTTGGATTATTTGCGCTGTTGTCTTCAGACTTCTTCTTGCCGAATCTTCGTCTAGATCCAAAATCCAAAATCCAAAATCCAAAATTGGCGGTAGCAAATCCCGCATACAGGCTGGCGAACGGATAGAGGGGCATCCGGTACCGGAACTCGGCGTGGGCGAACATGGTGGTGACGGCGTAGTGCAGGAGGAAGAGGAAGAAGAGGCCTTTGAACGTTCGTCCTGGGGCAAGCGCGAAGCCCCATATCGCCAGCAGGCCGAGTGTGATATAGAATCCGGTCTCAAGCCACGCGTAGATGTCCATGTACGTGCAGTCCATACCTGGGTATTTATCGCGGATGCTCACTCGCAACTCGGTGAAGCTCTCGACGGGCCACGAATCGGCGAAGCGTTCAACGGCATCAGACGCGAACCGCACCGGATTAGCGAGAATAGCGCGCACCCCTTGCTCGCTGGCGTACCTGTCGCGGTCCACCGGGTTAGGTATCTCCATCAGGCGCGCTATTACCTCGTCGCGGCTGATATCGTCGTTGTATTGCCAGATGTTAAGTCCCCCCACCCCGTCAACCAGCATGAAGCGGTTGTATTCAAAGTAGTTGCGGACGGTCCAGGGGAGTATGGCACCGAACATCGCGGCCAGGAAGACCGCGATAGGCAACAGCGAACGCCAGGACCACCTTCGCCGTATGGGCGACTTTACATCGGACACGTCTCTAGGCAGCACCCACCAGACCCACGCCAACATAAGAGGCACAAAGGTCAGCAAGAGGGAGCGAAGATAGATGGCAGCGGCAGCAGCCAGTCCGGCAAGGGCAAACAGAAGCAACGATTTTGGATTTTGGATTTTGGATTTTGGATTGTTTTGCCTGTTGGATATCTCTAGGCTATCCTCTTCTAGGCTATTGCGTGGTATACGCCGCCTAAATCCAAAATCCAAAATCCAAAATCCAAAATCGGAGCGTATGCCGCGCAACAGCGCCCACGCCATGATGGTGAGCGCCAGCATGTAGAGTGTCTCCGGCATGAAGAGGTTGGAGTAGAGTACCGCGTGGGGGTTGATCGCCAGCAACCCCGCCGCGACTAGTCCCACTGCCTGCGCCCTGCGGCGAGGAAAGTCGGGCCGGAACGCGAATACCTCCATCGCGAGGGCGTAGAGTAGACCGATATTCGCCACCGACAGGAGAATCTGAGCAAAAGCGGCGGCAGGTAGACTCCGCCACACCACCAGGAAGAAGGCGAGAAAGACGGGGTAGCCAGGCGGGCGAAGCCACGCCCACTTGTCCACGAACCCCTCCCCCTCCGAGAGCGGCCCCGCGATGCCAAAGTAATTCCCCTCATCGACTACTAGCGGGAACCCGCCAAACGGCAAAGACGCCGAAAAGAAGACCAGGCGCAATAGCAGCCCGGCGAACATGATGCCCGCCAGCAAAGGAATCGCCCATCGCCAGCTTGAAAGTGAACTCATTACGAGCTAAGATTGTAGCACATAGGGACGATAGACGACGGACGACGGACGACGGACGATATTCACCGCAGAGGCGCAGAGGGCGCAGAGATTTTTGGGGTTATATGTAATGCGTGAAACGTGATGCGTGATATGAAATTGCCACTTAGAGAAAACAATCAGCCCTCCACTCCAAATTCCGCACTCCGCACTCCGCACTCCGATGAGCCTGGGGAGGAGCTTGACCGGGCGCTTGCCAGACAGATGTCTGAGGGGAGCCAGGAGGCGTTGGTGCGCTTCATAGACAGACACATCGGCTACCTGTATAAGCACTTGCAGAGGCGACTCGGTCCTGGGCACGATGCGCTCATAGAGGGTGTCGTCAAGTCGACGTTTGAGACGGCATCCAGGCGCATGCGACCTTACGTGCGTGGATATGCGCGCACGCCGATGCGCCTCTGGCTCCTCAGATTGGCAGGCCGAGATCTGGCCCGCCGCAAGGCAATTGTGCAGCCCACGAGTGAAGGCGTAGAGAGCGAAGAGTTTACGGAATTGCGAGAAGCTGTGTCATCGCTTCCCAGAAAGCAGCAGGCAGCGGTCTGCATGGCCCTCTTCGAGGGGATGTCTGCCGCAGAGATGTCGGGTGCGCTCGGCGTGCGCCAGGCGACAGCTATGCGACTGTTGCGGCGTGGCCTAAAGCGCACGGGCACCAGATTGTCACTCGCCCACGCGGAGGTGAGCTAGTTGGAAGGCCTACGCTGGATACGTCGCCCCCAGGGGTCTCAAGGTAGCAACCAACGCACGCGGCCCCGCTTGACTATGGCAAGGATGCTGCCCCTGCTCGGAGCGGAGCGCAGGATGGCCGAAGCTCTCGACCAGCTACGTGCAGGCGTGCCCCTCAACTGGACCCAGGTGGAGGATGACCCGGAGCTTGCTACCCTCTCATACCTCGAAGACGTAGCCAGCGAGTACCGGGGACGGGCTGTGAAAGATACACCCGCTGCCTTGAGAGCAGATATCCTCGACGACCTCTCAAAACGCCTCCCCAAGCCCAAGCCTGTAGTCGTGAAAGAAGCCCCGAAGAGCCTGGCGGGCTTCTCCGAGAGCGTGCCCGTCCTGACCCAGGCCGAGGAGAAGGTGCCCCAGCTCAGTTCCAGGGCACCCCAAATAGCGGGGGTTATAGTGCTCGCCGTCGGCGCGATTTTCCTCTTGAATTGGGTTTTAAGCGCACTCTTGACCAGACCCCCCGACGGAATGCCTACCTACCGATGGATAGAGGTAAAGCAAGACGGCAAGGCGCTCTCGCGCGTGCAAAGGCCGTCAGACTGGATCGCACCGAAGTGCCAGGGCTATGACTTCAGCAACGCAGCCGTCAGGCGCGGGTATATCTCTATTCCAGACACGCAGCAGATACAGGCTGGCGTCGGCTTCCCTATAGCTTTCATGCCACGTATACTGGCGGTCCCGGAACCCCCCACCTCCACTGCCATGTACGCCATGAATGTGTCGAATATGGGTATAGCTCCATGCGAGGAATCGTTTAGCACGAGTGACCGGGGAGCGAGTGTCAGAATCGAATACATGGCGAATCTCAGCCTCGAGAATGGAGTGATCAGGACCTTCCCCGTCTCTACCTTCCAGGCGCAGCAAATGCCCACCACCCTGAACGTAGGCATCGGCACGTGGAAGGAAGTTACCGTAGGCGACGCGCATGGTATCTACTGGCGAGGTGGGCCGTACCGCGATATGTCGGGCAGCATGTGGATTGGCGATGTAAGTGTGATGATAGTTGAACGCGGAGATAGCGTGCTGATATTTGTGGGAGAGTTCTCGGCGGGCGCTACCGAGGAGTTCGTTACCGAAGCTGTAAGTACCATTGTTAGCCAGCGGCAGAGCGAAGAGAACGTAAAGTCTGAGGGCTTTACGTGGATCAACGTGTGGCGTGGGAACCAGCAGATCCTCCCCAGGAAGCTCCCCGACGATTGGAAACCCCCTGAGTGCTTCGGCGCGACTCAGCAATCCCTTTTCTCACCGACAAAGGAACGCGAGGCCACGCAGGAGCGCGTCGGCTACCCAATTGTGGCGCTGCCGCAGAGTATAAACGGGCCAAGCAGGCCGGCGTTGGTGCGGCAAGTCGAAGACTTCATATCGCCCACTATCACCGATAACCCGTGGATAACAATAACGTTACCGACGACGTATACGCTGAGCTTCGCTGATATAGCGATATTGACCTGTACCAGGGAACCTGCCGACCCGGACGCTAAGGTTAAGCTGCGTTACGTAGTGCGATTCGCCGCGCGCGAACGTACAGACGATGGAAGAGAGATAATGTTCATGGGCTCTGACCTGCCACAGCTGTCGGATATCATCATCTTCCAGACGAGGCGCTCGCCCGAATCTATCCGCGTCGAAGGTGGGACCTGGAAGGAAGTGAAGGTAGGGGACGCGAGGGGGATATATTGGAGCGGCAGCCAGTACCGCGACATGGAGGGGTTGTTCTGGCAGGATGGGGCCAACGTGCTTATGGTGGAGCGCGGCGACATGGTAGTAACCCTTATAAGCCGCAGGACACCGGAAGTGCTGCTGATGTCGGTGGCTGAAAGGATAGATTGGACGGGGTCCGGCGGGCAGTAGGGGCATGGCTGGCAGTTGGCGTCCTGGCCCTCTTGCTCGCGGGGCCGGTGGCGCGGTTTGTGGGCACATCAGCGACGTGGCTCGACTATCCCTACCCACGCGCAGGCTCCGAGGGGTTGGTCCTCTACGAGTCCCTCCTAGTGAAGCACGGCGGCGATATCTACGCGCCTATCACACCTGAACGCTTCATTTCTGGACCATACCCCCTTATCTATTACTGGCTGGCTGCACTGTTGCTTCCAGACGACATGCCCGATTTCAGCACCCCCGGAAATGTCCCATCAATCTTCCTGCCAGGGCGCATTATCTCGCTGGTAGCGGCAATATTAGCAGCCCTTTTGATACCCGTTATAGTCCTCCTCGAAGGAGGTTACACCCGCGAGGGCTTACGCACGAGCGCAAAGTGGTTGGCGGCAGCCGCAGGGTTCGTTGGAGGCGCGCTCCTCATCACCCTCCCGCAAATAACCGTTTGGGCCACCCGCTTCCGAGGCGATATGCTCATGCTCGCCCTCACCACCGCAGGGCTGGCGTGCGTAGCCTGGGGAGCTTCAGAAGGCAGAAAGCAGAAAGCAGAAAGCAGTAGGCAGAACGCAGTAATTTTCGTCCTTCGTCCTTCGTCCTTCGTCCTCTACACTGGTGCTGCTTTGTTCGCGCTTGCTTTCTACACCAAGCAGACCGCGCTGGCGGGGCCTGTAGCCTCGGCTCTTTATTTGTTGTTGCGCGATTGGCGCTCAGGGCTGAAGTGGTGTGCTGCTATGGCCGCCCTCGTACTGGTGCCGTTCGCTCTGCTCGACCTTGCGACGGGGCACTGGTTCTACCTGAAGATGGTTGATTACCACTCGCTCCCTCTCCGTGAAAGCACGCTGACGCGGCTGTTGCAGTTTGCCTTCCTGGAGGACCAGTGGCCTCTCGTCGTGCTGGCTGTGGGTTATGTGCTGTATAGGCTGGCGCAGTGGTGGCGTGTGCGCAGAAGTAGATCGGGCAACGACATACCGAACCTGATACCTCTCTTCGTGCTGGTTTCGCTCGCCCTACTGCCGACCGGCGCGGTAGTTGGGGCTGACCACAACCATCTGCTGGTGCCAGGGCTGGCTATCTGCCTGGGAGTAGGGGCTTTGATTGCGGAGTGCGGAGTGCGGAGTGCGGAATTTGGGGGCAAGAGCAGCAGGGGTGACATTTTGCGGTGGATGGCTGCGCCCGTTACAATCGTGCTTCTGGCGGTCTACGCGCTATTTACCTCAGCGCCCTCGTCATGGTACGACCCCGACCTTACGCGCCCGTCCGCTGAAGCGCAAGAGCAGATGCGAAAGATTATCTACAACGCCAGCCAGAACCCCGGCACGCTCTTCTTCTCCGATGACCCTGGCATCGTCGCCCTGGCAGGCAAAGAGACCCCCTACGACGACCCTTTCACTATGACCGCCCTCGCGGGGCAGGGTAGGTGGGACGAGGGCGCCTTTCGCGAGATGCTTCGCACGGGCAAGTTCGGCCTGCTTATCCTCTCCTGCAACGTACCCGAAGCGCCCCAGGCGTGCCGAAGCGATACCCTCTCCCCAGGCGTGAAAGACGCCATACGCGACGGCTACGACGTACAGTACCGGGACGTACTGTTTACGTACAGACCCAAGTAGCCAACGGACGACGATTTAAACACAAAGACGCAAAGACGCAGAGGACGCACAGAGATTATTAGGGGTATATGATAACCAATAATAAACTCTGTGTTACCTTTGTGCTCTCTGCGTCTCTGTGTTTAGATCGTCGTCCTTCGTCTTTCGTCCTTCGTCCTTCGTCCAGGTTAAATGAACCACCCCCAGTAAAGTCGGAGCTGGGGGTGGCTTGACCTGGCAGAGAGAGCGAACTCCCGAAGCCTACCTCTATCATAAGATAGGTTGCGTGCTGTATATATGGGAGCTTAGTGGGATGGTGTGCTGGTACATTTGGTAGGGGTGTGCGGCGTTACGTCGTAGCACCAGGAGGAGGGCTGCTCCACCCGCAAGGAGCACGGGTGCATCGTACGATTCGTAAAGGGAGATAGCCGACTTCCAGTATTGGAGGGGCGCTACCCAGCCTATCTTGCTACCCTTCGCGTCCCAGATGTTACCGCTGCGGGCGACGTCCCCTACCTTGCCACTGTTGTCATATATATCCCCTTCGTGTGACACGGAGCCGACGACCATCTCCCCCGCGACGGCATTGCCCAACGACACCTCGCCGGTATAAAGGTATATGTGGCCCACCATCTTGCCATCTGCATCAAGGATAGTGCCGTCGGTGCCTACCGACCCCACTTCCCTCTCTCCAACCCATACTTTCATGTAGTCCTGCATGGCTGCCCCCTACAACGATGATGTCCATCAACCTGGCATTTGTGATTTCATCAGATAAGCGTATTATAAAGTTTCGTAAAGGGACTGCGGTAGAAACGGAAGTCCCTTATTCAGTCCCAAAAGTCCCGGAAATGGAGGGACCAACTCCCTATGTACAGTTATGAGTTCTAAGTTTTGAGTTAGGGCAGTAACTCAAAACTTAGAACTCATAACTGTCATTTACTTTCCCCAGACAGGCCAGCGCCCGTCACTGAGAAGGGGAGCCATCGTGTGCTCGCCGTCAGGGTCTATGTTGGCTATGGCTAGCCCGTTGGGTAGCCACCTGGAACCCAGGGGTTCGTCTCGGACCTGCCCCGTTTCGACCACGAGGCGGTCACCGCTTGGGGACCACGAAGGGTTGTTGGTAAGGGAAGGCAAGGTCGGTAGCTCGCGGCTGCCCCGGCGGCGGATCGCAACTCGCGGGCTACCGTCCTCTGGAGAGCTGCTACAGTAAGCTATCGGGTCGCTGTCGGCCCCGGTCGATGCGGGAGACAACCTGGGCCGAGGTCCATTCGCGTACTCGCCCATGCCCGTACCAACGCGCTCTAGCTCATTGACGAACGGCTCCGTCTTTGCCGTCAGCACGTCATACACGCTCAAAGCGCCGTTCAACGCCTCTGTGAAGAGAATAGTGCGGCTGTCGGGCGACCACTCCGGCTCGCCGCCGGGGATGTCACGCACGTCGCCCTCCCTGCCCGTAGAGAGGGGCCATCTCAGCAGCCGGAAAGGGTTGTTTACACCCCCGACGACCACCCACTTGTCATCGGGCGACCACTGCACGGAATGCTCATAGGCTGGACCACGCCCTGACCCTGCATACGTGATAGAGGTGATAAGGAGAGAGTCGCCACCTTCGCGAGAGACTGCCCATGCCTGCTCTACACCTCTCGTAGAGGGATCATACGTCATGTAGCCCACCAGGTTGCTGCTACGGTCCCAGCCAAGACGCTGGCGCTCAACCATATCGCCGGAGGCCAACTTATGCGTCTCCCCGCCGTCAGATGCTATGACGTACAGGTCGAGGCCCGAAACGAATGCCACCCATTTACCGTCAGGAGAAGGTTGGGGAGGGCTGCCCGGTAACATGTCGGAGAGCTTCATCTCGCCGCTTCCGTCAGGTGCGATCCGCCACAGGCCGGAGTCGCGCACGAAATAGATATGGCCGGGGCCGGTAGGTAGCGGCGTCAGACCGACCACAACGGTAGGGCGCACCGGCGTGCGGGCTGTGTCACCTTCCGGGTTTTGCGACGAGCCTGGAATGGGAGTAGGCACCTCCGGCGGCGGCTTCGGTACGTCGCACCCGTACAGGAGCGCCAGCAATATAAGAAGCGTGCAAATAGAAGCGGATTTTCTAGCCATGTTTCGAGTATAGCACACGTCTATGGGCGCAAACAGTATAGGAAACCTTTATTTTACGCAGCAGCTATCGCCCTCCGTCTTTCGTCTTTCGTCCGCCCTTGTACATCCACGACCCCAATGTTATAATCAATTCCGGGCAGCGATAGCTACCTGGTGGAACCCCGGACAGCGTGGTCCGGCCCCCCGCCTCTCGCCAGCATAGGAGGAATTGGATGAGCGACACATTGCCACTCCTTTGTTACTTTGAAGGTAAAGTTATCCCTCTCAGCGAGGCCAAAGTGGGCATACTCACTCATGCTTTGAGCTATGGGACCGGCTGCTTCGAAGGGATAAGAGCATATTACAACACCGAGCATGACCAGCTCTATGGCTTCCGCGTGCGCGAGCATTACGAGCGGCTGCACCAGTCAAGCCGCATCCTTATGATGGACCTCACGTACTCACCGGACGAGCTTGTAAGCATCACCAACGACCTGCTGAAGCGTAGCGGCATCCGCCAGGACGCCTACATCCGCCCGATGGTCTACAAGGCTGACGAAATCATAGGGGTCAGGCTGCACAATCTCCGCACCGAGATGTACGTCACAGTGCAACCCTTCGGCAATTACATAGATATAGACCGCGCCCTTGAAGTGAGCGTATCTTCCTGGAAACGCATTGACGATAACGCGATACCGGCGCGCTCCAAGATTACGGGCGCGTATGTCAACTCAGCCTTCGCCAAGAGCGAAGCCAATATGAACGGCTTCGACGAGGCAATCATGTTAGACAACGACGGGCACGTCTCCGAAGGCTCCGCCGAGAACCTCTTCATGATACGTAACGGCGTGGCGTACACACCTCCCGTCACCGCGAACATCCTCGAAGGCATCACCCGCCTTACGATAATGACCCTGATGCGCGAAGAGTTGCATATACCCGTGGTCGAGCGCGTGATAGACCGCACGGAGCTTTACGTCTGTGATGAGTTGATATTGTGCGGCACGGGCGCGCAGATAGCCCCCGTAGGCTCGGTAGACCACCGTTCCATAGGTAATGGAGGCGTGGGCGAGATAGGCCGTGCGCTCCAGGAGCTCTATTTCGATGTGGTGCGCGGCAACGTACCGAAATACAAAGATTGGTGCAACCCCGTTTATGCAGAAACGCGCCGCCCCGCCGACGTGCGACTGGCAGTAGCCTCATAATTTTGGATTTTGGATTTTGGATTTTCGATTTCGATAGTTGATCCAAAATCCAAAATCCAAAATCCAAAATCAAATGTCTTTCTGGCGTCCGCAACCCTCTCCAAGCAGGCTAGCATTATTCATACTGCCGGTGCTTTGTATAGCATTGGCGGTATGGATGTGGGCGCTCATCGCTGCTCGCGTGCCGGTAGTGGTGTTCGACGTTGGGGTGTTTCTGCTCGGCCTGGAGATGTTCCTCGCGCTCATGCTAGCGGGGATGCTTGCTTACATGGGTTGGTGCGTCTCCACCATGCGGTATCGCCTCGATGACGAGGCTGTTACGGTACGGTGTGGCGGGGTCAAGTACATTGTTCCCCTGGAGAGCATCATCGCCGTGTACGCGCCAGGGGAGAGCGTCGGCGGCGAGCCGATTAGCGTCATTTGGAAGCGCACAACGCCTCCCCTGCCCGGTTACGTGATAGGCTCCGGCATAAGCATGCAGCTTGGGAATGTCATCTCGGTAGCGACAAGGCCACCCGCCGAGCAGGTATTTATCGGCACGCGTGAGGCGGCTTTCGGTATCTCCCCCCAGAGTGGGCTTGAGTTTGTCTCCCAGCTCAACCGGAAGCTGAAACTCGCAGACCGCGACGAGGAGCTAGATGAGCAGGTGGAATACTCAGGAGAGGGCACGTACCTGGAGCTATCGGGCATCAGCGCGAGGGGAGCAGCCCTTTGGGCCGACCCCCTCGCTCGACCGCTTCTTATCACCGGATTGCTGATATGCGCGGCTATATTCCTCTACCTGGGATTCGTGTACGGCAGCCTCCCTACGAACCTCTTACTCCACTGGAACGCACTGGGCCAGCCGGACCGCGTGGGCGATCCCATAGAGCTGATGCGCCTGCCCGCGTTTGCCCTCGGTATATGGCTGGTCAACGCCGTGGTAGCCTGGGCAGTGCGCCCCAGGGAGCGTGCCGCTACCCTCTTCCTGCTGGGTGGCGCGGTCGCGGTGCAGGTGGTGTTCGCGGCGGCGGTGCTATCAATCGTCCTGCGCTCATAACACTTCCCCAAGTGGGGAGGGAGTTTGAAAAAGGACAAAATGCAGGTGTTGCTGCGCAACACCTGCATTTTGTCCTTTTTCAGAGAGTTGTTAGTGCGTCAGCACGCTCATTGAAAATTCGGGATGCCTCACGTACGGTGACGCTGTATCATAAGCCTTAGCTCATTGTGCCGCCTTGCTGCTCAAGCAGGGTGACTATCTCGGTGTAGCCTTTCTCGACGGCTACAGATAGAGGCGTTTTATTGTCGAAATTGGGCACGTTCACATTAGTGACGCCGTGGGCGAGAAGCCACTTTACCATTGCCAGGTGGCCGAACTGGATCGCCGCGTGCAGGGAACCATTTATCCCTTCCCTGGTTCCATGAGCGAATAAGAGGTCGGCCACTTCTGTTTGGCCGCTCAGGGCGGCATGGTACAGCACGGGGATGCCGTGCGCGCCTCGCGCATCTGCGAGAGTGGGGTCCTCCCGTAAGAATCGCTCAACCTCATCCGCCATACCGAGCATTGCCGCCCCACAGATATTGTTTGGCGCACCCTCCGACAGCAGGTAAAGCGCTATCTCACGGTTCCCCATGTGCGAGGCAGCTTGCAGCGCGGTCTCATCGAACTTCTCCCAGGGTACATTGAGGAGCGCGGGGTTCTCTCCGAGCAACTCCCGCACCCTGGCGAGATTGCCATGCGCTGCAATGACAAATGGTTCTACAAGCTCTTGCGAAAGCTCCTGTGTTACGTTCATGTTATTTACTCCTTGATTACTTATCGGTTATGATAAATCTCCCCTTACCAGTATAAGCGATTGTGTCACTCTCGATGCCCATGAGCGCGCCAATGACCAACCCTGCGGCGAGGTCGATACCCGTAGTGTTGCCAATCGAGAAGAGTATAGCTGCTGGCGAGGCGATGGCATCTACATTGCCGGAGAGAAGTGCTACGCCGAGTTCCATCGCGGGTCTATAAAGAATGCCTTCACAGGCATACCATAGCAGGCGAGTGCTGATCCGGTTGGTCCGAGTTGGGGCAACTGCGCGAATCGCCTCAACTATCCCGCTGGCAAGCTCTCCTGGGACGCAGCCCAAGCGCGCCTGCCATACGAGAGAGGCTATTACGCCTGCCACCAGATCATCGCCGGAAGGGGTCAGGCCTGGACCCAGACCAATAAGGGCAACTAGAGCGTGGGCACTCTCCTCATAATCGGCCCGTTGTATCGCATCACGAGCCTC
This sequence comes from Chloroflexia bacterium, assembly GCA_035274425.1. Lineage (GTDB taxonomy): Bacteria > Chloroflexota > Chloroflexia > QHBQ01 > JADMIH01 > JADMIH01. Next base: position 111,002 of record DATEOC010000079.1, read on the forward strand.
ATGTAAGCACCTTACAATGCGAGAGGATAAGGCATCGGAAGGCACTTTCTGCTGTAGGGGCATAGCGCGCCATGCCCCTATGAGTTGAGCGATAAATGGAGCGCAACCCTCCAACCTCCCTACATCTTCGATGAGCCGTGCCAGCGTCTGGGCTGCCCGCAATCGCTCACTAGCTGGACCTACTTCCTGTGGAAGCTGTGGCAGCCAGCGTGGAGTATCTGCCCATAATAGCGGGACCGCACCCGGTATGTAGAGTGCTTCCCTGGTAGCCTTGAAAGTTCCACCGGGGCGTGAGGCGAGCACTGATCTTAGGGGTGTCAGGTCTGCGACGCGAAGAGTGAGAGGACCATCAATCTCACCATCTACGATGCAGATGATGCGCCCGTCGTCGCTTTCCAGGTAGATCGCGTTCCGTAGCACAGCCAGCAGATGCCCGGTGACAGGCTCCGCTCTCACTTCAGCCGCCTCTGGGCCGAGGCGAAGAGAGTAAAGGGAATCTGTAGATTCGGTGCGATAATCTATTGACATATTAGAACAATTGTGCTATAATGGTCCTATCTTCGTTATAGCTTACGTCCTACCTCACAAACCCCTATTCATAATGAGGAGGCAAATTTATCATGGCTAATCGTTCCATCGTACACGTCGAGTTTTCAACCAAGGACGCTCCAGCTTCGGCCAAATTCTACTCTGAGCTGTTCGGCTGGGAGATGCATGAGATGCCGGAGTTCAACTATTGGACCTTCGCGACAGGCCCAGAGCAGGGTGGCGGCTTCAACCCTGTAGGCGACAACGTGGGAGGTGGCTTCGATGTCAAGCCGGGCACGGTGGTCACGTACGTAATGTCTGAAGATATAGACGCCGACCTTGCCAAAGCCGAGTCGCTCGGTGGGACAACCAAAGCGCCTAAGATGGAGATACCTGGCATTGGCTGGTACGGTGTTTTCGAGGACCCATCAGGCAACCTGGTTGGTTTATACACAGGTATGCCCCGGCCCGCCGAAGGTTAGCCCAGGCAAACATATAATTGCTAATAGAAATGCGGGTCGAGTAGCGACCCGCATTTCTATTAGCGTAAAGAGACCGCTTTGCCCCAGAGGTCGTACTCGGTGCTCTCGGTGACGCGCACTTTCACTACGTCGCCTTGCTTCAGCCCGGTCTCTTTGGGGGGCTTGATGAAGACCATGCCGTCTACTTCGGGGGCCTGGCGGTAGGTGCGGCCTACGTAGATTGGCACCTGGCGGCCTTTGCCGTCTTCCAACGTGCCGGTGCCGTCCACCAGCGCCTCGACAGTCTGCCCGACCATACGCCGGTTCTTCTGCGCGCTGATCTTCTGCTGGCGGAGCATGGCTTCTCGGTAGCGCTTCATCTTCACCTTCTCAGGCACCTGGCCTGGCATCTCTCCGGCGGGCGTGCCCTTCTCAGGCGAGTAGGTGAACATCCCAACGTTGTCGAAGCGTACTTCTTCTATGAAATCGAGCAGCGCCTTGAACTCAGCGTCCGTCTCACCGGGGAAGCCGACTATGAAGGTTGTGCGCAACGCGATGTCGGGCATCGCCTCGCGGAAGCTCTCTATGAGGCGTCGGTATCGCTCTACGTCGTTGGGGCGCTTCATACGCTTCAGCACGTCGGGGTGGCCATGCTGGAGAGGCATGTCAATATACTTCGCTACCTGCGGGTGGCGAGCCATCGTCTCGATGAGGCCAGGCGTCACCTGGGTTGGGTAGGCATACATGAGGCGCACCCACATCACGCCGGGGGCGGCCTCGGCTATGGCATCGAGCAGGCGCGCCAGGCCGTCTCGCAGCCCCAGATCGATGCCGTAGTAAGTGCTATCCTGCGCGATCAACACCACCTCTTTCACGCCCTGCTCGGCCAGGTCGGCCACTTCCTGGGCTATCTCTGCGATGGGGCGCGAGATGTGCTTGCCGCGTATAGCGGGGATGATGCAGAATGCGCACTTGTGGTCGCACCCCTCGGAGATTTTGATATATGCGCTAGGCCCGTTGGCTTTGCGCCGGAATCGCTTCAACTGCGAAGTAAGCTGCACAGGCGCAATAGGCGCCCAGGCGATGCCGGTGCTTGGGAGTGCGGAGTGCGGAGTGTGGAGTGCGGAATTACCGTTTTGCTCCCGACCCATGACCCCTGACCCCTGACCCCTATCCCCTCGCAGCTTCTCCACGTACTGCGCTATCTCCGGCCATGCGCGGGTGGAGATTACGCCGTCCACGCCGGGCACCCAGCCAGGCACGTCGGGAGCGTAACGCTCGCTCATGCAGCCTGCGGAGATGAGTATCTGCCCATCGCGCTTCTTCTCGGCCATGGCGCGCAGTTCCCCAACCGACTCGTCTACGGCGGACTGGAGGAAGGCGCACGTATTGACGATGATCACGTCCGAGTCGGCAGGGTTGGCACTTTGCTCGTAACCCGCCTCGGTGAGCATCGCGCCCATGCCCTCGCTGTCAACGTTATTCTTTTCGCAACCCAGGGTGGTAATGTTGAATTTCATGCTTCAAGAAATTAGAAGCTAGAAATTAGAAGTTAGAAATCGGATCGTCAGCTTCTAGCTTCTAATCTCTAACTTCTAATTTCTGCTCTCTACCTGTAATTCGTGAATTGAAGTGCGACCGGCAAATCATCGGCCTTGCCGCGAAGGTGCTGGATTACGCGCTGGAGGTCATCTTTACTCTTGGCGGTGATGCGCAGGGCGTCACCCTGAATTTGGGACTGCACTTTGGGGAAGTTAGACTTGATCTCCTTGACGAGGCTCTTGGCTAAATCCTCGCTGAGGCCTTTCTGAAGGTCCACGACCTGGCGGACCCGCCCACCAGACGCAGGCTCAGCCTTGCCGAACTTGAATATCTTGAGCGAGAGACTGCGCTTGACCGCTTTGCCCTGGAGGAGGTCCTTGATAGCGGTCAGGTGATATTCAGAGTCTGTGTTGATTGTGATTTTCTTCTCTTCAAGGTCGATATCGGTCTTGCTATCCTTGAGGTCGTAGCGGGTACGCACCTCCCGCAGGGTCTGGTCAACTACGTTGACTATCTCCTGCCGCTCAAAATCGCTCACCACGTCAAATGAAAATGTATCTGCCATATCACCCCCGGTGGGAATTATGAATTCTCAATTTTGAATTTTGAGTTATGAAGGCAATTCAAAATTGAGAATTCATAATTCAGAATTACTACTTGATGATTGTCTCTTCTCCCTCAACGTTCCATTCTTTTTCCAGGATAAGCTCCTTACCGTCACCCAACATGAGGCCCCTGTCTTCGCCGTTCACGGTGAGCTTCACCACATCTGCGCGGCCCGTTCGTATGCGAACGGTGCTATCTCCGGTCCACTGCTTGGTCGTGCCTTGAGCAAGGGTGCCTTCATACGCCTTCACGCCATCTACCGTCACGCGCATCCACACATCTCTCACAGCTGCGACCTTGACGGTTGCCTTGCCGGAAAGTGCGGGCGCGGTAGTTGGGCTGGCCACCGCTCCGGGAGTGGAGTCCGGCGGGAGGGGTGTACCCTGGCCTACGGGCACCTGGGTTGTAGTGAGTGGGTTCGTGGTGGTAACAACCGCCGTTGGCACCGCCGTAAACGCGGTCACGGGCAGAGGAGTCACCGTAGAGGGAGCCGGGCCGGTGGTAGGGAGGGGGATCACCGCATTGCGATTACCGAACGCGCCGCTGTAGATAAAGTAAAAGACTATAATCAAAGGTATCGCGAGCAGGGATATGGCTACATACTGCGTGCCATAACGCACGCGGGTGTCTATCTTCTCCGGGCTAAGTGGCGCGATGTTGATCCTTTCGGGGTCCTTCGCGCCTTTTAGCTTAGGTATAGGCTCGCCTCGCGCCGCCCTGATCTTGGTGCGCGTGGGCGTGCTCTGACTGTTATATATCTCTAGAGTCTCGTCGGGGTCTACGCCCAAGTAGAGGGCATAATTTCGGAGGAAACCACGCACGTACAGCGGACCTGGCAATGCCGCTATATTATCGTCCTCAAGTGCGGCCAGGTATTTCTGGCGTATCTTGGTCTCGCGCTCAGCGTCGGCGAGAGTAAGCCCACGCCTCTCGCGCACCTCGCGCAGCATTTCACCTACTGTCGACAAATGGGTCCCTCGTTACTGGCTATCAGTCATCAGCTATCAGTTAGCTGACGCTTGCCTACTCCTGACCTTCCATTATACACAAGTGACGTACAACAGGGCAAATCAGTTAATGTTCAGATTAGGAGCCGTAGGGGCGACCCTTGTGGTCGCCCCTACGGCGACTACTCCACCCCAATTCTGAACGCTTCGCCAAATTGCCGGGCTGTACTGTACATAGAGAAGTGTTCCTGTTATCATTAGCGGCGGAAGAATAGATACGATATCTCATCGAAAGGTATAGATATTGGGCGGTTTAGGAAAGCTAAGGAATAAACTGATAATCGGCTTGCTGCTGGGCGTGGTTGTGGTGGCGGGGCTGGCGATATACGCCGACTTCAACAAGATGGTGGCGGTGCTGCGCGACTTCGAGTGGTGGCTCCTCCCGCCCATCCTCCTCTTCACCCTATTCAATTATGCCCTGCGCTTCTACAAGTGGGACGTGTACCTGCGCCTCATCGGGGCGACAGGCGTGCCAAAGAAGGACTCGCTGCTGATATTCTTGAGCGGCCTCGCGATGGCAATGACACCCGGCAAGGTAGGGGAGCTGCTCAAGTCGTACCTTCTAAAGCAAGTACGTGGCACGCCTATCTCAGTCTCTGCCCCGATAGTTGTAGCCGAGCGCCTGACGGATGGGATAGCGATGCTTGTGCTGGCTGCGGTGGGGCTGTTCATGTTCAATTACGGCACGGCACTGCTCGTGGGTATCGCGGTATTCGTGGTAGTATTCCTCTTTATCTTCCAGAACCGCACACTCGCGGGCAAGCTGCTGAGCATGGGTGAGCGGCTGCCGGTCATATCGAGGGGCGTCCAGCACTTTCACGCTTTTTACGAAAGCTCCTATGAGCTGTTCCGCCTCCCCAACCTCCTGTTCGGGGTGGGGATAGGAGTGGTATCGTGGTTCGGTGAAGTGATCGCGCTCGTGCTCGTGATGGTAGGGTTGCACATACCTTTCTCGGCGTTGCTGGTGGTAATTTGCGCTTTCATCCTCTCGGCCTCGACGCTGATAGGCTCTATCACGCTCCTACCAGGCGGTCTGGGCACGACCGACGCCAGCATAGCCGGTATGCTCCAGTTCCTCATACCCGCGCAGCTCGGCATCGCTATGGCGGAGTCCACGGCGGTTGCCGCCACCCTCATCATCCGCTTTGCCACTCTCTGGTTTGGCGTGGGGATTGGGCTTGTGGCGCTGGCCCTGATGCAGCGGCGATTGGGCAGGCTGGCTCTGCCAGAGGAAGAAAGTGCGCAGGCGTTGAGTGCGGAGCAGTGTTGAAACTTAGAGGCTTCTAATATTCACCGCAGAGGACGCAGAGGATTTGGGGGTTCTGTAGAGTGTTGAACCGGGTCGTGACTCTACCCGAATTGGTAGAGCTAAGCCGCCAATGGCGCGCCTCCAATTTGCGCGTAGTCCTCACCAACGGCACGTTCGACCTGCTCCACATCGGCCACGTTCGCTACCTTCAGAAGGCACGAGACCTGGGCAACATACTAGTAGTGGGTATCAACTCGGACGCGTCGGTGCGCGGATATAAGGATGCGGGACGCCCCGTAGTGCCCCAGGATGAGCGCGCCGAAATCGTGGCAGCCCTCCGCTGTGTGGACTACGTGACCATATTCGACGAGCCAACCGCTACCCACCTCGTAGAGTCCCTCAAGCCTGACATCTACGTTAAAGGGGGCGACTACTCCCCAGGCGCTAAGCCCCTCCCCGAAGCCGAAGCCGTGTTATCATACGGCGGACAAGTAAAAATAATTCCCCTCGTGCAAGGCCACAGCGCGAGCGATCTGATACGGCGCGTGATGCGTGAAACGTGAAAAGTGATTATTAAACGCAAAGACGCAAAGACGGCAAAGGACGCAAAGACTTTATTGGGATTACCATCCTCTTAAAAAATCTCTGCGTACTCTGCGCCTCTGCGGTGAATAACTATAAAAAACCTTTGCGTCCTTTGTCCCCTTTGCGTCTTTGCGTTTAGAAAATAAAGTAAAGCTGACTGATGCTGCCTGATCCCGATATAACTTTGCAGGAGCCGCAGGAGTCTATCGTGCCTCCTGTGGGCACTTCTGAGCGCAAGGCTTCTGCCGGGGGGCGGATCGCCCGTGCCGCGATAGTGCTGATGGCTGGCACGGTGTTGAGCCGTGTGCTGGGGCTGGGGCGCGAGGTGGTAATCGCTGACCTCTTCGGCGGCGGGACGGACGTGGACGCCTTCACCATTGCCAACCACGTCGCTACCATCGTGTATGACCTCCTCATCGCGGGCACAGTGAGCGCCGCACTCGTGCCAGTCTTCAGCGAATATACGGATCGCGCGCAACGACCTGAGTTTGGGCGGGTAGTCAGCACTATCCTCACCGTAGCCGCGATATTCCTGGTGGGAGCGGTGCTCCTGCTAGAAGTGGTCGCCCAGCCGCTATCGGCCTTCATGGGGGCAGGTTTCAAGGAGGATGCCCGCTCCCTCGCGTTGGAGATGACACAGTGGGTGCTGCCGGGCGTCTTCTTCATGGGGCTGTCGGGGGTGGTAATGGCGGCGCACTATGCGCTGGGGCGTTTCGTCTACCCTGCTTTCAGCTCCGCGATGTTCAACGCGGCCATCATCTTCTGCGCCTTCACCCTGGCGGGCGCGCTTGGCGTGAAGAGCCTGGTGGTTGGCATGGTCATAGGAGCGTTCGCTATGCTCGCGCTCCAGGCACCCGGTCTGCGCGACGTACCCCTGCGCCCCAGGCTCGACATGCGCCACCCGGCGGTGCGCAAGATATTTCGCCTCTACGCGCCCGTGGGGTTGAGCGTAGTGGTAAGCTCGGCTGCCCTGGTGATAGACCGCAACCTGGCGTCCCAGACGGGCCAGGGGTCTATCAGCGCCATGCGCTTTGCTACCACCCTCATACAGTTCGCAATGGGCCTGGTGGCAGCCGCGATCTCCCTCGCCGCCCTCCCCTCCCTGTCGCAGCACTTCAGCCGGGGGGATAGCACGGCTTACAAGAAGACGCTGGCATCGGGGCTCCGTATGGTGTGGGTAATGGCCCTCCCAGCGGCGGCGGGGCTGCTGGCACTTGCCGAGCCTATCGTGGGACTTGTGTTCAGACATGGGGCGTTCAACCCGGAGAACCAATCGCTGACCGTACTGGCGCTCCTCTTTTACGTGCCGGGCCTGCCGTTCGGCGCGGTAGACCAGGTGCTGATCTTCGCTTTCTACGCTCGCAAGAATACCCTCACGCCTGTGCTGGTGGGTATCGCTGCCATCACCGTTTATCTCATAACAGCCCTTAGCACTTTATACACTATGGGGATGGCGGGCCTGGTGCTGGCAAACTCTGTGCAATTGACCTTCCACGCTATAGTCACAGGCATCCTGCTCTGGCGCACATTAGGGAGAGAGGGAGGTTTGAAAGGCTATGGCATTGGAGATACAGCCCTCAAGGTGCTGGGCGCGGCGGCTGCGATGGCGGCAGTCAGCTACGGCACCTGGTGGTTGCTGGTCAACATTGTGGGGCTTCAAGCTGATAGCCTGATCACAGAAGCTGTGCTGCTGGGCGTGCCGGCCCTGCTGGGAGGCGGTCTATATATCGCGCTGGTCTGGCTGATGCGCCTCCCCGAAGTCGAGTTGATCGCAGGGAAGATACGGGGGAGGCTGAAACGTGATGGACGACGGACGACGGACGACAGATATAATAGACGATAGACGATGGACGATAGACGATGGACGATGGACGATAGACGACGAAGCATGTCTTTCCATAAAATAAACTCCGCGACCTCTGCGTCTCTGCGGTGAACTTACTTTCTGTCGTCTGTCGTCTGTCGTTTAAGGAGGGTAGAGCAAGATGCCAATATCGGGCACTCTGCTGAATATGGTGACGGTGCTGCTGGGAGGTACGCTTGGACTCCTGGTTGGTGGGCGGTTGCCTGAGCGGTTCAACGACATAATAATAGGCGGGCTGGGGTTATCTGTCTTGCTTATCGGCCTGCAAAAAGCCCTCGTCACGGGTAACGTGCTTATTCTACTGGGGAGCATACTCCTGGGCGGGATTATAGGCGAGTTGTTGCGGCTTGATTACAGGCTGGACAGGCTGGGAGAGTGGCTGCAAGAGCGGTTGGCGCGTGGGGGGAGGGACGCATCTACTTTCAGCGAAGCGTTCGTGACGAGCAGCCTCGTCTTCTGCGTCGGACCTCTCACCATACTCGGCTCTATTCAGAATGGTATCAATGGGGACATAACTCTCCTGGCTATAAAGTCACTGCTCGATGGGTTCGCTGCATTCGCGTTCGCGGCAACGCTGGGCTGGGGGGTGCTGGTATCTACGGTGACGATACTCGTCTACCAGGGCGCGCTGAGTCTGATAGCATGGCAGATAGCTACCGGCGTGCCGGCTGATGATAACCCATACATCCTGGAGATGACCGCCGCCGGTGGCCTCATCATGCTGGGCGTGGGCTTAAAGCTCCTCAACATAAAGGAGCTGAAGCTGGCGAACTACCTACCCGCAATCGCAATCGCGCCTGGGATAGTGTGGGTGATAGCTAACGTGCGATTATGGTAGACGAAGGATGACAGCCTAAACACAGAGACGCAAAGAGCACAAAGATAACACAGAGATTATTATTGGTTACTATACACCCTCAATAATCTCTGTGCGTCCTCTGCGTCTCTGTGTTTTAGCAGGTCGTCCGTCGTCCATCACGGCACATTCACAATGAATTGTCCTGGTGTCGTAATGCTTATCACCCCGGCCCAGGTACACATCAGCTTGGAGGTGGTGTTCAGAGCGGGCGTGCCGCCAACCATCACCGTAGGAGAACCGGGTGCCCACGGAGCAGTGGTGACAGGTATACAAGGCATTGGCGTAAGCACGCCGGACGCTGCTGACGTAGCGGATGCCACTGTCGGGTTGGCGAGACTGGTACACATTCCAAAGGGCGCGATGTTCACCATCGGTGCATTATCCATTATCGTTGCAGCTAACATCTTATTTGCATTCGTCAGCTTTCCCTTCGGTAGCACGCTGAGAGCGCTGGGAGTTACCCCAAACGAGCACTGCATCATCGCGCCCATTACCACTAACTGACTCATAATTTACCCTCCATAAGGCCCTCTGGAACGAGCCGATACACATACCACGCCTCAGCATAACAATAAGGCATTAAGAGCGCGTTAGCTCGATATATGCTACCTTATATGCAGTTCGAGATGCAACTTTATAAGTTACAGAAAGGATATGAGAATGCAGAACCAGCCTATCACAGTTTATCGGCGGTCGTGGTGCGAGGATAGTGACGCCGCCGTAGCCTACTTCAAGGAGAGAAGCATAGAATACGACGAGGTAGATATAGAGCTTGACGAGGAGGCGGGGAACGGGGTGAAGTTCATCACGGGCGGGCACCACATCACCCCAACTCTACTCTACAAGATGCAAGCTATAGTGTTCGACCCCTGGGACGCCGAGCGCTTCGAGAGATGGTGGGCGACGGCAAATTACGAATTATGAATTACGAATTACACACATCATAACTCGTAATTCGTAATTCGTAATTCGTAATTCGTAATTCGTAATTGAGAATTACCTGCGCGCTGCGACTACCGCGCCAACTGCGAAGGCGGCTCCTAGAGCTACGAGCAGACCCCCTATGGAGAAGATCAGCACCTGGAGGCCATCTGTGGACTGCTGGCTCTGCACGCCATAATAACCATCGTAAGGCGCGGTTGATGTATACGCGGACTTGAGGCTGAGGTTCAACGTATATTCGGGGCTGCTTTCTAAGGGCACCATTGGAGTCGCGGATATGGGTCCAGCGCCCCCGGACGGTACGGCCTGAGTGGGCAAAAGCTGGACCGGCTTCAACTCTGCTACTCCGGCAGGGGTTGACAGGGGTAAGGTAGCATCCGCAGTTACCTCAGTTGGTAACTGCGCCGCAAAAGGCGGTTGAGCCTGTGGGGTGCCGATGGTATTGTAATGTGGCTGAGCCGGAGTACCAGCATCCGCCAATCCCGGCCCATTCAGATGGTCTACATTCCGCTCTGCTCCAGAACGGGCCAGTTGCATATTACTGCTTGTTATGGAAGCTATGCCACCAATGTTCCACGCAAGGAGAAGCAGCACCAATCCAAAGGCCATCACAGAGCCTGTGGCGAGCTTCGGCACGTTGCGAGGCACCAGGAGTCTCTCCCACAGCCATACCTTGCGCTGGACCATCTCCGGCGTGAGCGTGAAAGCATACGGAGGCTGCACGGTATGCACCCTTCTCAGCAACTGGCGGGTGGCTCGTACCTCTATGTACTCAGCGTGACACTCAGCACAGTCGTCAATATGAGCGCGCACCTCGTCGGAGACTGCATCATCCAGAGCCCCGTCCAGGTACGCCGAAATCTGCTCTACGACGTGCTCGCTATTGTTATATCTGTTGTCCACTCTCTTTCCCATCTTCTAGTCGCTCGTATATTTGCTTTTGGGATTATTCACTACTGGTAGAACGCTCGCCGTGCGCAGATAGTTCCCCTGCTGAGGGCAAAACGCCTCGTGCCCGCAAATAGTCTCGCATCCTGGCGCGGGCGCGGTTGATACGTGACTTCACAGTGCCAATATTTGCCCCGGTGATGGTTGAGGCTTCCTCGTAGCTGAGACCCTGCACGTCCACCAAGACAAGCAGTGTGCGCTGGTCGTCCGGGAGGGTGTCAAGGCCCTGCTGGATAGTGTCGGCTACTTCTCCACGCAACGCGCTCGACTCAGGGTCTACCGAGGGATCGAGGTCTGCTATAGGGAGGGGGTCAATTTCATCGCCATCTCCATCGGATGTATGCGCATCAAGGGAGGTTGTTGGGCGTCTCTTACGGCTCCGCAGCACGTCGAGGCAGCCGTTGGTGGCGATCCGCATGAGCCACGTTCTGAACTGATCACCCTTGAAGCGCCCTATCGCCCTGTAAGCCGACAGGAAGGCGTCCTGCGTGGCGTCCGCCGCCGCATCCGGATCGGAGAGCATCCTGTAGCAAAGATTATACACGCGGGTCTGGTATTGCAGGACGAGCCAGTTGAACGCCGCGAGATCGCCCCTCCGAGCCGCATCCAGTCGCCGCGCCTCCTCCGCGCTCTCCCAGGACAAAGAATCCGCAGCCTCAGCCATAGCTTAGAGTATAGCAGGTATGCCTGGGAAAGGTGAAACGTGATGCGTGATTATTAAACGCCAAGACGCAAAGGGAACAAAGAACGCAAAGGTTTTATGGGTATTACGAATTACCCACTGATCTCACGTTTCACGTTTTATCGTCTGTCGTCTGTCGTCTGTCGTCTATCCTCACGTTTCAGACCTTCTCAGGAGGGCGCGTTCCTCCTTGGCTCGCTCGTAGAGGTGGCGGGCGGCATCCATGCGCTCTTGCTCTTCGGGAGTGTCTGCCCGGATTGGGGGCACCGGCACGGGTCGCCCATCCTCGCCTAGCGCTACGAAGGTCAGGATGCAGGAGCTGGTATGCACCCTCCGGCCCGATGCGGGGTTCTCAGCCTCTACCTCGGCGCGCACAAAGATAGAGGTGCGCCCAACATACTCCACCTGGGAGGTGATGGTGACGAGGTCGCCTATGTAGACGGGTGCCAGGAAGCTCATGTGGTCCAGGGCAACCGTGACGACCTGCCGCCCGCAGTGTCTCATCGCGGCGATAGCGGTGGCGATGTCAACCATCTTCATGATTGAGCCGCCATGTACGTTCCCCATGGGGTTTGCGTCGTTGGGGAGCATCAACTGGCTGAGAGTGCTTTTGGAAGCGGACATAGGCTTCGGCGTCAGGGGCGCAGGCTCACCGAAGTCGCGCCGATGGAAGGTTTGGGTAGACAAGTAGTTACTCCTTATGGGGTTTCACTGCAGAAATAGGTGTAAGACGAAAGACGAAGGACGAAAGACGAATGGAGTTGTCAATCGGTTTTGTTCAATCGATTTTGTTATGAGTTCTTAAGTATAGCCCAAAATCGACCTGCGTTTCTGCGGTGAATCTGAAAGGTGTTTTGTACGCTTTTCCTTGCATCTGAATTCCACCCAGCAGACGCCTCAACTACTGGAAATATAAGACGCAACACAAAGGAGCGTATGGGCACCGTCTATCTTTCGATGCCCGTACGCTCCCAGAACCAGGAGCGAGCTGCTCGTTATGGGGTGCGCTACGAGAGGGTGTCCAAGAAGTGTAACTTTTAGCCTGTCATTCCGAACGAAGTGAGGAATCTCCGAGCTTGCCAGGTCGATAGAGACCTAGTGTTGTACCAACTAAACCCAGGTAGGTTTGGCCCCGCCCTGCGAGAGTTCGCTACGCTTATAGTCGCAGGGCGGACTCTACCGGAACTTTGTTGGCAAAGTACTAGAATTTTTGCCACAGTAGACGCCCAGAGATTTTTAGATTCTTCGCTTCGCTCAGAATGACAGGCTAAGAGCTACAGTTCTTGGACACCCTCTCACAAGGACATTCATTGCGTTACGCTTTCCTTATACCCCGTACGTAGTGACTCAGGCTCGTCGCATCACTGGTATTTTCGATCCGCTCCACGACATGCGGTATCGCACCCCTTATGCTGGTGCTTGACGCGCCCCTTACAGCTTATGGCAGCTTCCATGACGAGGCTTTATCATTCATGGAGCTTCCTACCCAGGATGTGCCTGGGTAGTTAATGTACAGGGACGGACCGACTTTGTTGTAGTTCTCGTAGAGAATGATGTCGCAACCATAAGTGCTCACAGACGATACCCTGTCGTTCCATCCCCCACTTATATTATTCCAGCCGATGCAGCCATCTGCGTATATAGTCAGTGTTGAGCCTCCGTAATTCACGTCCTCATAAAGCGTAGCTTGTACGGAGACAGCGTCTCCATCACCCAACATTTGCTTGTCGCTCAGAGACCTTGACGTTTCTCCCGGCGCAAGCTGGATACGCCCCCCTGACGCTACATAAAGAGCTTCCGCTTCAGTATCGAAGCATTGCATTGGCTTGCTTGGTCCCGTGATGCAGTGATCATACTCATCTACACCCTCGCTTGCCAATGTCGGCTGAGCGCTGACTATCTGTCCATAGGGCCAGGCTATCGAAGCCAGCGCGATTAGCAGGGCCACCATTGCCCTGCGGGTGAATATGCGCCCCTTCATTGTCTCCTCCTCACACTATTATGGCGCTGGAACATAATCTCCAACGCCGGTTGCGAAATCTGCGCCTAGTTTAGCAAGGAGGGTATTAAGATTCTGTTAAGATGAGATAGGAAATAAGATATTGAATCCAATAAGAAAGCTGAGGCGGCGTTTCCGCCTCAGCTACGAGGGATACAACTCATGGAGGCGATATCTAGAGGGGAATCTGCACTGTAAATCGACTCCCTACTCCTGGGGTACTTTCTACCTCTACTTTGCCACCATGCATCTGCAAAATATGGGCGACGATGGACAGCCCTAGCCCAGCGCCTCCTTTGTTTCTTGAGCGCGACCTGTCCACGCGATAAAAGCGGTCGAAGATGCGTGGCTGCTCTTCGGACGCTATACCAACACCGGTATCGGCGATTGTGACGATGGCACAGCCTTCGCCTCGACCAACCGTTACAGCTACCTCTCCACCTTCATGGTTGTAACGAATGCCATTCTCGACAAGGTTGCTAAATACCCGGGCGAGCAATGAGCCATTGCCCAGTACGCGGATGTCCGCTTCGCCTGTGACATTCAACTTTATATGCTGCCTGTGGGCAACTGGCTCAAGGTCGTCTACCACAACTCCAACGAGAGGCATTAGAGCGACCTCTTCCCGGGCCTTCGATTCTTCCTTAGCTAATAGGAGGAGATCAGAAATTAAATGCTCAAAGCGCGTGACTGTACGATCCAAAACCGGAGCCATCTCGCGGTAGTCATCTACGGTAGCGTCGTTATCGGAATACATGACCTGGAGATTGGTGCGCAAGGTGGTAAGAGGTGTGCGTAGCTCATGCGCCGCGTTATTCACGAATTGGCCTTGCTGGTCGAAAGAGCGCTCAAGGCGTCCTAGCATAGTGTTGAAAGCCGCGACTAACTCTTTGATTTCATCTTCAGGCCCGTTGAGTTCAAGCCGCGTATCGAGGGTGCCCACACTGATATGCTGAGCTGATCGCGCAACGTTACGTAGAGGATTCAATGCGCGACCAGCTAACCAGTAAGCTCCTATCGCACCCAACAACGCAATAATGCCCAGCCCGATTAGTGAGGTAATGCGGATTCTGCCCAATAGATCCTGTCGTATGGGGTTAATATCCCCAGCAGTAACAAGCTCCGAGGTAATGCCCGATAGAGATATAGCCGTAGGAGTCGGTTGTCCTGCCCTTAACTCTCCACCAGACTCGATTACCAAGTTTGGGGGCAAGGCGATAGTATTAGAGTCGAGTTCTATGCTTGCGCTCAGATTGATAAAGAGCGCTAAGCCCAAACTCAATGCCATGAGCATAGCCCCAGACATGAGGGCCAAGCGCATCCTCAAGGTGAGTCGCTGGTTTATCCAAGGCTTAGATCGTCTTAGATAGCTCATAGTCTTGCTAAAGGCTCGCCTGGGCAGGGCGTGACCATGCGATAACCCTTTCCGACTACCGTTTCAATGTATCTGGGATGCTCCGCATCGTCGTCCATCTTGCGGCGGAGCGAGTTCATGTGAACGCGGAGAGCGCCTGTGAAGCTGTTCACGGTATCATCCCAGGCATGTTCCAGCAATTCCTGGTAAGTGACTACCTCACTCTGGTGCCGCATCAGGTATTCCAGGATGTTGAACTCTTTTGCGGTCAGCGAAAGGCGCCTGCCGCTGAGGCAGACCACTCTCGACGATGAATCGACGGTAAGGTCTCCGCACCTGAGGAGCAGGGTGCGTGCACGTATATCCCGGCGCAGCAGCGCCCGCACGCGAGCCAGCAGCTCATCGAAGTGGAAGGGTTTAGGGAGGTAGTCGTCTGCTCCTACGTCCAGGCCGCGCACTCGCTCAGCGACACCGGCGCGAGCGGTGAGCATCAAGATAAGGAGAGAGGGCCGGGTAGCACGCAAGCGGCGGCAAACTTCCAGCCCATCGAGGCCGGGCAGATTGAGGTCGAGGATCAGGAGGTCATAATCGTTGATCTGCGCCTGCTGAAAGCCATGCTCTCCATTCAGGGCAATATCTACCGCATACCCCTGCTTACGCAGCCCCCTGGCGACAGCGGCAACAAAGTCCTCTTCATCCTCGATAATCAACAGTCTCATATTGATCTCATTCACATAGTAAACACGCGAATAAGATGGACAGTCGCTGATTGTCCAGAGTTATATTGTACCACGTATTAGCAATCTACGCATCGCCAGTATAGATTAATCTACTAAGATTTCCATTGGTGAGGGTAGAAACGAGCGTCACAGTAGGGGCACGGCGCGCCGTGCCCCTACCGGCTATGCATGTTACAGCTTGACGATAGTCACTCCCTCACCGCCCTGCTCTACGGGCGCGGTCTCGACCTCTTTGACCAGGGGGTGCGATCTGAAGTACTCACGCATAGATTTGCGGAGCGCGCCTGTGCCCTTGCCATGTATGACGCGCAGGAAAGGCATACCCGCCAGGGATGCTTCGTTCAAGCGGCGGTCCATCTCCTCTATAGCGGCCTCGGCACGCCAGCCCCTGAAGTCGTATTCGAGGGGAGGAGGAGCTACAGGTGCTGTGGTGGCGTACCTGCCCATGCTGCCCGTGCTTGCCGATTCACGTGCAGCACTCGCAGCACGGGCGGTGCGCCTGAGTGTTACGTCGCCCATTGGCACGCGCATCTTGAACGCCCCAACCTGCACCTCTATCTGCCCTGCTTTATCGGGAGCGGATAGCACGTCCCCCTCTGCCCCCATACTCCGAACGAACACCGTATCGCCAGGGCCAAAGAGGTGAGGTTGTGCCGACTCCTCCTCTTTGGGGTGACGCCTGGACCTCTGGGCGCGGGCCTTCTTCTGCTGTTGGGTGGCGCGGACGGAGAGCTGCTTGTCAAGCTCCTGAGCGCGTAACTGCGCTTCCTGCACCCACTTGCTGGTGAGAGCGTCGTCGGAGGTCGCCGTCAGCCCCGCCTCCACCCTGCCCCTCAACCTGCGTAGTTCGTCCCTGAGCGCTTGCAGCTCGCGCTGAGTCTCGGCGTGGGCCTCTTCGGCGGCGCGCGCTTTGATGTCGTCCACCTCGGCCAGCTTGCGGTCTAGCTCCTCGCGGCGGCGGTCCAGCTCGCGGCGGGACTGCTCAATGGTGCCGCGCTCCGTGTGGGCAGCCTCACGCGCACCCCGTATGTCCTCGAGGAGGCTCTCCACGCTCTGCGCATCGGGGTCTATGAAGCTCTTAGCGCGCTCGATGATGGTATGGGTCAGCCCCAGGCGGCGGGCGATTGCGAGGGCGTTGCTGCGGCCCGGCACCCCTATCATCAGCCGGTACGTCGGGCTGAGGGTGTCCACGTTGAACTCCACAGATGCGTTCTCCACGCCGGGGGTGCTGAATGCGAACGCCTTTAGCTCGGAGTAGTGCGTGGTGCAGACCGACAGCGCACCTATCTCAAGGATGTGGGTGATGATGGAGCGGGCGAGGGCCGAGCCTTCCTGCGGGTCGGTGCCTGCGCCCAGCTCGTCTAGCAGGATGAGGCTATCCCGGTCGGCGCGCTTGAGGATGCCTATGATATTGGACATGTGGGAGGAGAAGGTGCTGAGGCTCTGCTCGATACTCTGCTCATCTCCAATATCAGCGAAGACATCTTTGAAGACGACGGCCCGCGACCCCACATCGGCGGGTATATGCAGCCCCGCCATCGCCATAATTGAGAGGAGGCCAACCGTCTTGAGCGCGACCGTTTTGCCACCCGTGTTCGGCCCCGTAATCACCAGCATCCTGAACCGCTCGCCCAACTCCACAGTGATCGGCACGACGTTGCCAGTGAGAAGTGGGTGGCGGGCGTTCTTGAAGAACAACCCTTTCGGATTTCGGATTTCGGATTTCGGATTTCGGATTGATTCGAGAGCGATACTGCCTTCTGAAGATTCGTCCTTCGTCCTTCGTCCTTCGTCCGCACGCCGCTCGCGGTTATCAGGCGGGCGACTTGGGGTTGGTACTTTGGGGCGGGGTTCGACAAGCTCAGGCTCTATGGAGTGAGTGGCGATGCTGTAGCGGCCTTTGGCTAGGGCGAGGTCTATGTCCGCGACTATCTCGACGTTGGTACGTATGGCCTCGCCGCGGGAGGCGATGAGCGCACCCAGCTCTCGCATGATGCGCTCTATCTCAAGCGTCTCTTCAAGCTGTAACTGCCGCCACTCGTTTCCCAGGTCTACCGTCGCCAGAGGCTCTACGAAGAGGGTCGAGCCTGTGTTGGACTGGTCGTGCACGATACCACGCAGAGCGCCCTGGAAGTCGCGTTTGACGGGGACTACGTAGCGGCCATCGCGTAGAGTGATAATCGGCTCCTGGAGGGCGCGGGCGTAAGTTTCGGAGGAGATGATCTGCTGTAGCTTCGCCATGAGGCGGTTGTACGCAGCACGGATGTTCACGCGGATTTTGCCCAGCGCGGGCGACGCGGAGTCGAGCACCTGCCCATCGTCGTTGATGCAGCGCTCTATCTCCTGCTCTATCTTGGGCAGGGGGGTGATGCCGTCCGCTATAAAGGCAAGCAAGTCGAGGTCGCCTCGCTCGGCGGTGCGTACGATGAGGTCGCGCAGCACGCGGCAGGCTCGCATCGTGTCGAGCACCTGTAGAATGTCGGTTGGGTCGAGCACCGAGCCAAGCTCCGCCCGCCTGACAAGCTCGCGCACATCCCGCGCAGGGCCTATCGTAACGTCAGGACGCAACGAGAGGAGGCGCACAGCCTCTGTTGTGATGCGCTGGTTGCGCCTTGCCTGCGCGATGTCGCTCAGCGGCTCTAGGTTGATAGCAAGCTCGCGCCCAGCGCTGAATGAGGTGTATTTGGCGAGCTGCTCGCGCACCTTGCCGAACTCCAGGGTATGTAGAGTCTTTTCGTTCACCGCTCTATTTTACTATAAACTCCCCTTCCATACCCTGGTCCTCGTGTATCTCGCAATAGAGCTTGTACGTGCCGGGCTGCAACGATTGAAGGTCAACACTCTTGGTCTGGCCGGGCGATAGCTTGGTTTCCGGCAGGAGCGTCTTTACCTCTACCTCGTGCACTTCCTGGCCCTCATTTACCACAGTCAGCTTTATTGGCTTGCCCGCCTCGACTGTGTAGCTCTTGGGGTCGAAGAGGTTGTCTTTCGCGACTATACGCACTTCCTGAGCGCCTGCTTGCGGGGTCGTGTTGCTTGTGCCTGTGGTAGGAACGGGCTGCGCAGTGTCAGAGCCGCAACCTGTCATGCTGAGCATGAGTACGCCGACCAGAGCCGTAATTATCACTTTCTTCATAGTAAGCACTTTCTCCTTCGTAAGTCTAATGAAAGTATGGGTGTTCATCTCAAATATGATTTTGGGCCCCGGCGGGGCCCAAAATCATATTTGAGATGAACCAACTAGGGCTAGCGAGCGGTGGTTACTGGTTCGCCTTGCCGCTCAGCTACGGGGTTCACCACTGGAGTAGTGACCGCAGGCGAAGGAGCGGGGGTGGCGCTTTTCGCCGGGCGAAGCAAGAAGTAGCCTACTACAAGCAGATAGCCGAAGTAGAAGATCAATTGCATGAGCGAGGGCTGGGAGGTGTAGCCTATAAGGGCTTGCAGCACCGAGCCTAGCGGGCTGCCGGTAGCGATAAAGCCGCCGGTGTTCCACACGTGCTCGACCAGGGGAGGGAGCCAGCCCACTTCCTCAAACTCGTGGACGGCGTATCGCAGGATAGCAGCGGCGAAGATGACCAATAATATGCTGGTGAACTTGAAGAAGGTGCGCATCTGCAAGCGAACGCCCGCCACGTATACGGCCCAGGCCACACCCAGGGCTACCAGCAGGCCAGCTATGCCGCCGAATAGAGTGGCAGTACCGGAGGTTTGAAAGGCAGACGCCGATAGGAAGAGCGCGGTCTCGACACCTTCACGAGCGACGGTCATGAAGGCGAGGCCGAACATGCCCCAGCCCGCGCTCTGTACTAGGCTCTCTTTCATCGAATGCTCAAGCGAGCCTTTGATAAAGCGCGCCATCCGCGCCATCCAGAAGATCATGTAGGTGAGCATGACGACGGCGATCAGCGAGGTCACCCCTTCGTAGATGCCTTTGGCCGGGTAGTCAAATTGCGCGCCAACCAACTGCAACACAAGGGTAAACCCGACCGCCAGCAATCCCGCCGACAATGCCCCGGCCCATATAGAGAAGCGCAGGTTGAGCCGCCCTACCTTGCGCAGATACCCAAGCATAATAGCCACTATAAGAGCGGCTTCAAGCCCCTCGCGGAATGTAAGTACAGCAGCTCCGAAACTCATCTAACGTGATACTCCCTCTACAAAGTGTTGAGTTGGGGATATTTGCATGACGCAGCTTCGCGTCTTCTCGAACCATGCAAATAAACCCGCCTTTATTTCAACAATGAATATAACCTAATTTCAAGAGGGAGTCAATAGGTTCTGGGGCTTTTTACAAGCATTTTAGTTACTTTTTACAGATTTTTCTGTAGATACCCATCCAGGATGTTGCGCTCACTGGCATAAAATTGGCTGAGACCCCAGGCTTGCAGCAAAGTGAGGAGGATAGCTGCGCCTGCCACTATCACGTCGGCGCGGTCAGGAGGGACGCCCATAGCAACCCTTTCGTCTGCACTCAAGAGAGACATATCTTTCAGTTGCTTGTCCAGCCAGGTGGCGTCAATCAGTAGCTCACCTTTGTATGACTCGCCATCAGAGATGCGCTGGTATAGCCGCGCAAGCACAGAAGCGGTGCCACCAATCACCACCGCCAGATGTGGCCTCGGCTTGAGGGCAGACGCCTCGCGGGCCAACTCTATCTGGAGGGCAGCCATAGTGCCCATCAGCTTCGTGCGCTCTATTGGGCGGTCAAGGCCAAATCTGCGCATCGCAGTGCGCCCACCTGTCTTCAGACTGAGCACCGATTCTGGTTCTGGTTGTCCGAGAAAACCAACCGACAGGTCGGAGCTGCCCCCACCGATGTCTATCACTCCAAATGGGGTATTCGCCTGGGCTGAGGTTGAAGTGGAGACTGCAAGCCAGCCCAACGTTGCCTCTTCCTCACCGCTGATGATATTGACGGGCACACCCAGGTCGCGCTCCAGGGCCTGCGTTAGCTCACCGCTGTTGGAAGCGGCCCTTGTCGCTTCTGTGGCGATTATGCTGAGCAGAGGAGCACCATGCTCTCGTGCTCGTCCTGCAAAATTGACCGCGGCCCTTATAGTATCTCGAATTGCGTCAGAGGTCAGCATAAGGCGACCATCCGGCGCAATCTTATAACCGGCGAGCCTCGTCACTACCTCATCTCGCTCCACCGCCAGGATGCGCCCATCCTCACGTTCAGCAATAAGCAACCTGACCGAGTTCGATCCAATGCCTATTAGCGCCACTTGTTTTGTAAGGTCAGCCAAATGTTGCCTCCTGCGTGATGCGTGAGATTAGTGTGTAACTCGTAAC
The DNA here is from genome assembly GCA_035274425.1 of Chloroflexia bacterium. Taxonomy (GTDB): domain Bacteria; phylum Chloroflexota; class Chloroflexia; order QHBQ01; family JADMIH01; genus JADMIH01. The sequence continues at coordinate 131,660 of DATEOC010000079.1, forward strand.
TCGTAATTCGGAATTGCCAAAGCCCTCTGCCCCTCTGTGGTGAACCAGATGTATATGGCGTTTTGGGATGCAAACGGGTGGAGGTCTCTTTACAAAAAGTAGAGGATGCCAGTAAAATATACACAGGTAGAGAGATTCACGCCCAGCGCCCAGGTAGACGGAGGTATTGGTAGATGATCGAGTGCAAGATCGAAAGTATCAGGGTAAGCATGGTCACCCAGCACCGCGTGGTCATCCTGAAAGAGGTGGAATCGGAGCGTTACCTCCCTATCTGGATAGGCGCTGCCGAAGCGGACGCCATCGCACTGGAGCTACAGGAAGTGCCGGTGCAGCGTCCCTTCACTCACGACCTCATGCGCCATATCGTCAGCGAGCTTGGAGCTACCATCACCCACGTCTTCATCAACGACCTTCGGGACGATACTTTCTACGCCCGAATTGTGATGGATGCCAATGGTCGCCACGCCGAGGTAGACTCTCGCCCCTCCGACGCCATCGCACTGGCCGTGCGCGTCAAGTGCCCCATCTTCGTCGAGGAGCGCGTGCTCGACAGCGTGGGCGTTATACTCGATACCGACGATGCCCGCGACGACGCGGACGTGCCCGACGGGGAATCGCTCCCCAGCTCCGAGCTACCGGACGAAGACCGCCTTTCGGTCTTCCGCGACTTCATCAACTCAATCGATATGGACGACCTGGGCAAGTCCGGCGAAGGACCAAGCAGATTGTAAATTCTAAATTATGAATTTTGAATTCTAAATTATGAGTTGTGAGCATAAAACAGCTACGGTATTTTGCTAATTTAGAATTCAAAATTGAGAATTCATAATTCCTCTCTGGCGAGCGGCATTGTCATGCACCTGGGGCCGCCTCTGGCTCTCGATAGCTCGAGGCCGCTTATCTGGATGGCGTACTTGCGCTCAGGGTGCGTTCTTATCTCTTCCACCAGGGTCTCATTGGTCACCCACTCGCGGTTGCTCCCCGCCTCGACCTGCCAGCGCACTATGTCCCCCTCCGGTATGATGCGATAGCCCGCTGCTTCCAATGCCTTATAGGTCTGGGGGTTGCGCTCGTAGCCGAGGATGAGGCCGGGGCGCAGCACGAAGGTGTTCGCGCCGTCGGTCCACTGCTCGCGCTCCTGATATAGCCTGCTGTTACCGCCGCAGAAGACCGGGTTGAGAGGCCTCCCAAGCTCTTCCTCCAGGCAGTTCACCAGCGACTTCTTCATCGGCTGCAAGTGAGTTGAGCCGTCTCGATTGATGGTGATGCGCACTATACCCACCTGCTCCCCTCCACCCGGCATAATGAGCGGTGGGTAAACCATCAAGTCCTCGTGAGACATCATCGTGAATATGGTATCGAGATGCATGGTAGAGCGTTGCCTGGGCATTATGACCGCATAGAGCGTCTTGACAGGCGCGCCGCTCCGGGCGAGGCCACGAGCCAGCGCGTCTACTGCCTGCGACGACGTTCGCTCCGATACACCCACCAGCACGAGGTCGGAGCGTATCACGAGCACATCGCCACCTTCGATGGTTGCCTCTTTGCGTGTGGGGTCACCCCCGGCAATGGCATAGGGCGAAAGCATGTCGAACCAGAGAGGTGTTTCACCCTCGCCACCTGCCAGCGGGTGCGCCTGGTAGGCGTAGCGCATGAGCAGCGCTTCGCGCTGGCGAGCCGGATAAGCCATGTGCCCCACCACCAGCCCATTGCCTACCACCGCGCAAGGGTCGCGCATGAACATCAGGTTGGGGATGGGAGGGAGCTGGTAGGGCATCTCCGACAGGTAGGAGGTCAACTCCTCGTGCCTGCCGGGGTGGGGCTTGCCCTCGATGAGCCACGACACCAATTGGTCCGGCTCGGCGTCCATCATCTCGCGGCAGAGGGCCTGGGGGTCGGTGTTCGGCCCCACCCCCAGGCGGCAGACGCTCTCCACCAGGCTGTGACGCGTAACCTCATCTTCCACCACGTCTCGCAGTAAGTCCGCCGAGTCCAGCACGTCTTCCGGCGGCACGATGACAGATAAGAGCCGCCTGAACGCCTCGTGCTCGTGCCTGGCGAGGTCGAGGTAGAGTATGTCATCAAAGAGGAGGTCGTGTCGCAGAGCGGGGGTCATGCGGCGCACCTCCTGGCCGGGCGTATGGACAACAACGCGGCGTAGCGTGCCGATTTCAGAGGTAACGTTTAGCATTCGGGTATTTGGACCGTTCTAAAGCAGATGATGATAGCTTCTGGGAGTATAGGCTAGACGCCACAAGGTGTCAATAGATATGCGGTTTGGACGATAGACGATGCCGTGAAACGTGAAACGTGATGCGTGATGCGTGATGCGTGAGCGTATTGCTTCTTCTGTCTACTGCCTATTGCCTTCTATCGTCTGGTCAGCCCGCTTCTATAACCATCTGACCACCTGTGACTGGAGCTTCACTTCCACCTCGCAACCGTAACCGAGCGAGAGCCCATGAGCCTAGTACGTAGAGGAGCGCTGGCGCAACCGTGATTAGCGAGCGGTAGAAGGGTAGCGCCTCGAATGGTCGAGCCATTCCTGGGAAAATCCCGTATAGAATGAGCGAGGTGGCGCAGAATATTTGAGTTGCCGTGAAAAGGCGGCCTGGACCGGCCAGCACAACCACGGGGAGTAGCCAGGCCACGTACCAGGGCCAAAACCACACAGCCCCCACGGTCAAATAGACGAACATCGACCAGCCCCACGCCTCAACCATGCGTGGGAAGGTGCGCGCCCGCCATATTGCCGCTGCCATGAACGGCAAAGCGATACCGAGCGATACCCATCGCAGGGGCGCTTCAAGCAACGTGCGAGTCGCCTCGACATTCAGGACCGCAATATCTCGCCAACCGTGTGATATGGCGAGGGAGTGCAGCCACTCTCCACCTATCCAACGGAAAAGAGATGCTATCGAGTTGACGAATAGGCTGGCGGGCGGGCCTCCCCATAGCGGCTCGAAGGTGGCAGGCCCCTCCCAGAAGGGTATGTAGCAGACGACCCACAACGCCAGAGCGAGGGACACCGCCTGCGCGAGCGTGCCCAGCCTCGCTACCCACCTGGGTCTCCCATCTCCCCAGGGCGGCTGCCAGAGGAGGAGCCACGCGTAGCCCAGGAGCCAGAAGAGCGCCACCACCTTTATCAGCGATGCCAGCGTAAGAGCCAGCACCGCCAGCCTCCACTTCCCCTTCAGGTGGAGCCATAGACCCGCCAGCACACCCGTCAGCATCAGCACGTCGTTGTGCCCATTGGCCCCGAACTCGATCAATACGAGAGGGTTCCAGGCGTAGGCGAGCGTGGCGGCGATACGGAACGCCTGGGGCGGGAGGCATGAAACGTGATGCGCGAAACGTGATGCGTGATTATTCGCCTGCGATCCGTCGTCCGTCGTCCGTCGTCTGTCGTCCATGCGGTAACGCTCTATGAAGAGGCCCGCGATTTGCCATATCAGGAGGATGTTGACTATATGGGATATGCCTGCGAGGAGGCGGTGGCCCAACAGGTGGAGGCTGAGGTCGCCTCCCAACGCCTGCGCTACCCAGGCGATTGCTCCCGCAAAGCTCACCCATACGGGACCGTAGACTGAGGTTACGTCTTTCCAGTAGACGAGTTTGAGCCAGCCGACAAGGTCACGCGAGGCATACTCGATTGGCGCGTGGATGAACGGGTTATCACCGTATACTGTCACTATCCGCCCGTACCAGACGTAGCTGTAGAGGTCGGAGGAGTTTGAGCCGGGCACCCAAAGGAAGAGAAATAGCGCCGCGCCAGCCACACCCAGAATGATCCGGAGTGCCCTCCGCGCCTCCTTTCCCTCCAGAGTACCGGCGCGGAAGACTTTGCGTAAAGCGAGCCAATAGAAGGCGAAAAGCGTCCCCAGGACGAACAGATAGAGACCCACGTTGAGCAGACCCAGGCTCGAAATCCTGCCCGCGCCAACCCACTCAAGCCTGAATAGCTTACTCACGGACGCCGGGAACCCATCTGTGCCACCGGGCAATGCTATAGGCCGCTCCCAGAGGGTAACGGATTGCATGAGCAGATAGAAGCCCAGGCATCCCAGCAGCAGGCCGATGCCGAAGGTCGAGATTCTGAGGCGTGAATTAGGAGAAGGGCTGTTCATATCGCGATGCTGTTAATCATAATCTGGGCCACACTATCTACGCCAGGGGCAATGCCTTCAGGTTGGTTGATAGGCTATAATGGTTCGGGCATACCCATACCTGGTTCCTTTTGTTAGGCAGGTTGCCAGATAAGGATTACGCTATTGGATCTCGATGAGCTAATGCAAATGCGGACGGTCTATTCAATACCCGGCATGGAGCGTGCGCGAGTCAGGAAAGACCTAGTATATAAGACCGCAGACGGCAAGCCGCTCAAGCTCGACCTGTACTATCCGGCAGATGCGGGAGACGATAAGCCATTGCCCGCCGTCATCCTGGTTCATGGGGAGTGGCCGCCCGAAATCATTGAGCACTCCAAGGAGACGGGCGGTTTCGTCTCGACGGGCCAGCTGATAGCCGCGTCGGGCCTCGTGGCGGTGAACTTCAACCATCGCGCCACCGAACGTCTGACCAGGCTGCACGAGGCAGCAGGCGACGTGCGTGACCTGATAACATATCTCCGCGACAACGCAGCCACATTAGGTGTGGACCGAGACCGTCTGTGCGTATGGGTCTTCTCTGCGGGTATGCCGCTCGGCATGTGGGCAGCCATGCACGACACGCCATCTTACGTGCGCTGCATCGTGGGCTACTATGGTGTGATGGACCTGGAATCTGTGCGCAAAAGCCTACCAGGCAAAGTCTCAAAAGAAGAGCTGCGAGAATTCTCCGCGCTCCACCATCTGCGGGAGCACCCAAAAGAGATAGCCCCTACCTTCCTCGCCAAGGCCGGCCGCGACAGGCCCGGCCTGATCGGCACGATAGACCTCTTCACCGAAGAAGCCCACCGCCTGGGCGCGAACGTAGAGGTAATGGCGCATGAAGATGGGCAACACGGTTTCGACGTGCTGGACGACGATGCCTGCTCGCGAGAGATTATCAAGAGGACATTAGAGTTTATCACCGAGAATATTTAAGCGAGAGGGAGATTCCATGCCAGACGTTCAATTCGGTTGGGCTATGCCCAGTGGTATGCGGGAGAAAGCACACCGCCCACAACACCTCGACATCATCAATCGCGGCCTCGATATGGTCAATGGCACCTTCGACTCCGCATGGTTCGTGGACCACCTTCAGGCAGATGATACAGACATGCTGGAAGGGTGGACCGCCGTCTCGTACCTGGCGGCGACCCACCCCGACTTCATGTTCGGCCACGCGGTGCTGTGCCAGTCGTTCCGCAACCCCGGCCTCGTCGCCAAGATGGGCGCGACGATGCAATTCATGAGCGGCGGGCGTTTCATCCTCGGCCTGGGCGCGGGCTGGAAGGAAGACGAGTATATCTCGTACGGTTACGACTTCCCCTCGGCAGGCGTGCGCATCGAGCAGCTCGATGAGTACGTACAGATCATCAAAGCAATGTGGCGCGACGAGCGAGCCACCTTCGAAGGGAAGCATTACCGCGTGAAGGAGGCCTGGTGCGAGCCAAAACCCGACCCCGCACCGACCATCCTGATAGGCGCGATGAGGCCCAAGATGATTGCGCTCACCGTGCGCCACGCCGACTGGTGGAACGTGTCGTGGACCAAGCTGGAGGACTTCCGGCGCATGGTTGACGACTGCGAGCGCGCCTGCGAGGAGCAAGGGCGCGACCCCAAGACCTTGCGGCGCACCTGGTTTGGTGGGTGTGCCTGCGCCCCAACTCAGCAGGCCCTGGATGATTTGATGGGTGACAGGCCGTTCCCCGCAGGCGGCATCAAAGGCACACCTGAGCAGGTCATCGAGCAGATGAGGGGCTTTATCGACCTGGGCGTTGACTACTTTATGCTTGGCACTGCCGGGCTGCCCAACTTCACCACTATGGAGATGCTGTTGGATAGGGTGGTGCCTGCGATCAAGGGCGGGTAGAGGGCCAAGTATAACGGGGCAAACTTGCATTGCCATGATATAATTGCTGGCAAATGGAGGTGAGCTTGCGCTATGGGAGCTTTCTTTCTTGGCGTTCTGTCAGTTATTGCCGGCACGCTAATTCTGTTCGCAATCGTAGCTCTATGCACGTGGCTGGCTGCGAGCTTGATAAAAGCGAACAGCGATACGGCAGCGATAATATTCTTGACAGCCTTTATCGGCTCCATCGTAGGACACTATTTCTTTGGAGCGTGGGGACCAAGCATACTTGAGATATACCTGCTGCCTGCCGTCATAGGAGCGTTCGGAGGCATGATACTCGGCCCCATCGTGTGGGCGCTCTTCTCCGCATAGGTAAGAGCGCATTCCAATCCCGTCTGACAGCTCTATTCGTCTATCGTCTATCGTCTATCGTCTATCGTCTATCGTCTATCGTCCATCGTCCATCGTCATACAGCGAACTAAGACCCAAGTGAGGAGAACTATGTACAACACAACCAAGGAAATAATAGATTCATATCGTGCCGCGCCGGAAATATACGACGCACTGCTGGCGAATTGCACCCAGGAGCAGGCTCAGTCTGCACGTGGGGGAGACGAAGGGTGGTCGGTGGTAGAGGTAATGTGCCACATGCGAGACGCCGAGGAGGTCGCTCTCATGCGGATGCGAGCAATGCGCGATAACGATAACCCGCTTGTCGCCGGGTACGACCAGGACGCCTGGGCGATAGAGCGCGACTACGCCGGTAGCGACCTGCAAGAGGCCCTTGATGCCTTCTTCAAGCTCCGTGCGCAACACGTAACAGAGTTGGAAGCCTTATCGGGTGAGGACTGGGAGCGCCCCGGAGAGCATAGCGAGTATGGACGCATTACGCTCATGGGCCACGCTCTCCACATGGCCTACCATGATGTCGCCCACGCCGCACAAATAGCGCGTCAGTTGTCCGGGTCGTAGTCTCTCTATCCGGTAAGAGAGTCTGAAAAATCATCAAAGGGGAGTCGGCTGCGCCGATTCCCCTTTGATGATTTTTCAAGGTCAGGAGTAGAATAGTGCTCGAAAGTAACGGCAGACCCGCCGCTCCGTTATATTCTGCGGGCTGTATTCGATGTAGTTTACCCATCCGAAAGGAGCTTATGATTTATGGCAAAGAACACAGGCAAAGGTTCACGCAAAGGGACGGTCAAGGACCGCACCCAGTTCGAGACCCCGGCGGGCCAGCACGCCAAGCGCGACACCGAAACCGGGCAAATAATGGACGTAAAGACCTCCGACGACGAGCCTTTCAAGGGAGTAGCTAAGGAACCTGACCACCGCCGCTCCAGTTCCGATTCGTAACTGTTTATATTCGGACTAAGCATAAAATGGGAGATTTAGCTCAGCTGAATCTCCCATTTTATGCCCTTTTTCAAGTGGGACTATAGACCTAGCGGCCTGTACGCTTTCAGGCCGATGTAGCTCTGCGCCTCTTGTGGTACGATGGAGTCTCCGCGTAGGATAGCGTGGAGACTTTGTTTTTATACTATTTGGAGGCTATCATGATAACTCGAACATCCCTCAAAGCGCGTACATACAAAGGCGAAGAGGACCTTCAGCCTCTTGTTGACCTCATCAACGCCTGTGACGCCGTTGACCAGGTCCATGAAAATACCGATATAGATAGCTTGAGGGTCCAGGTCAACCAGCCTGGTTACGACCCGCAGCGTGATGCCCATATCTGGGAGGACGACCAGGGCCGGGTCATGGCGTTCATCTCTGTATTCACACGACCAGATGAGACCAGCGCGGGTGGCTACCTCTACTGGCAGGTCCACCCCGAAGTGCGCGAGAGCGGCATCGAGGACGAGATTTTCGCCTGGGCGGCGGAACGCGTAAAGGAATCAGGCCAGGAGCTTGGCCTTCCCGGAGACCTGCGCAGCTTCGCCGAAGAAGCCAACGCTTATGCCTCCTCGCAGCTTGAGGCGCAGGGCTTCAAGATAACGCGCTACTTCTTCGAGATGCGCCGCCCCCTCGACGACGGCACTGCGATACCGGAGCCGCAGTTCCCCGAGGGCTATACTCTGCGCCACGTCGCCAACGACGAGGATGTCGAGCGGTGGGTAGAGATGTTCAATCTCTCATTCATAGACCATTGGGACTTCCACCCCATCACAGTCGAGCGTCGCAAGCACCGCATGACCTCCGCCTATTACCGCCCTGACCATGATCTAGTAGCAGTCGCGCCCGACGGCACATTCGCCGCCTTCTGCCTCTGCTCCATAGACGACGAGCACAACAAGCGTAACAATCTCAGCGATGGTTGGATAGCTGTGCTGGGGACACGGCGAGGCTTCCGCAAGATCGGCCTGGGGCGCGCGATGCTCATCGCGGGCCTCCACAAGCTGAAGGAAAATAACGTCGCGACGGCAGTGCTGGGTGTAGACGCTGAGAACCCCACCGGCGCGCTCGGCCTCTACGAGTCGGCAGGCTTCTACAAAGCCAAGACCGCGATGGCCTACCATAAAGAACTCTAACTAAACTTTTCTTTCAGTTTTGGTCCCCGCGGGGACCAAAACTGAAAGAAAAGAAGATTGTCCATTTTTAGGAGATGAGAATGACGACCCAAGTATTGTATAAACTGCGCCAATACGCAGGCGATGCAGACCTGCAAGCGGTCTGCGACTTTCTCAACCTGTGTGACGCGGTTGATAAGCTGGACGATAACTATGCGCCCGACGACCTGGGGACCGAGTTCGCATCGCCGGAGCTTGATCAGAAGCGAGACCTGCGCCTGTGGGAGGATGAAGAGGGCCGCCTGGTAGGGTTCGGGCAGATGTGGATACCCAAAGAGGGAGATAACCTGGACGGCTACCTCTACTTGCGCGTCCACCCCGATGTGCGCGGGAGCGGCATCGAGGATAGCATCTTCGACTGGGGCAGCGAGCGGCTGCGCGAGGCTAGCCGCGAGCGTGAGATGCCCGCCAGGCTACTTTCAGGCACCCGCGACTTCCATACCTACGGGCTAGACGTGTTGAAAGCGCACGGCATGGAGCCTGTGCGCTACTGGTTCAAGATGGAGCGGCTTCTGGACGAGCCGATGCCTGAGCCTGTGCTACCCGAAGGCTACACCCTTACCCATATGCGGGGGGAGGAAGACATCGTGCCCTGGGTGGAGTGCTTCAACCAGTCTTTCATAGACCACTGGAACCACCACCCCATCACCGTCGAGAGCCACAGCCACTGGCTGACCGATCCAAAATACCGCCAAGAGCTGGACCTGAGGGCCGTAACGCCCGACGGCACAGTCGCGGCCTTTTGCTTCTGCTGGATAGACCCCGAAAGCAATGAGCGCAACAATCGCAGCGAAGGGTGGATAGCGGAGCTTGGCACGCGCCGCGGCCACCGCAAGATAGGGCTGGGCACGGCGCTGCTCCTTGCGGGGATGCGCAAGCTCAAGGCCGAAGGTATAGCTAAGGCGATGCTGGGCGTAGACGCCGAAAATCCTTCCGGCGCGCTAAAGCTCTACGAGTCTATCGGCTTCCGCCCGGTGATGACGAGCATCACCTACAGTAAGGAACTTTAGAAGGATAAGAAAGTTTAGGGAGATGATGGTAAAATGGAGGTTCGGCATAGCCGAACCTCCATTTTACCATCATCTGGAAGAAAGATGGCTGAAGCGACTAACTATCTAACTCACCTGGAATGCTCCAAACTCAGCTGCGGCAAGACCCACTCCGCAGAGGTAGAGCAGCACCTTTGCGACTGCGGCTCGATATTGCTGGCGCGCTACGACCTGGCACGTATCGCCTCGGAGGTGCCACGCAAGCGCATCTCATCCCGACCCTGGAATGAGGGGTTGTGGAGGTACGCAGAGTTGCTGCCCGTAGCGGACCCCGCAGACCGGGTGTCGCTGGGCGAGGGCGCTACGCCCTTGCTGCCGCTCGACTGGTTAAGCGATGAGCTGGGCATCCAGGTATGGGTGAAAGACGAAGGTCTCAACCCTACGGGCACGTTCAAGGCGCGTGGGGCTGCTGTCGGCGTATCCCGCGCTAAGCAGTTGGGAGCAAGCACGATTGGACTGCCAACCGCCGGTAACGCTGGCGCGGCATGGGCTGCATATGGAGCACGAGCGGGGTTAGACGTGGTAGTGGCGATGCCGAAGGACGCCCCGCCTCTCACCCAGCAAGAGGTGAAGCTGTACGGAGCGCGCCTCCACCTGGTAGACGGCCTCATAAGCGACGCGGGCATATGGGTGGGCGCGCAGATACGCGAGCATGGCTGGTACGACGCCAGCACCTTCAAGGAGCCTTACCGTCTCGAAGGAAAAAAGACTCTGGGCCTGGAAATCGCGGAGCAGTTGGCCTGGGAGTCGCCTGACGTTATCCTCTATCCCACCGGCGGTGGAGTTGGCCTCCTGGGGCTATGGAAGGCATTTGAGGAGCTTCACACACTCGGCTGGACCGGCGCGGATAGACCGCCACCTCGGCTGGTTGTAGTGCAGTCCACAGGCTGCGCCCCGGTAGTGCGAGCATGGGAGAGCAAAGCTGACGCCACGCACTTTTGGGAGGGAGCGCAGACCATAGCGGCGGGGCTACGCGTGCCCAGCCCACTGTCAGGCGCGCTCATGCTGCGCGCTTTGCGCGAGATGCAAGGCACGGCGATAGCGGTAGACGACGCCGAAATCCGCGCCGCCGTTAGGGAGCTGGCGCAAGCAGGGCTGTGGGTCTGCCCGGAAGGAGCGGCACTGCTCCCGGCGATACGCCACCTGCGAGCTTCCGGCTGGATAGGAGAAGGAGAGCGGGTCGTGCTTCTCAATACGGGCACCGGGTTGCTTTACCCCGAAGTGAGTAATGGGTGATAAGGAACATCAAATCTGCGCGAACACGACGATAATATCCTTGTCATTCCGAACGGAGTGAGGAATCTAGGTCTCTATCCACCTGCCAAGCTCGGAGATTCCTCACTGCGTTCGGAATGACAGGGAGAGATTTGCGGTTATAGGTGACGTATTAGCTACCAGGAGAAAAAGAGATGGCGACAACTATATATCTAACCACTGGCGAGGGTCTGGCGATAATTCGCCGTGAGGGCGAGAGGTGGCGTGCCGAGGTGAGGATGGAGGGGCTGCCTACCTACTGCGTGGAGGCGGACCCGCTTATGCCGGAGCGGGTGTATTGCGGCACCTTTGGGCGCGGGCTGTGGCGCAGCGACGATGGAGGGGACACATGGCGTCCCGTTGGCGAGGGTATATCTTATACGGAGGTGATGGCGGTTGCCGTCAGCGCGTTCGAACGTGTAGGAGAGCATGGCGTAGTCTGGGCAGGCACGGAGCCGAGCGCCGTCTTTCGCTCGGAGGATGGGGGAGACACCTGGCAGGAGATGCACACTTTGCGCGAGCTGCCCTCTGCGCCAACGTGGAGCTTCCCGCCGAGACCCTGGACGCACCACGTCCGCTGGATCGCCCCCGACCCCAATATGTCCAACCGTATCTTCGTGGGCATCGAGCTGGGTGGAGTGATGAGGAGTCTCGACGGCGGGCTGACGTGGGAGGACCGCAAGGATGGCGGCCAGCACGACGCCCACCACCTGCGCACCCACCCACTGGCTCCTGGCAGGGTCTACGAGTCGGCGGGTGGAGGCTATGCCGAGAGTCACGACGGTGGCGAGTCGTGGCTGCGCCTGGACGAGGGGCTGGCTCATCACTATATGTGGGGCCTTGCGGTAGACCCCGCAGACCCCGATACGGTAGTAGTGTCAGCAGCGAGAGGTCCCTTCGAAGCCCACAATGCCCAGCGAGCGGAGGCCACCGTCTACCGCAAGACGAAGGGGCAATCCTGGCAAGAGGCACGTACCGGACTGCCCGACCCCAGGGGCACACGAGTGTACGTTCTGGCAGCTAACAACTCAGAGCCACACGTATTCTATGCAGCCACCCATAAGGGCGAGGTCTACCACTCAGCCGACGCGGGTATAATATGGCACCGCCTCGACATAGCCTGGCCGGATGGTTATCGGCCCAACGCCGCTTCCGCCCCGGCGCTGGCTGTAGTAGATTCCCCGGTGGGGAAATAACAATGTTCGAAAAATCACCGAAAAATCTGCTTCGCAGATTTTTCGGTGATTTTTCGAAGTCTCTATTATTGTTTAGATGAGGCCTATCGCCAGCAGGGTAACCAGGGCAGAGGCGAAGACGAAGGTCGCCAGCCACAACGAAGTGTTGCGCCTGTAGAGAGTCCAGCCATCAGCGGGCGGCTCGGATACCGCCGTGAAAGCGAGAACGAGCGCCTGGGCGAAGAGCGCGAGACGCATCGAGGGCCACCCCGTTATCCAGTAGACTAAGCCGAAGATCAAGGCGAGCGCCAGGTTCGCCACCAACCCCGCGAACATTATCCTACCCCCGGTGGAGAGACCAAGCCTACCGCCACCGGTGATCACTGCCCCCGGCGCGGCTGTGACAGGTATAGCTTCGTCGGCTGCGGCTTCTGTCTGGACTTCATATTGAAGCTCGCGCTCGTCCAGGGTGCGGGCAGCGTGCCTGGCTCGCGAACTGCTCACACCAGATGTACCCTCAGCCTTTTCTTCCTCCGACTCGGCGGCTATGCGCGTGTTAATCTGCCAGCCATAAACGAAGCCGAAAGGTATGCTCACGATGCCTAGCAGCACGCCTAACGGCCAGTTGTGGTGCAAAGTAGATATTCCTGCCCTGCGAGCTGCCAGGTACTGCGCCACCTCATTAGCCCCGAACGCCAGCAACGCCGCGAGCAACGCCACAGGCAGGAAGACCAGCGCAACTTCCAGCGAGCCACGAGCAGCGCCCCACGCCAGCCCCAGCATACCTACAAGCGCCGGTATCGCCAGGCTTCCGAGTAGCGCCCGTGAGCCTGCGCGCGCAGGCATCTTGATGCGAGCATCAAGGGCGGCAGCCAACCTCCCCAGCACGCCCCTGGTAGGCACTACAAGGCGATTGGTGACGCGGTCACTCCCTACGATGGTGTGGAGCAAGAGGAGCGCCACTATCAGGAGCGCGGGCAGGCGGGAGAGGAGATCGTTCTCCCTGCTGGATGGCGCGGGGAGTGTGCCGCGCTCGTCGTAGCGCAGGTCGTATCCCCACTGAAGCGAGCGCGCCCCGGCGGCCTTGATGGCGCTGCCCGCCACGCGCTCCGCCGTGAAGAAGTTGCCAAGACCCTGCTTGTAAGCGTAGGCCGCATAGTTGTGCTGGCCCCAGGCATAATTGGGGCTAACTATCCCGGATGAGCGCAGATAGAAGTCAGCCCGCCCGGAGTTGCCCTGTTGAGCGTACAGCACGCCCAGATTGTTCCACGCGGGGGCGAGCGCGGGTGCCAATCCATAAGCCTGCTTGTAGCGCATAACCGCGAGATTGGTGTCCACACCGGCAGCACGCTCGGCGTCAGCAACTGATAGTATCGCGTCCGCAGGCACGAGCGTGCCGTTGTACGTCCACAGCTGGCGTCCCACGCCACTAACCGCCCGTACATCCCTCAAATTGCGCGTCACCACCGACACACGCATGGCGTTAGCAGCTTCCTTACCCCGCCCAGCCTGCGCCAGCAATTTACCGCCCATATCGAGGATGTCGGGCGCGTCGACGTCGGTAGCAACGGTAGTTGGTGGCGAAACCGGGTCGTAATTATTCGACTTAAGGAGATCAAGTGCCGCATCTACGCCTTGAGTTGAAGCGGTGGTGCGCGCCAGGCCTGCGAGCGCAGAGGCCCTGCCAGGCGTGCCCGGTGGCAGTCCCTTGAACTTGTCCCACGCGCTGCTGAAATTATCACGCGCCTGGGCATTCTGCCCCCCGGCCTCGCTGGCGAACGCACCGTACAGGAAGAGCAGCCCACCCTCCGTAGGAGAGAGGGACGGCGCTTCCTGTGTTATGCCCTGCACCAGGCTGGCAAGCCCCGCCGTGTTACCCTGGCGTCCGAAGATGCGGGCGCGTAGCAGGTTGGCGTCTAGCAAATGCTGGGATGTCTCAACCTCGTTGAGGAGAGCCGTACTGTTGGCGGCTGTCCTTGCCACGCTCTTGAGGTCAACCGTACCGGGGTCGTAACCTAATCCCCTGATGGCATCTTGCGCCCTCCCAAGCGCGCCGTTGTAATCACCACCGCTCGCCAGGGCCTGGCCGTAAGAGATAAGCAACACAGGGTCATTTTCACCCAGCTCAATGGCCCGGCGATACTCCTGCATAGCCTCATCACCCCTTCCGAGGAAGGTCAGGAGTCGCGCCCGGTCGTGGTGAATACGCGCGTCTTTGTTGAGAGCGTCCGAGGTGCTCAACAGGGCGGCCATGTCGTCCAGCAGGCTCTCGTAAGCCCGTTGCTGTAGACCGAGCCGCAGCCACTTGGCGTAAGGCCCACTGCTTGTGTTGCCATTACTGTTGCGCAAGGCGTCGAAATAGGTTCTGTAAGCTGTGGCAGGGTCGCGATTAGCCCACTGCGCATCGCCGAGGGCCTCGCTAGAAAGGGTATTCAGTCGCTTGTAAAGTTGGATGAAAGCCTCGTTCCCCCCTGGAGGGGCTTTCTTGGTGGTTAGGGGAGCAAGCCGCACTATCGCCTGGCCTGGGTCGCCTGCACGCAACGCTGCCAGGCCAACCCAGAAGTGGGGTAGAAGGTTAAGATCAGCCTCGGCCTCGTCGGTAATTGAGTTCATGCCCTCATAGGCCGCAGCGTAGTTCCCTGCCAGGAAGTTGGCTAGCGACCAGTTATACATGAAATGCCAGTCACCTTGCCCCTCTCCCACCGCGAATTGGAAATCATCTATAGCGCCAATCTCATAATCGACTCGCTGTGGCCCCGTGACGTTCAGCGCGCGCAGCAACTGGACGGCGGCAAGGCCGTTCACTCCCCGCGCTTTCTGCGGCCCGGAGGTCATCTCCTGGTATGAAAACTCAAGGGCGGATAGGGTCTCAGGGTCGGGCTTGCTGGGAAGACCGGTGTCGGCTATCGTCTGGTTGATGTTGCCTGTACTGGAGGCATATATGCCTGAGACTATAGCCCTCCGCACGCGGTCACTCGATGGGTCGAAGCTCAAGACCTCTGATATGTCGGGCCATGTGGAAGCGGGGTTAGCCCCCTGCCGCTCGATGAATGGAAGATAAGGAAAGACCTGGCGCTCATCTATAGCCGAGATGCCGTTTATGCGTGGGGTCGTAAGGGGTGCTATGTCCGGTGCTGTAGGCACGAGCGGCCCAAGCGCCGATAGCACAAGGAGAAGCGCCAGGGAGATGGCGGCAACCAGCCTGTGAGTCTCCAATTTGGATTTCGGATTTCGGATTTCGGATTTCGGAGTTTGGATGCGAACGTTGGGGCGGCGGCCAGTATCGGACCGTCCGCCATCCGTCGTCTTTCGTCCTTCGTCGGTGCGTGGCATCAGCGCTCTCCTCTCAGCACGAAGCGGGTGCCATCCCATTTCCAGACTTGCACGCCTGCCACGTTGTCGAGGACCACTTCGTAGATGCCATCATCGTCAATATCAGCGACGTTGGCGTCGAGGTCGGCATCGAATATAGCGTCGACATCACCCGCTCCTCCCGGCGCGGTCATCTTGAGAGGTGCGCCCTCTCGGCTCTCCTTGTTCCAGCGCCAAAGGTATAGGTGGGCTTTGCCATCCACGGTCGTAGTGCGCGCTACCAATACCGGCTCAGCGCTCCCCAGGAGGTTGCCACCATTGTAGCCACCAGCTTCTTTTCGGTTCGCGGAAGGGAGGGGACTGGTGGTGCCTGTAATTGGGCCGGGGGACCAGAGCGGGACCCACTCTCTGTATGTTGTATCGTAGGTAAGGACGCCGATACCGCTATTCACCTCGTCCGTAATGATGCGTCGCACGCCAGAAATGGTCATAAGGATTTCGTCTGTGCCAACACCGTCGAGGTTTATAAAGTCTCGCGCCACGAGAGTATCATCGGTCGCGAAGAACTGAAAGATATTCAGCCTGCTCATAGGGTCGGGCGGCTCACCGGTGGGCGTCGGGCGTGGAGCGGGCGTGCCAACCTCCGTCACAACGCCGGTAGCGGTGATGCTCGCCGTTGCTGTTATAGAGACGGTTGCCTGCGCGGGTATCGTTGGCGTTATAGAGAGTGTGGGCGTGATGATCGTGGGTGATGGGTTGGCGACCTGTGTCGTCTCGGCGTTAGCAGTGGCAGTGGCGGACTGCGCCATGCTTTGCGGGGAGCACCCGGCCAACGGGATGAGGGTGAGAGCCAGGAGCGCAAGTATGGCCGCGATGCCGCGCTCTCTCATACCCCTCCGCCTCAGATATATAACTTTACGCATCAAACTCTTGTCTCTTCTCCCATATGGAAATTTTTATCGGTCATAAAAGGGCATATCGCACAATTGTATCATGCCGGGCCGCATACGGGCAAGCCAGACGTGAGTAGCGAGTGGTGAGTGGCGAGTACTGAGAGATTAGCCAGGCGCCATAAGTAATCACCATGATAGCTAGCTGGAAGGTTCAATAAGAATATGAGGCATCGCGAATTCCAGGAATGATGAAAAGGTATGCAGTAAGGGTTAGCCCCGTAGGGGCGATAGAGAGTAGCCCCACGGCGTTAGCCTGGGGACCACCAGGTATCATCAATAGCAATAGCCCCGGAGGGGCGTAAGAAGCATACAGCTAGGGATAAACAAAACACGCATGAATATACCCTGGGCAGGTTCTTCTTACGCCCCTCCGGGGCTTGGAAATAAATGGGCGACGCTTACCCCAGGCTTGCGCCTTGAGGCTACTTTCTATCGCCCCTACGGGGCTTTACTCTCCCACGATGTAAAGGGTCGCGTGCTCCAAAAGCACCTGCTTCCACAATTTGGTGCAAATCCACTCCTGCTTCCCCATTTTGAGCTACAATTCGTCCCGCTAATCATCCATGATTAGCTCCATACTCGCTACTCGCTAATTATTACTTCGTTAAATTGCTATGATAGATATTGTGACCCGTCCAAGCAGACTTTCTTTGCCCGTTTGGGGTGGCATCGCGCTGTGCATGATCGCGTTGATAAGCGTGGCTGACTACCTGACCGGGTCGGCGCTGGCCTTCTCCATTTTTTACCTCGTACCTATCTCCCTGGCGACGTGGTTCGTGGGGAAGCGAGCGGGTATCATCGCGGCCGCTCTTTGCGCGGTAGCATGGCTCGCCACCCTGGTCGCCAACGGGCACGCCTACAGCAATACCCTAGTGCCGATCTGGAACCTTATAGTGGGAGTTGGACTATTTGTCTGCGCCCTGGTCATACTCTCTACGCTGCGCGACGCGCTCGACCACGAGCGCGAGCTGGCCCGCACCGACACCCTCACGGGCGCGGCCAATAGCCGCGCCTTCGCTGAGCGTGCCCGGTTTGAGCTGAAGCGGGCTGCCCGTTACAACCGCCCATTCTCGCTGGCATACATAGATGTAGACAACTTCAAAGTGGTCAATGATCGCTTCGGGCATGGCGCGGGCGACGAGCTTCTGCGCACGGTAGCGAAAACGCTCAACGCCAATCTCCGTCCCACGGATACAGTGGCCCGGTTGGGGGGAGATGAGTTCGTGATCTTGTTCGTGGAGGCCGGTTATAGAGAGGCCCAGGCAGCTATCCGACGCGTGCAAAAGTCCCTTGCCGAAATCGCCAGGGAATCGGGCTGGCCGGTAACTTTCAGTATTGGAATGGTAACTTGCGAGGACCCTGCCGAGAGCGTGGAGGTCCTCCTCAAGATGGCCGACACCCTTATGTACGGTGTCAAGAGAGGGAGCAAGAACGGCCTCCGCCACGAGTTGCTGGACAAAACCGCGCAGGTGGCATAAGACGTGCTGAGTGCTAATGTGGTTCAATTGACGCGGTAAACGCAGTACTGCATAAACAACATAACAGGAGAGCAGACGTGCGGCAGCAAATGATGTGGAGCCCAAGAGAATCCCTTTACAGGGGGCAGGCCACTGATGGCACAGTCATAACCGTAGACGAAGATGCCATGAACGCAGCCCTCAAGCAGGCTGGAAAGGGTATATTCGAGACCGACTGGTGGATCGAGACGCTAACCCGCATCCTGTTACATTGGGGCATCTACAGCAGGCGCTGGATCGATGAGGCCACTAAAGTCCCCAGGATACACTTCAAGCTAGATCAACCCAAACCCCCCAACCCCCTGGAAGAACAAATAGCCACCACAGGTCCCTTGAACGCCCGTATCATGACGCGGAAGAAGGAAGGGAACGGGTAGCTGACGACGAAAGACGAAGGACGAAGGACGAAAGACGGAGGAGTAACACTTCACTAAAATAATCTCTGCGTCCTCTGCGTCTCTGCGGTGAATTACAGTCTTTCGTCCTTCGTCCTTCGTCCTTCGTCTGTCTTCTACCTCTGAAACGGGTTCTTATCCTTCTGCAACACCGTCTTGTACATCTGGCGCATCTGTTTTGCGTTGAGGCGCTTGCCGCTCTCGAAATATTCGATTGCTACATGGCCCATCGCCCAGGTACCTGCCGCGGCTATGCCCGCCGCCAGCGCCCAACCCCCCGCCGGTATTAACTTCGCTCCCTGCTGTGCCAGGTAGCGAAACGCTAACCCGCCTGCAATGGTAGCCATAAGCTCTTTGGCGTGGGACGCGCTCATCGACTCCCCGTAAATGGCCGCTATCCTCAGCACCATGCGCGCCTGTAAGGTCAGCAGCACGGGGATGTCTATGAAGGGGATAGGCTCCGCTCCCACTGCCGTGTTGAACGCGGCGGATTGGCGTATTACCCGCTGGGCAGCCGTGCGCCTGAGTGCAGGCAGCTCGCGCCCCAGGGCGATAGCGAGGTCGGGGAGCGCGTCCACGAGCGCGGGCACAAGTTGCTCTCCCACGTTTGTGCCTTTCTTGGCCGAGACGGGTATCACCGGCACATTCAGCCTCGCCGTAGCATCCCTGACCACCGCATCATAATTCTTCCCAAGCACGTCTATCTTATTGAGGGCTACCACGATAGGGCGACGTAACGTCAGCAGGTAGTTGAGGAGATCGGCGTCACCCTGTCGCAAGCCCGCGCTCCCGTCCAGTAGCAGGAGGATGGCGTCGGCCTCCGCCGCGCTCCGGGCGGCGATATTGGCACGGTCCACGCCACCCACCTCACCGAAACCGGGGGTGTCAACCAGCATGAACGGCCCCACGGCCTCCTGCACGGGCCTCGTCGTGGTGCCCGGTATGGGACCTTCCTGCGAAATCTCCTCCCCTTCGAGGAGATTGAAGAGGGTAGATTTGCCGGCGTTGACGGGTCCTACTATCGCCAGGCGCGCCGAGGCTTCGCGCTGAATGCTGTTCCGTATCTGGTCCCAGTCGAGCGAGCGCAGTATATTCCGCAAGTCGTCGAGCGCGATTGGCAGCTTAAAAGCAGAGGGACGTCCCCCAGGTGGTGGATTACGCATCATACCTAATTCCCCTTTCGTAGTACCTTTATACCTCTATCCGGTATTGTATTAGGCATATCGTTTTTGCTATAGTCTTTATAAGAGACTACGCACAACAATTCAACCGCGTCACATATTAGGACCCTATAGAGGCCCCGTCACCCCCAACATATATTACCATGAAAGAATCTCGCATAATCAGCGTCGTTACAACCTCTTTGATAGCCTTGCTGGTGATAGGCATCGTGGCGCTCGCAGCTGCCACCTTCATCAAGCAGCCCGCGGCAATCAAGTCGGCTTCAGCAACCCGTCTCCCCGGGGCGGCTGCCACTTCAACACTCCCGGCCCTGGCGCAATCAAATGCCACGTCACAACCGACACCGGCAATACAGGGACCAGCGGCTACGCCGACGGTACAGGCCGTTGCGACCCACGCCGTACAGGACAGCACGCCTCAGCCTCAAGTTACCACAATTGCCACAACTGCTGCTACTCCTATCATGCGGGTGACGGTCATCGCACAGGCGAGCGCGGTCGTGGGTGGTCCGGAGCCTACACCTGTGCAGGAGGGGCCCAAGCCTACAGCTGTACAGCAACAGCCTAAGCCTACGGCTGTGGCGGGCGGGAGCGGATCCCATGAAAAGCCTATAGTGCCGGGCACCGGAAACGATGGCCCTGATCCCGTCACCGGCCTCGCGCCCCCACCTCTCCTGCCCGGCGAGCCGACCGAAGTGGCAAGCTCAGGTGGCAATTCAGGCGCGGCCTCTGGAGCATCCTCCGGCGCTCCCAACATAAAGACGCCCCAGCCAAAGACTACGCCCACAGCTGTACCGCCAACGGTGGTTAGCGTAAAGGCTACACCCAAACCGAAACCGGGCCAGATAGTCTTACCAAACGGGGTTATCTATGGGGAGCGCAAACCGAATCTACCCAACCGTATCGTGCGCATCTCCTCGCCCAACATCAGGCTTGACACCTCCGTATATGAGGTATACGCGCCCAAAGGTGCATGGGAAGTGGCTGATTACGCGGCAGGACACCACTACAACTCCAAGAACCCCGGCGAGGGGGGCAACATTGTGATGGCGGGGCACAACAACTGGCGCGGCGAAGTATTCCGCTACCTCGTAGACCTCAAGCCAGGCAACCTCATAAAAGTATGGACCCAGGACGGCAAAGAGCGCCATTACACCGTCGAGTCAGTGAAAAAGCTGCTGGAGAATGGCGCGACCAAAGCTCAGCGCCTGGAAAACGCCAAAGTGATGGACCCCACCCCAACCGAGCAGCTAACCCTCATCACCTGCTGGCCGTACACTACCTACACCCACCGCGTGATTGTCGTCGCCAAACCGTCTCCTTGATTTTAGATTTTAGATTTTAGATTTTGGATTGAATGGGTAGGATTGCTGTATATTTAGAAGATGGAAGAACAATCTCCAGCCGCAAAATCTGAAATCCGAAATCCGAAATCCGAAATTGATATAAGCGTCGCGGTACGGCCCGGCATGGTGGTGTGGGCCGACGAGATACCTGTAGAGCTAACGCCCATCCAGACGGTGGCACGTGACGAGGCCGCCGTTTCGCGCTTATGCCTCGGAACGCATACAGGCACGCACGTTGACCCTCCGAAGCACTTCATCGAGGGCGGAGCCGGTGCCCACGAGCTTCCTCTGGACGCCATGATTGGTCCGTGCGTGGTGCGCCGTTTCGATGAGCGCTTTGAGATCACGGCGGTCCACCTGGAAAGCGCCAGCATCCCTGAGGGGACCACGCGCCTATTACTTTCTACACCCGCGGCTGCTCTCTGGGACTCGCCGCGCTTCCACACCAACTATACCGGCCTCTCCTTCGACGGGGCAGAGTGGTGCGTCCGGCGGGGCATCCGGCTCGTCGGTATAGACTACCTCTCAATCGAGCGGGTGGACTCCCCCACCGTCTGGCGGACGCATACCACTTTGCTGGCAGCATCCGTAGTAATCCTGGAAGGTCTCGATCTCCGAGCCGTGCCGGAAGGGGACTATACTCTAGTCTGCCTCCCCCTCAAGCTCCAGGATGGCGACGGCGCGCCCGCACGCGCCGTGCTTCTCCCTCTGTAGCGTCAGTAGGAAAAGAGATAATAAAATCGAAATCGCAGATTTCGATTTTATTATCTGCCTGTCTCCTCTCCGCAGAAGTATCTACCCTTGACTTGCCAGCGTGGCAACTCTTACAATGCCTGTAGAGTGAGAGGATGCTTTGATGGACGCTAGCGAGCCAGGCCGTACAGGAAGAGAGCGCGACCCCCAGAAGGGCGATATGAACGCGCCCTCAGCGCCAGAAGCATCTTCGTCACCTTCTCACAAATTGGGGGACACTCAGCCTTTCCGGCCTGTGAGGGAATATCGCCCTTTGACCAGCGAACCGGCTTTAGAGGAGGATTCACCTCTCCAGCAGACCGCGCCATACAGGCCGGTACGGCAGCAGGTCAACGTTTCACCCAAGAAAGGTGTAAGCCTGACCTTCATACTGGCATTGCTGGCCCTGCTATTGGTGGCAGTCGCTGTAGCTGCATATTTCATCATCAGGGGGTCGGGTGGAGCGGGGGGAGGCTCGGTGCCTGTGGAGAGCGCCTTGCCCGCCAACACCCTGGGTTATTTCTCTATCAACCCCGCTCCAGCCGAGAGCCAGAGCCACGCTTTCGAGAAGCTGCGAGAGACTTTCGAGTCACAGCCGGGCTTCCACGAAGCTATGACTAACCTGGTATTGCAAGTCCAGGGCGCGATCTCCAGCACGGGCCTCCCATTGGGTTCTACTACGGACGCCGCCACCCTCGACACGCTCGCAGGCTACCTGGGGGGCGGCGTGACGATTGCGGTGCTTGCACCGAGCCAGGGCGACCTGATTTCGCTCAAGCCGTCCACTAATGGTGACATCAGCCCGCTGGCTGCTTTTGACGTGCTGGGCCGCAACGTGGTGGGGCTGGTGGACCTGGACTTCACCTCCGAAGGCACCAATCAAGGATTCATAGCCGACCTGCGCGCCGTGAAGGACAACCTGGACAAGGCTAAAGTGGTGGAGTCGTATCACGGCACCGATATACGCCAATACGCGGCAGGCCCACTCCAAATATACTTCGCCCTCCTCGGTGGCACCTCAACCGCCGCAGTCGGCATCAATAGCGTGCCCGTCAAGGTGCTGATAGACGAATTACGAGCCAATAAGGGTCTCAAAGAAGATGAGGGGTTCAAGCGCCTGTCGGGGAAGGTCCCTGCCGCGCGCGTGGCAACCCTGTACCTGAACCTGGGGGAGATAGATAAGGCACTCAAAGTTCCGTTCCCTCGTTACGAGCAAACTGATACTATCGCTAATACAGAGCTTTCGGGTCTACTCAAACTGCAAGGCACAATGCTCATTACCCTCAGCGCCCGGGATGATGGGGTGCAGATAGACAGCGCCTCGCAAGGCTTTTCTCCTAGTTGGGGAGCCCTGGTAACAGGTAATATGGAATTTTACCCGATGTCCATAAACGCAAGCGCTCGACCCGACAGCAGCACTCTGGATGATGTGCCTACCGACGCAATTACATTCCTGGTGGGCACCGATCTCAAAACTGCCGGATTATCCCTTCTCGACTCGCTCAAAAAATCTGGCACCAATATATTCTTTGCAGAGAGCGATGCAATCGAACCCCTGGGTCTCAGCATGCGTAACGATATTCTTGAGTTGATGCCTGGTGACTTTTCTATCACCCTCCAAGCGTCCGATATACAGCCACTGGCCTTCCCACCTGCTGTCATCGCTCAGCTAAAACTTAGCGATTCTCATAGCGCCAGAGTCGCTGAAAACGTGAAGCGCGGCGTAGAGAAAATGTCAGAAGGTAAGGCTCAACCTTTCGATGTTGCGGGCGGGATGTTCTATCCAACCAGCTCCGATGGGCCAACCGAAACGATAATAGGTGTAGCGAAAGAACGTTTTATCCTCTCATACGACAAAGACCTGGATGCTGCTAAAGCACGTGCGGAAACGGCACTATCTAACCTGGGCAAGGGCTTCGGAACAACCGACAAGTGGAAAGGTATCTCCACGCACCTTCCCCCCGACAGTAATCTCATTGGCTACTTTGACCTCGTAGCCTTACGCGAGATGTATGAGCAGGCTATGAGCAACGTCATGACCGCACAGGCCAAGGAGGCTTACGAGAAGGAACTCGCCCCCCTCGTCAAGCCTCTCAAGTACGCCCTGGTAGGGTTAGCCACGGAACCGACCAAAGAGGGGGAGGCGAGCCGCAACCTCACACGCATCTTCTTGGGCATTGGCAAGTGAGACAAGGTAATGAGCATCAACCTGCGATTCGTTATTCTACTCGCTCGATGAGCGAGGCAGACATCCCTGCCGTAGTAGACTTCATCAATGAGCTTGAGCAGCTTGAACCTATGGGCGAGTCTATTACGCATGCGGAGTATGAGCAAGAGTATCACAGGCCCGACAGTCAAAACTTTACAAGGTTGCTTGTCACTCTGCTCGATGCTGATGGCAATGAGGCACGAATAATAGGGCGCGGGCTTGTCTATAAGTCCCCTTCCGCGGATCATGCATTCAGCCGCTTGCACATCCATCCCAACTATCGAAACCAGGGGATAGGCACCAGATTATACGAGGAGCTTGAGAAGATAGTCGCAGGCACGGGGGCACGCGAGTGGCAATTCGGGTTTAACGAGCTGGCTACTTGCACGCGGGCATTCCTGACGCAAAGAGGCTTCGGCCTGGGCTATCTCAGCCTCGATATGCGCCTGGCCGCTGACCAGGAAGTGCCTGAGCCGCAGCTACCGGCAGGCATCGATGTGCGCACCTTTGTCGCCGGGCAGGATGAGGAGCTACTGAGGCAGGTCTACAACACGAGCTTCGCGGGCTATCAAGACCACGTAGAAAGCCCCCTGGAAGAGATAATCTACTGGACCCAGCTGCCGGAGTTCTCAGCGTGGGACGGCATCTTCATCGCGTTCGCGGGTGAGGAAGCCGTAGCTTCTTGCTGGACGCGGATCAACCTCGAGGAAAATAAGCGCCTGGGCCTCGACGTCGGCTGGATAGATAGCCTGGGGGTCGTGCCAGCCTATCGCGAGCGCGGCCTGGGTAGAGCATTGCTGCTCCTCGGCATCCGCCATCTTCGCCGGCACGTGCCCATCGTAGATCTGAACGTGATAGCTAAGAACGAGAAAGCACTAGGTCTCTACGAGGGTGTTGGGTTCAGGCGGTACAAGGGGCACGTAAATATGGTCAAGTCGCTATAATCTGCTCCGTTCACCGCCCTTCGCCCTTCGCCCTTCATCCATCATCCATCACCCGTCGTCTGTCGTCTGTCGTCTGTCGTCTGTCGTCTATCTAGGCGTCTTAGCATTCACATTAGCCAACGCCTGGCGTCTGCGACGCCGCTCGCGCCAGCGCCACACGAAGAAGATAGCCCCTCCCAGCAAGAGCGCCATCAGGAGCGCCGCGCATGGGGCCGCGAAGAGCGCCAGCACGGTCGTTGCCCCCGCGATTATATCTTCCACCAGGCTTACAAGGGGGTTGGCAAGCCCTCCCGTGGTGGCCGTTATCATGGGTCGGGTGGTAGCCTTTACCGCATGGACGCTCCCCGCCGCCAGCAATCCCAGGATGAAGCCGATTGTAGGATCGAGGCCACCTACCGCCCCCGTATACGATGCGAAGAGTATGCCCCCCGCCACCGGGCGAATAAAAGTGTGGATGATGTCGTTGACAGTATCGACTGCGGGTATCTTATCCGCGAAGACCTCTATCGTCAGCAAGACCCCTAGCGCCACCAACACCCAGATGTCAGTGAGCAGAGTGAAGGGAGGCTGGAGAGTTATGATAGTGGTAAACCGCGCCAGCAGCCCGACGATCAGCAGGCACAGCCATGCATTCAGCCCCGCCGGGGCCGCAAGCCCAAACCCGCCGATTATGCTTGTGAGTATCTCCATTGGTTATTGTTGATGGACGACGGACGACGGACGACGGACGACGGACGATAGACGATGAGGAGTGAAACGTGATGCGTGATTACTTGGGACTACTGCCTTCTGCCTTCTGCCTTCTGCCTTCTACCTTCTGCCGTCTATCGTCTATCGTCTATCGTCTATCGTCTATCGTCTATCGTCAGGGTGAAGGCAATAGCTCAGACGCTGGGTTAGTGATCTTCCAGGCGTTGTTCGATTTCCGGAGGGCGAGGGTGCGATTGTTTGGCTTGCCACCCGCAGACATGAGCCAGCTCACGGTGGCTGTATCGCCCGATACGCTCACAGCGGCAGCCGCGCCTGTTGTAGTGGGGCCTGCATCTTTCAAAGCTTTCCACCTGTCGCACAATTGCTGAGCACCCATGTCGGGGTTGGCGAGGGCGGCTCGCGCATCCTCGCATTTGCCGTTGTCTAGGGCAGAATAGAAGGCGGTTATGGCTGTGGCAGGCTCATCGTTGCTGCCACTCCTACCCAACAACAAATAAATCCCACCCCCCAGGAGCAGAGCCAGGATGAGTAGCAAAGGCCACCCTGCCCCTCTACGCCTCTTCTCAGGAGTGAGGCGAGATGGAGGTGTAGGAGGCGCGGAAGGGTATCTTTGCTGGGGCTGGGCGGGTGGCGTGTAATTACCGGTCTGGCCGGGAGGAGTCCTCTGGGGTGGCGGAGTTCCCATGATTTGCCCTCACTAGAGTGCGGAGCGCGGAATGGTGCCAAAGAATTGGTGGCGCGTAAGTGTCTATTAGGCGGAGTATATCAAAGAGATATGCTCTTTGCAAAGGATGGTTCCGGGTAAAGAAGGTGTAGGGGCGGTTCGCGAACCGCCCTATATGTATCAAGATAAGAGCAAGAATAGGGCAACTCTATTCCTATGAATGTCATCCTGAGCGGAGCGAAGGATCACTTTCCTACAGCACAACTTTGAAGGATACAAGTGCTCTCCCCACCTGATCCTTCGCTTCGCTCAGGATGACATTCATACGGATGCTTCTCCCTATTAGCTTGCGCTCCCTCACCCACCTATTATTCCTTAGCTTGGTACGCATTGGGCGGTTCACGAACCGCCCCTACACTTACTTTGCTTCCATTTAGATTGGTATCAGGGCAGGCCGGGCACCAAGGGAAGCCCAAAATTGTTATTCGCTAGATAAGGGGCAAGCGAGGCGCGGCCCCATGCCAGCAATGTCAGTTCTATCAGGGTGATGAGGACGCCCACCAGTATGGGCGTAAGGGCGGCGGAGAAGGTACGCGCGTTCCCTTCGCGCCGGGTGAAAATCAGCACGATTATGGTGTTCGCCATAGTGAGCAGGGCCATCATGCCTATTAAGCTCAGGAAGGAGAGGGGGTAGTAGAGCCAATCACCACCGTCCAACACAAGTGCCACCAATATCCCTGCGGCCACCATGTAGCCCACAAGCTCGAACGGCTGCTCTATCACGTGCTCGCGCTCGGCCACGTCGGGGTGCCACACGCTCATGTTGAACACCGGGTAGAACATGAAGGCGACCGATACCCCGGCCAGCGTACCCGTGAAGATACGTATCAGGTTGCTGCTATCCCAGATGCCGGAGCCGAACGCCTGGAGGGTGGAGTTTATACCATCAAGCACCATAGCGCCGAAGAAAACGCCAAAGACCGCTATCATCTGGCGGGCGGGGAAGCGTGAGGCCCTGCGCCTCAATATCGCCAGCAGCGCCAGAGCGGACAGCGCGCTCAGGTATATACCCGTGCATCGTGCGCAGAGGGGGAGTTGGTGCCCAGCGATTGTGAAGGAATGGCTGGGTATCTGGTGGCAGACGCCGAAGCCGAGCGCATCGAGCTTGTAATCGAGGTCGCCTGGTATCGCCAGGGAGTAAAAGACTATGCCCGCGATCAACAGTACCTGGATAAAGTTGATCTCCAGGCCGCCAGGCAGGCGCACGCGCATTCCGAAAGGACCGCCCCCCGCCTGGGGAGACATATCAGGGGAGGAACTGGCAGTTGCTCTCAACAGATAATTTCCCGGTAACGCTCACCAACGCCTGCGCGTGAGGCGGGCCAAGATGAGGGACCAGATAAGGGATAAAATAAACGCTCCAAGCCCTGCGGTCACGAGCATCACGCCATCAAGTGTTGGCTCGTTGGGAAGGGAGAATGGGATGCGTGGCCGCAATACATCGGACGCCAGCCACGCGCCCAGGACTCCGAATAGTATAGTCCCCAGGAAGCCGAGCGGGACTCGCCCGCCCGCTATAAGATGGGCAAAGTAGCCAAGCACGGCAGCCAGCAGCACCATCACAAAGAGGCGCGGTAAGTCGTCTATGGAGAGGAAGAGGATCATTGCGTGATGCATGATGCGTGATAAATAGCGATGGTCAAGTTGTGTACATTATAAGCTACACAACTATTCCGTAACTACTTATTCCCCATCGCATTTCACGCATCACGCATCACGTTTCACGTTTCACGCATCAGCTATCGTGACTCGACGGTAACAAACCTTTCGAGGCGCTTGAAGCCACGCAGTATGATAGCCATAAACATGAAGACCGGACGCCAGCCCGGGAGAGCGCGGCGGTAGTGCAGGTAATCTTCCCCGCGCACTCCTATATAGCGGCGTATATCGTCAGGAGTGAGGTCGCGGAACACCTCTCGGATGCTCGCGTCCGCGAAGGGACCAGCACGCTGGTCAGGGGGGCTGTACCGCAAGCGGGCGACTGATAAGCGTCCAATCGAGAGGAGAGGCTTCTTAGCTTTGACATAATCGCCGGCTTCATCATCTATTTGCTCCGGGGAAGCGGGCGCGTCAAGCACCGAGGGGTCAAACCCCAGGCGCTCGGCCAGGCTCGCTTGCATGCGCCGGCGAGATCGAGCAGAAAGCTCGGCGGAAGGGAGCTGGCTGGCTCGCTGGGCGACGGAGAGCAAATCTTCTATCTCAGCGCGCTTTTCGGGGTGGCGCGCCAGGTATCGAGCAGCCTCAGGCGAAAGCTCCTGCCCTGTCCTGAGAGCCAGCAGACATTGCTCCAGCAACTCTTCGTTACGCATCGTTCAGACCTTTCCCTCTTTTCTAGGTTCCGCGATGCGGGCATACTGGTTAGGGATGCCCGGTTGGAATACGACTACGGTGGGAGCTAGATGTTCTCCCTTCGCACAATATACAACGAGGTACTAATTCACTTTGTTATGTCATTAACAATCGGGTATCAGGAACTATGTATTAAGAAGGTGTTAAGAAGAGAAACTATATCAGGAGCGACCATCCGCAAGCAGTTTTACCAACCGCTCGATGATGCGCCGGGCGCTCTCCTGCTTGGGCAGAGGAGACAGGTGCTCAACATCTCCATCGCGAGTGATGAAGGTGAGTGCGCTGTCATCGCTGCCGATGCTCGATACGGCATCATTAGCGACTATCATATCCAGCTTTTTCTTCTCCAGCTTCTGCCGGGCGTTTTGGAGGAGGTCCTCGGTTTCGGCGGCGAAGCCGATGCGCACCAGGCCAGGTAACTCCATCTCGGCCAGGCCACCCAAAATATCGGGGTTGCGCCCCAGGTTGATTGTCAGGTTCTCCCCTGTCTTCTTGATCTTCTGCTCCGAGACCTCGATGGGTGCATAGTCTGCTACGGCGGCTGCCATCACAAGCGCATCTGCCCCCACAATCGCCTCGCGGACGGCAGTCTCCATATCGAGGGCCGTTCCCACATGCACTGTCTCGATGCCGTGTGGTGGAGTGAGGGAGACCGGGCCGCTTATGAGGGTCACGTCCGCCCCGGCATTGTACGCCTCCTCCGCGATGGCGTAACCCTGCTTGCCCGAGGAGCGATTGCCGATATAGCGTACCGGGTCGAGCGACTCCTGCGTGCCGCCCGCGGTAACTACTACACGCTTGCCTGCGAGTGGACCCTTTGCGCCGATAGCACGCCGTATAGCCGCCAATATCTCCGGCACTTCCGGCATCCGCCCAACGCCCATCGCACCCGACGCCAGGTGGCCTTCACCAGGCTGCATGATGGTCGCTCCCCTTCGCTTGAGGGTTTCAAGGTGCTCCTGGGTGGCGGGGTGGAGGAACATGCCGCTCTCCATCGCGGGCACGACCAGCACGGGCGCGCGGGTGGAGAGGTAGACGGCACACAGCAAGTCGTCAGAGAGGCCGAGTGACATGCGGGCGATAGTGTGAGCAGTGGCGGGGGCTACCACCAGTAAGTCGGCGTTATGCGCCAACCCGACGTGGCCCGTATCCTCCCCCAGCCAGTCGGCGTAGATATCGGTACGCACGGGGCGCTTGGTGAGCGCCTGGAAGGTAAGTGGCGTGACGAAGCGTTGCGCGCCTGCCGTCATAATGACATCCACAAGCGCACCAGCCTGCGCCAGCTTAGAGGCCAGGTCGGCCACCTTATAAGCGGCTATACCACCGGAGATGCCCAGGATGATGCGTTTGTCTTTCAGCATAGTAGTCTGTGGGGACGGACGACGGACGACGGACGACGGACGATAGACGATAAGAAATCGGCTACTTAGTCCTCTAATATCTCCAGCTTGCGAACGCGCAACGTGCCGACTTCAAGCTCACCTATGGACAGTTTGCCGATAGCCATTTTGCCTATCGCTACGCGGGCAATAGCTACTGCACCTATAGCAAGCGCGCCTATTGCCACCGCGCCCGTGGCAGCCGCGATAGTCGAGTTGAACAGCCGTGCTTTGCCAACTTCCACCTCTATCTCATTCTCCCTATCTATCTCCACCATACGCTTCTTCTCTTTATCAGACGCCATCTCAATCTCCTCCATATTCAATCCTCACGCATCACGCATCACGTTTCACGTTTCACGTTTCACGTTTCACGATTCAGATCGTATATCATCCTCAGCCCATCTAGCGTAAGATTAGGGTCTACTATATGCATACAGTCGGTATGCTCCGATAATAAGCGCGCCAGGCCGCCCGTGCCTATAACTTTTACTTTCTCGCCGATTTCACCCATATCCTTCCGGAGGCGCGTGATGATCCCTTCTACCAACCCGATGTAGCCCCATACCACGCCGGACTGCATAGCGTGAACGGTGTTCTTGCCGATGGACGAGCGGGGCGCGACCAGTTCGACACGCCGGAGTTGGGATGTGGCCCGCACCAGGGCGTCGAGCGATATGGCAAGGCCGGGCGAGATCGCCCCGCCCAGGTACTCTCCTTCCGGCGAGACCACGTCGAAGGTGGTAGCGGTGCCGAAGTCTATCACGATGGCAGGGCCGCCATAACGCGTATGTGCCGCCAGCGTGTTCACGATGCGGTCGGCCCCCACCTCGCGGGGGTTGTCCACGTTCACCTTCACCCCTGTCTTGATGCCCGGCTCGACAATGAGCAGGCGCGTATGGAGGTAGCGTTCTACCATCTCGCGCATAGCTGTAGTGACCGGAGGCACTACGCTTGAGCATATCGCGGCGTCCATGTCGGCCAGGGAGTAGCCCCTGTTCCCCGCCAGCGTGATGAGGAGGGCTGCCCACTCGTCCGCCATGCGTTCACGATGTGTCTCCATGCGCCAATCAGCCACCAGCGTTTCGCCGCTGTATAGCCCG
The DNA here is from genome assembly GCA_035274425.1 of Chloroflexia bacterium. Classification (GTDB taxonomy): domain Bacteria; phylum Chloroflexota; class Chloroflexia; order QHBQ01; family JADMIH01; genus JADMIH01. The sequence continues at coordinate 162,558 of DATEOC010000079.1, forward strand.
ATGACGGTATTGGTGTTGCCTACTTCGAGGGCCAATAACATAGTATTCTCATATCCTGGGTCTAAACACAGAGATGCAGAGTTCGCAGAGATTTCTAAGGATACGCAGTAATTCGCAATAAACTCTGTGTTACCTTTGTGTTCTCTGCGTCTCTGTGTTTAATCATCTTCTTCACGCAGCACGAAGTTGTCTATGAGGCGGGTTTTGCCTATTCTTACCGCAAGGGATGCCAGGGCTTCTCTGGCATCGCCGGTGTCATCAAGCTCGTGGAGGGTCGCGGGACCGGCGACGCTCACGTAGTCGGGGCGAGCTAGAGGCTCGGCCTGGAGGGTGTGGCTCATGGCTGCGCGTAATGGGCCGCCTCGACGCTCACCGCCCTCCCATAGAGCTTTAGCCGCGCTCAACGCCCTGTATAGCACCGTAGCTGCCTGTCGCTCTTCGGGGTTGAGGTAGACGTTGCGGGAGGACATCGCCAGGCCATCCTTCTCACGTAATGTCTCACCGACCGCTATCTCCAACGGAAAATTCAGGTCACGCACCATCTGGCGTATGACGGCGGTCTGCTGAGCATCCTTCTGGCCGAAGTATGCGCGGTGGGGCTGCACCAGGTTGAAGAGTTTCGCCACGACTGTCGCCACCCCCACGAAGTGACCAGGACGTGCCGCACCCTCCAATGGCTCAGTCACCCCGCGCACGTCCACGTAGGTTGAATAAGCGGGCGGGTATATCTCCTTGGCAGTGGGGGTAAATACCCAATCGACACCCGCATCCTCCAGCATAGCGAGGTCACGCTGCAAATCGCGTGGGTAGCGGCTCAAGTCCTCGTTGGGGCCGAACTGGGTGGGGTTGACGAATATGCTCACGGCAACCACATGACTCTCTCGGCGAGCCAAATCTACCAGGGATATGTGCCCTGCGTGCAGGTAGCCCATCGTCGGCACGAAGCCGAGGGTCTGATCTTGTGACAAAGAAGCACGGAGGGTGTGCAGGTCGGCTATGGTTGTTATGACTTGCATAATATTCAACTGTAGGGGCATGGCGCGCCTTCCAACCCCGCCCTGCACAAGGGATAGAACCTACGGCACAAACTCTTGAGCATCAAGACACGGTACGCAAGCTGCATAGCTAACGACATACTAACCCGCGTGGCGTGCTAATAAGGCCGCTTCTACCTTGAAATCATGCTGCACACGCTTGAGAAGCTCGTCCGCGGGTAGAGGTTCCCACCCTGGAAGCTGCCATAGGAAAGAAACCTTCGGAAGGTCATCCCAGCGGTTGAACTCCAAGAAATCTATGATCTCTATTCCAGCTATCTCATCAGTCTCTTCTTCATTCTCATCTAAGACGCGCAGTAAAACGATCTCAAATTCATCATCCGGATCGGCTTGCCATGGCTCTGGAGTCGGTTCAACAAAGAGTGTTACGATATCACTCTTGGGACCGTCCCACATGACAGAGGCCCTTACCGCTTCCATAAGGCTTCTCCCTTCCTCATCTCCCGGCTCAATCGCCTACTATCAACAAGATGCAGCGAACGGAGCGTATTGTCCACTTCGATCAGAATCATGCCGAAAAGAGACTTATCATCCTCCATCCATCGGCTGAGGGCGACTCGCCTTCCTAGCCTGCCAGGACGTATCTCAAAAATGCCCAACAGTGCTTGCTCGATGCGCTCCGGCTTTCGCCATATTCTGTCGTCTACGAGTACATGATGGAGGTCCCGCAACGTAATGATGATCAGTTCACCATTAGGTATGACCACACCATTCCTGAGTCGCCCAACCCATAAACGCTCAGCAGCGTCCACCGCCTCCCGCGTAATCTTACCCTCACCTATTAGACGCTCGATACGCGCCTTCGGTTCTTCCTCGTGGTTCGCCACTAACCGCTACTTGCGCTTGCCCATAGGCACGTAATCCCTTATCGAGGGGCCGACGTACTCGGCGCTGGGGCGGATGATCCGGTTGTCCGAAAGCTGCTCCAGGATATGGGCGGACCACCCGGCGATGCGGCTGCACGCGAAGAGCGCGGGCATCATGTCGGGGCGGAAGCCAAGTGTATAAAGTAGGGGAGCCGAATAGAACTCGACATTCGGGTATATCTTGCGCTCACTGAAGTAGGGGTGGGTGTGCGAAATCTCATCTATGCGCTTGGCTATCTCATACCACTGGCCGTTGCCGCTGGTGCCTGCCACCACGCGCGCATGCTCGTTTAGCTGCGAGGCGCGAGGATCGTATGCCTTGTAAATGCGGTGGCCCATCCCCATGAGGCGGCGCTTGGTGGCGAGGGCGTAATCTATGAACGCCTGCACGTTATCCAGCTCTCCGATCTCTATCATCATCTCCATCGCCTTCTGGTTGGCCCCGCCGTGCGCCGCACCCTTGAGAGAGCAGATAGCCCCCACGATGCCCGAATAATAATCGGACAGAGTGGAGATGACTACCTTAGCCGTAAAGGTGGAGGCGTTGAAGCTATGCTCGGCTGCCAGCACGAAGTAGGCGTTGAGAGCGTTAGCGTCCTCTTTCGGCACGGGTTGCTCGCGCATCATGTAGAGCAGGTTGGTAGCGTGGTCGAGGTCGCGGTTGGGGGCAACAGGCTCTTTGCCGTTGCGCAAGCGGTCATAGGCCGCGACGACGGTCGGCATCCGCGCCGCCAGCGTGAGTGCCTTATCCACAACAGCATCATGAGAGGTATTGTTGGTGTCCTGGTCCAGCATCGCCAGTGTGGAAACGACCGTGCGAAGGATGTCAATCGGCTCGCCATTCTTGGGGAGCACCCGCAAGACCGCCATCGCCTCTTCGGGGAGGTCGCGGCGCTCGCGAAGCTTGCCATCAAGCTCCTCAAGCTGGGACTTGGTAGGCAATTCGCCGTTCACCAGCAGATAGAATACTTCCTCAAAAGAAGCTTTCTCAGCCAGGTCCTGTATTGTATAGCCCCTGTAGCTGAGGCGGCCCTCGGTGCCTTCGACCAGGCTGATGGCGCTCGGCCCGGCGTTTATCCCCTCAAGCCCTTTTGAAGCGGTGGACGCAGCAGGTGGCGAGCCGTCCGCCCCCTTGCCATTCTTCTTCTCAGCCTCGCTCCGCTCTGTCACTTTGCTACTAGTCTTATCGGCCATCTCTTTAATCTCCCCTCTATTTAAGTATTGTTGTGAATAGAGTCCGCCTGGGGATGCCAGGCCATTTAGCATATTCAGCACCTATCTAGCTGATTCGCTATAGTATACTCAGAACGGGTAAGAGTGACCAGTTATCACCGTCCAAAGTCCGAAATAGTTTAATCGCCAAGTTACCAAGATAGCAAAGAACGCCAAGATTTTATGGATTCACCGCAGAGGACGCAGAGGACGCAGAGGACGCAGAGATTTCATAAATATCAATAGTTAGAACTCACGCACATATAATCATCGTCCGTCGTCCGTCGTCCGTCATCACGCATCACGCATCACGCATCACGTTTCACGCATCAAGCCCCTCCAACAACTCCTCATCCATCGGGAAGGAGTTATCGTCTGTGGGGAAGCGGCCTGCGCGCACGTCTTCTATGTACTCCTCGAATGCGGCGGCGAAGGTATTGGCGGCATCAGCGTACTTGCGAGCGTGCTTAGGGGTGTAGCCTATGTTCCAGCCCAGCAAATCGTGCAGCACTTGCACTTGGCCGTCACAACCCGCGCCCGCGCCTATCCCTATCGTTGGGATGCTTATCTTGCGCGAGATGAGAGCCGCCAGGGGCGTAGGCACCGTCTCCAATACTAACGCGAATGCCCCCGCCTCTTCCAACCTTATCGCATCTTCGAGGATACGGACTGCGGCCTCGCGCGTCTTGCCCTGGACGCGATGCCTGCCAAATACGTTTATAGATTGAGGAGTGAGGCCCAGGTGGCCCATGACCGGGATTCCCGCTGCTACCATACGCTCAACTGTGGGCGCTACCGCCGCGCCCTCTAATTTCACAGCACGCGCGCCCGCCTCTTGCATGAAGCGCCCTGCATTACGCAACGCCTCCTCAGGGCTGATATTGTAGCTCAGGAAAGGCATGTCGCCAATCACCAGGGCACGTTGCGCGCCCCGGACTACCGCCTTGGTGTGGTGGATCATGTCGTCCATAGTCACGGGCACGGTCGAGTCGTACCCCAGCATCACCTGGCCCAACGAGTCCCCCACCAGGATAGCGTCCATACCCGCCGCGTCCACTATACGAGCGGTCGAATAGTCGTAGACTGTAACCATAGTTATCTTCTCCCCGCGCCCTTTCATCGCCCTCAGCTTCGTGGTGGTCACGCGCTCAGCATGGGCCGCGCCTGAGTGGATGGTACTAGTCGTGGGGGCTTCTATTACAGACATTCTCGGTTCCTTTCCTTCTTTATTCAGCACTCTGTTTCTAACGACTTCGCAAGGGCCTCTAAGGTCGTAGTGTCGAGGTGCCCTTTCTGCTCGGCAAGGGGCAGAGTGAGGCGAGCAAGGTGGCGGTAGAGGTGAGCGAGTTCGGGCGCGCAGGCGTCCAACCCTTCCAGGTGGCGGGCGACCGTGCCCACGTCTCCGCGCACCAACGGGCCAGTGAGAGCGTCAGGCAGTCCCAGCGCCTGAAGATTGTCTACGGTCCCCTTCAGGAGGGGCATCAGGTAGCGAAGGGCAGTGTTCGCATCGGGCGCTATCCCTTCGCCCACCAGAAGCTCGGAGGCGAGGGCAGCGAGCGTCACCGTGTAATTGGAAGCGATGACGGCAGCGGCGTGGTAGAGTACCTTCTCCCTCTCTGTAACGCGGAGCGAAGTGCCGCCCAACGCCTGCACGAACCCATCCAGCAAATCGACTAGCGGCGCGTCACCCTCAAGCGCGAAGGTAGAGCCGAGCATGTGGGACATAGCAGCGTCGAGGCTGGCGAACGCCTGTAGCGGGTGGAAGGAGGCGATCATAGCGCCCGCTTCTCGCGCTGGCTGCAAAATAGCGCTGGGAAGAGCGCCGCTACAATGCACCACACCCTGCCCGGCACGCCACCCCCCGGCCTCCGCTATCTCCCTGCAAAGGGGAGCGATGGCGTCGTCGGGCACAGTCAGGAAAACGACTGAGGACTCGGCAACGGTGGTCTGCCACTCCATAGCTGTAGAGGCAGCAAGTCCGGCAGATAGCGCCATGCGTCGCCCATCCGCAAGCGTGCGCCCCGAAACCCCGGCGACAGCAACACCGCGAGCATGCAATAGCGAAGCCAGCGCGGTGCCCACCTTCCCCGCACCTATAAACCCTATAGGCCCATTTCGGATTTCGGATTTCGGATTTCGGATTTCGGATTGGAAGGTTCTTCGAGGTAAAGTCGCAGTCATAAAAAATGCCCCCGCGTGTCGGCGGGAGCATCAGGTGGAGGGCAGCATGTGACGCAGCAGAGCGCGCCACACAAAAATAAACAGCTACTAAGCCCTCGCCATCTCGGTCCCGCCTGGGATCCAAGTGGTCTAAGGACATTATAGCATAAGGGTCAATAGACGCGGAGGGATTAGGGGTCAGGGGCTAGGGATTAGTTTAACCCGACCCCCGACCCCCAACCCCCGACCCCACGCTTCACTATCTCCGCCGCCTTCGCCCCCGCGACACCACGGTGACTCAAGAGGTTCTTTTCGTCGGGGGTGAGTTGGGCCATACGCTTGCCGTTGGGTAATTCAAATAGGGGGTCGTAGCCGAAGCCGCCGCTGCCCAGAGGCTCGTGAGCGATGCGGCCCTCTACTGTGCCATCTACGATATGCTCTGTCCCATCGGGGGAGATTAGAGCTATTACACAACGGAAGCGTGCGGTGCGCTCTCCATAGGGCACGCCTTCAAGGCGCTCCAGGAGCATCTGGTTGCGGCTCTCGGCTGTTGTGTTAGGCCCGGCCCACCTGTTGCTATGCACCCCCGGCCCGCCACCCATCGCGTCCACTTCCAGTCCGCTGTCGTCCCCAAGCACCCACCACCCCTCAGTTCGGGCTTCCTCCGGAAGCGCTTCGTAGAACGCCCTCGCCTTCAGCAAGGCATTACCCGTGAAAGTCTCCTCAGTCTCGGCAACCTCGCGCCAGACCTCGATGTCGTTAGGTGATACAATATGTGCGTCCGGCACGTTTTCGAAGAGATGTCTAAACTCTCGCAGCTTGCCGGGATTGTTGGTGGCTACCAGGATGACGGGCATGGTTTTCTTCTCCTTCCGGTAGATTGTACATGAAGCATAATCATGGGGCAAAGGTTGAGGTCGCGCATGGGTAAAGACGCAGGTACGAGAATAACAGAGATAGCAGACCACCTCCGGGCGCTCGCGACCAACGGGCTGCATTGGGCCAAGAATGAGTATGATCACGCTCGCTATGACAAGCTGCTCACGCTCTCAGCCGAGCTTCTGAGCATAGCCGACAGCCATGAAGCCCAGGAGATAGAGCGTACCTTCCGAGGCGACCTGCGTGTGCGCACGCCCTTCGTAGGGGTAGCAGCCGCCATATTCGATATCGAAGGCAAGCTATTGCTTGTGCAACGCTCAGACAACGGCCAGTGGAACATGCCGGGCGGGGCCGCCGACGTTGGCGAGCCTCCTTCGGCTGTGGCGGTGCGTGAGGTTTGGGAGGAGACGGGGCTGCGAGTGCGGCCCGTGCGGCTGTTAGGCGCGTTCGATGGCCCCACCATAGGCTCCACAAGCCCGGTGCATCTCTACCATCTCGACTTCCTGTGCGAGGTAATCGGCGGCGAATTAGGTATCACCAACGAAACTACGGCTTATGGATATTTCACCCAGGAGGAGACCGCATCTCTTCCGTTGCATAGCAGCCACGTCGCGCGCATACCTCACGCATTCGCGGCATATAGGGGTGAAATCGAGGGTGCGACATTCAATTAGATGGAGGAGCACAAGAGGCATGGATGACTGGAAAGACCCCGCCACCGCACGAAGCTGGAGCACCGACCCCCTTTCTCATAACCCCACCCGGGTGGAGCAGCTGGATATCCTCCTCTCTATCCTGGAAGTTGAGTATCGCCAGCACACTACCATTCTCGACATTGGCATAGGGTCGGGCATAGTTGAGGAGGCTATCTTCAAGCGCATACCCTACGCCTATGTGGTCGGCGTCGACTCGTCACGCGCTATGCTGGAGATTGCTTATGAGCGGCTGAGGGGGTATGAAGGGCAGTACGAAGTGGTCGTGCATGACCTGATAGAGCTTGAGACGCTGGAATTGCCTGACGAGGACTACAGCGTAGTCATTAGCGTTCAGACGATACACAACGTCAAAGACGAGCACAAGAGAGCAGTATTCAAGCTCATATACAACGTGCTCCAACCGGGCGGACTCTTCTTGCTGCTTGACCGTATCGCTATAGAGAAACCCGAACTGTTCAGCCTATATAGGAACTTATGGGACCGCCTGGGGAGGATACATTCAAGCCGCTCGCACGAAGGGGAAACATTCGAGGCATACGTTCAAAACATCGCCACGAGGGGGGACCTACCTATCACCCTTGAGCAGCACCTTGATTGGCTGCGAGAGACAGGCTTCGAGGTCGCCTGCCTGCACCTGCACGGCAACCGCGCCCTATTCGCCGCGCGCAAATAACCTTAATAAACGTAAAGAGAATGTGTAATACAATGATACTGTACCTTCAACACCATATTATATGCACATACGTTTCCATCTGAGGTTTTGTTTATATGACCGCCACACTTGCCCAACACACGCTGACCCTCGACTGCATCCTACCTGGGGACAACATCGAAGTCCTCGCTAAGCTCCCCGAAAAGAGCGTGGACCTCATCTTCGCTGACCCTCCATACAACCTTCAGCTAAATGGCGACCTCTATCGTCCCAACATGAGCAAGGTAGATGGCGTCGATGACGAATGGGACCACTTCACCGACTTCGAAGCCTACGACCGATATACTGAACAGTGGCTATCTGCCTGCCGCCGCGTCCTTAAAGATACCGGTACTATTTGGGTAATAGGCAGCTACCACAACATCTATCGCGTTGGCAAGATTATGATGGACCTGGGTTACTGGATAATCAACGACATAGTATGGGTAAAGACGAATCCCATGCCTCAGTTCAACGGGGTACGCTTCGCTAACGCTCATGAAACGCTGATCTGGGCAAGGAAGTCGAAAGATCAGACGAAGTATACCTTTGACTACCATGCCATGAAGAATCTCAACGGCGAGAAGCAGATGCGCTCCGACTGGGAACTACCAGAGCAAACATACCTAAATGGTAATGGACCCGATTCCGTACAAAGAGCCATTGATTCATCAGGTAGGAGTCACGAAGTCCCCATTACTGGCATCATTAGACACATCAGAACCTTTATCAGTCACCCAATCCAGTTTCTCAGCCGACGTAAGATGTTCAATCTGCCCTCCAAGCGCCCTTTTCCAGATCAAACAAACTTGCCTGCGCTTGATCTTTGGGAGCTACCTATCTGCCCTAGCTCTGAGCGTGTGCGCGTGAATGGTGAGAAAGCCCATACCACCCAGAAACCCGAAACCCTCCTATACAGAGTGATCCGGTCAAGTTCGAGTCCCGGCCATGTAGTCCTCGATCCCTTCTTCGGCACAGGCACCACGGGTGTGGTCGCCAAGAGGCTCCATCGCCATTGGATCGGCATCGAGCGTGACCCCCGATATATTAAGGTCGCCCAGGAGCGCATAGATGCAGTAATACCGTCGCCCTTTGATGAGATGCTCTACACTACCAAGAGCAAGCGCGACGCCCCTCGCATCCCCTTCGGCAACCTGCTAGAAGCAGGACTCCTCCAGCCAGGCGATACCCTTTATCTTGACAAGACCAAAGCCACAGCTCAGGTTGTTGCCGACGGCACCCTCCGGGCGGGGGACATAGTTGGCTCCATCCACCGCGTAGGAGCGCAGCTATTAGGGTTTCCTGCACTCAATGGCTGGGAGCATTGGTATTATATGGATAGAGAAAGTGGAGGATTGGTAGTGATAGATAGACTAAGAGAGAAGATCAGGAAGGCTTAAAGCCTAATGAAACCTAGCTAACCGATAGATAAGCGTAAATTGGCAAGCTCGATTATTCTTCACGTCGAACCCATCGGTACAGACGCGCATTTGCCATACCCGTCTCAAGAAGCCAAATCTCATCTTCTTTGTTTACCACACGTGTGACAGCTTCCGCAAAGAAACTTAGAAAGAGCCAACGTATTTGTTTCGCGCGTCCCTCAGCATCCATTAAAGAAGGCGCAGGCTCCAAGAAGCTCCTTTGAAGTGGTATCTCATCCGCTTCCACAGGAAGGATGAACCTTACAACGGCGGTGGTTTCATCAACCAGATATGGCTCATCTGAGAGCTTGCGCGAAGCCACTTTGTTTCGTGTGGCGAGAGGGCCTTTACGAAAGCGACCACTTACAAGCGAAAGTGAATATCCAAAGATAGTTTTCTCGATGAACTTGGTTACGTATTCTCGAACCTCTGCGTCGGGTAATATGTCAGGTAAGTACAGACCCTGACGGATACCTTTCAGTCCAATCTCACGAATGCGCTGTTCTAATGGATCACGATAGAAAAGGTTATCGAGCGCTTGGCGCAGACGAGCCTCATGAGTAAGGGGCATGAAGAACTCATAGACCAATACGTTAGGAGTACCCTTCGGTTCATAATCTGTGAATAGGCGACGTTTTTGCCCGAAGAGATCAGCGAACTCTTCATATTGAACTCGAAGAACTTCCGGCCTCGCGCGAAACTGCCCATCTTCCTGACGAACTAGCTCGCTTAACCGCTTACCATAATTTGTGTGCGTATAATCTAAAGTCCAGCCTGAAGCATCTGAAAGATCGGCAAGGGAGAACAGTTGGTTATTCTGTGCGTGCTCTACCAGGAAGTCGAAGGCTCTGCGTATCTTGTTCGGCTTTGGCATGGTAACCCACTCTCCATAGCAGCTGTCAGTCACCTCTGTTCACTATAAGTTGTATTCAGTTGCTCCGTGCCGAGTGTGATAGTATTATGCTGTTACCTCTAATGAATGTCAAATCTCAAAACTGATCTGCCGAAACGAAATGCGCCAACTTCTCAAGAGTTGGCGCTGGCTTTTGACGATATTCTCATCGAGGATGTTCATGCGGAGGCTTGCTCGAACTGGTATTCACCTACATTTTCAACAAACATTTAGCCCAACAGGCTCCCCACTTCAGCGATTTCTTTGCCTCCTAGACTAATTGAATACGCCAGGACCAAATATCCGTGCAGCCAGGTTTGTCGCTTCGGCAATAGCTTCCTTCGATACTTTGCCATCCCACTCGTCGCTAACGGTATCCCAATCCTTCCCCTTTGCCAGCATCCGTAACACATCCGACACCATTATGCGCGTGCCTATAAAAATGGGCTTACCGTCGCAAATATCGGAGTCAGCAACGATGTATTTCCCCAGCACCTTCCTGGTCATGGCGGCCTCCAATCATCTCCTCATTAGCGACATTATACCTCACACGAAAGGCAGGTTGAGCCGGCTATCTCAGCCGCATCCGCCCCACCAGCACGGGCGGTATCCCCTTGAGGTTCGCCCAGCTGAAAACGTCCTTCATAGGCGTCTCATCACCGAAGGACGGTTCCTCAATGCCGTCCAACAGGAACCCGGCGCGGAAGCAGGCGTTGAAGAGGTCACTGAGGGTGCGCTGGAACCAATATTGGGCGGAGGGCTGCCCGACCATGCCAAGCACCTTGCCTGGCTGCACCTCCTTGTACTTCGACACTTTCAGCGCGTAACTTACCCCCAACTCCCCTTCGACATCCTCTTCCTCAGCTACCATCTTGACCCCTCGTATATTGAAGCAGGGGTGCGCCTGAGAGAAAACGAAGCGCCCGCCCGGCTTCAGCAGCTTGCTCGTGGCAGACAATAGAGGCTCGATATTGGCTATGTCCATCAGGGCCATGTTGGAGATTGCCGCGTCGAAACGGCCAGCGCCCAACGCCATCAACTGAGCTTCGTCCGTGGCGTCTATCACCCGGTAGTCAACCGGATTGGCACTACTCGCATCGCGTGCCCTGGCAAGGCCAATGAATTGCTCGCTGAAATCGAACGCCACGACTTTAGCGCCTTGCTGCGCCAGTCTTCGTGATGAAACCCCGTTGCCGCAAGCGATGTCCAGAACCACTTCTCCGGGTTGCACCTGGAGCAGGCGGTCTGTGGCAGGCCCCACCAGGGTACGCTGCCAATAGTTTCCCTCTTCGCCCATTCTCTCGTCCCAGAAGGCCGCGCTCTCGTTCCAGATGGCCTGAGTCTCGCTGTTCAAGTCCCTATCTGTGCCCACTTGCACCTCCTTATATGTCGCGGGCCGCGCTGAATAAACCTGTGTCTTTGGTTATATGGATAACTCCATGCCGTCTTAACTCCCCTTCCAGGAACGAGCGGAAGTCGTCTACTCTATCGCTGGCAAGCGCCCACCGGAATGTTGACGACAGCACGTACTCCACTAGAGGCTCGGCTTCGGTGACGACCAACCCATCCTCAAACCTGTGCAGTGTTACGTCGCTAAACCAGGCTTCTAGCTGTTCCCTTCCGTTCTCCAGGCTGAACGCCCCTACCAGATCGTCGCTGGGGGCGCTAACCGCTGGATCGAACGTGCTCACCAGCTCATCAAGCTCCTTCATGTGACCATCGCCTATCGTCGCCGCATAGAAGCGCCCACCTGGCCGCAACACCCGCTGTATCTCTGAGAGCGCTTGTGGCCTATCGGGCACATGGTAGAGCATATAATTGGCTATTACCCCGTCGAAGCTGCCTGGCGGGAAAGGGATCGATTGGGCGTCAATCCTCTCGAACGTGAATGGGTGTGCGCTCCCATCGAGGTTGCCACGTGCTTTCTCAAGCATCCCAGGCGAGAAGTCCGACAGGGTGATCTCCCATCCCGCTGGTATGCGATGGAGGTTGTTGCGCCAGAGTTGCCCAGGCCCGCAGCCCAGTTCCAGGATGTGCGCCTGCGCGGGTAAATCGAAATGGTCGAATATCCATAGCTGGAGATTGTAAGTGTTGGTGCTGAAACGCTCATGAAGGCGAATGCGAGCGTTGAGATTAGACGCGTCGCGATACTGTTCCGCCAGGAGGTACTGCTGGTCAGATATTTTGTCCATTCTGCCCCTCAGACGTAATGCGCTCGCGGAACCAGGCCAGGAAGTCACCCGGCGTGCCTAACGGGAATAGCAGCACGCTTATATCGGGAAAGATCCTAATCGTGTTGGACACGACGCTCACGCTCTTCGCGCAAAGCTTGAAGCATACTCTCTAGCGTTTCTCCCTGTTTGGTAAGAGCTTCATTCATCTGTTCAGCTAGCGAGTCGATCTCGGAACGCTTGGTACTTAACACAAGTACAACATCCAAATCAATTATGGTAATGCTATCTCCAGGGTTGAGATTATAGCTTTCCCGCAAGCTCTTGGGTAAAACTATTACCCCCCCTTTGGCCCATTTGCACAGTTACACTACCAGCCATATCTACATCCTCCATTCACAAGCTATTCTAATAATCAGTATATCAATAAGTAATGAATCGTTTTATTTATCCTGTTAGCTGATTCTTGCTATCCGTACCGCCAATAGTGGGAACCTCTGGATGGCAAGCGGTGTATACCAGGTGTCATCAGGGCGCTGCATGGATGGCGCGCTGAATAGTCGAAAGGAGATTCACCAATGAAAGTAAAGTCGTTGTTAGGCGCGCTGGTAATGTTGCTCCTCACAGCCAGCGTGGCCCTGGCATGGCCCGAAGGCCCACCTGACAAGGTGAGCATCAACGGTCCTGGCATAAAAGGGACGATAGTGATTGCCGACAAGAATAGCCTGGAAGGTCTTGGACCGGAGCAGTTCATGGACTTCTCGAAGAGCGTCACTGCCGTGCCTCAGAACAGCACGCCTTACGAGGTGGTCAGATACATCAAGGGTTTTGGCGCGTCCGGGACTTTTGATCGTCTCCACTACTACCCAGGCCAGGGAGGTAGTGCCGGTCGTATTTACTACGTGGAAGCTATAGGGTACGGCCCCTCGCATGTCGAAGGCAAGTGGTTCTACGCCACGCCGCAAGGTGACGCCGCGATGAAGAAGCTGCTGGCTAAGTATACTTCCAAGTCCGAAGCGGCAACAGCCAAAGCGGAGTCTGCACCTAATGGGCGCGGTCAGCGCCAGTCGCCCCGGCAGACGCTTATGATAGCGTATTGATGAGAGGAAGCAACCTGCCATTCTTTTTCATGTAATTCTCGGAACCTGCGGTTCCGAGAATTACATGAAAAAGAAGATTCTCCTATTCAGCCTCTCCTAACTCTTCCAGCACCTGGGAAAGCACGTCCTTCCACCTTATGCCCACCTTCGAGCGTATGATGCGCACCTGGTGGGGGGTGACTTTCAACTGGTCGCGATACTTGCGCTGTATACGCATCCGTAAGTGCTCAGGGATGGCGCGCTCTTCCGGCACGACGACCAGTATCTCTTCGGCCAGGGCACGTATGCTCTCGACCCCGGCCATTATAGCCAGCCCCTTCAGGCGAACGACCTCCAGCAGGTTGGTGACCGGTTCCGGTAGCGCGCCGAAGCGGTCTTCAAGCTCGCGGGCCATATCGCGCACCTGTCCTGGAGTCATGCTCGCCGCCATCCGCTGGTACACCCGCAGCCTCACCGCCGCGTCGGGCACGTACTCCTCCGGCAGATAAGCGGTGATAGGGAGGTCGAGCGACACGCTAGGAGGCTCGCCCTCTGATTGCGGAGTGCGGAGTGCGGAGTGCGGAATATCCTCAGTATCTGGACTTCGTCCTTCGTCTTTCGTCTTTCGTCCGTCCCTACGTTCAACCCTCGCCCTGTCCACCGCCGCTGCCAGCAGGCGCGTATAGAGGTCGAGGCCGACGGAGGCTACCTGGCCGCTCTGCTCAGGGCCGAGGAGGTTGCCCGCGCCCCTGATCTCCAGGTCTTTGAGAGCGATGCGGAAGCCTGCTCCAAGCTCTGTCGCCTGCTCTATAGTCGAGAGGCGCTCGCGTGCGGTCTCCGTCACCTTGCGCCCGGCGTGGTAGAGGAAATACGAGTATGCCCTGTTCGTCCCACGCCCGACGCGTCCCCTGAGCTGGTAGAGCTGAGCTAACCCTAGCTTGTCCGCGTGGTCCACAATGAGGGTGTTGGCGTTAGGTATGTCCAGGCCCGATTCGATGATAGTGGTGCATAGAAGCACATCCGCCTCGCCCCCCACGAACTTCTGCATCACCTTCTCAAGGTGGTCCTCCGGCATCTGCCCGTGCCCCACGATGAAGCGCGCCTCCGGCACCAGCGCCCTTAGCTCCTGGCATAACTTCTCTATCGTCTCCACCCTGTTGTGGACGAAGAATACCTGCCCGCCTCGCTCCAACTCGCGCAGAATGACCTCGCGCACGAGCTGAGGGCGAAACGCCGTCACATACGTCTTGATCGGGAGACGAGCTTCGGGCGGCGTCTCTATCAAAGAGAGGTCGCGCACTCCCGAAATAGCCATGTAGAGGGTGCGCGGTATGGGGGTGGCCGACAGCGTTATCACGTCTACTTCCGCCCGGAGCTGCTTCAGGCGCTCCTTGTGGCGCACGCCGAACCGCTGCTCCTCGTCTACGATGACCAATCCCAGGTCTTTGAAGCGCACGCTCTTCGAGAGGAGCATGTGCGTGCCGACGAGGATGTCTACCCTCCCTTCCTCAAGCTCTTTCACGATCTGCGTTTGCTCCTGCTTGGAGCGGAAGCGGGAGAGCATGGAGACGCTCACCGGAAACGCGGAAAGGCGCTCGGAGAAGGTGTTGTAATGTTGCTGCGCCAGTACCGTAGTCGGCACGAGCACCGCTACCTGCCTGCCGTCCATGACCGCCTTGAATGCAGCACGCAGAGCGACCTCAGTCTTGCCGTAGCCCACGTCGCCGCATACCAGGCGGTCCATCGGGCGGGGCTGCTCCATATCACCCTTCACGTCGGCGATGGCGCGTAGTTGGTCGGGCGTCTCTATGTAGGGGAAGCTCTCCTCAAGCTCATGCTGCCAGGGGGTGTCAGGCTGGTAGGCATGGCCGGGAGCGGTCTCGCGAGCGGCGTATAGTTGGAGCAGCTCTTTAGCGAGCAGCTCGGCGGACTCGCGCACACGCTTCTTGGTGCGCGTCCAGTCCGCCGTGCCCAGGCGGTGGAGGGCAGGTGGAGGGCCTACACCGATGTAAGGGGCCACACGGTCTGTCTGGTCGGCGGGGACGTACAGCCGGTCGCCTGCGGCGTACAGAAGAAGCATGTACTCGCGGCGCGTGCCCTCGCGCTCCATGTGGACCAGGCCACCGTATTTGGCGATACCGTGCTCGACGTGTACTACGTAATCGTCCGGCTTCAACTCCAGGAGCATCTTCTCGCGGAGGATTGCCGCAGCATCCGCCGATGACTTGGCCGACCTTCCGGGGCCGGGAGTGCGGCGTGCAGTCTGGGAGCGCCCGAATATCTCTGCGTCGGTGAGGAGTGTTAGTGGGTGATGCGTGATGCGTGATGCGTGATGCGTAAGATTATTGCTGCTATCATCCAACAGCCAGCCAGCCGCCAGGCCGCCATGCAAGAGGTGGACTGATCCAGGCGAGGGCACCGACCCCAGCGACTCGGCCAAGCCGGAAGCGAGGGTGGTGAGGTCCATCGCATCCACGCCCACCAGGGGATTTTGGATTTTGGGGGTTGCGCCATCGTCACTAGCTACTGACCCCTTGCGAACAGTGGGGTAAATATCCTCGTCCTCGAACAGCTCGCGCAGGCGGCCCGACTGCTGGGAGACGATTACGATGCGTGAGCGTGAGGCTATGCGCTCTTTCAAATCGCTGATGAGGTTGGGGATGTTGCCACTATAGAGGCGGGGCGGCGTGAACTGGGGGGTAGGCAGAGGAGCGCGTCCGTTCGACCCTGCGTCCGTGCCGCCGATGGAGAGGACAGGCAGGCCGCGTCCATGCTGCGAAACTTCCTCCCATGTGAGGTACGGCCTTTTCATGCCTGGGGGCAACTCGCCATTGGCTACAAAACCCGCATAAAGCTCGCTCGCCTGCCGCTCCACCTCCTGCGCTTCGAGGCGGATAAGCTCAGGATCGTCCAAGACGAGGAGAGGGGGTAGATTTCGGATTTCGGATTTCGGATTTCGGATTTCTATGTCCTGGTCTCTGCCTTCTGGTTTCTGCCTTCTGCCTTCTGAGTCGTCGTCCGTCGTCAGCCTCGCCAGATAGTCCGCCAGGCTGGTGAGCGGCTGGGTGTAATAGGGGGCGAATAGTTCCATCCCCTCGAAGCACTCGCCCGCTTCGATACTTCTAAGTTGCGATTGCCACTCTTCCAGCACTTCCTCCCGCAGGTTGGAGGTCTCTATCTCGCGTATCTGGGCTGCGGCTTGCTCGCGCTTCCATAGGGGCATCTCGCAGGAGGGAGTAATCAGCACCGCGCCTGCCTGCCCCTCCGAGCGTTGGGTGAGGGGGTTGAAGAGGCGTATGGAGTCGACTTCGTCACCGAAGAAGTCAATGCGGATAGGGAGGCTGGAGGTAGGGGGGTAGAAATCAACTATACCGCCGCGCCTGCTGAACTGCCCCGCCGCGTCCACCTGCGCCACCGACTCGTATCCCAGGTCAACCAAGTGCTCCAACAACCCGCGCAGGTTGACCCGCTCCCCTACTCTCACCATCTGCATGGCGTGCGCCATATCGTCCGGCGACATCGTAGGGTGCATGAGAGCGAAGACGGAAGTGACTATGATTGCGGAGTGCGGAGTGCGGAGTGCGGAATTGGATGATCCTTCGTCTTCCGTCCTTCGTCCTTCGTCCTTCGTCGTCAGCGAGGCAAGCACGCGCAGGCGCTCCCCAACGATTGTGGGGTCGGGGGCGATGCGCTCGTAGGGGAGGAGGTCGGGGGCGGGGAAGAATAGGATGGGTGTGCCTGGGGGTGAGTATGCTACAAGCCCCTCGTATAGCTGGCGAGCGCGGTGTGAGCGCGGTGCTACCACTATAACAGGGCGGCCACGCGGGGCTGCCACGTCGGCATGGAGGGCCGCCAGCATATATGCGCGGGCGGCATCCTGGACAGGCTCCGTAAGAGTGTTCTCCCCCGACGCGACCCTGCGCGCTATATCTATATACTCCGGCTGGTCGTACAGCAGGGGCAGGAGACCGGACAAGCTCATCGCGCCTCCCCCTCGCCTCGAATAATGCGCCGCACCCTATCTACCCAGCTATCAGGCTTATCCATATCAGGCAGTGCGGAAGAAGGGCCGGGTGCTGCTTCCTGACGCGAAACCTCTGACTCCTGCCTCCTGACTCCTGACTCCTTCGCAGCAACAGGCTTAGAAGCTTTGGAAGCAGGCACGTTGCTCTCTTTGGCGTTATAGAAGTTCATCGCTCGCTCAATACCATCGCGCAAGACGGCCTCGATAGCGTCGGCGGCGCGAGAGATAGTCTCATCAGCGACCTTCTGCTCTTCGGGTGTGAAGCGGCTCAGCACCCAGTCTATCTGGCTGTGCCTGCCGGGGGATGGTTGGTCCACCCCCACCCTTAGACGAGGGAAGTTCTGCGTGCCAAGGTGATGGATGAGGCTCTTGATACCGTTATGGCCGGCGGACGAGCCTTTCTCCCGGATGCGTATCGTGCCGAGGGGGAGCGCGATCTCGTCGTACACCGCCAGGATGCGCTCGATGGGCACGCGGTAGAAGCGCGACACCGCACCCACAGCCATGCCGCTGTTGTTCATGAAGGTGAGGGGCTTGGCGAGTATGACGGGGTGGCCCGCGATAGACCCCCGCGCCACCTCCGAGTTACCCTGCCCTTTAGCGAAGCGCAGCCCATGCCTCCGCGCCAGCTCGTCCACCACCATGAAGCCGACGTTGTGGCGGGTGCGCGCGTACCGAGGGCCGGGGTTGCCCAGCCCCACTATCAGATAGGGCGCATCCTGGGAAGGGGGGTTTTGCGACATAGCCTTTCATTATACTATAAGTGAATGAGAGATGAGGAAGGTCATTTTTCACCGGGAGTGACTAAAAGAGAAGACACAGATTATTCTTGAGACGAGGATTAGCAAAGATAGCACGCTGGCGACGGTTGTAGTGCCAAACGAACAAGCGTAACGTCCGCCGTAGCGCCACGATGCACCGGGAGAAACATCGGC